>CAIRZB010000051.1 GCA_903882935.1 uncultured Parafilimonas sp. | reverse complement strand
CACCAACATTGTTCACATTGCCGAAAACATAACGCTGCGTAAGCACACAAACAACTTCGATTGCCACATACTTTGTTGGTGAAAACACCAACAAAGGCGGAGAACACGCCCAAGTACCTGCATTGGCCTTATACTTTGTTGGTTTAAGCACCAACAAAGGCCCTCAACGCATTATTTGCTTCTGCTATATTGCATCATGCTATTTGCCAGTCAGCTGGGCCGCGCCAGACTGGCAAAAAAAAGCCCCCCAGTTTTTACACCGGGAGGCTTTTACACTATTTAAACAGCTTTGCTTAATCTTCGTCGTCAAAGCTCATGGCTTCGCGGCTGGTGGTAAGCAGTTCGTATTCTTCCTTGTTGCCCACTATCAGGTTTTCAAAAGCGCGGCTACCAGTACCAGCCGGTATCGGATGGCCGGTAATTACGTTTTCTTTCAAGCCCAACATATCATCGGTTTTACCTTGGATGGCTGCTGAACTCAATACCTTAGTAGTTTCTTGGAATGATGCGGCTGATATCCAGCTTTGTACACCCAGTGACGCCTTAGTGATACCCAACAATACCGGTTGTGCTGTTGCAGATTCGGCATCCCTTACTTCTACCAACTTTTTGTCAGCGCGGCGCAAGATGGAATTTTCTTCCCTCAACTCACGCACGGTAACAATTTGGCCGGGTTTCATTTTGCTGCTTTCGCCAGGCTCGGTAACAACTTTCTTATCGTAAATCCTGTCGTTCTCTTCAATAAAGTCAAAACGGTCTGCAAGGTCTTCCTCCAAAAATTTGGTATCGCCCGCATGCACAATTTCCACTTTTTTCATCATCTGGCGTACGATAACCTCAACGTGCTTGTCGTTTATCTTCACACCTTGTAAGCGGTAAACTTCCTGTATTTCATTTACCACATATTCCTGTACGGCGAACGGACCCTTAATTTTCAGGATGTCCTCAGGTGCTGTTTGCCCGTCGGAAAGTGCGGTGCCTGCTTTTACAAAGTCACCATCTTGTACCAATATCTGGCGGGTAAGCGGTACCAAGTATTTTTTAACAATTCCGTCTTTGGCTTCCACCACTATTTCGCGGTTACCACGTTTTACGTTACCAAATGCCACCACACCGTCAATTTCGCAAACAATGGATGGGTTGCTTGGGTTACGTGCTTCAAACAATTCAGTTACACGTGGTAAACCCCCGGTAATGTCACCGCTCTTACGCAGTGTTCTCGGTATCTTCACAATTACCTGGCCGGCTTTTACTTCCTCGCCTTCTTCAATCACCAAGCGGCTGCCCACCGGTAAGTTGTAGTTTTTAATTTCCTTGCCTTCCAGCACAATGCCTGGTATCTTGGTTTTATCCTTGGTTTCAATAACCACTTTATCGCGGTGGCCGGTTTGTTCGTCGGCTTCCTCGCGGAAGGTGATACCGTCAATAACGTTCTCCAAATGGATTACACCGTCAATTTCAGCAACAACAATGTTGTTGAACGGATCCCATGTGCAAATAACCTCGCCTTTCTTTACATCCTGGCCGTCTTTTACTGAAAGGATGGCACCGTAAGGCACGTTGTTGGTAATCAACAAGCGGTCGTTTTTCAGGTCCATAATCCTTACCTCACCGGTACGGCCTATTACTACCTGTACGTTGTCGCCGTCGTTGTTTTTGGCGGTTACTGTACGCAAGCCGTCAAACTGTATAGTACCGTCAAACTTGGCATTTAATGAAGATTCTACGGAAGATGAACCGGCGATACCACCCACGTGGAAGGTACGCAGGGTTAACTGGGTACCAGGCTCACCGATAGACTGTGCGGCGATAATACCCACCGCGTCGCCCATTTGAGCCATGTAACCAGTGGCAAGGTTTTTACCGTAACATTTTACGCACACACCACGTTTGCATTCGCAAGTAAGCACTGAGCGTATTTCTACGGTTTCAATGCCTGCGTCTTCAATGGCATGGGCAATGTCGGTGGTAATTTCTTCACCCGCTACAGCCAGCAACTCATCAGTAATGGGGTTAAATACATCGTGTAACGATGTTCTGCCCAATATCCTGTCATATAATGGTTCTACTACATCCTCGTTGTCTTTCAGTGCAGAGGTGGCAATACCGCGCAGGGTACCGCAATCTTCCTCACCTATCACCACATCCTGGGCTACGTCAACCAAACGGCGGGTTAGGTAACCGGCATCGGCTGTTTTAAGGGCCGTATCCGCCAAACCTTTACGCGCACCGTGGGTGGAGATAAAGTAATCCAATACGTTCAAACCGCCCTTAAAGTTAGAAAGGATGGGGTTTTCGATAATTTCTGAGCCAGAGCTGCCGCTCTTTCTTGGTTTGGCCATCAAGCCCCTTATACCGGCAAGCTGTTTTACCTGTTGCTTGCTACCACGCGCACCTGAATCAAGCATCATGTACACAGAGTTAAAGCCCTGTTTGTCAGTCTGCATTTCACGTATCAACGTTTCGGTAATACGGGTATCCACACGGCTCCAAATATCAATAACCTGGTTGTAACGTTCGTTATTGGTAATCAAACCCATGTTGTAGTTTTCCCAAACCTCTTCCACTTCAATTTTTGCCTGGTCAAGCAATTGGTTACGTTGGTCGGGTATGATAAGGTCGTTTACGTTAAACGACAAACCACCACGGAAGGCCATACGGAAACCTAGCTGCTTGATATCATCCAAAAATTTGGCTGTTTTAGGCACGTCGGTAATTTTTATAATATCACCGATGATTTCGCGGAGCGATTTTTTTGTTGCCAAAGCATTAATAAAACCACACTCGTATGGTACAAACTGGTTAAACAATACACGGCCCACCGTGGTATCCAGCAGTTTTCTTACCAGTTTGCCACTTTCGCGCACATTGGTTTTAACCTTAATGTGTGCGTGCAGGTCAATTACATTTTCGTTGTACGCTATCAGCACTTCTTCGCTGCTGTAAAAACTCATGCCTTCGCCCTTCACCTTTTCGGTTGGGGTACTCTTCTTGCCCTTGGTAATGTAATACAAACCAAGTACCATGTCCTGTGAAGGCAGGGTGATTGGCGTACCGTTTTGTGGGTTAAGAATGTTGTGGGAAGAAAGCATTAGCAACTGGGCTTCCAATATTGCGGCATTGCTCAAAGGCACGTGCACCGCCATTTGGTCACCGTCAAAGTCGGCGTTGAACGCCGTTGTTACCAACGGGTGCAACTGAATGGCCTTGCCTTCAACCAGCTTAGGCTGGAAGGCTTGTATGGATAACCTGTGCAGCGTTGGCGCACGGTTAAGCATTACAGGGTGGCCTTTCAATATATTTTCCAGAATGTCCCAAATAACGGCTTCTTTTTTATCAACCAGTTTCTTGGCACTCTTTACTGTTTTTACAATGCCTCTTTCGATCAACTTACGTATGATGAATGGTTTAAACAGTTCTGCAGCCATGTCTTTCGGCAAACCGCATTCCTGCATTTTAAGCTCGGGCCCTACCACAATTACCGAACGGCCTGAGTAGTCAACACGTTTACCCAACAAGTTTTGGCGGAAACGGCCTTGCTTGCCTTTAAGCACATCGCTTAACGACTTTAATGCACGGCCACCTTCTGCCTTAACGGCGTTGCTTTTACGGCTGTTGTCAAATAAGCTGTCCACAGCTTCTTGCAGCATACGTTTTTCGTTGCGCAAAATCACTTCGGGTGCCTTAATTTCCAACAAGCGTTTTAAACGGTTGTTACGGATGATTACCCGGCGGTAAAGGTCATTCAAGTCAGACGATGCAAAACGGCCGCCATCCAAAGGCACCAATGGCCTTAGTTCGGGCGGTATAACCGGTATATATTGCATTACCATCCACTCTGGGCGGTTGGTAATTCTTTTTGCTGCATCCCTAAAGCCTTCCACCACGCTTAAGCGTTTTAAGGCGTCTGCCTTACGCTGCTGGCTGGTTTCGTTAGCCGCAGCATTACGCAGCTTATAGCTCAGGTCATCCAAATCTAACCTTGCCAACAAATCGTTCACTGCTTCAGCACCCATTTTAGCAATGAATTTTGAAGGGTCTTCGTCGGGCAGGTATTGGTTGTCCTTCGGCAGGTTGTCAATAATATCCAAATATTCTTCTTCGGTAAGCAGGTCGCCCATGCTAAGGCTTTCCTTAATACCGCCTTGTATTACGGCATAACGCTCGTAATAAACAATGCTTTCAAGCTTTTTGCTGCTCATGCCAAGCAGGTAGCCTATTTTATTAGGCAGGCTTTTAAAATACCATATATGCACCACCGGTACCACCAACTTAATATGGCCCATACGCTCGCGGCGCACTTTCTTCTCGGTTACTTCCACACCACAACGGTCGCAAACAATACCTTTATAACGGATACGTTTGTACTTGCCGCACGCGCACTCATAATCCTTTACCGGCCCAAATATCCTTTCGCAAAATAAACCATCGCGCTCGGGTTTGTAGGTACGGTAATTGATCGTTTCAGGCTTCAGCACCTCACCAAAGCTGCGCTCCAAAATACTATCTGGGCTTGCAAGGCCGATGGTAATTTTAGAGAAGGTTGCTTTGGGGCGATTGTCTTTTTTAATGGCCATATCTAATGTTGCAATTTATTTAAACGAAATTTTAACGGCGGATTGGCGATATTGTCGGTTTTTGAAACACCCCCAATAACATCCAACCCAAAAAATGCTGCTTTTAAACCGTTGTAACCACTTGGTGTGTGCCAGCCTTTAATCATTTAACCAAAAGTTAAAATAACCAAATTTGCCAAACACTGCACAACTAAACCTTACAATACAACAACCATTGCAGCATAGGTATATACTACAACGATTTGAAAATCAATATTTTACAGGAAAATGTTTTCCATTTGTTGCCTGCTTGCCTTGCCATGTAAAATTTAATGGATACAATACTTCAAAATGCATAGGGCGGCAAAGGTAATAAAATAACTAAACTGCACAAAAGCAAAATATTTTATTTAACCGCAGGCACCTTTCGCCAGCGTTGTACAAAATGCTAAATAATCCGTTTTTTACCCCTTTTTGAAACATGGTTACAATCATTTTACATTGCATTTTAGCACAATTTGTAAAATGCCGGTACTTTCGCCCATTTTTTATTAGCAGTACTACGGTGTATTTTTAGATTAGTCTAAATTATTTTTTAAACTAATCTAATTATTTACTGTACCATTGCAAAACATTTGTAAACTACACCAACCTATTGTGCGTATGATTTTACTAAGAAGAGTAGCGATTGCCTTACTAATACTGGCTCCTTATAATTTGCTTGCACAGCCCGCAACGGACAGCAACACAAACAAAACAAACGGTTGGAGCTACCACTTTCAATTTACAGGCATATCGCAAAGCCATTTTACATTCCATTCAACCTATAGCGGGAACAATAGCCTGGCGGACACAGCCGACTTTGGGGCATTTAGTGTTAGCGCTACGCTGTTTTTTGGAAGAAGGCTTTGGAAAGGGGCAGCAGTATATGTTAACCCCGAAGTTTCTGGCGGGGAAGGGTTGAGTTACGCTTTGGGCGTAGCCGGGGCCTTAAACGGCGAAACCTACCGCATAGGTGCCACCGCCCCATCAATATTTATTGCCAGGGGCTATTTTAAACAGCATATACCGCTGGGCAAAACAGAATACACCACTATTGAGGACGACGTAAACCAAGTTGCGGGCAAAATACCCAGCAACCGGTTAACCATAGTTGCTGGCAAATTTGCCGCCAGTGATTTTTTTGACAACAATGCCTTTAGCCACGACCCCCGCACACAGTTTTTTAATTGGAGCCTTTGGGCAAACGGTGCTTGGGATTACCCAGCCAATACCAGGGGGTATACTATGGGGCTGGTGGTGGAATTGGTGAAGGAAAAATGGGGGGCCGCCCGTTTTTCAACCGTGGCAGTACCCACCGTGGCCAACCACCCGGATTTGGAATATGTGTTTGGCAAAGCCCACTCAGAAACGTTGGAACTGGAAAAAAACATACAAGCTGGTAAGCACCCGGGCGTTGTTAGGGTGTTGTTTAGCCATACAGCCTCCCGCGCGCCCTCCTACGCCGCAGGTTTGGCCGCCCTAAAAAGCGGCGACGCTTCGGTTTTACAAGTAATTTCGGGCAATGCGGAAGGTACAACCTACGGCGGCAGCAAGTTTGCCTTAACCCTAAACGTGGAGCAGGAAATTAGCACCAACCTTGGCTTTTTTGCGCGCCTGGGCTGGAACGACGGCAAGTATGCATCCTGGGCCTTTACCGAAATTGACCGTACCGCCAATGCCGGTATTCTGTTTAAAGGCAGCCAATGGCGACGGCCCGAAGATGTGGTTGGGTTGGCCACCGTGTTCAACGGTATTTCCAACGGCCACCGGGAATTTTTAAAAGAAGGCGGCTATGGCTTTATAATCGGCGACGGCACCCTAAATTATGGTATGGAGAACATAACCGAGCTTTTTTACAATGCCAAGCTAAGCAAGTCGTTTTGGCTAACCGTTGATTACCAGTTTGCACGAAACCCCGGCTACAACAAAGACAGGGGTCCGGTGAATGTTTTTGGCTTTAGGGGGCATATTGAACTGTAGTGGACATAATACAATAAATGACTGTTTTAAGCCAAGGCCAGCTTTGCCATAAAGCATGGGCAAAAACAAGCGCCCTTCATTTTTTAAAATAGCCATGGGGTGTTTTGCTGCCATCCTCCACAATGTAAAACTCCCAAATGGCACGTTTACGGGCACCGAAGCCCAGTTGACCAAAAAACATTCAGCCTAATCCCGAAAATTATTGCTGAAATTGCTTCAACATTGCAGGGTCAAGCTTAGAATACCCTTGCGTGGAAAGGGCAAAAACAGAATCGGCTATCGGGGCGGTTGATACATTCACCGCCGTTACAGTTAACTTAACGTCGGGTGTATTTACCGTGTATTCAAGCGGCATGCCTTTTAGCCCTTTATATAAGTCTGCCTCTTTACCAAAGGCCACCAGCGGCAATTTATCAGTGTACCAAAATACTGCGGTATCTGCCCCGCCGTCTTTTTTTACCACCAAATAGGCTTTAGTACACGTGTAACCTGCAATTTGCTTGGTTTCGTTGGTATACCGTATGTCTGGCGTTTTAATTCCTGCGCCATTATGTGGCAAGCCGCCTGCCTTCATGTAAAATTTTTGGCCCATTGCAGTCATTAAGGTAAGCGAACCTGAGTCTGTTACCAATGTTTTAGAGCTGGCCATTTGCGAACGCATATCCGTTAACGACTTGCCATTTTTTGCGTACAGCGTTATTGTTACGTCGCCCATCATGGCGGCAGCGGGGTTGTTTTCCATCTTCATGCTATAGGTAATGGTTTGTTGCTGCGCCCCGGCGGATAATATGGCAAAAATGGCTGCTATGGCAATTAGTTTCTTCATATCATTTTTTTCAAAGGCAATAATAGCAAATAGCGGCCTATCATGTAACAACAAAACCCCGCCTACTGCGGGGTTTTGTGAAAGTATTTGCAGATTATGGTGGTTTTATCGTTATTGAACCGGAATATCAACACCGCCACCATCCTGTTTGGTGTTCTTCCGTTTAAACAGGTCGGCATCCAGTTTACCAAAGCGGTAACTTAAATTAATGCGCAACACCTGCGGGTCTCTCCTTCTTTCAGAAAACTGGTTAAATGCGTACGTGCCTAGCTCGGTGGAAGAGTAAGTTCTGTTTAACGCCGTTCTAAATATATCGTTCATGCTAATAGTTATAGAAGCACTGTTGCCGCCTTTCCAACTCCAGTCTTTGCGTATAGCCATGTCAACATTGTAAAAGGGGTCCACATACCCCTGTGCAGAGCCAGTGCCGCCGCCGCCAAAAAAGCCGCCGCCGCCACCGCCCATTCGGCCACCGCCGCCGCCGTTTTGGGGCAGGATGGTTTTAGACTGATAGTTACCCGATAATTGTATGGAGAATTTTTTAGGTAACCTGATGCTGTTGTTCAACTTGGCAAACCAGCTTACGCGTTCATTGTTTAGGCCACTTTGCAGATTGCTCCCGTTTATTTTTGAGTCAAACAGGTTTACGTTAACCGTTAAATCCCAAATTTTGGCAATGGTTGTGCGGTTGGTTAATTCAAGCCCGTAGCTTATGCTACTATTGGCGTTTTTGTAGGTAACATACTGCACGGTATCTTTTGTCGTGTAGGGGCCGGCTGGCAGTGCGTTGGGGCTTAAATCCCTATAATAAAAGGTGGTTATCAAATCCGTGGTGTAACGTACGAAGGCTGTTGCCAAAAAGTTGGAGCTGTGCGGGTACGACTTGTCGAACGACAGTTCAAACGAATTGGTAAACTCCGGCGTAAGCGCCGGGTTACCCTTGCGCGGGTTTTGGGGGTCTGTTAAATCAACAGAAGGCAGCAGTTGAAAAAAGTTGGGCCGGTTTACACGCCGGGTATAGTTAACCTGCAAATTGCTTTTGTCAGTCAATTTATAGGTAAAAAAACCACTGGGAAACAGGCTTATAGGGTAGCTTACCTTAAACACGGTGTCTTTGCCAAGCAGGTTGGTGCCGGTATAATTACTACTTTCTGCCCGCAGCCCTACCTGGTAATTAAACTTCTTGCCCTTATAGGCGTAGTTGCCATACCCCGCGTACACTTGGTCGTTAAACTTATAGTTGCTGCTGATGGCAGGGCTAAACACATCATTAATATACTGGTCGCTCAAACTGGTAATATCCCGTATGGCGGCCCTAACACCGGCTTCCAATTTTATTTTATCGCTGATGGGGTTTTCGTAGTCAGACTGTAACGTATAAAAATGGTTGGTGCCGTTGCCCAGGGTATTTTGCTTATACAATGGGTATTTGTGGTTTATGTATCCTGCATCGGCGTACGTGTTGGTATAATAGTTACTCTCGTTTTTGTTGTTGCTTGAATTTAGGTTGAAATCGGCTGTTAAGTTGTGCCCGTTCTTGGTAAAGTTGTGCTTAAAACTTAGTGTTGAGCCAATATTTTCAAAATGTGCGACAGAACCTGTTATTCGTTGGCTGTTGGAGAAAAACTGGCCGCTAACGGTTGAATCGATGGTTTGGTTGTCGCTGCCGGTAAACTGGCCCCGGTTATAATTAAGGGCAAACGAAATAGTGTTTCGGTTATCCATAAAATAGTCCACACCGCCCCTTACAAAACCAAAATACCCCTCATTTTGCCCAACGTCAGCGGTATGGATGGAATCGAATGGAACGTATTTGGCAGAGGCGTTGTTGTACACCAAATCGTTTTTATCGGTGGTAGATGTGTACTTGGTAAGCCGTTGGTTATACACCCCGCTAAGGAAAAAATTGAGTTTACCCTGCCTAAAATTAAGGTCGCCCCCAGTGTTGAGCTTTCCGCGAGAATCTGTGCCCGCCCTAATGCCGCCGTTGTAGCCTTTTTTTATGTTCTTTTTCAACACAATGTTCAAAATACCTGCACCGCCGCCAGATGCATCGTATTTGGCAGATGGGTTGGTTATCAGCTCCACTTTGTCAATCAAATCGGCGGGTATCTGGTCTAATGTTAGGGTAGTGGGCCTGCCGTCAATAAACAATTGCGGGGTAGCGTTGCGCATGGTTACATTACCGTCAATATCCACATTAAGGGATGGTATTTGCTTCATTACCTCGGTGGCCGTTTGGCCGGTGCTTACAATGTTTTTGTCAACATTAAAAACTTTACGGTCAATGCCCATCTCAAAAAAAGGCTTGGTACTGGTAACGGTAACACCGGCTAGCGTGCCTTCGGAAGCGGTTATTTTTATATTTCCGAGGTCTTTGTCGGCCAAGGCCAGCATCTGCTGCATGCGCTCCTGCTGGCTCACATTGCCGGCATTGGCACCGGCACCCTGGGCGCCGCTGGGCTTTGCCACAAACGACACCTGTTGGGTAACATCTGTATACCCTACCACCGTTATACGCAACGTTAGGGTGCCAAACAACGGCAGGTTTTCCATGCTAAAGTCGCCGTTGGGTTCGGTAAAAAGCGTGGCCAACACCACCTGTTTCAGTTTTTTGGTTACCGTGTCAAATTTATTGCCGGTAAGCTGTATGGTTGCCGCTTCAATGCCTTTGTTGGTTTTGCTGTCAACCACTTTGCCAAACATGTGGCCAATGTTCATGTTTTGACGGGCAGCACCGCCGGGGCGCCCCTGGCCGCCACCAGGAAACTGTGCCGCGCCAGTAATGCTTATGCAGGCCAATACACCAAATAGTAGGTTACGTATTATATACTTATTCATAAAAAAATTTTGCAGGGTTTACCGGTTAACGTACCGAACAAAACCCATCCGCACCGCAAAGGGAGCATTCCTTTTATTGTGTTTGGTAAACATTCGGTGAGATTTTCGGATTATTAGGCAGCCAACTTTTTACAAAAACTTAACGCTGCATGGCCTTCTGCCAAAAAACATGCCTAATGCGGGCTAAAACCATTGGGGCGTAAAACATTAAAAGGCAGGCTACACCATTGGCATGGCATATTGCGCCAGTGCTGCATGTTTGCCAAATGGCATATAGTGATAGGGCGTAACCATTGGTTATGTTATTAAAGGCTGCCAAAATATTTGCTAAGGCGATAATACACACAATACCAACCATTTAAACCTTTTATGCCAGGGGCCGCTGGCACAGCCCTAAAAATACCGGGTTAAAAAGAGTCAATAAAAAACCCTGCAAAGCTTACCGCTTGCAGGGCATTGCTGCTCGGGGGAGGATGATGGGTTTCGAACCCACGACCTTCAGAACCACAATCTGACGCTCTAACCAACTGAGCTACAACCTCCGTTTTTTCAGGCGGCAAAAATAGAAAAATTCTTTGTTTCAACAAAACTAAAATCATTTTATTTCGGCTTGTGCCGAACCTTAATTTTAGATAAAACGTTTGTTAATGTAGGTAAACGGTAACCAACTAATTTTTTTTTAACCTATTTTTGAAGTTGATGACTAATAAAATCATAAAAATTATGCTGAGCAGAAAAGTGCTGCCGTTGTTGCTGATAGTTATATTTGGCTCAATTTTTTGGGCTTTTAAAGGTAGGAATGCAGACGAACCCATATTAGAAAAGCAACAAAGGTTGCTTACCGCAATTGGCCAAATATTGGAAAAACACCACTATAGCCCCCAGGCCATTGATGATGCCTTCTCGAAAAAAGTATTTAACAAGTACATTAGCGAGCTGGACCCCGACAAGGATATTTTCCAAAAACAAGATATTACCGAGCTTAAAAAGCTGGATACCACCATTGACGATGAAATTAACGGGAATGCGCCTTTGCAATTTTTTCCGAAGGCCGGAAAGCTGTATTTAAAACGCCTGGATGAAACTATGGCCATTTATGCCGGTATTTTGGCTAAGCCTTTTGACTTTACCGTAAACGAAAAAGCCCAACTGGAAGGCGACAAGATTGATTTTGCCGACGGCGAAAAAGGCAAACAAGAACAATGGAGGCTACGAACAAAGTTTTTGGCGTTGGAAAGATATGCGGAATTGCTAAACTACCGAGACAAAAACAAGAATGTAGACAGCATAGCCCGCAAAACCAACCAGCAGTTTGAGGCAGAAGCAAGGGCTAAAGTACTTACCGCCCTTAATAAAAACTACAACCGTATTAAGCTGCGCCTTACCGAAACAGAACAGTTTAACAGTTTTGTTAATACGGTAACGGATTTGATGGACCCACATACTGAGTATTTTGCCCCTGTTGAAAAAAGAGGGTTTGATGAAGAAATGAGCGGCCACTTTTTTGGGATAGGCGCCCAATTAAAAGAAGAGGACAACAATGTAAAAATAGCCACACTAATACCAGGTAGCCCAGCCTGGAAAAGCGGCGAAGTACATGTGAACGATATTATTTTAAAAGTAGCGCAAGGTGCCGCTGAGCCAACTGATATTGCCGGGTACGAGGTTACCGACGTGGTAAAAATAATACGTGGCACAAAGGGTAGCGAGGTAAGGCTTACCATAAAGAAAACGGACGGCACAGTACAGGTGGTATCGCTAATTAGGGATGAAATTATACAAGACGAGCAGTTTGCCAGAAGCGTAGTGGCTAAAAAAGGCAACAAAAAAATTGGGTACATCTATTTGCCTGAGTTTTATGCCGATTTTGAAAACCCCAACGGCAGGCGTTGCTCAGCTGATGTGGCGGAAGAGATAAAGAAGCTGAAGGCAGAGCAGGTTGACGGCATAGTGCTTGACTTAAGGATGAACGGCGGTGGCAGCCTTTACGAAGTGGTGCAAATGGTAGGCCTTTTTATTAAAAACGGACCGGTGGTGCAAGTAAAAGACAGGGACGGCGCCCCCCAAACGTTGAGCGACAATGAACAGTCTGTTTTGTACGACGGCCCGCTTACCGTGATGGTAAATGAGTTGAGCGCCTCTGCATCGGAAATATTTGCCGCGGCCATCCAAGACTATAAGCGCGGTATAATAGTTGGCAGCACCTCTACCTACGGCAAGGGTACAGTGCAAAAACAATTACCCCTTGGCAGGGCAGTAGACCTTTCGACAGGGTCAACTGAGTTTGGCGCATTGAAGCTTACTTTTGAGAAGTTTTACCGCATCAACGGTAACTCAACCCAGCTAAAAGGTGTAACGCCCGACATTATAATGCCCGACCAATATGAATACATTAAGTTTAGGGAGAAAGACCAACCGTCGGCATTGAAATGGGACCAAATACCAAAATCAACTTACTCGGAGTGGAACACTAGTTTCGACTGGCCATCTATCCAAGCCAAAGCAGAACAGCGCATAAACGAAAACATCGCTTTTAGCACCATCAAAAGCAACACGGACTGGTTAGGCAAAAATATTAACAAGGAATACGAGCTAAATATTGACAAATACCAACAGCAGCAGGTAACCGTACGGGAAAAGGTTCACCAAACCGACAGCCTGATAAAATTAAAACAGCCTATGGACATAAAGCCGGTGGCAGTTGACACCGATAAATTTTTTAACAACCCCGACAAAGCCAAGGGCGACCGTTACCAACAGTGGCTTAAAGGCATACAATCGGACGTTTACTTGAATGAGTCGTTTAACATAATTGCCGACATTGCCGATAAGTTAGATACCATCACCGCAAAAAAATAAGCGGTTAAACGAGGGGTTTGTAATATAAAAAGCCTGCCTGTTGACAACAGGCAGGCTTTTTATATTACAAAAAATTAAGTTCTCATTAAATGAAAAATTTGAAACCCATATAGCCATATATTTGTGTGAGAACCCCTGATTTTGGGGGTAAGCAGTATGCATTTTTATAATTGCAGGTATTGCGGCAAGGGTTAATAACATTTATACGCGGTAGCCGCTTAATACGGCACTAAATATTAAGATGCAGTATGAGAAAAATTTGCAAATCGGCACTAATTAAATATATAGGGGCATGTTTTATATTTGCTTCCTGCGTAAGCCCCAAAAGTATAACGTACATTAATAACCTGCCCAAAGCAGAACTGATAGCACTTGACTCGCTAAAACCGCCCCAGCCCATCATATTTATAAACGATGCCATTGAGATAAGGATTGGCGGCGAAAACCAAAACACGGTGCAATATATTAACCAATATTTTGGCGCGGGTAGCAACTCCAGTTCAGGCGGCGGAGGTGCATCCGGCGGTAGCAGCGGCCAGCAGTTTATTGTTGACGTTAACGGCAATATTGAATTGCCAAAACTGGGTAAAATAAGGTTAGAAGGCTTAACCCGTGACGAAGCGAGGGATACCCTAACGAAGCTATATTCCAATTACTTGGTCAGCCCTATCGTAAGCGTAAAATTTAGCAATTTCAAATTTTCGGTCATCGGCGAGGTTAAATCGCCCGGTACCTTTAGCATTACCAGCGAAAAAGTGAGTATTTTTGAAGCACTTGCGCAGGCGGGCGATATTTCAAGTTTAGGCAAGTACGAAAATGTACATATTTTAAGAGACACCAACGGCAAAAGAAGGATTATAACCGTTGACCTGACTGACAAAAACATTCTTAATTCGCCCAACTATTATATAAATAGGTACGATTTAATATATGTGGAGCCAAGGGTGCTTAAAACCGTAACGGACAATCTTAGCCGTACCGCAACATTTATAGCTACTTTCGCCAGTATATTGGCACTAATTCTGGTAATAAAAAAATAGTAATGAGTTATCCCGTCCAAGATAATGAAACAAATGAGCAATCAGCACCTTCCAGTGCGTCACAGTTTGATTTAAAGAAGTTTATTTTCAAGCTGATAGGCTTTTTGCCGTGGATAATCATTTCTACCCTTATCTCCTACTCTATTGCTACCCTGTATTTACGTTACACCGCACAGGTTCACCGGATAGCAGCGCAATTGTTAATAAAGAACGACGAGCAATCATCACCCAATGCCAATATAATACGCGAGTTAGGTGTAATGCCGGGCAGCAAGGAAGTGCAAGACCAAATAGACATCTTGCAATCGTACCAAATATCAAAAATGGTTGTTGACTCGCTTCACTTACAATTTGAGTTTGTGGCCGAGGGCCGGATAGCATCCTCACCATTGTATGGCACCAAAAACCCCGCTTTCATACACGTTTTAGGACATGACTCGGCCGATTATAAGCCAGCCTCTTATAGATGCAAACTTTACCAAGACAGCTTTTTCTTAGCCAATGGCGGTGAAAAAAACTACCACCAATATGGCGATACTTTTGACTTAGACAGCCATAAGGTTTATTTTATAAAAAATACTGAAGTAAAACCAAACCTTAAAGGCTATAACCTAATTATTAAAGATACCCGCAGTGTTGCAAATGGCATAAAGTCGACCATTGACGTTAGAAAACAACACGAAATGGGCGGAACCGTTGACATTTCGACCATTGATGAGGTACCAGAACGGGCAATAGACGTAATCAACACCCTGATTGATGCTTTTAACAAAGCCGGCCTAACCGATAAAGAGCAAGGTGCCCATAATACCAATGCGTTTTTAAGAGAAAGGGTTAACGATGTGGAGCGCGAACTTGACACACTTGAAATAAAATCAAGCAATTTTAAACGCGACAATAAAATTAACGATGTTTCGAGTGCCGGTAACCAGTATTTAACCCAGGTGGCATCAACCGATAAGGACCGTGCTGTGCAGGAAGAACAAATAAAATTGCTTGACGGGCTTACCAATTACATAAAACGCGCTAAAAACAGCTATGACATCATCCCTTCAACCAACGCGGTTGCCGATGTTTTGTTAAGCGGGCTTATATCTGAGTACAACAAAACAGTTATCCAATACAACTCCCAATTAAAAATAAGCACTGAAAATGACCCTTACTTAGCACAAAAGAGAAACGAACTGAATAAGTATAGGGAGGGTTTGCTGAAAAATATTGAAAGTGTAAAATTGGGTTTTCAAACCAAAATGGATGACCTTAACCAAACCTATGATACATACAGTACCCAATTGGCTTCACTACCGGAAAAAGAACGGACACTGGTTAAGTTAAGAAGGCAGATAACGGTGAAGGAAGCACTGTACATTTTTTTACTACAGAAAAAATACGATGCAGAACTTTCAATTGCCGGCGTAGTGGGCGACTCTAGGGTTGTTGACGGGGCGCATGACACCGGCGTGGTTAAGCCACAGGCCAGCCAAATAAAAATGTTTGCTATTTTGATTGGCATTTTTTTACCAGTAATTATCATGTTGCTGCTTGATTTTTTTGATACCAGAATTAACGACAGGCAGGAAGTTGACAATGGCACCCATGCACCAATACTTGGCGAACTTTCGTATACTAAGCACCAAAAAACGGCTATTATCAGCCCACAAAGCAGAAATGTGCTTGCCGAGCAATTCCGCCTTATCCGTACAAACCTCCAATACTTTATCAACGATGACAAAGCCAAGCTAATATTGGTTACATCGTTTATGAGCGGCGAGGGCAAGAGCTTTGTATCGCTAAACCTTAGCAGTACATTGGTTACAGGCAACAAAAAAGTTTTGCTGATTGAAATGGATTTGCGCAAACCTAAATTGGCTAAATACCTAAACATTACCCCTACTTATGGGGTTACCGACTATATTGTATCAGAAAACATTTCGTTAGACCAGATAATAACAGGTATACCGGGTGTGCCAAATGCTGATGTTATCACGTCTGGCCTTATTCCCCCGAACCCAACTGAACTGATGATGAGTAATAAAGTAAGCCAGCTTTTTGTTTGGGCCCGGGCAAATTATGATTATGTGGTTGTAGACTCCTCGCCGGTGGGTCTGGTGGCAGACGCCTTTTTACTTGGCGACAAGGCTGATATTACCTTGTTTATTTTGCGCCACAAATACTCCTATAAAACCACCATTAAGTTTGTGGAAAAACTTTATTCGGAGAAGAAGTTTAACCGCATGGGCATTATTATCAACGGCATACTTGCGTCATCAGGCTTAGGCTATGGATATGGGTATGGGTATGGGTATAGCTATGGGTATGGGTACCACTATGGCTCGGGGTACTATGTGGAAGATAAGAAGGTGGAGAAAAAAGGTTGGGTTAGCAAGTTGTTTAGTAAATAGTATTTAATAATCCAGTAACCGTCTTTAGGCTTACCGGTGTGAGTAAGGTGGCGGAGCTATGCAATTATGACAGAACTAAAAAAGTGGATGGCTTTATACACAAAGCCGCGTTGGGAAAAGAAAGTTGACCGCATTTTGTTGCAAAAAGGGCTAAACAGCTGGTGCCCAGTGCAAAAAACAGAGCGGCAATGGAGCGACCGAAAAAAAATTGTTGAGGTGCCTTTGTTTACGTCGTATGTGTTTGTGAACATAAGCCCAGACGAACGGTTGAACGTGTTGCAAACTGACGGTGTGTTGAATTTTGTGCATTACCTTGGCAAGCCCGCTGTTATACGAGATGAGGAGATAGCCTTGATAAAATCTTACCTTCAGGAAGATGAAGCGATTGTAACGGTTCAGTCTGCACAGTCGTTCCGTGAGAACGACAAGGTTATAGTAAGCCAAGGGGTGTTT
Organism: uncultured Parafilimonas sp.; assembly: GCA_903882935.1. Taxonomy (GTDB): domain Bacteria; phylum Bacteroidota; class Bacteroidia; order Chitinophagales; family Chitinophagaceae; genus JABDFW01. The sequence goes on along the minus strand of CAIRZB010000051.1, from coordinate 35,356 downwards.
ATGGACAACAGCGGCACCATCATCCGCTCATCCAACAAAAAAGTGTACGTGCGGCTGGAGAGCCTTGGCCAAATAATGGTGGTGGAGTTCCCCGTTTCATTTATTGCCCATTCATAACCAACATTCATTTGTTTAAAATACTGGTAATAGGCTTGGGTTCTATTGGCAAAAGGCACTTACGCAACCTTTTGGCACTTAACTATACGCAAGTTTCGGTGGTAACAAGTAAGCAAATACCCGCTGAATTTGGTGCTTTGGCGGCTTACACAACCATTAAGGAAGCTTTTGCCGTAGAACAGTTTAACACGGCCTTTATCTGCACCCCCACGGCGCAGCATTTAAACAGCCTTTTTACACTACTGCACCATAAGGTGGAGAATATTTATGTAGAAAAGCCGCTTAGCAACAATATGGGCCAGGTGGCTGAAGTGTTAAAAATGGCGGCCGGCTACACAAACAACATTAAAGTGGGTTACGACCTGCATTTTGACCCCGGCATACAGCAAATACGAGCCTTGCTGCAACAAAACGCTATTGGCAAAATATTGTCGGCCAATGCCTTTGTGGGCCAATACCTGCCCCATTGGAGGCCTTACGAAGACCACCGCCAAGGCATGAGTGCCAAACAAGCAACCGGGGGTGGCGTGTTATTGGATATTGTGCATGAATTTGATTACCTGCGCTGGCTAATGGGCAATGTTGCGGCCGTTAGCTGCTGGCATACCAACAGTGGTACATTAGAGATTGAAACAGAGGAAGTTGCCGAAGTATTGCTTAAATTTAGTAATGGGGCCATTGGCACCGTACACCTTGATTATTGGCAGCCCACCTTAGTTAGGTATTGCACTTTTACTGGTACCAAAGGCAGCATTACAGCCAACCTTGCAAAAAGCAAAGTAGAATGGGCCCTGCACGATGGCACAACAGGCGAATATAATTATGCGGGTTTTGAAAGGAATGACCGTTTTAAAGAAGTTGTACGGGCCTTTTTAGAAAACAATACCGATGACCGGCTTACCACCCTAAACGACAGCCTACAAAGCCTACTGGTGGTGGAAGCATCAAAACGCTCGTCAGAAACGGGCAATACAGTAAGCCTTAGCAGCATTAAAAACAGTTAATATGTTTATTTTAGGTACCATTTGCTGCCGAGGTGGCTCAAAAGGCGTTAAGGGTAAAAACATACGCCCGCTAAAGGGTGTACCACTAATAGCCTATACGGTTAAAACAGGTTTACAGTGCAACTTGTTGAATGATGTTATTGTTTCAACCGACAGCGAAGAAATAGCACATGCAGCAAAAACAGCCGGCATTAAAACAATTATACAACGCCCTGCGGAGCTTGCCAGCGACACGGCCTCCAAATGGCCTGTTTTTATACACGCGGTGGAAGAATATGAAAAACTTACCGGTGTAACAGTTGATTATTTGGTTGACATGGATGTTACCGTGCCATTAAAAACACCCACGGATATTGCCGGTGCCATACAAACCGCTTTGGACGACAATACCGCAGATGTTGTAATTACCGGGTACGAGCCGGAACGCAACCCCTATTTTAACATGATGGAAGTTGCGGAAGACGGCTTTGCGCATATTGTAAAACAAACCGAAAAACCTATAGTACGCAGGCAGGATGCACCCACCGTATACAGCCTAACACCCGCTGCCTATGTGGTAAAAAAACAAGCTTTATACAACTTTAGCCATTGGAGCAGGGCAAAATGCAAAATTTACCCCATACCACGCGAAAGGGCCGTTGATATTGACACAGAAGTTGATTTTAACATTGTTGAATTTTTAATTAACAGGCAATGACACCAATAAACCTTTTTGACCTAACAGGCAAAATAGCCCTTGTTACCGGCGGCGGCGGGCTGCTTGCTACTGAACATGCCATTGCACTTGGCAGCCAAGGTGCCAAGGTTGTGCTGGCCGATTTTAACCTTGACAAATGCGTTGCGGCAGCTGAGGCACTGCTGGGGCAGGGCATTGAGGCAACTGCCAAATACTGCGACGTAACATCAAAGGCTAGCTGGCAGCAATTAACCACCGACATTGTTGCCGAACATGGCAGCATTGACGTACTGATTAACAATGCCGGTTTTACCAACCAGAGTAAAAGTGCCAATTTTGACAGCAGCTTTGAGGAGTTTCCGTTGGAGGATTGGAATGCTATTATGAATGTAAACCTAACCGGCACATTTTTGGGTTGCCAGGTAACCGGCAAACAGATGCTGCTGCAAGGCAAAGGCTCTATCGTAAACCTAGCCTCGTTATATGGTGTTGTTAGCCCCAACCATAACATTTACCCAGGCACCGGCATATCCCAGCCTGTGGCATACTCCGTAAGCAAACATGGCGTGGTGGGCCTAACAAAATACATTGCCACGTTATGGGCTGCAAAGGGCGTACGCGTAAATTCATTAACGCCCGGCGGCATTTTTAACGGCCATAAAGGCTTATTTTTGGAGCGGTTTCAGCAACTTAACCCCATTGGCCGCATGAGCGACAAAACTGAGTTAAGGGGCGCCATTGTTTACCTAGCAAGCGATGCCAGCAGCCATGTTGTGGGCCATAATTTAATTGTTGACGGGGGCTGGACAGCGTGGTAATAAAGCAACAATGGAGACTGCTTAAAAAATCAAAAACAAAATGGTACGATTTTTTAAACTTGGTCCACGCATATATTTCCAAGCCAAAAAATATTTTTGTTTCCTCCAACGTTCGGTTTAGGAATAAGGGGCATTTTAAGCCTACTAGCCCCTTTTATTTTGATATTTTTGTAAACAGGCTTACTTGGGCAACATCAGACAGAGGTGTTTTTAGCATACAGCCCTCGGGCAGCGTAGTTACGGGTAAAAAAGTACGCATCAGCGGCGGCTGTAGGCTTTATGTTACCGGAAAACTTGCCATAGGCGACAACACTTTTATCAATGCTAATTCTATCATCATAGCACGCAACGAAATAACTATTGGCGACAACTGTGCAATATCGTGGAAATGCCAAATAATGGATACCGACACGCACCATTTGGTATTTAACGGTGAGGCATCGCCTAACAGCCTGCCAATAAAAATTGGTAATAATGTTTGGATAGGCAGCGGCTGTACCATATTAAAAGGCGTTACCATTGGCAACGGAGCGGTGGTAGCTGCAGGCTCGGTAGTTACCAAAAATGTAGCACCCAAAACATTGGTAGGCGGTGTGCCTGCAAGGGTTTTAAAAGAGTACGTTGAATGGGTGCCTTAAACACTAAGCCAATATATTTGCTTATTACTGTTTAACTACCTACAGCTATTTACCCAGTTACATTATAACACCGTTTTTAAACAGCATTTGCAAGGTTTTTAACTGTATTGCCAAAAGAAAAAGAAAGTTTGCCAAAAAAACAATACCCCATGGTTAAGCCATTTATTGAAATTGCAGGAAGAAAAACCGGATACGATTACCCCCCTTTAGTAATTGCCGAGATTGGGATAAACCATGAAGGCAGCCTTGAAACAGCCAAGCAAATGGTTGATGCAGCCGCTTTGGCTGGTGCTGAATTGATTAAGCACCAAACCCATATTGTGGAAGACGAGATGAGCGGTGCCGCCAAAAAAGTAATACCCGGCAATGCAGACATAAGCATATACGAAATAATGCGCCGTTGCGCCCTAAACGAAGAAGATGAGCTAGCCCTAAAAAACTATGTTGAAAGCAAAGGCATGATATTTATAAGCACCCCCTTTAGCAGGGCAGCGGCCAACAGGTTGCATAAATGGGATGTGCCGGCATATAAAATTGGCAGCGGGGAATGTAACAACTACCCCCTACTGGAACATATAGCATCGTTTGGCAAGCCCATTATTTTAAGCACCGGCATGAACACCCTTGAGAGTGTTGCCAAAGCGGTGCAAATTTTTGAAAAGCACCAGGTGCAATATGCTTTGCTGCATACCACAAACCTATACCCTACCCCTAACCATTTGGTACGGCTGGGGGCGATGGTTGAATTGGAGCAGCATTTTACCGGTGCCGTCATCGGCCTGTCGGACCATACCCTAACCAACCATGCCTGTTTTGGGGCCGTTGCCTTGGGTGCCTCCATATTAGAACGCCATTTCACCGATAGTATGCATAGGCCAGGCCCAGATATTATTTGCAGTATGGACCCACAAGCCTGCACAGAATTAATAGAAGGCAGCAAGATTATTGCACTACAGCGGGGTGGCCACAAAGGCCCGGCTTTGGAAGAACAGGTGACCATAGATTTTGCCTTTGCCACCATTTGCACCATTAAGCCCATTGCAAAAGGCGAAGCTTTTACCACTGACAATATTTGGGTAAAGCGCCCAGGCAAAGGCGGCATACTTGCCGAACACTTTAATAGCATTATTGGCAAAACCGCCATGGCTGATTTGCAAGAAGATGCACAACTTACGTGGGAGGATTTGGCATAATGAAAAAAAAGATTGTGTTTCTTACCGGTACAAGGGCCGATTTTGGGAAGCTAAAATCGCTGATTGAAATTTTAAACAAGCATGGGCAATTTGAGGTGCACATTTTTGCCACGGGCATGCATATGGACGAAAAATACGGCTTTACCGTAAAGGAAATTGAGCAATACAATTACCCCAACATATTTAAATATATTAACCACGATAGTGAGTCGATGATGGACATGACGCTTGGGCGTACCATTGAAGGCTTTGCGAGCTATGTGCATTTAATTAAGCCAGACTTGATTGTGGTGCACGGCGACCGTATTGAAGCACTTGCCGGTGCATCGGTAGGCGCATTAAACAATATATTGGTTGCACATATTGAAGGCGGCGAGCTGTCAGGCACGGTGGATGAGCTAATAAGGCATGCCGTGTCAAAACTAAGCCACACGCATTTTGTGGCCAATGAAGATGCCAAAAAAAGGCTAACCCAAATGGGCGAGATTGACGAAAACATCCACATAATAGGCTCGCCCGATATGGATGTGATGCTTTCGGAAGGCCTGCCAACCTTGGCGAGCGTTAAATTGCACTACGATATACCGTTTGCTGACTATGCGTTGTCGCTTTTTCACCCAGTTACCACAGAAATTGACAACCTGCTTCAAAATGCGGAGAACTATTTTGAAACACTGGAAACATCGGAGCTTAACTACATTATAATATACCCCAACAACGACAAGGGTTCGGAGCTTATTATGCACCATGTACGCAAATGCCAGAACAGTAGCAAATACAAAGTGTTTCCTTCCATCCGGTTCGAGTCGTTTTTAACCCTAATACGCAATGCCCAGTTTATTATTGGTAATTCCAGCGCAGGCATAAGGGAGGCCCCCTATTATGGCGTGCCAACCATTAATGTTGGTACACGGCAAAACAAAAGAAGCAAGGACCCCGACCTGATACATACGGGCTATGAAAAAGAGGCGATTGAAGCGGCCATACAAAAGGCACTAGGGCAAAAACTTACGGCAAAGCAACTTTTTGGCTCGGGCAAGAGCGATGTGCAGTTTGCCGAAATTATTGCGTCGGAGCGTTTTTGGAAAACCCAAAAACAAAAAACTTTTGCAGATATTTATTAGTACTGGCGTTAAATAAAAAATATGAGCGAAATACCTGCCAACGATAACCAATGGAGTGAAATAATTACCCCCAGAACAAAATTATTTGACTTACGGCTTAAGGAAGTTTGGCGTTACCGAGACCTGTTGGCACTTTTTGTTAAACGCGATTTAGCAGCCCAATACAAACAAACCGTATTGGGGCCGGTTTGGTATGTAATACAACCTGCCTTTACCACCATTGTTTTCTTTTTTGTTTTTAATAAACTGGGGGGCATTAAAACCGACCCTGTACCGGCACCTATTTTTTATATGTGCGGCATTTCAATATGGAACTATTTTTCATCCTGTTTCACCGCAACATCAACAACATTCGTTAGCAATGCCGGTATTTTTGGTAAGGTATATTTTCCAAGGTTGGTGCTACCGCTGTCGGTGGTTTTTTCAAACATCATAAAATTTGCAATCCAACTTGGTTTGTTGTTTGTGGTTATTTTATATTTTGTACTATTTAAAAACTACCCTTTCCACATAGGCACCAACTTTCTTTTGTTACCATTTGTAGTACTTATTATGGCAGGCGTTGGCTTTGGCGGGGGTATCATAGCCTCATCGCTTACCACAAAATACCGCGATTTTACCGTGCTTATAAATTTTGGTGTGCAATTGTTAATGTACATCACCCCCGTAATTTATTCGCTAAAATTTGTTGCTGACAAGCATCCTAAATACCAATCATTAATATTGGCAAACCCTCTTTCTAGCCTTATTGAAACATTTAGGTATTCTGTATTAGGATATGGGGATGTAAGTGTAGGCTGGCTATTGTACAGCTGCGCATTTATGCTGGTAACGGTGTTTGCAGGCATGGTAATATTTAGCCGGGTGGAGCGTACCTTTATGGATACTGTTTAGCTTTATTACAGCGGCAAGTAAACATGGCCCTAGGGGCCCAATTTGCAAAAAAATACAGCACTGTTATTTTTGGGCCACGGGCAGGTAATGTTTAGGCCAACATCAATCAAAATAGACCGAGCTATGCTAAAACGAGTTAAGAATGCAATAAAAGTTTTGTTAGGAAAATCCAAAGCGGTTTCCCTTGAAAAAAAAGTAACGCCCTATTATTGCCCCGTTTGCGCCCAAAAAAATGTGCATTTCAACCAAATGTCATTTTCCTTTTTTAGAAAATGGGATAAATACGAGTTCATCCATTCCGTATTTCTTACGGAAACCATGAATATGGAGTTTTACACCTGCTCCAATTGCGGGGCCGGCGATAGGGACAGGTTATACGCCCTGTATTTTAACAAGGTAAACGAACAGCGGAGTAACACGAACGACACGCAGAAAATATTGGACATTGCCCCCGCAAAACAGCTTACCCAGTTTTTACGAACGCTTAAAGGTTACCAAGTGCGCACCGCCGACCTTTTTATGGAAGGCGTAGACGACAAGGTAGACATAACCAACATGGATGCTTATGCAGAAAACAGCTTTGACGTGTTTATATGCTCGCATGTTTTAGAACATATTAACAACGACATTAAAGCCATGGAAGAACTGTACCGCGTTTTAAAAAAAGGCGGGTGGGGTATTGCCATGGTGCCAATAAACTTGGGCTTGCAAGAGGTATATGAGAATGCAGCCGTACAAACTGAGGCAGACCGTTGGAAGCATTTTGGGCAAGACGACCATGTGCGCATGTACTCCAAACAAGGCTTTGTAAACAGGCTGGCATCTGTAGGTTTTAATGTGCAACAATTAGGCATCGCGTTTTTTGGTGAAGATGAATTTATTAAAAACGGCATACACCCCCGGTCGGTGCTGTACATTGTAAATAAATGATTACTGTAACCAGCCCATTTAATAACTACTATGAGTGATCTTGCAATACAGGTTGAAAACATTTCAAAACAATACCGCCTTGGGCAGGTAGGCAGAAAGAGCATTGCCCACGATTTTAACAGGTGGTGGCATACCATACGGGGTAAAGAAGACCCATACCTTAAAATTGGCCAGGAGAATGACCGCACCACCAAAGGCAGCAGCGAATATGTTTGGGCACTGCAGGATATTAATTTTGACGTAAACCATGGGGAAGTGCTGGGTATAATAGGCCGCAACGGCGCCGGTAAATCAACCATGCTAAAAATACTTTCTAAGGTAACCTCGCCCACCAAAGGCCAAATAAAAATAAAAGGCCGCATTGCCTCCTTGTTAGAAGTTGGAACGGGCTTTCACCCAGACCTTTCGGGCAGGGACAATATTTACCTAAATGGTGCCATATTGGGCATGACTAAAAAAGAAATAACATCCAAGTTTGATGAAATGGTAGATTTTGCGGGCGTTGAAAGATATATTGACACGCCCGTAAAACGCTATAGCAGCGGTATGTATGTAAGGCTTGCCTTTGCGGTTGCGGCACATCTTGAGCCGGAAATATTGATTGTGGACGAAGTGCTTGCCGTAGGTGATGCGGAGTTTCAGAAAAAATGCCTGGGCAAAATGAAGGATGTGAGTGAAAAGCAGGGCCGCACCATTTTATTTGTAAGCCATAATATGGACGCTGTTTTAAACCTAACCAACCGATGCGTAGTGCTGGCAAACGGCAAGGTTACATACATTGGCAAAACAGCCAGTGCCGTAGAGCGGTATTTAACACTTACCAGCCGAAGCTGTAGCTATACCAACAACAACCCAGGCAGTAAAAACGTATATTTTGCTGAAATAACGGCATCTGAACTGGGCTATATTTTTAACGAGCCGGTAATTTTTGAGATTAATATACATTCAAACCAGCACGTAAAAAATGTTGCTTTGGGCATTGGCATCCATAACCTGTTTAACGAGTCAATTGCCAATACCATTATTGAAAATGCATTAACGCTTGTACCAGGCGACAACAGGTTTACCATAAGCATACCCAGCCACAATTTAGTACCGGGTGACTATAAGGGGGCGTTTGCCCTTGCCACGGAAAAAACATGGGAATTTTTTGATACCGTTTTAGAAGAGCCATCCTTTAAGCTTTTTAACGACAAGGACGACTCCATGCTGCTTTCCCGGTGGAACACAAATTTTGGTTACCATACATTACCTAAGGTTAATATAATACCCAAGTGAACTTAAGACGTATTATAAAAAAATTAGCGGGCAAAGGCAAGCCGGCACCTGTAGCAAGCCCCTATTTTAGGGACGATGTTTTTACCAACAAAAAGCCCCAGTATAAAAAATACGATATAGGGGAGTACACGTATGGCTTTCCTAAAATATTTGACTTTGACGACTACGATGATATTGCCACCAAGCCGACAAAGCTAAAAATTGGCAAGTTTTGTTCAATTGGCAGCGATGTTAAAATAATACTTGGCAGCGAACACCGTACTGATTGGGTTACCACTTACCCTTTTAACGCCATCTTTAACAAACACAGGCACATACAAGGCCACCCTTACACCAAAGGCGACATAGTAATTGGCAACGATGTTTGGATAGCCACCAATGTTACCATACTCTCGGGCGTTACCATTGGCAACGGGGCCGTTATAGGTGCCAACTCCCTGGTTACAAAAAATGTTGCCGCATACAGCATGGTGGCAGGGGTACCGGCAAAGCACATAAAATATAGGTTTGCCGCAGACATCATTGAGCAGTTGGAACAAATTAAATGGTGGGATTTGCCCATTGCCGAAATAGAAGAACACGTGGTACTTTTGCAAAGCACGGATATAAGCGGATTTATTGAAAAAATGAAGCATGCGCGATAAACACATGGCTGTAGGCAGCCGAAAAAGTTGGCATAACAGCTTACGCACATCGCATCGCCGCTAAACGCACACGGCAAATAATAATGTTGATGTAACCCTTAGCCATAAATAGGGTATTTTAGGGCGTAGCAGCAGCGAAAAACCAACCATCCTTAAAATATTTTTCGGAACATACGTCGTACATCAAAAGGTAGCTAAAAATTAATTGGCGTATCGCCATTGTATTATTTAAGCCTTTTTAGTTTGCATACACTGCAAAAAAACAACCTACGAATTGTTGACGTGCCGATTATCGAAACGACAGGAGTTCAATACCCAAGTGTACTACCCGGCATATCATGCCACAGTTGGTTAACGTTGCATTACAAGTACATAATAATATTTACAAGAATATGAATGAACTAGAGTGGACTGGTGAAAGACTTGTTACATCAGTAGACAATGATTTCCATCTATTTGAACACCTTCACCGTTATGCTATTGCCCAGGCTATTATTAACGGCAAAATTGTTTTAGACATTGCCAGTGGTGAAGGCTACGGAAGCTATTTGTTAAGCAAGCATGCAGAATTTGTTTTCGGAGTAGACATAGACGAAGCATCTGTAAAGCACGCGCAGGAAAAATATGCCACCAAACGCACCAACCTAACATTTAAACAGGGTTCTACTAGCAATATACCTTTAGAAACCGGCACCGTAGACTTGGTGGTTTCATTTGAAACTATTGAACACCACGACGAACACGAACAAATGATAGCAGAAATAAAGCGCGTGCTTAAGCCGGGTGGCCTGCTGGTTATTTCGTCTCCCAATAAAACATATTATCAAAAAGTAGTACCCAACAACCCCTACCATGTTAAGGAACTTGAGTTTGAAGAGTTTGAAGCTTTTATGAAAAGCCATTTTAAGCATACCGCATTTTATGAACAACGGTATGTTGCGGGGTCGCTCATAACGCCCATTCATACGAAAGCTACTTCTTTTGAGGCCTTTGACGGAGATTATGACCATATAACCAATGCACTGGAAGAGGAGTCGTATTACAACCGGCACTACTACAGCATGGCCATTTGCAGCAACGGCGATGAGGCACTGCCTGATATAACATCGTTTTTTAACGGGGTTAAAGCCGTATTAAAACAAAACACCCATTATTACAACAAAGGATGGCGCGATGTGCAAAAATCAACCTCCTTTAAACTTGGTAACTGGATAGTAACCAAACTGGCTTTTCTTAAGCGCGGCAAGGGAAAATAAAAACCCAGCACCTTTCTTATCGGCCAATGTGCCGCTGTTTTTACCGAACTTTTAGCCGTAATGCCGGTTAAGCTTTTCGCAGCCTAAGCAGCTATTTAATTCAATTAAAATGCGGTGTGCAAATACAAAAAAAGCAACCGCCTAAGCAAGTTACTCTTACAAAGGCCAACACCCTTAACTGCAATTTTTCTAAAATATCCATGAAGGTTTCGGCAATTATACCCAATTATAACCATGGCGGTTTTCTTAAACAACGAATTGACAGCGTGTTAGGGCAAACCTATGCCGATGTTGAAGTAATTATTTTGGACGACCTATCAACCGACAACAGCAGGGAGATAATTGAGCAATACCGGGGTAACCCTAAGGTTACAGCCATTGTGTATAACGAAACCAACAGCGGGTCGCCGTTTAAACAATGGCAAAAAGGAATGGCACTTGCTAAGGGTGAAATAATTTGGATGGCAGAAAGTGATGATTGGTGCGAGCCCAATTTTTTAGAAGTACTAGTTGAAGGCCTCACAAAAACCCCGGGCTGTGTACTGGCATACGCACAAACCTGCTGCATTGATGCCAATAACCGCATACGCTACATTACAAAGGCTACCAACCTTGAGGAAGTGGTGAACGGCAACAACTTTATAAATTGGCATTTAACAAAAGGAACCATTATTGTAAATGCCAGCATGGCGATATTTAAAAAAGAAGTTTTTGAAAAAATGCCGCACGATTTTACCCAACTAAAGTTTTCGGGCGACTGGCTTTTTTGGATTGAAGCCGCACGGCTGGGTAATGTTTTTATCAGCGGGCGGGTGCTGAATTTTTTTAGGAAACACGACAAAGATGTAAGCGGCAAGGCGTATGCATCAGGCTATAATTTTATTGAAAACCTAACCATTTTGCAATACTTGAAAAAATACGGCCTTATAACCGAGGGCTTTTTCAGGCAGTTGGTTTTTATAAAGTACGCCAAGTTTAGGCAACAGGTAAAAAAGTACAGGCCAGAAGCAGTACAACAAATTAAAAACCGCTTTTGGGGCATGTTTCCCAGCAAGCTTGAGGCAAGAAAATATTTCTTCCTCATGCAGGTAAAATCCAGTCTTAAAGTTTCAACAGGCAAAAAAAACTAATGGCCCAGCAAGGTGTTTCTGTTATCATCTGTACCTACAATGGGGCCAAAAGGTTACCACAAACATTGCGGCATTTGGCCAACCAGGTTATACCGCAGGGGTTACAATGGGAGGTGATAGTGGTAGACAATAATTCCACTGACAATACTTTTGAAACGGTACAAACCGAATGGGCCGGTTACAACACAAACATCGCATTTACACTGGCAAAGCAGCCCAAGCCCGGGGTGTCTTATGCCAGGGAAATGGGCATTGAAATTTCCCGTTACGCGTACCTAATACAATGCGATGATGATAATTGGCTTGCGCCAAATTATATTGCCACCGTTGCAAGCATACTTGACGGCAACGAAAAAATTGGCATTGTGGGCGGCCAGTCAACCGGTGCTTACGAAACGGAGCCGCCTGTATGGTTTAATAATTTTTCTACGGCATATGCTATCGGCCAGCGCAGGGCGAGCGACACGCCCATCAATTGGCTGGCAACAGCTGGCACAGGTATAAGAAGGCAAGCCTTTGATGCGTTAAACGCCATCGGGTTTAAACACATATTGTCTGGCAGGCAAGGCAAAAGCCTACTGGCGGGCGATGACCTTGAATTGTGCGCCGCCCTACGTGCTATCGGCTACGAAGTATATTACACCAACAGTTTAGCATTTGTACATTATATGACTGCCGGCCGCCTTACTTGGCAGTATTTAAAAAAAATGGTGTACGGCCAAAGCAAAGCCCAGGTTGTATTTGATATGTATTGCATTGTGTATAACCTATTGCTTGGCGCAAAGCCCGTGCGGTTTGCTATAGTATATAAAATTTTAACGCAGCAAGTTTCAGCCCCGCTTAAAAAAAGGTGTGGCGGCGTTAGAAAAGCGATACGGTTTACCACCTCACTTTTTTTAAACCAAGAAGGCAATAAATACCAGTTTGAAAATAAGTATTACGCAAACTATTATCGGTATGTTGTGCTGCACAAAAGGGAAATACACGGGTTATATAACGCCATCATGCAGTTTTATGGTAAGGTTAACAGCAGCAAAGTCTCTGCCGTATAATACGTTCGAATATTGCGCAACAAGCATTCAACCGCGTGATCATCGGTAACATTAAAAAAAATAAAAGGTTTTACAAGTGGCTGAAGTAACTGTTATTACACCTGCTTATAACCAAGCAGCATATTTACCAGACGCATTAGACAGTTTGCTGGCTCAATCATTTACCAACTGGGAATGTATTATTGTAGATGACGGCTCAACCGACGACACCAGCATTGTGGCTGCTGGTTATACCGAAAAAGACGGACGAATAAAATATTACCATACAGATAACGGCGGCCCTTCGGCAGCAAGAAATTTTGGCATACGGCTGGCACAGGGCAAGTATATACTGCCGCTTGACGGCGATGACAAAGTGGCCCCTAACTATATAGCTGAATGTTTACAAAAAATAAGCTCCTCCGAAAAAATTAAACTGGTGTACGGCAAAGGGGAAAAATTCGGGCTTGTTAACGGACCCTGGAAGTTAAGGCCATACACTTGGGAAACCCTGTTGATGGGCAATTGCATACACCCCTGCGGCATGTTTAGGAAAACCGACTGGGAGGCTGTTGGTGGTTATGATACATTTATGCGGGAGGGCTTGGAAGACTGGGAGTTTTGGATAAGCCTGTTAAATAAGGCTGGCGAAGCTGTGATGGTTGACACAACTACATTTTATTGGCGTATAAAGGCGGTTTCAAGAACCACGCTGTTAAAATCGGAAAACAAAGTGGCCCGTATGACCCGTTATGTGTATTACAAACACGCCGAATTATATGGTGCTTATTTTACCGACCCCATGGAGCTTTTTCAGCAATATAAAGAGCTAAAGACCAGTTGGGATTGGGTAAACAAACACCCGCTCCGTTTCCTCTTATCCCGGTTAAAAAAACGGCTTTTTAAATAAAGCCGGTAAGAAATACCCCAAAAGCGAATCTGATGGATTTTAGAACCGGCAAAACAACCGATAATGTACCCTTGGTTACCGTGGGCGTATTATCGTATAATTATTCAGCCTACGTAATTGGCGCGCTCAACTCTGTTTTAGCCCAAACATACCCGTTTATCGAATTGATTATAGTAGATGATAAATCGGCAGAAAATACGCCAGCCATCATTGACCAGTGGATAGCCGACAATAACATACAATGCACCTTTATAAAAAATGAAAAAAATATTGGTATAACACGCGTATCCAATAAAATAATAAGTCTTGCAAAAGGCAAATACATATCACTGTTTGCCATTGACGATTTAATGCTGCCCCAAAAACTTGAGTTGCAAGTTAAAACCCTGGAAGATGCAGGGGAGGAATATGGTGTATGTTTAGTAAATGCAAACACCATGGACGAAGAAGGCCACCCTACAGGGCCTTACATTGAAAAGGATGCATTTAAAGTAATAGAAGGCGATGTGCTTAGGCCCTATGTGTTTGGCGAACTGAAATTTTGTACCCCCAGCAGCCTGATACGAACAGCCATATACGCCAAAACCGGGCCTTACGACCCACGCGTGCTGTATGAAGACTATAATTTTTGGCTGAGGGCATTTGCGGTGGCTAAAGTAAAATATTGCGATTACCCCAGCTTGGTATACAGGGTTAAAAAAACATCCCCCATTATTGAGGCATGGAAGGTTAACAAAAGCGAGCGCTATTACAGAGACAGGGTACTATCTAACCACCAAGCACTTTATTACATTAAAGATGCCAAGGTAAAAGGTTTCTTAAAAAAGAAAATTGCCCAATATCTAAAAAGTTTATCGGCCAACAAATCAGGTTTTATTAAAGAACTTATTCCTTTCCTTATAAAAAAAGGGTATTGGCATATACCCACGCGGGTTTGGATTAGACTTATAACAGGTAAATAATACTATGCCCCCAGTAAAAAAACGTTTGTTAATAACCATAAGCTTCAGCTTTTCTATACGCTACCTATACAGAAGCGGGCTGTTGCACAAACTAAACGATTTTTGTAGCCCGGTTGTTTGCCTTACATGGGACCAGCCTGATTTGATTGAAGAGCTGCAAAGAGATGGTTTTGAAGTGCATATATGCCCAGAAAATAAAAAGGGACGCACATATACCGATGTTAGGCATAAAATTGATATATGGTTTAAGTATTTCAGGTTAAACAGCCCGTCTAAAAAAATTCAGTCAAGCTATATTGAGAGTTTTGCCCCTTTTAAAAGTAAATATATACGCAGGGGTAGGGAACTATACAATTACATAAAATTCTTTTTTCCGCGTGTTTCTGAACGTTTGCTCGCCAAAGAAAAGCAGCTGCTGCATTCAGATACCAATTATAACGAACTGGCGGCCTTTGTAAACAGCCTAAACATTGATGCTGTTTTTTCGGTAACCCCCTTCCATAGGCAAGAGGATATTTTGTTGCGGGTGTGTGAGGACAAGAAAAAGCTGATGCTTACAGCAATACTGTCGTTTGACAATGTTACCAAACGTGGCTGGATACCGGTGGCGTACGATATGTACATAGTTTGGAACAAGCATAACAAAAAAGAATTGCAGCGGATTTATCCCGAAACGCCAAGTGAAAAAATTCATGTGGCAGGTGCCGTGCAATTTGATTTTTATTTTAAAAACAGCAACCTGCTTGACAAAGACACTTGGGAAAAAATGACGGGGCTTTCGGTAATGCCCCGCAACCGTAAGGTAATTTTATATGCCGGCGGGCCACGCTCGCTTTTTCCGCAGGAACCAGACTATTTGAAGGATATTGATGAAGCCATCAACAGTGGCGCGATAGAAGGTAACCCTGTGGTATTGTTCAGGGCACACCCCATTGATAACCTTGACAGGTGGAAAAAAGCGTTGGGTGATACCAAAAATGTAGTGTTTGATGCATCGTGGACGGGCGAAAAACAACTGGGGGAAGCCAACATAACCGATTTTGATATAAAAAAACTGTGTTCAACCCTATACTATACTGATGTACACATTAACCTCTGTTCAACCATGACGGTTGACGGAAGTGCCTTTAATAAACCCCAAATAGGCCCGGCTTATTTTAAAAACTCTGCTGTCATCAGCAAAAGACTGTATAAAATGTACTGGCAGGAACATTTTGCGCCCATTATGCAAACTGGCGCAGTACCACTGGCCAAGTCAAAAGAAGAGCTGATAAAACTTATCAATAGTGCCATGCATGTGCCGCAAAACAGTTTAAACGCATCGTCGCAAGCAATTTTGGAAAGTGTGATAACCTTTACTGATGGCAACAGTACTAAAAGAGTTTGCGCATTGCTAAAAACAAAACTGTAATCCATCTTGCCTACCCTTATACCACACCTAGTAAATTGCATTTAAACATATTTTTATATGATTAGCCGACTTAAAGTTTTGGGTAAATCAATCCTTAAGGGGGTAAATGCCGCAGCGGGTAATATTTTACCAGTTATAGATGTAAGGCGAGGGGGTAGAATTGCCAATGTTGAAATGCAAACACTGGCCAAGCCTTTTACCATTGAAGGCCGCATAAAAACATATGATTATAACACCAAATCAAATGCCCCATATTGGATAACGGTATTTGATAAGGGTGTACATGTATCAGGAGTGTCGTATTTGGCATTGCCTGGTGCCTATTTGGTAGGCCGGGGCGTTATAGTGTATAAAAAAAAGGTAATCCTCGAATCAGCAATTTTTCAGATGGAGTACCTAAATAAACTGTTGGTCAACCATAAAATCATATCCTCATTATTTACAAAACCTAAGAAGAAGCTCGGCAAGGTTATCCCCCTATTGAATAAACTCAGCAATAATTACTATCATTGGACAACAGAGTCATTAACAAGGCTTGCCGCCTTTATTGAATACAGCGGAGACAATTACCATGATTACGATATAATAATAGCGGCTGATTCGCCCTATTTTGTACGGGAATCTTTGATAGCACTGTTTGGTATAAAGCCCGAAAAAATTATACAATGGCAAAACACCGATTGCGGCGTGTTGGATAATTGTGTTTTAATTTCTTATCCGTTTGTACGAACGCCGGAAACCGTTATGACCAACATGTATAATTTGCCTTTGTATTCTTTGTTAAAAAAAATTTCCTTAACAAACTTACCGTCCCCAAACCAAGCGCCAACCTATATCATCATCAGCAGGGCAAATGTTAACCAACGCAAGCTACTGGGCGAGCAGCGGTTAAAAGAATATTTCGCACCCCTCCCATTTCAAATTATCCATACCGAAAAAATGAGTTATGTTGAACAGGTGTACGCATTCAGAAACGCAAAATTGGTTATTGGCCCACACGGTGCCGGTTTAATAAACCTAATATATGTTAACAATAAACCGGTGGTTATAGAATTGTTTCCTACCACCAGAAAAATTAGGGACGCAGTGGCATACCACCAAGTGGCCCGGGAAATGAATATTGATTACCATCTGCTGGTTAAAGAGCCCATGAATGATGAACAGGATATTGAGATAACTGACGGTATACTGGCTGAAATAAAAGACATACTGGCGCCATACGGGTATTAGCCAATAGCACTATGAAAGTATTGCATGTTACACAAAACTACCACCCGTCTAATGGGGGTACACAGTATGCCATTAAAAAAATTTCTGAAATTTTTTTTGGGGTATATAATGATGATGTAACCGTATACACGTCCAACTCAATGTTTGGGCCTAACAGAAGTAAATTTGAGCAAATACCTTTACAGGAAGAAGTAATAAATGGCGTTAAGGTGCGGCGGTTTTCATTCTTACGTTTTCACTTTCCATTAATCGTATTGTTTGGCAAGTTTTTAAGAAAGGTATTTAACAAGCCGCTGCCGGAGTTTTTAATTGCCCTGCTGCAGGGGCCTATATCAGCCAATATGCGCAGGGCCATTAATGCCAATAATGCCGATGTAATTGGTGCATCATCCATACATTACCTGTTTGCAGACTATCCCTTTTGGCGAAAACATACCCGAAACCCCAAGCCCTTTGTTATGTTTGGCGCCATGCACCTGCACAGCCATAAAATATTGGATGTATACTTACGGCGCTTACAAGCCGCAGAATACTATATTGCCAACAGCAGCTATGAAAAAAAGCACCTTGTAAGCCTAGGGTGCCCGGCAGAAAATATAAAGGTTATCGGCGTGGGCAGCGATATTGAAACCAAGGCTGATTTCTCCATAACCGATGCACAGCTAAAAGAGGCCTACAATATCCCTACTGGCACAGTGGTAATAACCTACCTGGGCAGGCAGGAAGCATTTAAAGGGATACCGGTTTTATTGGAGGCTTTTTTAAAACGCAGCCCCGCCGAAAGCCTTAACACGCAGCTGTTTATTTGTGGGGCCAGTAGCAGTTACACGCCTGAGTTAAAGAAAATAGCCAATAATAACAGCAATATCCGTTTGTTTTGTGATATTACGGAGTTGCAAAAAACAGAAATATTGAGGGTGACGGATGTGTTGGTGCTTCCCTCAAAAGAGGAATCATTCGGCATCGTTTTTTTAGAAGGCTGGAGTTTTTCAAAACCGGTTATCGGGGCGGGTATCGGTGCTATCGCATCTATTATAGAAGACGGAAAGGACGGGCTGTTGTTTAAACCTGATGACGCTGACGACCTGGCCGAAAAACTTACAACACTTATAAGCAACCAGCCGCTGCGGCAAACACTTGGTAACAATGGCAATACCAAGTTTAAAGAAAACTATACTTGGGATATTGTGGCAAAAAAATTTAGGGCAGTTTACGAGGAGGCCATCATAAAATTTAACGCGCAGCGCAATAAAAATTAACCTATGTGCGGAATAACCGGCATGTACTTATATAAGCGGAACTGCCTGCAGCAGGATTACTATAACCGTTGCCTAACCACCATGCGGCACCGCGGCCCCGACTCACAATGCCTTTGGGACAATGGGGAGAATTACATAGCAGGTTTTTGCCGCCTGGCCATACGCGACTTAAGCCCCAACGGCAACCAGCCCATGCTGTCAGACTGCGGCCATTATTGCATAAGCTTTAACGGCGAAATATACAACACCGGGGAGTTGGCAAATGCGTTAAGGCCATACCGCACCTCGTTCAAATCAACCACGGATACCGAGTTGCTATTGTACGCGCTGATGCACTTGGGTGCGGATGCTACCTTACAGATAACCGACGGAATTTTTGCAATTGCCTTTTACGATGTTAGGCAAAACAGCCTTTTGCTGGCGCGGGACAGGTTGGGCATAAAGCCGCTGTACATTGGCGAGTGTGCCGAGGGTATTGCATACAGTTCGCAATACGACCACATCATAAACCACCCCTATTTAAAAAACACATCGTTAAATGCCCATGCCATTGGGTCGTTTCTTTCACTGGGCTACGTTCCTGAAAATTTTGGGGCCTTCAGCAATACCAAACTTTTGTTGCATGGCCATTACTACATAGTACAAAACGGCAGTATACAACAACATAGGTACTACGAATACCCCCTAACAACAGGCTACCAACAAAACCATGCACTTGAAGAAACATTATACAATGCGGTACAAAGCCAATTGGTAAGCGATGTGCCGTTGGGTACGTTTATGTCGGGCGGGGTAGACAGCACCTTGGTTACCTGGTATGCCAACCGTCAACGGCAGATAAACTCTTTTACCATAGGCGTTAAAGACCACCACCTTGACGAAACCGACGCTGCCCAGCAGTTTGCCGATATTTTCAACACAAACCACCACCAAAAATTTATACATCCCCAAGCCCTGTTGGGCCTTGTAGATGAAAACACAAGAGCATTTAGTGAGCCATTTGCAGATTTTTCGTCGCTGCCAACATTGATGCTCTCAAAATTTACCAAGGAAAAAGTAACTGTGGCCCTTAGCGGAGACGGGGGGGATGAATTGTTTTGGGGCTACCCGCGCAACAACACCGCCCTTAAAAATATTGCCTTGTACAAGCACGGCCCCCGTACCCGAAAAGGTATTTTATTGGCCCGGAAAATATTAAACAAAAAAGGCTTTACCCTTGCCCGGCATTGGGGTGAAAAAAACTTTATCGCCTACTACTACCATGCCTTGTTTATAACAGGTGCACAGCATTGGATGCCCAGCATATTTAAAGCAGAGGCTTATGAAGACTATTATTACACGACAATACATAACACTAACGCAAGCCTGCTAAGCAGCGATGAAGACTATATGAATGTTGTGCGCAAGTTAGAAACTGATGCACACCTGCAACGCATATTGCTAAAAGTTGACAGGGCCAGCATGTACCATAGCCTTGAAGTACGGGTGCCGTTATTAAGCAACAAGGTACTTGACATGAGCGGCGGATACAATTTTAAAGAATGCCTGCAAGGCGGTGTTGGAAAAATAAACCTTAAACTGGCACTTATTGCAAAAACAAACCGAGACTTGGTTATGCGCCCCAAAAAAGGCTTTGTGATACCCATGGCTGAATGGATGCGCGGCGAACTAAAAGCAGACGTAACACAAAAAATATTGGATATGCCCCCGCACTTGGCAGCATTTTTTAACAGGGGCGAAACAGAAAAACTGCTGCAACAGCATATGGCAGGCGAAGCAGACTGGGGCTGGTTTATTTGGGCCATGTACTCGTTGGTAAATTGGGATGCCTACCATGTTAACAATAAAATGCTAACAGCATGAGGATAGGCATTGTTACCATATCCTTTCCAACGCTTAGCGAAACCTTTATCTCCAATAAAGTGCTGCACTTGGCCAGCCGGGGCCATAAAGTGGTGGTGTTTTGCGAGAGCATAAACACCAAGTTGTATAACAAACTATTTGCGGGCCACGCCAATGTACAGGCAGTTGCTTTTACCAAAAGCCGCATGGCTGTGTATGCTGCCCTGCACCCACTGGCAATTTTAAATGCCGCCATGCAAAAACAGGGCATTAAAAATACCATTGCCGGCAAAACCCGGCTGCATTACATAAACAAACACCAGCTAGATATACTGCATGTTGGGTTTTCTGGCATTGGCACATTGTACATGCCCGTGTTGAAAAAAGTAGGGGCCAAAAAAATTGTGAGCTGCCGCGGCTCGGCAGAAAAAGTTAAGCTGTTGGTTTTTGACGACCGTAAGAAGAACATACAACTGTTGTTTAACGAAGTGGATGCCATTCATTGCGTGTCAAACGATATGCGGCAAACCATACTGCCATACTGTGCCGACCCATCGAAAATATTTGTCAACTTTCCCAGTATTGATGCGGCGCAGTTTAAACGTTCGCAGCCGTACACAGCCAATGCGCCCCTTCAAATTTTAAGCATAGGGCGGTTTACTTTCCAAAAAGGATACTTTACGGGGCTATTGGCGGTAAAAAAATTGTTGGAAACATTCAATGAGTTCACTTGGGTCATCGTGGGAGACGGGCTACAAAAAGAAGAAATTATTTTCCATATACACCAAATGGGGCTGCAAAACCATGTGGTGCTGGTTGGCGCCAAAAGCAAGGACGAGGTTATTGGATTATATAATAAAGCTGATATATTTTTTCTGCCCAGCGTATACGAAGGCATTGCCAATGTTGCCCTTGAAGCCATGGCGATGGAATTGCCGGTTGTGGCAACCAAAAGCGGTGGCATGCAGGAGGTTATAACACATGATGTGGATGGTATGCTGGCAGATGTGTATGACAGCAACATGCTGGCAGGCTTGTTGCTTACATTGGCAACAGATGCAACCAAAAGGGCGGCCTTGGGCAAACAAGCCAGGGAAAGAGTGTTGCAGCAGTTTACGCTTGACAAACAAATAACCATATTTGAAACCACTTACAACAACCTTTTAAATAATAATACTGTTGTTATTTAAGTTTATACGATATACGCAGCCAGCTTGGCAACTGAACATTTTACCGGCTTCGGCAAAAAAGTTCGCCTCATGTTATGTAAAGGAAACGGAGATTCCTGAGGGTTTTATAGATACCCGTTTCCAATCAAAATCGGCCCAATTGGCCGATGCAGGCTACCATCTTTGTTTAAAAGGTAAGTTGCTGCAATCTTCCAAGGAAGAAATAAGGCAACAGGAGATGCTGCCCCCTCCAACGTTAAAAGACGAGTATTCCTTCCTTCGAAAATACTGGGGCACACCATGGGCAACTTTTGCGCTAACGCTGCGGTTATTTACTTTTAAAAACCCGTTTAAGGAGGTGTACGCCTACTTGGGTTCCAGAAAATTTAAACGCATCAACGCGTTTCAGCAGCCGTTTATTGATGAAAGTTACGCCAGCTTCCAATCACCACTGGTGGCAAGCGCCCCACTGGTTGGCGTTATTATACCAACGCTTAACCGCTATGTGTATTTAAAAGATGTGTTGCACGACTTGGAGCTACAGTCGTACAAAAACTTCGAGGTATTGGTGTATGACCAGTCGGACAATTTTGACCAGGCATTTTACAAACAGTTCTCCATCAATATTGTGGTGCACAACCAAAAGGAAAAACTATTGTGGACAGCCCGTAACAATGCCATAAAAGCCACCAAGGCCGAATACCTTTTATTTTTTGATGATGACAGCCGGGTGGACGAACACTGGATAGCGGAGCACTTAAAATGCCTGGATTTTTACAATGCCGATATTTCTGCGGGGGTTTCATTGGCCTCGGTTGGGCAAAAAATACCGGCCAGTTACAGCTATTTCCGTTGGGCCGACCAGTTTGACTCTGGCAATGCCATGGTAAAGCGCCATGTATTTAAACAAATAGGCCTGTTTAACGAGCAATTTAATGGGCAGCGCATGGGCGATGGGGAATTTGGTTACCGGGCCTACCTAAACGGTTTTACGAGTATCTCCAACCCAAAAGCACCCAGGATACATTTAAAAGTAAGCAGCGGCGGCCTTAGGGAAATGGGCAGTTGGGACGGCTTTAGGCCAAAAAAATGGTTTGCCCCCAAACCGGTGCCTAGCGTTATTTACCTGTATAAAAAATACCTTACCAAGCCTTTGTACAAAAACGCGTTGCTAATTGGCATCATGCTTTCCAATGTACCCTACAAACACAAGCGAAGCAGCAAAATGCTTGCGGTAAGCATTGCGCTAACCATTGTAAAATCGCCGGTTTTGCTAATACAGCTATACCGGTCCAGAAAAATTGCCCAAAAAATGCTCAACAGCGGCAAAACGCCGGAGCTATTACAGCAGTAGCAACGCGGCAAGCACGGGTTGGGGCCGTTGTTTAAACCTTGCCAAACCAACTTGTGCCAAAAAACACACTGTATACATTCATGCAAAATAAGTTTAAGAAGTTAGCCATTGTATCAGACTGTATCCACATGTTTAACCCACAAGGTGATGCGGTAACTGAAGTACATATATTTTGCAGGCAAATGCAGGCATTGGCCTATTATTTTGAAGAAACGGTTATTTGTTGCCCTTTTGTTCCTTTTTCCGGTACTGCCATTGTTACACCATACACCAACAAAAGCATTAGCTTTATTGCGCTTAAAAACGCCGGGGGAGATTCAGTAAAACACAAACTTGGTTTAATTACCAACATACCGGGTTGGCTAAAGGGTTTTAAAGCTGCCGCAAGCAACGCAGATATTGTGTATATGCGGTTTCCTAACAACCTTAATGTTATAGGTTTTTTTTATTTTTATTTAAAAGGGCTAAAAACATTTGCTACGTATACGGGTACTTGGGCCAATTACAAAAATGAGCCCCTAACCTACCGTTTTCAAAAATGGATACTTAAAACCATACATAAAGGCCCGGCTTGGGTATACATAAGCCAAGAACAGGCAGGCAAAAACCTATTTAAAGGTATAAGCCCATCCTACACGCTAAAAGAATGGGATGAGGAAACCGATCAGGTGGCACAAAGGATTGAAAAAATAAAAACGATTGGCATAACGAAACCGGTATTTATAACGGTGGGGGTTTTAAATGCCAACAAAAACCAGCAGTACATATTAAATGCCTGCAAAATATTGCGCGACCAAGGTTTTGACTTTTATTTGTACGTGGTAGGCGATGGCCCCCTAAAACAGGAATATGAAGCCTTTGTAAGCGAAAACAATTTGCAAGACTGTATAAATATTTGCGGAAAAAAAACGTATGGCGAATTGCGGGTATTGTACAGGCAGTGCGATTTTTTAATACAGGCCGCCTTGGTGGAAGGATTCGGCAAGGTGCCTATCGAGGGATTCTTTCATGGTGTGGTGCCTTTATTGAACCGGGTAGCCCTTTCTGGCGAGATGACCGGTAACGGCGAAAGAGGTTTTGTATTTTCGGCAACGGATGTAAACAATGTAATTTCGCTGATAAAGCAAGTTTGCTCAAATGCCGCCAGCTTGCCAATTATTATTGAAAACGGGCGACAATATGCCAAGGCCCAAACCCTTGAGGCCTGGGCACAATCGTACGTTAAAAAAATAAACAACTATTTTGATTAACGAACAAGCTATTAAGCCACGCAAAAAATTACCATTGATACTGCAATATTTTATTGCATTTCAATGTGGCATTTACATTGGCTCAAGCTTAATACCCGATGCTATTATTGGCGTAGGCTACATAATATTAAGCGCGCTGATTGTATTTTTTGCATTTATGGGCAACACAAAAAAGTTTTTTGCGCTGGTGCCTTTTCTTATTTACTCTGAAATTTATGCCAGGTCCAATGTTCACTTTATTATTTACTTGTGGGCACAGTACGTGTTACTAATATCGTTTTTGCTATTGCTGTTAAAACAAGGCACGGTAATTAAATTTCGTTCCCGCGCCTTTGTTTTCATTTTAATGTATTCTTTTATTGAATTAGTTGACTCTTTTCGCACAAGCCAGCCCGACTTTGCAAGGGTTGCTGTAATAAACAGCCTTTTGTTATTTTCGGTTACATTCTGGTCTGCCACCAACCAAGTAGGCCTATCTTTGCTAAATTCTTTTCTTGACAATTTAAAGCTTGCGGGCGTTTATTTAGTAGGCATTGTTGGCGCCGCGCATGTTAGCGGCCATATTGATTATGTTAGCCACTCAAGCTCGGCAGCAACCAACGGCCTTCCCCCTGTACAAATAAGCGGGTACCTGGGTACGGCAGCCATTCTGTTTTTTCTATCCATCGTAAACGAATTTGAGCGGAAAAACCTGATTGTCAATACGGTCTTATTTGTCATGTCCACCACCCTAATGCTGTTAAGCTTTTCAAGGGGTGGACTATATTTTTTGGTCATAATAGTAATATTGTATTTTCTTTTCAATTGGAAAAAAGCCGGTAACTATTTAATGCTCGTGATACTGATCCCTATTGGGTTTTTAATATACAACTACGTAATAACAACAACCAACGGGCGTATTGCTGAGCGCTATGAGCAGCAAGGTGCCTCGGGCAGGGATGAGCTGGTGCAGGTAGGTTGGACAATTTTCCTGTCCGACCCTGTTGCAGGCATCGGCACCGGCAATTTTAGTAAGGAAATTGTAAAAAGGCAGTTGTATACAGTGGAGTCGGGCGCACACAACGAGTTTGTTCGTGCCGCTGCCGAACACGGCATTTTGGGCATTGTTACCTATTGGGGCTTTTATGTGGCCCTTTTTGCCGAAGTAATGATGCGCAAAGGCGTGGCACGCTCGTTTTCCTTATTCTTCTTCGTTCTTTTTTGCTTAATTATAGTGCACAATGGCATGAAGATATCCGTGCAGCCTATGTTATTGCTATTTGTGGTGGCAGTTCCATTTTTACCCAAAATTGCCGATAAAAAACATGTACAAAATTATCACGAGCAGCCCGTCTGATGTACATAACATATCGCTTTGCCATAAGCTGTGTTTTGCGCAATCGCTTTCCACGCAATTGGGCATGGCGTATATAAAAAAATCATTCGAGTGGTTTTTGACAAGGGATAATTGTTTTCTTTTTCATGTAACCAACAATGATGGAGCGGTAATAGGGTATTGCGGCGGCTTTATTCCCCGTTTTGTGGGCGACGGTTCCACAAGCGGCATCATGCAGTATACGATGGGCCAGGCCGCATTGGGTGTATTGCTTCATCCATGGCTGCTTTTGCACACAGAAATAATGGCCATGTACCCCCTGATAGCCAAAAACATACGGAGAAAGTTATTCAGCAAAAAACCCTTGCAAGCAACAGCCGCCCCACCCGTGGGATTTGATAAAAGAGCGGGCTTGGTAGTAATTGGCGTGCACCCAAATTATAGGGGTACAGGCATTTTTACCACGCTGATGAATGAATTTGAAAAAAAGGCGCAGCAGCGCGGGTTGGATAAACTGGTTTTGTCGGTAAAAAAAAATAACGCAAGGGCCATAAGTGCTTACACAAGGCAGGGCTGGTTTATACACAAGGAACACCAAACAACCCTAGAAATGAGCAAATACCTGCAATAGGTATATTGGGGGCCGATAAGTGTTTTTTTACCCCCAGGCGATAACAGCCTGGGCGGCGTTTTTAACCCTGTTGCAAAAAGCCCCATGGTACCATTATGTTTTATTGGGCATTTAAAGTACCGCAGCGACGTTAAAATAAAGTAGGAAAAAGGCGAGAAAAAGTGGGTGCTTTTTTACAACAAGCGCCGATTGCAAAACACTGTTTGTTAACGCGGTATAGGAAACCACTCCCCTGCGCCTCTGCGAAACGATGGCCTCTGGCAGACTATCCATAATCGCAAAATCTGATAAACTTTTACCTTTTCCACAGGAAATTAACTGGCATATGTTTCCGGTGGTGGAGGAATATAATATCGTTAATATTGTGCAATCAGTGGCCTTTTTTTCACGCTTCGTTAAGTAACTACCGGTTTGTTGAGTTGCAAAAAAAGCCAGAAAATATTAAAAAAATACCCAACGTATACAGGTTTTCTTATCAGGTGGCTTAAAAAATATTTAGTATTTTCAATTATATCCGTACCATGCAAATTCCGTTTTCACCGCCTTATATTGATGATGACACGATTAACGAAGTAACAGACACCCTAAAAAGTGGCTGGATAACCACAGGGCCAAAGGTTAAGCTGCTTGAAAAGGAAATTGGTGAATACTGCAATGTGCCCAATGTGTTGGCTGTAAACTCTGCCACATCGGCCCTTATGTTAGTAATGCATTGGTATGGTGTTACCAGGGGTGATGAGGTTATTGTACCGGCATATACTTATTGCGCCACGGCGCTTGCCGCCATGCATATAGGTGCAAAGGTGGTGATGGTTGATGTAAAGGATGACTTTACCATTGACCCTGAAAAAATAAGGGCCGCCATTACCCCGCGAACCAAAGCAGTTATAGCAGTGGACTTTGCAGGCTGGCCTTGCGATTACAACGCCATCAACGCTATTTTGGCTGATGAGCTGGTTGCTGAAAAATTCGCGCCCTCATCCAATATTCAACAGCAGCAATTGCGCAGAATATTGCTTATATCCGATGCCGCCCACTCCTATGGGGCTAAATACAACAATAGGGTTACTGGCACGCTGGCCGATATTACCGTTTTTTCGCTGCATGCGGTAAAAAACGTAACCACTGCCGAAGGCGGGGTTATTTGCATCAATATGCCACCCCCCTTTAACAATGCCGATATTTATAGCACGCTGCGGCTTTGGAGCCTGAATGGGCAAACAAAAGATGCTTTTTCAAAATCGAAAGCCGGCGGCTGGCGGTACGATATTGTGTACCCCGGTTTTAAAATGAACATGCCAGATGTGTTGGCTGCCCTGGGCCTTGGGCAGATTAGAAAATACGACAGTGTGTTGCTAACCGAGCGGCGGCGGGTTTTTAACTCTTATTCGGAGGCCTTTAAAAAATACCCTTGGGCAACGCCACCGCCTTTTAACAAGCAGGGGTACGAATCGTCGTACCACCTATACCCACTGATAGTGCAAAACATTACCGAGCAACAACGCGATGCGGTTATTGACCTTATTACCGAACATGGCGTGGCTGTAAACGTGCATTTTATTCCCATGCCAATGCTTACCGTGTTTAAAAACGCCGGTTACAACATAAACGACTATCCCAAATCCTATGCACTTTACTCGGGCGAAATTTCACTACCGGTATACCCACAACTTACTAACAGCCAATGCGATACCGTGATAAACGCAGTTGTTTCGGCAGTAAACAAGGTTATTGGTAATGACTGACAATACGCGTTTTTTTGATGTACTTATTTCCGCACTGCTGTTGCTGCTGCTGGCACCATTGCTGTTGTTAGTAGCCATCATTATAAAACTTTCGTCAAAAG
Organism: uncultured Parafilimonas sp.; assembly: GCA_903882935.1. Taxonomy (GTDB): domain Bacteria; phylum Bacteroidota; class Bacteroidia; order Chitinophagales; family Chitinophagaceae; genus JABDFW01. The sequence goes on along the minus strand of CAIRZB010000051.1, from coordinate 7,444 downwards.
GCCCGATTATTTATGTACAAAAAAGGGTAGGCAAAAACAATATCGATTTTTCGATGCTAAAATTTAGGACCATGCGCGTAAATGCAGAGAAGCATGGCCAACTAACAATCGGGGGCAGAGACAACAGGATAACAACCGTGGGTTATTATTTGCGTAAATTTAAGTTTGACGAATTGCCTCAGTTAATAAATGTATTAAAAGGCGAAATGAGCTTGGTTGGCCCAAGGCCCGAGGTTAGAAAATATGTTGACCTGTACACGCCAGACCAAATGTTTATACTTACCACAAGGCCGGGTATTACAGATACTGCCTCGCTAAAGTATAGGAATGAAAACGAACTGTTGGCTAGCGTACCCAACCCAGAGGGATATTATATAAAGGTTATCATGCCCGACAAAATCAGATTAAATAAACATTATATTTATAACAAAACGCTAAAAAGCTATTTTTTTGCTATCTTTACAACCGTATATGCAGTTTTTAATCCACAGGTATCTTTTGATGAGAAGGTCAAATAGTTGTACCATTTATCCCTAATTCGTAATTGAAAAAGAGTGAAAATTACCTACAATAAGGCTGTACCAATTATTGAATTTAGAAAATTTCTGTTGCAAAACAGAATAGCGCCAAAGTGGCTTATTTTTCTGCTCGATTTACTTATTTGTATCGCATCAATCACCTTTGCAACACTTATATTAAAAAATTTTAATATTGTTGTAATTTCTGCTTATAGCAGTCTTTTTAGTGATGCGTTGATTGTCGCCACATTTAGTTCCATCTTCTTTTTTGTTTTTAAAACCTATGATGGCATCATTCGGTTTTCCGAATTTCACGAATCCATTCGCTCCATCCTGGCCGTTTTTTGCACCTACTTTATTATCCTCATCATAAATATGGTGAGTAAGCTCATTGGCCACACGGCAGTTATTGCCAACTCCTCCCTACTTATTTTCTTTTTTATTGCATCGTTCGTTATTTCAGGCTATAGAATTTTTATTAAAAACCTGTATAAGGCAAGCACAACCAATGCAGATGCTGTAAATGTTATTATATACGGTGCTGAATTAAATGGTTCCCTTCTGCAAAAAATGATTTACACCATCTCCAACAGCAAGTACAAGGTGGTGGCTTTTATTGACGACGACGAAAAGTTGGTAAACAAAACAATAGACAGCATAAGAATTTATTCTTATAAAAACCTTGCATCATTAATAGAAACCCACAATATTGAATGCCTTTTTTTCGCACGGTTTAACATTGACATCAATATAAAAAACAAAGTGGTTGACGACTGTTTGGAGCACCATGTAAAGGTGATGAACATACCGCCTGTTAAAACATGGATGCATGGCCACTTAAACATAAGCCAATTACAGGGTGTAAAAATTGAAGAACTACTTGGCAGGCCAGCCATAAAGCTACGCAACCAGGCAGTAATAAATTTTTTGAAAGAAAAAAGAGTGTTAATTACCGGTGCCGCGGGTTCCATAGGGTCTGAATTATCCAGGCAAATTGCAGCTATGCACCCGGAGGCTTTGATTATTAACGACCAAACCGAAACAGGTTTGCACGACTTGGAATACGAGTTGCAGCAAAAATATAACATAGGCAGCAGGCTTAAAGTGTACTTGGGCGATGTTAAAGACGAAAGTGCCATGGAGTTGCTTTTTCAGCAGCACGAACCCACCATTGTTTTTCATGCGGCCGCTTATAAGCATGTGCCGGTTATGGAAAAACACCCGTCGGAAGCCATCCGTAATAATGTGCTTGGCACAAAAGTAATTGCTGACCTATCGGTGTTGTATGGCGTAGAGCGTTTTTTGTTGGTGTCAACCGACAAAGCCATCAACCCTACAAACGTTATGGGTGCCTCCAAACGGATAGCAGAAATTTACTGCCATTCGCTACACCATAAAGAGTTCTTTCAGGCCAAGGACAATCCCGGCGTTTACACGTTGCCATTGTCACGCACAAAAACCAAATTTATCACTACCCGTTTCGGCAATGTGCTAGCCAGTAACGGCTCAGTAATTCCACGCTTTCAAGAACAAATAGCAAATGGCGGGCCCGTTACAGTTACCCACCCGGAAATTATCCGCTATTTTATGACCATACCCGAGGCCTGCACGTTAATGCTGGAGGCTATGTTGATGGGTAATGGCGGTGAGGTATTGCTCTTTGATATGGGCGAACCCGTAAAAATTCTTGACCTTGCCAAAAAGATGATACGCCTTGCCGGTTTTGAGCCGGGCAAAGACATAGAAATAATTTTTACAGGCCTGCGGCCAGGGGAGAAGTTATTTGAAGAACTGCTAAATAAACAGGAAGAGGTAATACCAACACACCATAAAAAAATATTGGTAGCCAAAACCTTTGAGCAGGACTATAAAAAAACATCTGTAGAAATAAACAGGCTGCTAGAAATGGCGGGAAATTTTGAAGATAATGAAGTGGTAAGGCAAATGAAACGTATTGTGCCTGAGTACATCAGCAACAACTCCATCTACGAGCTGTTCGACCATAGCTTATCGTTAAATAAAAAGGTGTCCTCTTAGCCCACCCCAAACTGATAATTGTACCTTTGTACTATGTTTTCATTTTTTAAAAGAAGTTCTGCAATCAAACCCGATTTATCTTTTATTGGCGTCGACATGCACTCGCACCTACTGCCCGGTTTAGATGACGGCCTGCAAGATATTGATACCACACTAGCCTTTATTGAGCAATTGCACGAACTTGGGTATAATAAACTTATTTGCACCCCCCATATACTCTCGGATATTTACCCAAATAGCCCCGTAACAATTTTGCCTACATTAAAAGCTGTGCAGGATGCAATAGCTGAGCGGCAAATACCGGTAATTGTAGAAGCTGCTGCAGAATATATGGTAGACCCCGAGATGGAAAACAATATGAAGAAGGGGCAGCCACTGTTAACCTTCGGCAAAAATCTTATTCTTATCGAAATGTCGTATGTGGCGGCATCACCTAATATTGAACAGGTAATATTCGCGCTGCGGTTAAAAGGCCTTACGCCGGTAATAGCCCATCCCGAGCGCTACAACTTTTACCATAGCAATTTTGACCAATACGAGCGCCTTATTGATCTTGGCTGCATTTTGCAAGCCAACCTATTATCGTTGTTGGGCTATTATGGAAAACCGGTAAAACAAGTAGTGGAAAAGCTTTTTGCAAAAAAAATGATACGGCTTGTGGGTACAGATATGCACCACCAAATACATTTAAACGCCCTGAAAGACCTTGCCATGAAGCCTGATATATGCAAATTATTAAAAAAAGCGGAGTTGGAAAACAGCCAACTGTTGTAATATTTTTTGCTTAGAAACTAATAAACTGCCTACACCGGCAGCAATAAAAAAGAGGAGCTATACCAGCTTCTCTTTTTTTATTTGTGGCATACAGCCAACTCGCCAATTCTTTAAATAAAAATAGTCCAGCATTACACCCGGACTATCTTATTTCCTTTGGCCTCACCCTTTCATAAAAAGGTTGAAGCACGGCCTATACGTTCGCGCAATAACCGCTTGTGCAAAACTGCACAATGCAATTAGGCTGTTCTTTTGCTGTTTAACATTGACAGATACAAAGCAACGATAGCAGAGAAAGCTAAAACATTTGCAAATACACTTGGGGCAGCTAAAGCGTAAACACCGGCTGCAATTGCAACTACTAATAAAACTAATGCTGGGCGTAACATATTTTCTTGTTTAAAATTGGAATAAATAAAGAACAAACATTAACAATCATAAAGTATGCCATGCCAACTTAATTAATGTGGCAAGGCCCAACAGCCCATGTTATTATAAATTATTACATATTTGCCAATAAAAAACAAAAAAATACCCAAAGAACAAAACAGAAAAAAAATATGTACTTTTTTTTCCGGCAAGTAGCAATACATAGTTACCACGCATTTTTAAACCTTTTTTAGCAGCCCCCTCTACAATAAAAAGTTTTCTTAAATATTTTTTTTTATCAAGTGTCTGCAATTTTGTCACCTGTCATGTTTTTCCCAAAATGATAGGGATTATTTCCAAAATGGGAAGGTTTACACCAACACAACTGTCATGTCATGCCATATTGGCAAAAAAAGTCCCGAAAACCACAAGGCTTCCGGGACTTTTACTTTATTTAGCTATGCCAAAGTTAAAAAAGGCTTAAACAAAACTAAATATAGGTTACTGGGCAGGGTATGCTTCAGTACCGTGTTCAAATATGTCAAGACCCATCTTCTCTCCTTCTGGCTCAACACGCAAGCTCCAAGGGTGGGGCAACATTTTAATCAATTTCATCATTATTAGCGACACAACCAACGTGGCAATACAAATTGTTAAGTTGCCAATCAATTGCGCCTTTAATATTGATGCATCACCACCGTAAAACAATCCCTTAACAGGTGCTGAATTGTCTGCACCGGTTGGCCCAGTAATACCATACTTGCCAGAAGCAAACAGGCCCAAAGACCACGTACCCCACATACCGGCAAAACCGTGTACGGGTACTGCGCCAATAGGGTCATCAATGCGCAGGTATTCCAGCAAGTAAATGCCTAGCACAACCACTATACCTGCAATAAAGCCTAAGCCGATGGCACCTGCAGGGTCAACCCAATAACAAGGGCAGGTAATGGCAACAAGGCCAGCCAAAAAGCCGTTGGTAGTTAAACCTGTATCAAATTTACCTTTTGTATCTCCTGTCCATAAACCCATCAACATGGCAGACATACCGCCAGCACAGGCGGCCAGCGTTGTGTTGGTAGCCACGCGGCCAATACCTTGCATATCTACCGCAGAAAGGGTGCTACCGGGGTTAAAGCCGTACCAGCCAAACCAAAGTATAAAGCCACCCACTGCTGCGATGGTAATGTTGTGCGGAGGCATAGGGCCGCCACCATCGCGCTTAAACACACGGCCGAGGCGCGGGCCTAACACTATTGCACCGGCAAGAGAAACCATACCGCCGATGGAGTGCACCACTGTTGAACCAGCAAAATCGCGGAAACCTTGGCCCAAAGAAGGCAGGAAGTTACCAGCCGTGCCCATTAAGGCAAGGAAACCATCCGGACCCCAAGCCCAATGGCCTATAATTGGGTAGATAAAACCAGTAACACCAATGCTGTACAGGATGTCGCCACGGAAACCAGTACGGCCGATCATTGCGCCAGATGTAATGGTTGAGCATGTGTCAGCAAAAGCGTATTGAAATATCCAATGTGCGATGATGGGTACACCTGTGGTTAGGTAAGTGCCGGAAGCCAAGGCACCGTCTGAATCTGCACCACTAAGAAAATACCAATGGTTGCCAATAAAACCGTTGCCATGGCTAAACATAAAGGCGTAGCCAAAAGCCCAAAACAGTATACCGCAAAGGCAGGTATCAAATATACATTCCATCAAAATGTTCACGGTTTCTCTGCTGCGGGCAAAACCTGCTTCCAACAGTACAAAACCAGGCTGCATACCAAACACTAAAAAGGCAGCAACAAGCGTCCAAATGGTGTTGGCCGTGTTTTGCAAAGTTGTTGTTGTATCGGCCAATTGCTTTTTTGTTTCAGCCAACGACTTCATTAACGAATCGGTGCTTTGCGCATGCGCTGCAGTACCTAGCAGGGTAGGCAAATAGTGCATAGCCGCCAACACCAACAACAAACCGCCTATTTTGCCAGCGTACATGGCACCAGCCATACGCCATTTTTCAGCTTTCGACAGCTTGTGCAAAGGGCTTACAAAAGCCATTTGGTTTCTTTTAAAGAGGAATCTTGAAAACATGTGGTTGAGGTTTTTTAATTACAAATTTTGGTTCAAGTAAGGTGTACCTGCCAACAAAGCAGGCACACCATGTAAATTAGTTTTCCCGTAAGCACCCCAGCATGGTTGCATTACCTATGCAACTAGCCTGCGTGCACTTTAAAATTTATAAACCGCGGCCAATAAGGCTGAAAAAGTGCTTTTGGTTGCTGTACCGTCTGATGCAAGAAACAAGTTTTCTGAACCGTTATCCAATCTAAGTTCCGGTATCAGTGTAAGCGCACCTATTTTAACATTGCCAGACAGGGTTAAGTCAACAACATTTGAACCCACTACGCCGTCAACAGGAAACAGCTTCAGGCCGTCTTTGTCGCTGAAATACTCGCCGCGAAGTGTAAGGCCGAAGGTAGAAATCGGGTCGTAGTTTAAATAAACCGCAGAACCCCACCAGCTTTTGCTGGCTCCGTCGTTGATTGACTGAACTGTTCCGTTAAAGCCTATGCCCACCTGACTGCTTAATGTGCCATTAATCACAAGGTCAAATTGGCTTAGGCTTTTATAAAGCATATAGCCTGTGTTTGCATTAAGCATAGTAGGTGTTGAAACACCACCGTACCCTTGGTAATTTAAGAACGCCTTAAACTTGCCGCTGGCAGAACCTGTGCTAAACTGGGCAAGAAAAACCTTGGTACCAGAAGTGGTGGTTGAAAAATCAGTTGGGTTAGCAAGGCCCACCATAAACGCGGTAGTGCTGTTTAAAGTAATGTCTGCTTTTAAACCCGTGTGGAAGAACGGGCCATAAGAAAACATGTAGTCCATACTATAGTTTCTGTTGGAATAAGCATCCAGCACTTCGTAGCCAACGTGGGTACCCCATTTACCAAAGGTAAACTTAACCTTGTCTGATGGGGAATAGGTAACATACAACTGCTTAACAGCAGCCAATGTTAAAAGGCTGTGCGAAGCCGTGTCGTTGTAAGAATACTCAGATGCGCGCCTGCCAAAACCAAGGTCGGCAGTTACACCCACCTTGCCAAAACTGTGGTCGGCCCTTAATGAGATCATACCCAATTCGAAAGAACTGTTAGAGTTGGTAAAACTCGTAAGGCTGTTTGTTTTACCGCCTGGCGCATTAAAATTTGCACGGTAATACGCATCCACCGAACCCGAAAATGTGGTTGCAGGCGGTGTAGCGGGCGCGGCGGCTGTTTTTGATGAATCGGTTTGAGCAAAGGTTAACCCGTAGCTCATAAGCATAGTTGTGCCTAAAATAATTTTCTTTAGCATTTAGTGTTTGATTTAAGGGGTAAATAAATTAATAGTTTGTTATACTGACCCATTTTTTCATACGGCGGCATAAGAGTACGTACTTACATTAAAACCCTTAAAGCAAAACGTTTTAGTAGTGTAAAACATAGCGGTTAGACAAAAAATTACTTCAAAAAAAAAATTAGGGGCCGTTTGACGTTTGTGTGCTTTTTGAGACCAATTGCATAGTTTTTTTTAATAATATTAATTGTTCATTCAAATGTATTAATAATTTTATTAGAAAATAAAAATAATTTAATATATTATATTTCACTATATGAATAAATGGTACTATACTAAGCCTGAAAGTTAGCATAGAAAGAAAGAGATGCCATAAGCTGGTTTGGATAAAGAAAACACTATATTTT
>CAIRZB010000050.1 GCA_903882935.1 uncultured Parafilimonas sp. | reverse complement strand
TTGTTCTACATCATTTGCAATTGCTAATGCGTTGTTGTTATTGCCGGCTTCCATCTCATCCCTCATTTCAGCAATAAGTTCCCTGCTTACCTCACTAAAGTTATTAACAAAGTTTAGCGGGTTTTGTATTTCATGGGCAATACCCGCAGTAAGCTCGCCAAGGCTGGCCATTTTTTCGGCTTGGATAAGTTGAGCCTGGGCAGCTTGCAACTTTATCAGGGCCTGCTGGGTTTCTTCCTTTTGCTTACCCAATAAGCGGTTGGCCCTTTTTTGTTTAATGTTGTTGGTACTAACAAAAATTACAATTACCACCACCACCAATATTGAAAATGCCAACGCTATTTGCCGCTGGCGGTTGGTGTTTTGCTCCTGTAGCAAGGCTATGTTTGCTTTTTCTTGACGCTCCCGCATTTGGGCGGCAAAACCCAACGCCTTAATTTTATTATTAACCGCACTGCTTGAAACATTGCCGCTTATAAGCAAACTCATTTTTAAATAATGTAATGCACTGTCGGGCTGGTGCAGGCTTTCAAAACATTTATACATCATATCGTCTGCAACAGCCTCATACGTTTTGTCGTTAACCAAATGCGAAAAATACAAGGCCTGCCTGCCTCTGGCTATTGCATCTTGGTACCTTTGTTGCTCAAAAAGCGATATTGTAAAACCACACTCTATCACATTGCGCCAACAATAATCGCCCACCCGCTCGCAAGCCGCGATTGCCGCCGTAAGAGCAGAATCTGCACGGGGGTAATTTTTAACCCGAATATAGTAACCGGCGAAACTCCAAGCCACCCCATTACAGGCAACGGGGCATTTGGATTGCTTTGCATAGGTACCCGCAACCTGCAAGTAATAGTAAGCTGAATCCATTTGCCCCTTATTAATGTAGCTATGCGCAACCGCTTCGTATACCAAGGTTTTCATATCAAAAAAAGGGTCGGCGTTGTTAGGCAAAAAAGCCAGTGCATCCTTTATGCAGGCCGAATGGCCCTCATAATCGCCAAGGTGGTCATATGTAACACCCATAGCATAATAAAGGCCCGACAAATACGCAAAAACCCTGTATTTTTTGGCCAGTGCCAACCCTTGTTGAAAAATAATTGCACAGGAGTCGTGTTTTGAATTGTAGGCATAGTACATGGCCAGACGGTCGTCGGCTAAAATCAATAAGTTTTTATCGCCTAGTTGGTTGGCCAACGCAACACTGCGTTGAATAAAAGCCCAACTGCTGTCGCTAAACGGAGAATAGTTGAGGTAATACATGGCCAAGCTGTCGGCAATAAAATATTTCACCCTGTCATCTTGGGCGGCAAGCCAGCGCGTGCGTATGGCAGGTATATCAGCCTGTTGCGCCCTTACCGTTGTTTTTGTTGTGAATAAAACTATGAACATCGTAATAAAAAACGCCTTCGTAGTAACAAAACTGTTTTTACCGGGCCAACCATTGTTCATTTGTATGTTAACAGCAATCATATAACTATTAAAGGTGTATTTATTGTTACTGAAGGGGAAAAAACCTAACTGTCTAAACCTCGATTTTGGGGGATTTGGGGGATCCTAATATTTGTTATTTCTTTATCACTTTTACCTTCTTTTGAAAATCCATTTGTTTCATCATCTCCTGCTGGCGTCAGCCTACAATACTCTCGATTTTATGAAATGTTGCAATGGGGATTTTGTTACGCAGCAGGCAATGTGATGATAAACTTCGTGCCCTCGCCCTCCTTTGTTTCTAGTTTAATTTCACCACCATGGGCTTTTACAATGTCGTAGCTTAGGCTGAGGCCCAGCCCGGTGCCAGACCCTGTGGGCTTGGTGGTAAAAAATGGCTGAAAAATTTTATCCACAATTTTCTGGGGTATGCCGCCGCCATTGTCCGCAACAGTAATAACCACGCCCCCATCCCCTAAAGGGAGGCTATTACGTTTTGTTGATAGTATTACTGTCGGGCGGTATTCCCCGCCCCCCTTTAGCGCCTGGCCAGAAGTAACGTCGGTAGCATGGGGGCCTGCCTTTTGCCGTTCTTGTGTAGCGTAAAAGGCGTTGTTAAACAGGTTTAGCAATACCCGCCCAAAATCTTGCGGCATCAGGTTTATTTTGCCAATACTATCATCAAAGCTTGTGTGCAGGGTGGCGTTAAAACTCTTATCCTTCGCGCGCAGGCCATGGTAACTAAGGCGCAGGTATTCGTCTGCCAGGGCGTTTAAATCTGTAGGCTCTTTTTGCCCAGTGCTTTTACGGCTGTGTTGCAACATGCCTTTTACAATACTGTCGGCACGCTTGCCGTGGTGGTTAATTTTTTCTAGGTTCTGTTTTATGTCCGCGGCTATGGCTTTGGCTTCTTCAACGTCTCCCCTGCCAAGCTCATCATTCATTTCATCAATCAGCTCGTTGGTTACTTCGGCAAAGTTGTTTACAAAGTTTAAGGGGTTTTGTATTTCGTGCGCTATGCCCGCTGTAAGTTCACCCAAGCTGGCCATTTTTTCCGCCTGTATCAGTTGGGCCTGTGTGGCTTTTAATTCGTCCACTGTTTTCTGCAGTTCCTCTTTTTGTTGGGTTAATGCAGCAGTGCGCTCCGCCACTTGTACTTCCAAAGCATTTTTTAGCTGTTCGCTTATTTGTATTTCTTTTTCAATTTCCTCCGTCTTTTTCCTTTCTTTTTCCAGTGCCTTTTTTTGTCTTCTGTTAATAAACCACATGGCCAGTGCCCATAGCAGGGCAAAACCTTTTGCCGTCTCAAAATAATCCTCCCAACTTTTATAAAAACCGTGGTTCACCAACTCCGCAACATCCTTTACAAATGCCACAACAACATAAGGCAGCAACGAATAAAAAATGGGCTTTGCATAGGCAAACGGTTTTTGCTTGTACACTAAAAACCCTAAGCCATACAATATTGCATACGCAAACCACATTACCACATGTATGCCCAATATTTTGGTTGCCTCCAATACAAACAAAATAACGGCTGCCACCAAGCTGCCTAATAGCAGCCTGTCAAGCTCGGGGTATTTTACCGCCGTTGCCGAGTTTTTGCGCAGGTAACGCACCGTTAAAAATATAATTATAAGCTGCAAATACATAGTGGTTCAGTTTGTTTGTTTTCACCATTAAAAAAGCACTTGCCGCGGGGGCAATCATTGCGCATTTTACCCGTTTTGTTAGTGCATGTGCCTTCGTTTTATGATGCCGCCCGTGGTTTCGCGTATGGTGCTGGCAAAAACAAAAGCCTTATGGTCAACTTCGTGCACTAAGTTTCTAAGCTTTCGCAACTCAAGGCGGGTAATAATGGTAAAAATAATGTCACAATCTTCATGCACCTCAAATTTGCCCGGCAGGTATCCCCGTTCGCCTTTGTAAATGGTAATACCCCTGCCCAGCTCGTTAACCAACCTGTCTTTAATTATTTCGCTTTTGCCAGAAATGATGGTAACACCGGTGTAGGCTTCTATGCCCTCCACCACATAATCCACGGTTTTGGATGCAGTAAAATACGTTAATATGGAATACAAGGCCGTGGGTATGCCAAATTTGAATGCCGCGATGCTAAAAATGATAATGTTCAACGCCATAATAATTTCGCTGATGGTTAAGCTGCTTCGGCGCCAAGTGTAAAGGGCCAGCACCTCAATGCCATCCAACGCGCAGCCGGCGCGCATGGTTAACCCTATACCGATACCCAAAAACACGCCGCCGAAGATAGACACCAGCAACTTGTCGTCTGTTATAAGATTATAATGGATAAAATGGAGACAGATACCCAGCAAAATGATACAAAACATGGTTTTTGCCGCAAAATGAACGCTTATTGAAAACCGGCTCATGATAATCAGCGGCAAGTTTATCACCAGTATTACCGCAGCAAGGTTAATGTGGGTAACCTCATGTACCAACAGGGATATACCCGTCATACCACCGTCAAAAAAACCGTTGGGTACCAAAAATGCATTCAGCGCAAACGAGGCCGTAATAACCCCCGCCACAATCAGCAAAAAATCGCCCCAAGTAAAGCCGTCGTGTTTAAGCTCCTTCACGGGCATCGTCATATCCTTCAAGGCCTCAAAATTCTGCTGCTTTTTTTCGTCAAGGCGGCCCTTTGCCGACGCGGTAAAATATTTGTGTTCCGTTAAAAAGCTGCTTTGCCTGTCCATCCACTCCTTCCGGCTGGTGGTGGCGCCCATATGCTGCAGCTCGTGGTACAGTGCCTCGCTGCCAGCCACATAGTTTACGGTGCCTAAGTAGTACAGGTCAGCATCGCAAATTAGCCTGCCCAGCTGCGTGGTGGGTTGTTGTGGCATTTTGGTGGCCATAATCACCTCGCACACCCTGTCAATCTGCTCTGCAGAATAGTTATAGGCGGGCAGAATTTTACGGGCTGTTTCGCACGAGGCCTCTTCGTGGCCCTGGTAGGTTTCAATAAAACCAGTGTCGTGAAAAACCGCCGCGGTTATCAATATAGCCAATTCCTCGCCCGTAACGCCTTCGGATGTGGCCAGCTCTCTGGCATAGCGCACCACATTTTTGGTATGCTGCAGGTTATGGTAAGTAAGGTGGTGCGGCAATTCCTGCTCTAACTTATTCAATATCAGTATCTCAACGGCTTCCGTTTGCATAATTTTTCCCAATAAAACTGTAAAAAGGCTAAAACAAGCCCAATGTAAGGCTTTTACGAAAATAGCGCGAAAAAGCGGACGATTTTTATTTTAGATGGAGGACACTTTGGCAGCGTTTTAAAAAGTGGCCAAAACAACTGGGGAGTGGCGGGTTTGGGAAGGCACTTGTCGGTGGTATGGCTTACAAAACGCATTTTGCCGCCAGTGGGCAGGGATATTGGCCGCTTTAGATGAAAGATTCAGGGATGCATCAAAACCTGCGTAGTGGTCTAGGATTAAGGCTAAGGTTTATCCGCTCGCGTAAGGACTGTGTCATGAAAAAATCCATGCGCCTTTTGAAACAGTGCATTACTGGTGGTGATATGGCGGACTGGTAAAGAGGATACTGGAAGCAACCCTGTAAAAATTACTGGCACAGTATTAAATGATCAAAAAAGACCCTAAGACCTTAATTTTACAAAATAAATTGAACATATGGCTACTAGTCACTTGCTAAATACTAAAACGGTAAACCTTAATAACATTCTTGCAAATGGAACTATATACCGTGTGCCTCAATTTCAAAGAGACTACTCTTGGGAGCAAGATAATTGGGAAGATTTATGGAATGATATTGAATTAGCCGCTGAAACAGGAAGTGCACACTACATGGGGTCGGTAGTGCTTCAAAGTATAAATGCAAAGGAGTACCTTATCATTGACGGTCAACAACGTTTTACCACATTAAGTATAATAACACTTGCGGTAATTAATGCAATTAGGCAGTTGGCAGATAAACGTATAGAAGAAGAGCAAAACAAAGAACGGATAGATATTTTAATGAGACAATATATTGGCCAAAAAGATCCCGCATCTCTAAAATATTCAAGTAAACTCTTTTTAAATGAAAATAACGATGGATTTTATCAAAATAGGTTGTTGGGTTTTAAAGATCCAATTAACATTAAGAAGTTATCCGATTCTGAGAAATTAATGTGGGATGCTTATTTGTTTTTTAAGCAAAAAATCAGCAGTCGTTTTAAATCAAATTCCGGGGGAGATTTGGCCTCATTTCTTAATAATATTGCGGGAGAATTGATGATGTTTATTCAAATAACTGTTGAAGACGAGCTGAATGCATATACTGTTTTTGAAACACTAAATTCCAGAGGTGTAGAACTTACCGCAACTGATCTTCTAAAAAACTTCCTCTTTTCTCTAGTTGCGAACAGTGAAACGGATCTAAAGCAAGTAAAAACACAATGGAAAAAAATCATTGATGTAATAGGACTAAAAGAATTTCCAGTTTTTTTAAGGTATTTTCTAATTGCAACAAGAAAACAAATCACAAAAGAATATTTATTCAAAGAGGTTAAAATATTTGTAAAGTCAGCGCAAGACGTTTTTGATTTATTGGATCACCTTGAATTCTATGCCTATAATTATGTAGCCTTAGGTAACCCAGATGACGAATTGTGGAATAAGGATAAAGACAAAAGAAATGCAATTGGCATTTTAAAAACTTTCAGAGTTACGCAGTGGAAGTCGCTTGCAATGGTTGCCGCAGAAAAATTACCGCCTAATGAATTCAAAAAATTATTGCAATCAATAATTGCAATTTCTTATCGGTATAACGTAATTGCGAAATTACAAACAAATGAGATGGAAAAGGTCTACAGTAAGGCTGCGATAAATCTTTTTAAAGGAATTACCAAGACTGTCGGTGAAATATTGATAGATATTAAAATATTGTATGTTAACGACGAGGATTTTAAAAATTATTTCTCGTTAAAACAGTTTAACACTAATAACTCAACTGACAAGAAGTTAGCTCGCTACACATTGTACAAATTGGAAGCACAAGAAGTAGGCGGAAGCCAGTACGATTTTGAAACTGATAGCGGAACTATCGAACATATACTTCCTGAAAGCTACCCAGAAGACTGGCAAATAGATTTTACAGAATACGAATTTGAAAGAAATGTTTTTATGCTTGGTAATTTGACCTTACTGGAAGATAGTAAGAATAGTAAAGATGCTGGAGACTTTGGTTTCGAGGAGAAGCGAAAAGTCTATGCGACTAGTAAATATGCCTTATCAAAAAAAATTACCGACCCACAATGGACTTCTAAGAATATTAAATCTCGTCAGGCTCATCTTGCAAAACTGTCAACAAGTATTTGGAAAATCCAGTATTAAATATCAAGTTCACCCAACAGTTTTCAGAAAAATCAAGATTTTTAGGCAAGCCCATTTTGCGAAAGGCCTTGTAAAAACTTGCCAAAAAATCTAGATCAATAAAACAAAACCGCCCATCCCCATACCTTTCCGGCATGCAGATGGGCGGCTATTTAAATACTCGTCGTTCTATTTATATTTAAACGATTTGTCGGGGTGCGGTGGTGCCTGCGGTACCACGGGCGGTTTTTCCTTAATGGCTTTTTTAAGATAGTCAACGGCAAACTCCAGTTGCGCGTCTTTGCCTTTATAGGTTTCAAACGGCAGGTTGTCAACCGTAAAATCTGGCTCCACGCCGCGGCCTTCAATCAACCATTTGCCTTCGGGGCCGTACACGCCCATTTCGGCGGCACTGGCAATGCCATTGTCAACCAGGCGGTTGTCGCTACTCAGCCAAATTTCACCGCCCCAGGTGCGCATGCCAATCACTTTGCCCAGCCCCAGGCGCCTAAAGCCCTCGGTAACAGCCTCGCCATCGGATGCTGTGCGTTGGTCGCATAATATTACCATGTGGCCAATAGGCGCATACTGCATGTTCCAAGTAGGCCCACCGGCACGGCTCTGCCAGTACATCCACACCTTACGCATCAGTTTTTCCAATATCCAACTATCAATATTGCCGCCATTGTTGTCGCGCACATCAATAATAAGGCCCTTGCGGTTAAACACAGGGTAAAACTGTTTTACAAAATCGTCCATGTCGCCGCTGCCCATAGCCTTAAGGTGCAAATAGCCAATCTCGTTGTTGCTAAGGCCATCTACCTTTTCCCTGGCAGTAAGCTCCCATTCGGCATAGCGCAGGTTGCGCTCGTCACGGGTGGAGAAAGGTTTCACCACCCGCTCATATGCCTTCTGCTGGCTGTTTAGCAGGGTAAGTTTTACCGGCACGCCCACTTTGTTGGCTAACAATACACTTATGTCAGCCACGTCGGCTACAGGCACATTGTTAACGGCGGTAATAACGTCACCTTCCTTTATGGCCAGTTCGGGCTTGTGAAGCGGTGCTGTAAAGTCGGGGTAGTCGGGGTCGTTTCTGTAAATATGCTCAACCACGCTGCCTTTGGGGGTTTTCTTCAATAATGCGCCCAAAGCACCCGCAGATATATAGTCGGGCGACTGCCGCTTGTCTCCGCCATATACAAAAGTGTGCAAGGCACTCAATTCGCCCACCATTTGGCCCAACAGGTCGTCCAACTCGTAACGGTCGGTAAGCCTGTCCACCAGCGGCTCGTAACGTTGCTTAACCGCCTGCCAGTCAACCTTATGCAGGTCGCGGTCGTAAAAATAATCCCGCATCATGCGCCATGCGTCGGCAAACATCTGCTTCCAGTCAGCGGGCGGGTTTATTTCAAAGTTCCAATTGGCCAGTTGCAGCCTGGCATTCTCCACATCCACCTTTTGCCCGTTTGCATCTGCAATGGCGATGGTTCTGTTAGAGAAATTAACCAGCAGCTTTTTCTTATTGGCCGAAAGGCTGAAGCCAGCAACGCCAGTTGCCACCTCGGTAGGCTCGTACTTTTTACCTTCACCAATTTTTAGGGCATACAGCTTGGCATTGCCGTCGTACTCTGCGCCGTAATCAAGCCAGTACAAATACCCGTCTGCCACGTCAAACCCGGCAAGGTTGGCACTCTTTACAGGCACCTGGTACAATGCCTGGGCAATTTTTGGCCAGTCGTAGGTTTTGGCTGCCGCGGCAGCCTTGCCTTTGGCGGTTTTGCCTGCATCTTTCTTGGCGGTGTCTACATCCGATGGCGTAAACACAGAATCCGACAGCCATGAATCTGTTTGCAGGAAGGGGAATTTCGCGCCGCTGTCTAAAGGCAGGGCGTAAATGTTTTGTGTTTCGGTGTAGTATGGCTCTGGCTGCCTTGGCCCCCAAGGGGAATTAACCTTGGTGTGCAGGTTACGCTCCGACACAAAGTAAAGCCAGCCATTATCGGCCGTCCAACTGCCGTTACTACTGTTTAGGCGGGTGGTGGTAACCGGCACAATCTTCATATCCTTTACATCCACCACGCATATTTGGTTGTTCTGGTTTTCAATGCCCCTGGCAAAATTGAGGAACCGGCTGTTGGGCGACCACCCAATTTCGGTAATACCGCCGTAGGCATCCGGGTACTCAAACTTTATTTCGCCGGTGGCTTCTTCCACAATATGCAGGTCCTCATTTTTATCATCATAGGCTATGTACTTGCCATCGGGCGACACAGCAAATGTGCTGATGAGCGTTTTGGTATTTTTGGTTATTTGCACCGGTGTGCCGCTGCCATCGGCGTTCATTTTCCAAATCTCAAACTCACCGCTGGCATCCGACAGCACTGCCATGCTTTTTTCGTTGATAAAATGCACCTGCTCAATGCGTATGCCGCTTTGGCGGGTAACTTCTACCCAACGGTCGCTTTTGGCGGGAGATACAAACAAACGCCCGCGGCTGATGATGGCCGCATAATTGCCGCTTGGCGATACATCGCTAAAGCTGATTGCACTGGCCGGGCTTTTTATCCAACGCGGCTTGCGCTGGTCAAAATCGCTCACTAGGTTAATGTCCAGCAGTTTTTCTTCGCCTTTCTTTATATCGTACAGCGCAATATCGGCCCCTTTTTGGTATACTATTTTGCCCTCGTACAGGTAAGGCGTTTGCAAATCCCAACCGTTGGAAAAGGTTTGCTGCCTAACATCCTTACCGTCCTTATCCATGCTCCAAATATTCATGGTGCCGTCACGGTCGCTTAAAAAATATACACGCCCGTTGTAGTACATAGGGCTGGTGCTGGTACCCTCAAAATCGGCGGTAAGGCATTTGGCCTCCCGCTGGCCGTCAAACTTCCATACCTGCTCAATAAAGCCGCCTTTATACCTTTTTGTTTTGCTGCCTTGGTTGGGGAAGCGCGTAAAATACAACACCCCGGCTTCGTCGTAACAGCCTAAGGTTGCCTCAGACAAGGGCAGCACCTCATGTGCCAGCGTGGCTGGGTCAAGCTTAACCAACTGCGGCTCTGGCAGCAGGTTGTATTTGCCAGTGCTGTACAGCACTTTACCGTCTTTGGTAAAACCGGAGGCCTGGGCGCCTGAAAAGTCGTACGTAATGCGCCTTGGCACGCCACCGTTGGTACCTATTTCATACAGTTCAGTAACGCCCTCGTACTGGCCGGAGAAAACCACTTTGTTGCCGTCGGGGGAAATAACAGGGTATGTCTCTACCCCTTGGTTGGTGGTTAAACGCGCGGTTGTCCCGGTGGCAAGGTCGTACTTCCATAAGTCGCCCTCGGCGGTAAAAACCACGGTGTTCTGGTACATGGCCGGGGTGCGGTAGTAGCCTTTCTGCTGGGCATTTGCAATGCCACATAAACAAACAACAAACAGTGTTAGCAATAGCTTGGTATGCATAGTTAAATTTTGGAACGATGAAAATAAAACTATGTTTTTACCCGCAAACAAACCGGGGCGTATTTTTTTGTTGAATTCCGCAGGTGGTGCAATTGCCTGCCAAAGGGTTTGTGCGGAGGATAATGCTGTATTGCGACTTTTGCTTTTCACCACCACACCTTGGGCCAGGTTACCACAACCTACCAAAACCGATCCCGTGTTATTCAGCCAATTGGACGTTTTGGTTGTTCTTAATCAATTTGTGACAAGTAATATTGGATACCATACACCGAGCCTTAGTATAGCATTGATATTCTCCGCGTGAATGCTTGCCTGTTTAATAACAAATACGATAAGTAGTAATATTTTGTACTTTGCCTTATTTTGCCGTACAACCTTATACGATATGACTGAAATAAAATACCGCGAAGCAATCGCGTTAGACATACCAGCCATGGCACAATTGCGCACCGGCGGCTGGGGTTACGTCGAGTTTTGGACACCACGAGTTACAGCCTATTTAAATGGCACCAGCCATCCTCAACATGCCTTGGCTACCCGCATGCTTTTTATTGCCAACACAGTGACCCATGCAGCAGGCTTTATTGCAGGCCACCTAACCACCCGGTATGGTTGCGATGGCGAATTACAGTGGCTTGATGTGGCACCCGACTACCGGGAACGGGGCGTTGCCAGCAGCTTACTGCGCTTGCTAGCAGGTTGGTTTACTGAGCAAAAAGCATTAAAAGTTTGTGTGAATGTTGACCCCGCCAATATTGCAGCCCATGCCTTTTACAAGAAGCATGGGGCGGAAGCATTGGGTGAACATTGGATGGTGTGGAATGACATTAGTGCGGTGTTGAAAATATGACAACTACCGGCATCGCCTACCCCAACAGCTTATACATTTTACCCGGTAAGGATGCTATCACATTTTGTAACTCCAAATTTAATATGGCGGCAGCAACGGTGCTACTACTTAGGGTGCTTTTTATATACAGCTCGTCAATATGCACAGTGTCTTTGGCCAGTAATATGTCGGTGATTATCCGCTCCTCTTTGCTCAATTCAATAAACAATTCGCGCTGGGCGGGTTTCTTCATCTTTTTCTTTTCCCAGCCCATGGCTTCCATCAATTGGCGCCCATCGGTTAACAGGGCGGCGCGGTTATTTTTAATTAAGTAGTTGCACCCCTCGCTTTTGCTGTCGGTTGTTCTGCCGGGGTACGCAAACACATCCCGGTTATAGTTGTTGGCAAGAGCGGCGGTTATCATGCTGCCGCCCTTAATAGCGGTTTCTATCACCACCGTGGCATCGGCCATGCCGGCAACAATCCTGTTCCTACGGGGAAAATTGTACTTATCCGGTTTTGTTTGCTGGGTAAATTCTGTTAGTAACCCGCCTTGCTGCAACATATCCTTCGCCAAAGTCTTATGTTGGGCTGGGTAAATGGTATCCAAGCCATGGGCCAGCACGCCCACGGTGTTAAGCCCGTTGTGTAGGGCCGCCTTATGGGCAATGGCATCAATACCGTACGCCATGCCGCTTACCACCAACACCTGCTGGCCCTTTAATTCGGCAGCCAATTGCTCGGTAAGCTCTTTGCCATATTCAGTATGCAGGCGCGTGCCGATGACGCTGATAATTTTAGAAGTGTTCAAATCGGCGTTACCCCTGTAAAACAGCAGCGTTGGCGCATCGTAACAATGCAATAACCGCTGCGGGTAGTTTTTATCGGTAATAAACAAAGCCTGTATCTTGTATTTTTCAATAAAGGCTATCTCATCGGCTGCGGGTGTAAAATCATCAAAGGTGGCAATGCTTTTTGCCTTGGCCTCGGTGATGCCTTCCACGCTGCATAAATCTCTTTTGGAAGCCTCAAAAATAGCTTGCGCATTGCCAAACCGTTCCGTCAACGCCCGGGCCAGCACGGAGCCTATGTTGGGCACAAGGGTAAGGGCTATTTGGTATAACAGGTCGTCAGTCATGTTGGTCAGTCGTCAATAAGTCAATGGTCAATAAATCAATCACGGTTAGGGGTTAAAGATAATTGATTCTTGGCACTGAGATAAACGCCTTATATAAAAAGCTGACAGTTAACAACAAGTCACTCGTCACCAGTAACTTAATGGCCTAATGACCAATGATTTTTCAAAATACCTTCGACAACCGATGCACCGCGTTGTAAACTGTGCCGATGTTTAAAATACCCGGTAAATATATTTCGCCTGGATTATCCGCATTGCAACGATTGACAATAGAAGGGCTGGTATCTTTGTTTTAGATTGTTACAAGTGCTAATGCGAATAAGGCGTCTAGAAGTTTTACCATACAAAAGCGGATATTAAGTCTCAAAATATCTTTCAATTTCCTCCACTGCCATTTCCAGACCATTTTCATCACGCAGTTGCTGCCCGATCGCCGCAACATTTTTTTTGATGTCTTCTGTTTGGACTGCTTGAAGGGCTGCAATCAATTTGCTGGGTGTGAGTCTTTTTATGGGGATGTGCACACCCAACCTCTTCCGTTCAATTATTTTGCCCCAGGCTGGTTGGTCAGTATAGAATGATATGATGATGACGGGCAAATTATTTCGGAGCATGGCGGCCAGCGTACCTGCCCCGCCATGGAATATGCCCGCCTTACACTTTGGGAAAACCACCTCGTGGTTTACATATTTTGCTACATGCAGGTTTTTGTGCATAGGCAAATTATTAAACACACTCCACCCGGTGCAAAACAATATGCGTTCGTTTGTGTTAGCCAGTATTTCATTCAATAGCTGTACAAATTTCTCTGTGTTGCCAATGCCATTGCTGCCAAAACCCATGTACACGGGCTTTTCGCCGTTACCAAGCCATGTCGCAAGCTCAACGGGCATTTCATCCATGGGGTTGCCCTGCCGTTTATCATTAGCAACATGTAAAAAGCCTGTTATCTTATGGTTTTGCTCCCAGTCTTTGGGTTGGGGTATTAATGTGGGGCTGATGCAATACAGGTCTAGCGGCTTTTGTTTACCGATATAGGTAATGATGTTCTCCTGTAAAACTGGCAAGCCCAGTTCCTGCCTGAATTCGTTTGTTTCCGCTTTTACAAACTTCCAGAAAAAGGCGTGCGCCAGTGTATAGGTAAACTTATTGTACCAGGGGAAGTTCAAACAATCAAAGTCGGCCAATGGAAACTCTGTGGTTGGCACAACGGGCGGCATAAAATAGCTTATTGCAAACTTTTTATGTTGTATTTCGGCAATAGTGCTTACTATAGGCAATGTGGCGGCATTGGCAATAATTACATCAACTTTACTCACGCCTTCTATATAACTTTTACGGAGTAGTACTTTTATTTGATTCAGGGCTTTAAAAAAATACTTCATCAGCTTGATGGTATTTTCTGTTTTTAGTACGTCGTGCCCTTCTGGCGAGTTCATCATCTCTTCTGCATCACCATACAGCGCATGAAAGGTTAGCCCAAAACCTTCCACCAGTTGCTTAAAGTTTTGCGGGGCAGCCAGCGTTACCCGGTGCCCCCGCGCTGCAAGCCCTAATGCCAAGGCGATATAAGGCTGTACATCCCCCCTTGTTCCGTATGTAAAAATGCCTATGTTCACTTTTAAAATATTTTGCTTGTTTGCCGGCTATTCACAAAAAAGGCGCTCAATGAGCGCCGGTAAATTTATCAGTCCAATCAATTACTTACTATTTGTCAAAAAGTGTTCAGGTATGCCATATTTGTCTAAAACTTCCTTTGCACGCTCCCTTTTCTTTTTAAAGAAGGCGTCGTTGGTGTAATCCTTTAATTCGCTTTCTAGATTGGCTGTCGGTTTCTTTTTACCTTTTTTCACCTGTTTTAGAGCTTCCATTTAATCACCGATTTACTTATTTCAAAGATACTTATTATTTGATTTTTAGCAAGAAAGATTCATAATTTTCACCTTTTGCAAATGGCTTCCATCCGCCCTTCGCAAATCCTTCAATTTTAAAATCCTCAGAAATCTCATCCCAGAATTTTGAAATACCCATTTGATACAATCTCGTTCGGGCGGGCGTGCTTCCTTCCGCATATAAGATAGCCCCAGGATGATCGTCCATAAAATCAAAGACTGCTCCTGCAACCGTAGCCAAAACCTTATCCCTGTCGTCGTTGTTACTTGCAACGGTATCATTAATATGTCCGGTTTTTTCATCCACGTCCCCAAAAGCGAGGTTAAAGATACCGGTGTGAATTTCAAAAAACTCAATAACTTTTTCTATTCTTCCTTTGGAGCCTTCGCTAAAAAAATGATAATAATGTTTTTCAGGGCCTTTTATAAAGTCGTATTTTTCTAGATGCATGTTATGTCTTGTCCTGAAAAAAGTTTACACTTTAAAAGTGTAAAAGATGCAAAATAGAAAAAAAACTAAGGGCAGAAAAGGACAAAAAGGCATTCAGTCAAGATATGACCTTTCATTTCGGCGCAAAGTTGCCAATGAATATT
>CAIRZB010000049.1 GCA_903882935.1 uncultured Parafilimonas sp. | reverse complement strand
TGATGCTAAAACTGATTCAACTAAAACTGATTCTTCAGCTATGGCTCCTATGGCTCCTGCTGTTGATTCTGCAAAATTGAAAATGGAAGCTGATTCTACAATGAAAGCTGATTCTATTGCTAAGAAAATGGTAGCTGATTCTTTGGCTAAAGCTTCTAAAGGCAAGAAAAAATAATTAACGCATTTTACATGTTTGTGAATGTGGCTTTGTGTGGCCAAGCTTGCCGGTAGCACAGAGGTAAAGATTTTCATATGGCAAGCAATCGTTAGAGGCCGTCCTTATTCTTAAGGATGGCTTTATCTTTTATGGTTCGCCGAGTATTTTTTAAAAGAGTTAACAGTGGTAAATCCCATATAGTAAAAACTACTTACTAAGTTAGCAGCATGAAAAAGATTATTCTGCCGTTGGCGGCATTGCTAACCTTGGGAAGTGTGCATGCCCAGGATTTAAAAGGTTTTTTAAAAAAAGCAACCAGTTTGGTGCATGGAGGCGACTCGCTAAGCACCAATGATGTGGCAAGCGGCTTAAAAGAAGCATTAAGCAAGGGTGCGCAAGAAGGCACAGCGAAAATATCAAACGTGGATGGTTTTTTTAAGGATGCGGCGATTAAGATATTGATGCCCCCTGAAGCAGTGAAGGCGGAGAAAACCCTGCGCGGGCTTGGTTTGGGCAGCCAGGTGGATGATGCCATACTCTCCATGAACCGTGCGGCTGAGGATGCCTCCAAAAGTGCCTCCCCTATATTCATCAATGCCATTAAACAAATGTCCATCGAGGATGCGTGGGGCATTTTAAAAGGCGGCGACTCGTCGGCCACCCGGTACCTGCGCACCAAAACCACTTCGCCATTAACTGCTGCTTTTAAGCCGGTTATTGACCAATCGTTGGCCAAGGTAGATGCCACCAAGTATTGGAACAGCGTTGTTAACGCCTACAATAAAGTGGCTATTTTTAACAAGATTAACCCCGATTTGAGTGCTTACGTAACCGAAAAAGCCCTCTCTGGTATATTTTACGAAATAGCGCAGGAAGAGGTTAAAATAAGGAAAGACCCGGCGGAAAGAACTACAGAGATACTTAAAAAAGTTTTCGGCAAGTAAAACATCGTTACCTTGTCAGCCTACAACCAAGAGTATGAAACACATTGCGTTAGCCGTATTTTTCTTGTTTTTCGCCACTGGCTGCGACACTGCTAAAACGTTGTTGGGTGCCATAACCACTGACACAGGTGTAGGCACATTATCTGAAGCCGATATTGTTGCAGGCTTAAAGGAGGCACTTACGGTCGGCACACAAAACGGTACCTCAAGACTATCAGCGGCTGACGGCTTTTTTAAAGATGCGGCCATTAAAGTATTGATGCCCCCAGAAGCAAAGGAGGTTGAAAATACGTTGCGTAATGTTGGTTTAGGCAGTGTGGTTGATAAGGCCGTGCTAAGCATGAACCGCGGGGCCGAGGATGCGGCCAAATCTGCGGCCCCCATTTTTATGGATGCCATTAAGCAAATGACCATTACGGATGCCCTTAACATACTGAAGGGTGGTGATTTTGCAGCCACCAATTTTTTTAAACAAAAAACAACGGCTGCTTTAACCAATGCCTTTAAACCGGTGATAAGCGCATCTCTGTCTAAAGTAAATGCCACCAAATATTGGGGTGAAGTATTTAATGTTTACAACAGGTTTTCTTCCACGCCGGTAAATACTGACCTGTCTGCTTATGTAACAAGCAAAGCCATCGACGGTATTTTTCACGAAGTTGGGTTGGAAGAACAAAAAATACGCAAAGACCCTGCGGCGCAGGTGACCAGCATACTTAAAAAGGTTTTCGGTAGCAGTGCCGCCAAGAGCAACTAGGCTGAATATTTGAATAACTATCCGCAAGTTGGTTTAAGCGTAAAATAATTCCCGCTTACTGTATTTGTGGAGACACAAATCCCGGTGAACGCCCCCGGTTGTGTCCCGACAACCTTATTATGGGCTTGGCTATATAGCATTGGTTTTTCAAAAAAATCAGCTAAACCAAATTGTGGATAGTCATTGCATATTTGTTATGCGCCGCAGCTATTTTACATAGGGCGGCGCATTTTTTTTCGCTTGCATTGCAGCGCAAACCCCATCCCAAAGTGCCACTCTTTTTTCAAGTGATTGTATTACAGCTACCTGCGCTTCTTCCCATTTTTCCTCATCGTTGCCGCATAGCTGTGCGGTCATCTCCAAAGCAAGCTGGCTGTGGTGCCCACCGTCAACTTCTATATGGCGGTTAAGGTAATACGCAAATATGGCAAACCTGCCCGGGAAATTATTGCCAATGTCGTTCACTAAAGGTAGGAACATGCTTGGTATCAAGTCCTCCCTGCCAAACGTAAAAACCGCTGCCTGCAAATAGGCTTTGTTGCTATTTATTACGTTAAACGTATTGGTAACAAATTGTTGCGCGGCCAGGGGTGTGCCTGCAACAGTAAAAGCTTCACCAAAATGCCCGGTTTGCTGCAGTGTTGTTGTAAATGCTGCTATGCCGCTTGTATCTGCGCCGCATTGGTGCATAGCCGCGAGGTATAGTTCAAAATGGCTGGTGCGGTAGCCCTGCATGTCAACATCACATTCCTCGCCCAGCACTATTTCATTAATAAGGTATCTCGTGCTGGCATGGCCTTTTGGGTGCCATGGTACGGTGGTGCAGGTTAAATTGTTTTGCAGGCTTTTTAGCAGGCTCATAAAATCCCAAACTGCGTACACGTGGTACTGCATAAACAGCCTTAAATCGTCAATGCTTTTAATTTGTGTGTAAACGGGGTGGTTAGTAAGTGTGGCCCTTAGTTGGCTGGTACTATTTACAATGTGCTGTATGTTTTTTGCCATGCGCAAATAACGCACAAAAAGCCGCTTTGTTTAAAAAGCTACATTGTAAAAAATAGCTAAAAGCAGTAGGTTGGGTGTTGTATGCCACGGCTTAATGGCTATCCGTTAATTGGTTATCGGGGGCTCTTTCACTTAATAATACCTTTGGGCAAGCCTACAATCCTTTTGTTCAAAAGCACTCCGTAGGTGTGGTTACATGCTAGTGTTGCGTTCGGCGGTATTTGTGTCTCTGTTCGCCGAAATAGAAGGGCTGATTTTTTTCTAGATGTATTGTGCGTACATAAAAATTGGTAGCTTCATCTTTTATTAACAATATGGCCCCAATTATGAAAAAATGCTTTGCCATTGCGCTGTTGCTTGCACCCCTGTTTTTATGTACAGGCTTTGCCAGTATTAAGCACGATAAATGGATTTCGCTGTTCGACGGTAAAACCCTAAACGGCTGGAAAGTGGGCGATAATGCGGCCACATTTAGCGTGGCTGATGGAATGATTATAGTGCATGGGCCCACCGCGCACCTTTTTTACGATGGCGATATTAAAGGCCACAACTTTAAAAACTTTGAATTTAAGGCCGACGTGTTAACAAAACCCGGTGCCAACTCTGGTATATATTTCCACACCCAGTTTCAACAGGGTAGCTGGCCAGCCAAGGGGTATGAGGTTCAGGTAAACAATTCGCACACCGACTGGCGACGCACGGGCAGTTTATACGGTATTAATGACGTAAAGGAGCTGTATGTAAAGGATGACGAATGGTTTACCGAGTATGTATCTGTAATCGGCAAACGGATAACAATTAAGATAAATGACAAAACGGTGGTTGAGTATACTGAGCCAGACGATGTTAAACGCGGTGAGGGCCAAGAAGGCCGCGTGATAGGCAGCGGTACTTTTGCGCTGCAAGGCCACGACCCCAAGAGTGAGGTGCTTTTTAAAAACATTATGGTTAAGCCGCTGGCTGATTAGCGCGATCCGCGGTCATTCTTACTATATTATTCGCAAGCCAATCCTCTGCATGGGGCTAAGGTTGCAAGGCATACCAACACCGCTATATCCGCAGTAATATTGGCTGTTTGCCAAGGGGTGCTGATTAGTACAACGGCACCCCTTGGTTTTATGGTTTACATGGTCTTTGGCTCCGTCATGCTGAACCAATTGCCGCAGCCATAGGTTATAATGGCCTCAATGCCGTAAAACTGTTCTTTGGGGGCCGACTTAAATTGTACGCCTTTTGCTTTTAACTCCTCGTAAGTGGCGTGGCAGTTAGGTGTATATAACACACCTGCACCTAGAGCGTTATTTTCAAGCAAGGTTTTAAATGCATTTGTAACTTCCTCCGTGTAGTGCATGCCACCATGCAGCGGTGCCAAAATAGCTATCTCAAGGTCGGGCTGGTCAGGCGGAGTTAGGGTAAGCCACCGAAAGCCGTTTTCCATGGTAACATCGGTGTTAACCTTAAAGCCAATGGTGTTTACATAAAACTCATAGGCTTTTTGTTGGTCAGTAACAAAAAGGGATGTGTGCGACAGTTTGGTTATCATACAAAATATTTTGTTGTATAAAGTTATTGTAGTTGGCCATGGGTGGCTTCTTTAAAATTGCTATTTGTAAAAAAGCCTAACAGTTAAATGGGAGCGGTTTAATATGTTAGGCAGGCAAGGTAATTTGGCGGGCTACAGGTTATAGGTTTCCACAAAGCAATGCGGTATAAAACGTTTAGGTTGTTCCTTGGCCAGTTTTTTCTTTAAGTAGGCAATATTGCGGTAATACAATGGCGCATCGCCGCTGTCTTTCTTAAACAGCGTGCTAAAACTACCCAGGCTTTCAAAGCCTACCGTATTGCAAACTTCGGTTATACTAATACCTTCTTTTTCAAGCAGTTCCTTAGCCTTTTGCAGTCTTTTGTAGGTTAAATACTGGTGCGGTGTTTTATGGTAAATATTGGTGAAAAGCCTGTGAAAATGGTAAGGTGAAAAGTTTGCCTGCCGGGCTATGCAGCCCAAGTCAAGCGCTTCGTCAAGGTTTTTGTCAATATATACCTTAGCGTTTACTATTCTTTCGTATATGTCGGCGGGGTTAGGCATACACAAATATAATTGTTTTGCAGGCTAAAAGGTTTCTGCTTTGGTGCTTGCCAAGGCTGGGCTTAAAACCAAGGCTTTATTTTAAGCAAATTGAATACTGCGTATATTATATAGTGTCAGCGGTTTGCATATTTTTACGCACCAAAATGGCTAAGTAGTATTGCAAAACAACTGATAACAATAATCCGGTGAATGAATAAATATCCACCCCTTTATTTTTTTAAAGCTGCCTTATTAAGTGCCACACAATTATTGTTTTTTTTGGGTTGTTGTGCCCAAACCACAATGGGTACAACATTAGGTTTTGCTACAGAACTTGCCCTGCGTGCTGATTACGGTGTGGTTTACGCGCACACTTTTTTAGTGGCAAACACAGCCGGCTCGTACCCGCGGGGTGTAAGTTTTGAGTTGTCAAAACTGTTAACAGATAAAACCAACTGGGATTATTACCGTTGTTATCCACGAACGGGTTTGCTTTTTTCAGTTGTTGATTTTGATTCAAAAATCCTTGGGCACTCATATTCGTCTGCCTATTTTCTTGAACCCAATTACCGGTTAGGTAAAAACGGTAGTTTTTTTGTAAGGGGCGCAGTGGGCTTGTCGTACCTTACCAACCCGTATGATTCCATCAAAAACCCCACCAACCAATCTTACAGCCTACCGGTTAATTTCTATCTTTCGTTGGGGGCAGGCCTTAATTATGCCGTTGGTAAGCACTGGGCCTTTAGTGTTATGGCAAATTTCCAGCACAATTCAAACGGTGGTTTTTCAATGCCCAACCACGGTATCAATTTCCCAACGGCATCTTTGGGGGTACGGTATGGCATGGGTGGCAACAGCTTGCCCAAATACCCCAAACCAAATACCGTTGGCTGGCAAAAAAGCCGGCTTGGTGTAGATGTAGGTGTTTACTATTCCCCAAAGTCGGGCTATAAACCGTTGGTCAATAATACTTGGGTAAGCGAGCGCAAATACGTTGTGGGTACTTACGTTCAAGTAAGTAAACAGGTTAACCCCCTGCATGCCGTTACTGCCATGTTGGAGGCTTATAAAGATGGTGGGCTGCAAAGCATTAAAAGAAACCTGGGCGATAATTCAAGCAGTGTATTAGCCGGGTTTATGGTTGGGCACGAGTTTGTTTTTCACCATATCATTTTTAGCCAGCAGCTGGGTGTGTATGTGTATAAAGAAACCAGTACTTTTTCCCGCCTCTACTTTCAGGCGTTTCCTGAGGTGTACCATCGTTGGGGGCTACGTTATAAAATTAACCAACACCTATACGCGGGCATTAATTTGCTTGCCCACAACCAAGTAGCCGATTTTATTGATGTACGGGCTTCGTGGCGGTTTTGAGGAGTTAGCATCTGTTATGCGCCACTACAAACGACTACAGTACTTTTACACTATTTTTAGGTTGTACTTAGTTAAAAGGCCTTGCAGCCCGTCTGTTGAAAAAGCAGCCTTTTTTATAGTATTCAATTCTGGGTCTATGGAATAGTTGAATGCGGTCACAAAATTTGCGGTTGATAAATCTGTTTGGTTAAAAATGGCACCTGATAGGTCGGCTTCTTTAAAAATGGCACCGGTGAGTTTGGTTTGTGTGAAATTTACATCTTTTAAAGACGTGGCTGCGAACGATGTTTTGGGCATTTTCTTACCCATGAAAGAAGAATAATCTAGTATGCAGTTTTCAAAACTAACTTGAAATAAAAAATCATCACATTCCCTAAAATCAATCCCCATTAGCTTGCTGTTTTTAAAAACAATATTGTTAAGTGTTGAGCCGCCCATTTTTACCATGGATAGGTTGCAATACTCAAAACTACAATCAACAAAACGGTTGTTACAAAAGTCGCTGCTTGAAAGGTCGCATCGTATAAACCTGCACTCGTTATACTCTTTTCGGTTAATCGCAGTGCCAGTAAAAATAATTTTTTCAAAAGTTTGCTGGTCGTAGGTAATTGCTTGCATACTATGTTTTTTTAACGCCGGCGATAAAGCAATAAACGGGGCAATGTACAAAACCCGCTACAATAGCTATACGTTTATGTAATGCCTGCCCCAATGTTCGCAATGCTGCCATGGTGTTACAACGCAATATTCCGGCTATGGTAATAACGCGAAAATAGCAATGTATTTGTGGGTTTTTGGTGTAGTGTAAATATGGGGGAATGCTTATTTGCGTTACGGGATGTTGAGGCTTGGTAAGTGTAGTTTGCTGACGTTAATCTATAGCGTGCGATGCCGCTTGATATCACAAAAAAGCCCTTTTACACGCAGGTGCGCAAAAGGGCTTTGCTGTAACATAACTGTTGGCATTAGTTGCTTACATGTTAGGCTTTTAAGGCGTTGTTGTTACAGCCGGCAAGTACTTGTTAAGTTTTGCCTGCTGGTCGGCTATTTTGTTTTTCAGGTTGTAAATGTCTTTATTTAATTTTTCCAAACGGCTGGCTTCCCTACGTGCACTTCTTGCATCACCCCTGGCATTACCTGCTTTATGGTCGGCCTTGCGGGCAAGTTTTTTGTCATCAGGGTTGTCGCTCAACTTTGCGGCCGCGTTGGCATTTTCGTCCGCCGACTTTTGCGCTTTGTCAGCAGCATCCTCTTTGTTTTTTGTCTTTTGGTCAATTTCATTTTGCAGCTTACCCAGCTTTAACTGGCATTCGCTAATTTTTGCTACCAATGCCAATGAGTCAGTATTGGCTCTCTGTGCAAAATTTGCAGTACAAAATAGCAGCATGCAGCATGCGCTTGCGAATAGTGTTTTTTTCATGGTTATTTTTTTTGTTATAATTTTTTGTAACAGCTGACAGACCTAAATTGTTTCGGCACTAATTTTTTAGTGTAACTTTTAAAGCCATAAACCCAACCGATCTACTGTACACCTGCATCTTGCTGGTTTTGGTATTGTTTAAGGTTGGTTTTGTACCAAATATGGATAAAATAAAATTTTAAAACCACCGTTTATTTCAGGAGACTGTTTTTACTGATAACACTGCAAAGATACCATTGCCTTAGCGGCATAATGTTACACAAAAACATAAGGCTGTTGCATAATTCACAGGTTGGCTAACAATTAACAACACCGCCATTACTACGCACATGTATGCAGTGGTACATGCAGGCATGCGTGTGCTACAAAGCAATTGCGCGTCGCCTTGCCTCCAATGCCCAAGCAGTGTTTGTTGGTATTTATATTTGTTTAGGCCGCCTTTACAATTGTGCGCACCATGTCTTCAAAGGTTGTTTTTGAGATGGGTTTTACATGGTAGCCGGAGACAATGCTGTATTCCTTGGCTTTGTCCATGTCTTCATGTACTGAAGAAGAACTGACAATGAAAATGGTGGATTTGTATTTGTTCTTAAAGTCCAGTTTAATAAATTCATCCAGAAACTCCCACCCATTCATGGCAGGCATGTTTATATCTAGCAGTATTAATTCGGGTAATTCACCTATGGCTTCCAAGTTGGTTTTAAAGTACACCAGTGCTTCTTCACCGTCATAAAATTGCAAAACCGACTTAATAAGCCCGGTATGTTCAATCGTTTTTTTCATTACCCATTGGTAAACCTGGTCATCATCAATAATACTAGCCGCAGAAAGTAAGTAGCCCATAGTAATTTAATTTTAAAATAAAAGCCAAGGGGAGGTTGCAGATTTTAAAACACATTTAAAGCACTAAAAAGTGCTAGTCTAAATTTGTACGGTTAAATTTTTTGTCATTTGCTTTTTGGCGGCTTCGGCAATATTTGGCTACCGCTAAAAAGTTATATAATGCACTGGACGGATAATTTTTTGCAAAAGTAGGTGTTTATTTTTTTAAACAGCCTATGCAAAAAAGCCATTTATGCTATAATTACGTTATCTATCAACCGCACGCCGTCTAAAAAGGCAGCAGCCAATGCTACTGTACGTACTTTGCCGTTGGTAGTCTTAAGCGGCAGCAGGGTGGTTGCGTCGCAAATTTCTACATAGTCAATTTCAGCAAAACCAGCCCGCTTTATTATCTCCATGGCATCCAGCTTTAATGGTTCTATAGCCATAGCGTTAATATTGGTTTTAATATGGATAAGGGCTTTGTAAATGGCGGTGGCGTTTTGCCTGCCGCTGTTGGTAAGCCTAAGGTTGCGGCTGCTCATGGCAAGGCCATCTGGCTCCCTTAGGGTTTCGCCGGCTTTAAGCACTACCGGCAGGCCAACCTGCTGTATTAGTTTTTGTATTACCATACACTGCTGATAATCCTTTTGGCCTAAGAAAATATAGTCGGGCGTAACAATACTAAGTAGTGTGTGTACCACTTGGCATACCCCTTGAAAGTGGCCCGGGCGGTAAAAACCTTCCAAAATATTTTCAAGATTACCCAAGTCATAGTGTATAGAAGATGTTAAACCTGCAGGGTATATTTCAGTTACCGAGGGTAAAAAAAGCACATCAGTACCCGCTCGCTCCAGCAACAGAATGTCGTTTTCAATGGTCACGGGGTACTTTTCAAAATCCTTTGGGTCGTTAAATTGGGTGGGGTTAACAAAAATGCTGCAAACTGTTGAGGCACAGGTTGTTTTGCTCTGTGTTACTAATGAAAGGTGGCCTTGGTGCAAGGCCCCCATGGTAGGTACAAAACCAATTGTTTGCCCTTTTGCCTTTAGGGTTAAAATGTAGTCAGCAAGGTTTTTCGCGTGCTTAAAAATTATCATTCAAATTGGTTAAACAGTAATAAAATAGCGTAAACGTTTATATTACACGCATTTTTTGTACCTTCGCATCCTTTATTTTTTGCCTAAACACAGGATGCTAATGTCAACAAAGAAAAGAATTTTATTCATTGCTACGGAAATGTCTCCTTATTTAGAGTTAACGGAGTTTGCCGAAATTGTAAATAAGCTAGCCATTAAGAGTAATGACAGCGGCCTGGAAGTGAGGTGCATTATGCCGCGTTTTGGCGTTGTAAATGAACGTAGGCACCGCCTGCATGAGGTAGTGCGCCTGTCGGGCATCAATGTATCGGTAGATAATGACGATTATCCGTTGCAAATTAAGGTGGCCTCCCTGCCCAACGCAAGGCTTCAAGTGTATTTTTTGGACAATGAAGACTTTTTTAAGCGGAAATTTGTTTTTACCGACGAACAGGAGCAATGGTACGATGACAATGACCTTAGGACAATCTTTTTTTGCAAAGGCGCCTTGGAAACGGTAAAAAAATTCGGCTGGCCGCCAGATATCATCCATTGCAGCGGCTGGATGACCGGTTTGGTACCCATGTACCTTAAAACTGCCTACAAACGGGAACCTGTTTTTGCCCACAGCAAGGTGGTATTTACCATAGGCCAAAATACTTTTAGCGACAAACTAGGCCCCCACTTTTTGGAAAGAGCCAACATACACACAGTTATAAAAGACAAAGACTTGGAGCCTTTTAAAGAAGGTACCGATACTGCCATGTTTAAGGGCGGTGCTAGTTTTGCCGACGCAATTGCCTTTGGCAGCGACAACATTGACAAAAAACTGGTTGATGAATTCTCGAAGGTGAAGGGCAAGAAAGTGCTTTCTTTCAATGGATGGGATAATGATTTGACTGATTATTTGGACCTTTACAACGAGCTTGCCGCAAAATAATTGATAGCCTATAGCTAACAGCGTTAGGCTTTTGGTTATTGGCTTGTATATTTGCAACGCTACAAAAAAAACATACTTAATTAAATAACCATGCCTTATTTATTTACTTCTGAAAGTGTATCCGAAGGGCACCCAGACAAAGTTGCCGACCAAATTTCTGACGCGTTGATTGACAATTTTTTGGCTTTCGACCCCGAAAGCAAAGTTGCCTGCGAAACACTTGTAACCACAGGCCAGGTAATATTGGCTGGTGAAGTAAAATCGAAAGCTTATTTAGACGTGCAGGAGATAGCCCGCGGCGTTATACGCAAAATTGGCTACACCAAAAGCGAGTACATGTTTGAGGCCAACAGTTGCGGTGTATTGTCGGCCATACACGAACAGTCTGCCGATATAAACCAAGGCGTTGACCGCAGCAACAGAGAAGAGCAAGGCGCGGGCGACCAAGGCATGATGTTTGGCTATGCCACCAATGAAACGGATGATTACATGCCCTTGGCCTTAGACCTGGC
Source organism: uncultured Parafilimonas sp. (assembly GCA_903882935.1). Taxonomy (GTDB): domain Bacteria; phylum Bacteroidota; class Bacteroidia; order Chitinophagales; family Chitinophagaceae; genus JABDFW01. The sequence goes on along the minus strand of CAIRZB010000049.1, from coordinate 61,919 downwards.
GCATAAAATACTGATAGAACTGGCCGCATTGCGCAGGGAGAAGAATGAAATAACTTACCTGCGCCCCGATGCAAAAAGCCAAGTTACCTTGGAGTATGATGACAATAACCGCCCTGTAAGGATTGATGCCATTGTGGTTTCAACCCAGCATGATGACTTTGACGAAGATGATGTGCGCATGTTGCAGCGGATTAAGTACGATATTGTAAGCATTCTTGTACCAAGAATCAAGGCCAAATACCCGCAGTATGTGAGTCTTTTTAACGATGATATTACCTACCACATTAACCCAACAGGCAAATTTGTAATTGGTGGCCCGCATGGCGACACGGGTTTAACCGGCCGTAAAATTATTGTGGATACCTACGGCGGCAAAGGTGCCCATGGCGGTGGTGCATTTAGCGGTAAAGACCCCAGCAAGGTTGACCGTTCCGCTGCTTATGCAACCCGCCATATAGCCAAAAACCTTGTGGCGGCCGGTTTGTGCAGCGAGGTATTGGTGCAGGTGAGTTACGCTATTGGCGTGGCAAAACCCATGGGTATTTATGTTAACACTTATGGCACAGCCACCGTTGGTTTAAACGACGGGGAAATAGCCAAGATAGTGGAAGGCATATTTGACATGCGCCCCTATTTTATTGAACAGCGTTTAAAGCTGCGCAACCCAATTTACAGCGAAACCGCTGCCTATGGCCACATGGGCCGCAAGCACGAAGAGGTGGAGAAAACTTTCTTCTCGCCCGAAGGCCGAATGGTTACCAAAAAGGTAGAACTGTTTACTTGGGAAAAGTTGGATTATGTAGGCCAAGTGAAAGAAGCGTTTGGGTTGTAACAAACTATCGAAATACATTTTAATAAAACGCCCCTGCAGCAATGTGGGGGCGTTTTATTAGGGTGGGGTTGAAACCTTTTAATGCCACGGACATTATGGGTAGGTATTGGCGTTGATGGGTTTACGGTATAGTAATTATTGTAATTTTGTATTGAAGTAATTGAAGCATGCACGAGATTGAACCGTTTTATAACTGGCGATATTTATATACTGCGGAGACCGACCCGCGTTCCCCCTTTTTTGGCCGCACCTACAGCGAGTTTGAGTTTAGCCAAACCGTGTATAATTATTATATACACCCCCAATGGGACGAGTTTGGCAGCCGTACCCTGTATATGAAGATATTGTTTGCCGATTATGAGCAACAGTACGTGATAATAGAGCTGATAGGGGAGTGGAACGATGCCATTGAAAACGACATTATGATGCTGAAACGCGATGTGGTGGACGACCTGTATGCGGCAGGCATTACCAAGTTTATACTGATTGCCGAAAACGTGCTCAACTTTCACAGTGGCGACAAGGATTATTATACCGAGTGGTTTGAAGAGGTGACTGATAAAGAAGGCTGGATAGTGGCGTTGGATATGCCCGTGGCCACCCAGTATGACTTTAAAAAGAAAAAACTCAATTACTACATCGAGCTAATGGAAATACCCAACTGGCGCGTATTTAAGCCGGAACACCTGTTTGCCAAAATAAATGACGAAATAAATAAAAGGCTGGATTGAGGAAATGGAACGCAGATTGGGTGGATTTTTAGGATTGGAAGGATTTTGAAAAACAAATAACAAGGTTCAATTCTATTGGCAATTATCACCATTTTATCTGCGTTTATCCATCCTATCCTAAAAATCTGCGTTCCGTTTTCCTTCTATTGCGTAAGCAATAGGCCATGCGAGCAGCGAGCCTGCGGCATAGCAAAGCCAATCGCTCCACAAAAAGCCGTAGCCCAATAGCAGGCCGAACGGCGGGGTGTGCCTAAACTTTTGTATCCAAGGGGCTTGGTACAATTGCAATATTTCAATACAAATGCATGCCAGAAAGGTATACAGCACCATGTGCCATACCGGCGGCTTAACAAAAAATATTCGCAGGAAGAAAAACCAGCAGGTGGCATACAGCGTGTCGCCGCCGTATTGGGCAACGATGTATGGCATGCTTGCCCCGTACTTGCGCGTGCTAAGGCCGATGGGGATTATGAGGATGAAGCAGAGGAGGTATATGAGGCGTTTTTTGAGGGGTGGCATGATAGAACCGGGATGTTTTTGGTTGTGAAGGGGATTTGTTAAGGAAGTTTGAGCTATTGTCACGTTTTAGATTGTTGTAAAAAGTATTTTTTTTCGCGTTGCCCACGCTTCAGTTAATTTATTTTAAAAAATGCCAACTGTTTCTCATATCTAAAATCAGGGTTATTCTGCTTCACAATTGTTATAAAACGGTTTAGTGCCTTTTGCTGCCAGAAATTTTCTATTTTATTTGAATAAAAATATATGCATGATGGCTGTTCATCAGCATCTATAAAAGTTAAACAGCAATTATTGTATCCACCAAACGAGCTGAAAGAGGCAACCTGGTTGGATTCTAGCATTACTACCTGCGTTAACCGAACGGAGAAAAATTTACCCTTTTTTTTGAACCATAAATTATCTGCATCATAATAAACTCTATATCCGTGGGGAACCATGGATAGATAAACAAAAAGTACTGCGAAAAGGGTAGGAAACAGTAAAAGCCTGGATACATCCTCAATTCCTTCAACATAGTTGCCCGAAATAATAAGCAACATCCAAACCAACGTAAGTAGCAGGGCAACCCACGCAATCAAGACTTTCTTGAAGGGGAATGATGACATTTTTATAAACATAGTTCGGAATTGAAAATCCTACGGCCTAATAAATTTACAATCATTGTCTCAGGATTGCAAAAAAATTGGATTACACTCTTAGTTGCACATAAAAAGCTTCTCTTTACCCCGCACATTCCCCAAATCCCCGTTCCTTCTCTCAAAACAACACTTACCTTTGCCGCCTTTAAATACAGGAATTTGGAAAGGAGCGGTGGGTATTTCTTCCCGTCTTTCCGTCTTCCCAACTGTCGGACTACATATGAAATATAGCAAGGAAATAAACAGGCGTAAAACATTTGCCATTATAAGCCACCCGGATGCGGGTAAAACAACCCTTACGGAAAAATTCCTGTTGTTTGGCGGCGCCATTCAAACTGCCGGCGCGGTTAAAAGCAACAAGATAAAAAAGCATGCTACCAGCGACTTTATGGAAATTGAGCGCCAAAGGGGTATATCCGTTGCCACCTCCGTAATGACGTTTGAATATGAAAATACCCTGATAAACCTTTTGGATACGCCCGGCCACAAAGACTTTGCCGAGGATACCTACCGCACGCTTACGGCGGTGGACAGTGTGGTGCTGGTTATTGACAGCGTGAACGGTGTGGAAGACCAAACCCGCCGCCTGATGGAGGTGTGCCGCATGCGCGATACGCCCGTGATTGTGTTCATCAACAAAATGGACAGGGACGGTAAAAACCGTTTTGACCTACTGGAGGAAATTGAAAACGAATTGAAACTGCAACTGCACCCCATGACCTGGCCTATAAACAGCGGCAAGGATTTTAAGGGGGTGTACAACCTGCACGATAAAAGCCTGCTGCTGTTTACCGCCAATACCAAGGCCAACGATGAGGATGTAGTGACTATTGAAGACCTTAATGACAGCCTGCTTGACAGCAAGATAGGGGAGAAGGATGCCGACCAGTTGCGTGAGGATGTGGAATTAATTGACGGCGTGTATGGCCACCTTAACACAGATGACTACTTAAGTGGCAAAATAGCCCCGGTGTTTTTTGGCAGTGCCATAAACAACTTTGGCGTGCGGGAGTTGCTGAACGTGTTTATATCCATAGCGCCTGTGCCCCGCAGCCGCGAAACCAGTGTGCGCAGCGTAGACGTTGGTGAGGATAAATTCAGCGGTTTTGTGTTTAAAATTCACGCCAACCTAGACCCCAAGCACCGCGACCGCATTGCTTTTTTACGTGTGTGCAGCGGCAAGTTTGAGCGCAACCATTATTACCACCACGTACGGCTTGATAGGGATGTGCGCTTTAGCAACCCCTACAGCTTTATGGCACGCAGTAAGGATGTGATTGAAGATGCCTATGCGGGCGATGTGGTAGGTTTGTTTGATACCGGTAACTTTAAAATTGGGGATACCCTTACCGAGGGCGAAGATTTTTATTTTACCGGAATACCATCCTTTTCGCCGGAAATTTTTAAAGAGCTGGTGAACAAAGACCCCATGAAAACCAAGCAATTGGAAAAAGGCATCAGCCAGTTGACCGATGAGGGTGTGGCGCAGTTGTTTACCCAGTTTGGCGGAAACAAAAAGATTATTGGTTGTGTGGGCGAGCTGCAGTTTGAAGTGATACAGTACCGACTGCTGCAGGAGTACAGTGCAGCTTGCGAGTTTAGAACACTGCCGTACTACAAAGCATGCTGGCTAACCAGCAAAAAACCCGCAAAACTGGAGGATTTTTTACGGTTTAAGCAGCAGAATTCAGCGGCTGATAAAGACGGCCACCCTGTTTACCTAGCCCAAAGCGAATGGTTTTTAAACACAGAGCGCCAGAACAACCCAGATATAGAGTTTCATTTTACGAGTGAGATACATAAATAGTCATTAAGTCATTAGTCATTGGGTCGTGTGGATATAGGTAATGACAAAAAATGTTGAAATTAATTGCCCGGTTAAACAAGCAGCTTTTAAGGAGTATATGCAGGGTTTTGCCATATTGTGCGTAGAGTAATTTTTGGGCTTGGATTGTTTTGGGTTTAAGGAATAGACGTTGGGCCGATTTTTCTATCCACATAAATAGTATTTTAGTCGCTTAAAAATACCCCCTTGCTTATTTTTGAAACACAGCGGTTGCTAGTACGACGGTATACGAGCGAAGATGCAGACAACTTTTTCCGGTTTAGCGGCAATGCGGAAGTAATGCGTTATATAAGGCCGGTGATACCCCGCCAAGAAAGTGACACATTCTTGGAGGCCAATATTAAATTATACGATGCGTACCCCAATACGGGCAGGTGGGCCGCTATTGACAAGGCTGATGGCCGCTATATAGGCTCGTTCTCAATTTTAACCATGGATGGCAACGAAAAAAAACTACATATTGGGTACGCGTTGTTGCCGGAATATTGGGGCAAGGGTTTTGCCAGTGAACTGCTTAAAACAGGCATGCGTTATTTTTTTACCCACCATCAGCCCGATATATTGTATGCCATAACCGAAATTCCCAACACGGCTTCCCAAAACGTTTTAATTAAGGCGGGGTTTAAGCAAACCGGTACGCTGAATGAAGAGGGGAAAACGGCCTTGGTGTATAGCTTTAACAGGGAGGCTTTGCCAAACAATGGATAAAAAAAAGATATTGATAAGCCCCATTTCAGTTGCGGATGTGGGCCTTTTGCGCATGGTTGCGTTGAAGGCCTATGCCGACCATTACCTGCACTTGTGGGATGATGGGGGTGAATGGTATATGCAAAAAAGCTTTTCAATTACCCAGCTTACATTAGAACTAGAGGATGGCAACGCACGTTTTTACTTGGTTTACTGTGAAGATGAGGCAGTAGGTTTTTTAAAGGTTAATGTTGATGCGCCTTTTCAAGATGTACTTGGTGTTGATGCGTTAGAATTGGAAAGGATTTATTTAAGCAAGGCGGCCAGCGGCAAAGGCATTGGCAAAGAAGTGGTAAGTTTTGTAGATGCATTGGCCGCAACATTACACAAAAAAACCATTTGGCTTAAGGTGATGGACAGCAGTGTAAAACCCATTACCTTCTACACCCAACAGGGTTTTGGCATTTGCGGCACCCATCGTTTAGCGTTAGAGAAAATGAAAGCGGAATTAAGGGGTATGTATTTGATGAAAAAAGAGATTTAGCCGGTTGTCAGTTATTGTGAACATTTGGGGTGTCAGGCGCATTAGCCTCAATCAACTTAGAAATACCAACCAGTGTAACTGTAAATTCAGTAATAAAACGTACGATGGCTATGAGTTGTATCTGTTGGCCGATGATGATTAAAATATCTTCAAAATGAAAAAGGCTGAAAGCCTACTACTGTGGTGTATTACACACCTCTGCTAGTATTTACCTTAGACTGTTGTAAGTGGCCGTGCATCAATCCATCACCATTACCCTTGAAGGATGCTTTTGGGCGTAGCTGCGTATCATGCTTTTAATCACCTCGTTTTCCGGGTATTGGGTAAGGTGCGGCTTAAGGTAATCCGGCTGTGTAAAATTTAAGTTCTCCGGTATCAGCCCCATACCGTAAAACTTGCCGCTTTCTACCAGCACGCAAGCGTTTTTTTTATCAAATGCGGCCTCCTCAAAAATGGCGTAGGTACCCATTTCTTTTTTCATGTATTCCACGGCAGCCTCCACGCGGGCATTGTACAAAGTTGGCTCGGGGTACTCCTCTTCGCTAACGGGTGCTGATTTGTCTAAAAAGCATAAAGTTGGGTGCAAGGCAAATTCTCTTACCACCTTCCACAGCATGCGGTGGGCATCCGCCAATAAATTAAACGACACCAACGGCTCATAATGCTTCCGTTTTTTATCAATCGCCAACCGTTGGTATCCCCTGCCATCCTCAAAGCAATAAATGCCGTAGGCTTGCTCAGGCCCTTTTTGGCTAATATTATAAGTAGGCCACAAACGCTTTATTTCCACACTCTCCAAAATACACGCGGTAAGTTCTGTGGGGCATTCTTTATAACTTACCGAATGGATTACCCGTAGAAATTCCTGCCTTTTTTTGCCTGTTTCAAAGCCCGAAAAGTGGCTTACCACGCGGTTTTTGATATTAATGGCCTTGCCTACGTACACCACCTTGCCTTTAGCGTTGTGAAAATAATATACGCCCGGCACGTAAGGCAAGTTTTTCACCTGCTCATGGGGCAGGTTTGGGGGTAGTATCTGTTCGCGGTTTTCTTTTTTTAAAAACTCACGTATCATTTTTTCGCCGCCTTTTTCAAATATCATCCCAAACAAAATGGCTGTGGCATCGGCATCTCCGCCTGCCCGGTGGCGGTTTTTAACAGCAATATTCAACGTGCGGCAAATATTGTCAAGCCCATATTTGGGCACCCCGGGAAAAGCCTTACGGGCCAACTTAAGGGTACAAAGTTTTTTGGGGCTCCATTCGTACCCCGAGCCCCGCAGGTGATATTTTATAAAACTATGGTCAAAATTTACATTGTGGGCCACAAATATGCGGTTGCTCAGCAGCCGGTAAATATTTTCTGCCACGGCACTAAAAGGCGGGGCTTTAGCCACCATCTCATTGGTAATGCCGGTAAGGTGCACCACATAAGGCGGTATGGGGTAACCGGGGTTTACCAAGGTTTCGTACCGCCCCTCCACTTCAACGCCGTTGTGCAGTACAATGGCAATTTCCGTAATACCGTTACCGTCTGGCTGGCTGCCTGTAGTTTCTATGTCAACAATTGCATACATGCAGAAGCAAACTACATATTTTTTTTGAGGTGGCAAGTTTCAATAGGTGAATCTTGAAATGGCAAACGTGAAAGTGCGGGTGATTTAAGGGGGATGATGGCACGCGGATTTTCCGGATGATCCCGATTGGTGGGATTCCATAAAACATTTCTTGCTATTTTAAAAAATCACCACTCATCCTCAAAATCCGTTCAATCTGCGTTCACACTTTCGCTTGTATAAAAAGCTACCTGCGTTCAATCATCCACCTTCTTAAACAAAGAATCTGCGTGAATCCCAATAATCTGCGTTCCGCCATTACCCTAATATCAACCGTACACCTAAAATCGGTAACTTTGCACTCCTTTAAAATACTGTAGGTATGATTACGATTGAATTGGAAAGGGTACACGGCGATTATGGTTTTGAGGCAAAAGACGCCAACGGCCACGTGGTGAGGATTGACACCAGCCCTGAAACGGGTGGCGAAAATTTTGGCGCACGGCCTATGCAAATGTTGCTGATGGGCTTGGCAGGCTGCAGCGGTATTGATGTAATTAGCATTTTAAAAAAGCAGCGCCAGGAAGTGAAGGGCTATCGCATGGTGGTGAAGGGCGAAAGGGAGAGCGGCAAGGAACCATCCCTTTGGAAAGATATTTGGGTGGAGTTTCATATTTACGGCGACGTAAGCGAAGACAAGGCCTACCGCGCTGCTGAACTTTCCATGGACAAATATTGCTCCGTGGCTGCAACCCTAAGGGCTGCCGGTGCTAAGATAATGTGGACGGTGCAGGTGCATCCTTAGGAAACCCCCTCCGCCCCCTAAAGGGAGAACTTTAAACTCTCTAAATCTCCCTAAAGGGGACTTTTAAGAGTGAAAGTAAAACTACAAAACAACGAATTTTTAATTACTACCGTTAATTATGAACGAAGGCAAAGAAAATATTACGAAGCCTACTGTCCCCCCTTTAGGGGGCGGAGGGGGGTTGAGCGGGAAGGAAACCTCCTTGCTTACCAAAGCCATACGCATCCAAACACCTGCCTCGCAGCAAATGGAGCACTCAACACCCCTGTTTTTAACCAGCAGTTTTAGGTTTGAGGATGCGGAGGAAATGCGCGCCGCATTTGCCGACGAAACCGACGATAATATTTACAGCCGGTTCAGCAACCCCAATGTGGATGAGTTTATAGCCAAAATGTGCGCTTTGGAAGGCGCAGAGGCCGGTTTTGCCACTGCCACGGGTATGGCTGCGGTGTTTGCCTCTATGTTCTCGTTGCTTAAACAAGGCGACCATATTATTTCATCCAGCTCGGTTTTTGGCAGCACCTATGCCATGGTTACCAAGTTTTTGCCGAGGTTTGGCATTGAAGCCACACTGGTAGCCGCTGATGACAAAGAGGCTTGGGAAAAAGCCGTAAGGCCTAATACCAAGATGATTTATTTGGAAACGCCTACCAATCCGCAATTGGAGATTCTAGACCTTGAGTGGGCCGGCCAATTGGCAAAAAAGCATAACCTTATTCTTAATGTCGATAACTGCTTTGCAACACCACTGTTGCAGCAGCCCATGCAATACGGGGCTGATTTGGTGGTGCATTCTGCCACTAAGTGGATCGACGGCCAAGGCCGCGTGCTAGGTGGCATCGTGGTAGGCAAAGCCGAACTGATAAAAGAAATTTACTTGTTTTGCCGTAACACGGGGCCATCCTTATCGCCGTTTAATGCGTGGGTACTGAGCAAAAGCTTAGAAACGCTGGATGTGCGCTTACAACGCCACTGCGAAAATGCGCTTACATTGGCTAAAGCGCTGGAAACGCACCCGCAGGTATCTTGGGTTAAATACCCATTTTTAGAAAGCCATCCCCAGTACGAAATTGCCAAAAAACAGATGAAAGCCGGCGGCGGTATCGTTTGTTTTGAGGTAAAAGGTGGTATTGAAAGTGGGAGAAAATTTTTGAATGGCTTAAAGATGCTTTCTATGACGGCCAACTTGGGCGACACCAGGAGCATAGCCAGCCACCCGGCCAGCACTACCCATGGCCGCTTGAGTGAGCAAGAAAGGTTGTCGGTAGGCATAACACCCGGGTTGATACGTATTTCTGCTGGTTTAGAATATATTGGCGACATCATCGCCGACATCACACAATCGTTGGATGCCATTTAGCGCAGTTGCCCAATGGTGTACATAAAAAATGGCGTAGGGGTTACAACCCATACGCCATTTTTTTTACCATATCTGTTGCTTAAAGTTTATCCAAACACTCTTGCAGGCTCATCTTCCAGTCTTTTAATGTAACACCAAACTCGGCCACGATTTTATCCTTGCCCATAACTGAATAGGCCGGCCGTTTGGCGGGTGTGGGGAACGCTGTTGTTGGTATGGGGCTAACGTTACTGTTTAATTGTTTAAGTTCTTTAATGGCCACCGCAAAATCAAACCACGAGATTACACCCGCATTGCTAAAATGGTAAATACCCCCTTTGTTGGCAGGGTTACCGGCTACAATATGCAATATGGCCTCAGCCAAGTCTTTCGCATATGTGGGGCTGCCCACTTGGTCGCTCACCACCCGTATTTCGGGGCGTTCCTTCATCAGCCGTATCATTGTCTTAACAAAATTGTTGCCGTATTGGCTATACACCCATGACGTGCGGATGATGATGCTTTCCGCGTTGTTTTGCAGCGCAATCTTTTCGCCGGCCAATTTAGTTGCGCCATAGTAGTTTACCGGGTCAGTTTCGTCAGATGCTTCGTATGGTTTGGTGCCTTGGCCGTTAAACACGTAATCGGTAGAAATGTGGATAAACTTGGCATCATGTTGTTTACAAAGCTGGGCCATAAAACCAACGCCTGTGGCATTAATGGCTAATGCTTTTTCTTGCTCGGTTTCCGCTTTGTCAACGGCGGTATAGGCACCGCAGTTTATCAAAAAGGCGGGCTTCAGCTCTTCAAAAACCTTGGTAAGCTGCTGCTCGTCGCTTATGTCAAGCTCATCGCGCCCAAAAAAAGCAAATGAAAACCTATCTGCGTACTCCGGGGCAAGGTCTGCCAGTTCGCGGCCAAGCTGGCCGTTTTTTCCTGTAATAACTACTAATGGTTTGTTTGTTGGCATATTGGTTTAACTTGGGTAATACTTTTGGCTTACTGCTAACAGTGTCCGGCCGTTTGCCTCCTTAAAGGCTCCAGTACTTCCGGTTGTTTATTTTGTTGCGGTATGCGCCTTTTAAGTCGGCTATAAGGGCATGGGGTTTGCTGATGGATGCAAAATAATCCTCATCATAGGCCATATATTCGGTATGGCTCACCGCCACAATCACTACATCGTAGTCGTTGTCGGGCTGTTTCACCAGAGAGAACCCGTATTCGTGCATTACTTCCTCTGACGATGCTTTTGGGTCGGCAACGTGTACATTCAGGTAATAACTTCTCAGCTCGGCAACAATGTCTGCCACTTTTGAGTTTCGTATGTCTGTCACATTCTCCTTAAAGGTGGCTCCCATGATGAGCACTTTTGCCTCGCGCACATTGCCGCTGTACATAATTACATGTTGCAATATTTTTTTGCTTATGTAATTGCCCATGGTATCATTAATATACCTGCCTGCCAAAATTACCCTTGAGCTAAAGCCCACCTCTGATGCTTTGTAGGTAAGGTAATAGGGGTCAACGCCTATGCAATGGCCGCCTACCAGCCCGGGGTAAAACTTTAAAAAATTCCACTTGGTACCAGCTGCTTCTAATACCTCATAGGTATTGATGCCCAGTTTATCAAAAATGATGGACAGCTCGTTCATCAGCGCAATGTTCAGGTCACGCTGGGTGTTTTCAATCACTTTTGCCGCTTCCGCCACTTTTATGGAGGATGCTTTGTGCACACCGGCAGTAACCACCAGCGAATACACAGCTGCCACTTGTTCCAGTGTCTCTTCGTCGCACCCGGCCACCACTTTAACCACGTTTTCTAAGGTATGCTTCGTATCCCCGGGGTTTATGCGCTCGGGGGAGTAACCGACCTTAAAATCGCGCCCAAATAACAAGCCGCTGTTTTTTTCTATCACAGGCACACAATCCTCCTCGGTACAACATGGGTAAACGGTGGATTCAAAAACCACATAGTCGCCCTTTTTAATAACCTTGCCAACGGTTTCAGATGCTTTTTTCAGCAAGGTTATGTCTGGCACCTTGTGGTCGTCAACCGGTGTGGGCACGGCTACTATAAAAAAATTGGCCTCACGCAGTACTTCCATGCTGGCCGTAAATTCAATATCGCAACCTAAAAAGCCCTCGGGTTTAATCTCATTGCTGGGGTCAACATTTTGCCGCAGCAGTTCAATGCGGTTGGCATTTATGTCAAAGCCTATCACCTTCACTTTTTTGGCCAGTGCTAGGGCAACGGGCAACCCCACGTACCCTAAGCCAATTACAGCCAGTTTTTTTTCTTTATTAATGAGGGCTTGGGCGATGGAACCCACTACCCCCCCATCCCCTGAAGAGGCGATTGAATGACCGTTGATGTTATTTGTGTCTCCGCTCATTATGATAGCTTTATAAATTCTTTCAATTTTTTTGGATATTAGCTACTTTGGTTAGGCTGGTTAAATATAGACCTAACGTACATAAAACAAACGCCGTGTTAGAACCCCTTTTTAGGGGATGGGGCCGTTGCCGGTGCATATTCCAACACACTTTGCGTAATGTAAGATAGTTGTTCTTCGTCTAATTCTGTGTGCATGGGCAAAGAAATTACCCTTTCTGTAAGCCAATCAGTAACAGGCAAGTAAACATCAGCCAAGTTAAATGAACTGAACATTTTTTGTTTGTGGCCCGGTACTGGGTAATATATCATGGAAGGTATTTGTTTTGCTGCAAGGTGTGCGTTCAGTCCATCCCTGTCAATACCTTCCAACAGCAAGGTGTACTGGTGAAAAACATGCTTATTGTTGGCATGCCTGTAAGGGGTAGTTATGTTGGGGTGGTTGGCAAAAGCCGCGTCGTAATAGTCGGCGGCGTTGCGCCTTGCGGCTATGTAATTGTCCAGCTCCGGCAGTTTTATATTTAAAATAGCCGCTTGCACGGTGTCTAACCGTGAGTTGCAGCCCACCACGTCGTGGTAATACCGTTTGCTTTGGCCGTGGTTGGCAATCAGCCGCATTTTTGCTGCCAGTTCATCGTCGTTGGTAAACACCGCGCCGCCGTCGCCATATGCCCCAAGGTTTTTTGAGGGGAAGAAGGAGGTGGCACCCACAGTGCCTATGCTCCCTGTTTTTTTTACCGTACCGTCGGTAAATTTGTAGTCGCAGCCGGTGGCCTGTGCGTTGTCCTCAATCACAAAAAGGTTATATTCCTCTGCAATTTGCATAAGGGCTTCCATGTTCGCTGCCTGGCCATACAAGTGCACCGGTACGATGGCTCTTGTTTTTGGGGTGATGGCTTTACGCACCGACTCCGGGTCTAGGCAAAACGTTTTTGCGTCAACCTCGGCAAATACAGGGGTTAGCCTCAGCAAGGCAACCACTTCTGTTGTGGCAATATAGGTAAATGAGGGGGTAATCACTTCATCGCCTGGCTGCAGGCCAAGGGCCATCATGGCAATTTGCAGGGCATCTGTGCCATTGGCGCAGGGTACTACATGCTTTACACCAAGGTAATTTGAAAATGCTTCTGCAAATTGCTGCACCGGCTTTCCGTTTATAAATGCCGAGCTTTCCAACACGTCAATCACTGCTTTGTCTATCGCTGGTTTTAGCTTTTGGTACTGCGTCTTCAGGTCAACCATTTGTATCGGCTTCATATATAGCTGTTTAGCGGGGCGAAATTAGGTTAAAAAGGGCAAAGGGGCATGGGTATGCTTTGTACAATGCGGCCGGTTGGTTAAAACAACATTTGGGTGGAACAGTATTTTGTGTATTTTTGTGGAGTGATTAGTCAATCGGATACAGATAAACGGGACAAAATACTGCAGGCTGCCTTAAAGTTGTTTGCCGAATTTGGCTTTCATGGCACGCCCACTAGCAAAATTGCGCAGGCGGCAGGCGTGGCCAACGGCACGTTGTTCCATTATTTTAGCACCAAGGAGGAACTCATTACCAGCCTGTATATTCACCTTAAAACACAGTTATCACAGTTTTCTGCAGCAGATGTGGTGTTAGAGCAAGGGGCGGGCGTTAAGGAAAAAAGCCGTTGGGCGTACTTGAATGCCCTGCACTGGGCCTTACAAAACCCTGACGGGTTTAGGTTTATACAACAGTTTACAAACTCGCCTTTTTTGTTATTGATTGCCCCAGAAGAGGTGAAGAAGCAAACGGCCCCTTCCCTAGGTTTAATAACCGAGGGTATAACGGCGGGTTTTATAAAACCGTTGCCGCCTGAATTTATTCATACGTTGGTAAGCAGCCACATATACGGGATGAATGAGTTTTTTTTACAGGCTAAATTACTGCCAGCGCAGCAAGAAAAATTGATGCAAGAGTCGTTTGACATGTTGTGGAAGATGTTGACTTGATTTTTTTTTACCGGTTTTTAGAGTGAGTAGTCAATCAAATAATAAAAATATGAAAAAAGTTGCTATTGTTACCGGGGCATCATCAGGCATAGGTGCCGAAACGGCAAAATTGTTGGTTAAACATGGTTTTACGGTGTATGGCGCCGCCCGTAGGCTGGATAAAATGCAGGCCTTGGTGCAGTACGGGGTTAGGTTATTGCAAATGGATGTTACCGATGAGGCTTCCATGGCCAGTGGGGTGGGGGAGGTGTTGGCGGCAGAAGGCAGGGTTGATGTGTTGGTTAATAATGCGGGGTATGGATCTTATGGCGCCTTGGAGGACGTACCCTTGCACGAGGCGAGATACCAGTTTGAGGTAAACATTTTTGGCATGGCACGTTTAACCCAATTGGTGCTGCCAAGTATGCGCCAGCAACGCAGCGGCCGGATTATCAACATCTCATCCATTGGCGGTAAAATTGGTGAGCCGCACGGGGCGTGGTACCATGCCACCAAATTTGCGGTGGAGGGGCTAAGCGACAGCCTAAGGATGGAGCTGAAGCAGTTTGGGATAAACGTTGTGATCAGTGAACCGGGTGCCATTAAAACCGAATGGAATGCCATTGCCCGGGAAAATTTGCTAAAAGTGTCGGGCCAAACGGTATATGGCAAGCTAGCAGCCAAGCATGTGCAGATGCTACTGAATGCTGATAAATGGGGTTCGGAGCCAATTGTGGTTGCCAGAACAATTGCCAAATCAGCCACGGTTGCAAGGCCCAAAACAAGGTATGCAACTGGCGGTGGCGCTGGTTTGATTTTGTTTGCGCGTAAAATATTAAGCGACAGCATGTTTGACCGCGTTATGTTGGGCCAAATGAAATAGGAGCCAAGATTGGCTGGGCTTTGCCCACTTATACATGTGCCTGCTAAAAGTTAATGTTTGCTTGCGTAAAAGTTACGCCCATTTGTTACTGGCAGTTGATCTTTATTCGTTTGTAAATATACTCACCGTTGGCCGAAAGGCCGGTAATTACCACCGAGTAGGTGGTGCGGGCATCCGCTGTATAAAAAGTTACTGCGGCATTGCCGTTATTGTCTGTTACCACATTGCCGTTCCAATAAATGGTATTCCGCCGGTCGAGTGAATCTGTCTGTTGGGTTTCTTTTATCGAGTAATCTGGCATCGGGAAGGTTGGTGGCACATGGTAAGTTCTTGTGGAAACTATTTTCATGCCCGAAGGGCCGTTGGTAGTGTTCTCCGCCCTGTTTTTGGTACTTACAATAATAACCCCGTTGCCACCCCTAAGGCCATAAATAGCGGCATCGCCGCCAGCCAGCACTTCAATAAAGTCAATATCCCCTGCCGGTAAAAGGGTTAAATACCTGAGTACTGGGCTGTTATCGCCTATTTTTTCGTCATTTGAACCCGTAACCTGTACACCGTCTACAATTAACATGGGCTCAGCACTTATATTTCCTCCTCTGCCGTCGCCGCCCAAAATTGTAACAAAGCCCATGCTCATTTTAACGCCAGGCATCATCAGCAAGGCATCGGCTGTGCTGCCAAACCCGCCACGCCCTATCATTTCCGAAGTGATGATGTGCGAAAAAGGGTCAATTCTTTTTGAATTAACATAGGGGTCCGTTTTTTTTCTGACCCGTGTTTGCACCCTAACCGGTGCCAGCCATTCCTTACCAACGCCGGCAAACACACTGTCGGTATGGTATCTTATAACGCTTGCATTGGGTAAAATGCCAGCCAATGTAAACCTGTTTTTTACGGAAACAGGCGTGGCAAAGCGCGGGAAACTGAAAGTGTCGGTAACTACTTTAAAGCCCGTTTCAAGGTTGCCGCGCTTGTCACTAACCTGCAGCATCAATGGCACACTTCCCCTGTCCTCCGGCAGGCGTAGGCTAAATGCTCCATCGTTGTTTGTAGTATCCACATCTATAAAGGCATTGTTGCCCTGCTTTATAATTTCTGTCACAATTCTGCCCGGCATAGGCCTGCCATTGGTATCATAAATTTTGCCCTTCAAGTTAAGCAGTAAATCAGTTACGTCCTTATGCTGGGTTGCGGGTTTAATCTCGTTGGCGGATGTACTGCCATATGATGCCGGCTGGGCTAACATGAGCAAATCTTTTTCTTCGGCCGTGAGGCTGTGCTTGTGCCGTTTTAACCAGTCGTCTAACGACAGGGTTGGCGTTGGTAGGGTATCTTGGTCTAGTTTGTCCGAAAGGCGCATAACCCGGTCATCTTCCACCGAAATATTTAAGGCGGCTACCTGGGGTTGTCCTGCAGCATCCCTAACGCTGGCATACAGCCCAACCCTGTCTTTCGCGTGGTAGTTTTGCTTATCGGTGGTAATTTCAAGCCGGTAATTATCCTTGTCAATAAAAACTTTACGTTCACTCACCAGTTGTTTATCCTCGTTAAACAGCAGTAGGGTAGCTATGCCGCCTGGAAAATTGGCCAGGGGTATATTTACCTGGCACATGCCACGGCCTACGCCTGCAAAGCATACCTTGTCGCGGCTGATGCCGATTATGTAGGTGGTGTATTTCCGGGTGTAAACGGAGTCTTCGAGGGTGATGTAGGCCTGTAGCGATTCCCCGTCTTGTTTTATCACAGATACCTGTACGGCAAAAGGGTCCCAGGCTTTAACCGGGCATTTTACTTCCTGGCCTGCTATGTGTACCACGGCCGTATATTTTTGAAACCACTTTGGGTAAAACGTTACCCTTGCCAACCCCAGCCTGTTGGTGGTAAAACGGGTTATTACGGTATCGTGGTTGTCAACAATGTACCCTGGTGTTAGCACTGGGTTTCCGTCTGCGTCGGTAACCTTTATCGCCCCGGTTGAATTGATGCCGGTGATAACAGCCCCTCCTTCGGGGTAATAAGCAATGTTTACATTGGTTTTACTGGCAAACTGTTGGGTTGGCGCATCTGCCCCAAGTTTTTTTTCGTTTATCACGTAAACGGGTTGTATTAAAACGCTGGCTGTGTCGTGCTCGAGCATATCAACCGTAAAGCAGCGCAGCCAATAATAGCCGGAACGCAGCGTATCGGGCAAATCAATTGCTCCTGCGGTTTGGTGCGACACCGTGTTAAGCACCAGTTGCCTAATTACTTTGTCGTTGTCGTTCACAAGGTCTACAAAAAGGTTCTTGCTGGTAGTGTCAAGCCTGTAGGACAGGGCTTTTACCAAAAAGGCTTTGAACCATATCTTTTCTCCTGCGGCAAACACCTTCCGGTTGGTTTGCAGCAGTATTTTTGGGCTATTTTCTTTATTGATTGATTTTACAAGGTTTGTGGTAATGGAATCAAGTTGGTTGACAATATTTTGTGCGTGTAGCTGTGAACAAAATAGCAATAACCAAATAAAACAGGTAAGTTTTATTTGTCTCATATAGCGGGCAGTTTGGTATGACTGATAAAAATTTTGATTCGGGCGAGGTTAAAAGTAGCCTATTATGCCATGTGCCAGACTTTTTTTGTGCAAATGGTATCGCTTGTATTGAAAATGAATGCCAATCCCCCAGAATTGGCGTGAAATATTTTGAAAAAAGAAGACGGACATGTAAGGTGGTGCCGGTTGGTGCGTCTCCCAAACAGTAAGCCGAATTAAATGTTTGCATAATTCAAACCCTTATGCCGGTTTAGCCGTTTGTTTACTTAATACTTATAAACATGAAACCTTTATTATTCGTATTTTTTGCATGTGCC
The DNA here is from genome assembly GCA_903882935.1 of uncultured Parafilimonas sp. Lineage (GTDB taxonomy): Bacteria > Bacteroidota > Bacteroidia > Chitinophagales > Chitinophagaceae > JABDFW01. The sequence goes on along the minus strand of CAIRZB010000049.1, from coordinate 44,354 downwards.
ATGTTGGGTTCCTGCGCACAGCGCCAGGCTGTAAAAATACCGGCCGGCAGTGAGAAACCGCTTGCGCACGAGGCGGTGGCTTATTTTGCCGAGGGCTGCTTTTGGCACAGCGAGATTGTTTTTCAAAGCCTAGTGGGCGTTAGAGATGCTGTTTCGGGCTATGCAGGGGGCAAAGTTAAAAGCCCTGATTATGAAACGGTTTGCACGGGCATAACCGGCCATGCCGAAACAGTGCAGGTATTTTACGACCCAACCGTGATTAGTTACAAAACATTGGTAGATGCGTTTTTTGCCAGTATGGACCCTACCCAGCTTAACCGCCAGGGCAACGATGCCGGCACGCAATACCGTTCTGCGGCATTTTACCAAAATGAACAAGAAAAGCAGGTGGTAGAGGCTGCTATAAAAAAGCTTACCGACGAAAAGAAATACAGTGGCAAAATTGTTACACAGGTGGTGCCGTTCACTAATTTTTACCCAGCCGAGGCATACCACCAAGAGTATATTTTAAACCACCCCAACCAAGGCTACGTGGCCAACGTGTCAATACCCGATTTTATTGAATTTAAAAATACCTTCAAAGGCAATTTTAAACCTTAGTGCAGGAAGTGCGGAGGGGTAATGAGTGATTCGCCTGATAGGAAGCCCTGCTGAAAAGCGGGGCTTTTTTTAATTGTCCGAAAGGGGTTAATTTTCTCTGTCAGGTTTCCAATATTTCTCAAGTTTCCAGTTAAAAGGGGTGAAGTGAGATTTTAGTTGTCCAATTAATTCCCAATACGTATTTTCTTCTAATGAAGTCCATCTTACACTTTTCAATTCTTTTAGTTGGGGTATATCTTTAGCTATAATGGTCAACAAAACATGGTCAATAGGTGGGTGAATAAACTGGCTACTCGAACACTCTCCCTTGTTACACAAAATGATTGATGTTTTAAGGTAAATGGAGATTATTTTGGCAGACCTGCCATAGCTGGCCTCTTTTACGCCAATGTCTGTTAATTTGTTTTTTATAAGGTTTGCCCATATCCTGTGAAACCTCTCAAACTCGTCCAAAGTATATATCTTGTCAGCTTCTGCAAACGCTCTTTAACCTGAGCCATTAGTCGCAGTTTCTATGTTTTTTGTGGTTGTAAAGTTCCTTTGGACAGCTCTTGCAGCAGTCCAAACAGCATAACGGTGCTTGTGTTCGTTAAAGGAATAAAGCTCTTTATCCATAGGGTTTCGGTTCATTTCAAGTTGGGGAAAGATTACATGATTTCCAGCAATTTCCTACAACGCCACATGCAACAAAAACTTATCCTTAAAACTTGCTTCTGTAAAAAGGCTTTCGATGTTTACCATATTGGGGCGGAGGCCGCTGTCAAAAATTTCCTGGGCCAAGTCGCCGCCTTTCAGGCAGATTAACCCGTTTTTCAGGTCGTGGTTGTGGCCTTTCCGCAGAAGGGGCTTGCCCCACTTCCAAAGGTCTTTTAACGGTGCCACGGCGCGGCTAATAACAAAATCCCATTTGCGGTTTTTTATGTCTTCCGCACGGGTATGTTGTATGGTTAAGTTTTTTAGGCCAATGGCTTCAGCCACACTCTCCACCACCTTTAGTTTTTTGGCAATACTGTCAACCAAATGAAACTGTACCTCCGGGAAAAATATCGCCAGCGGTATGCCAGGAAAGCCGCCGCCCGTGCCAATGTCAATTATCTCTGTGCCTGGGGCAAATTCAACCACTGCGGCAATAGCCAGGCTATGCAGCACATGCTTTTCGTACAAGCCCTCAATATCCTTGCGGCTTATCACGTTAATTTTGCTGTTCCAATCGTTGTACAATGCCTCCAATGCCCCAAACTGCTGTAGTTGGGCATCGGTAAAATCAGCAAAGTAATTGGTTATCAATGCCAGTTTTTCGCGGGTCTCTTCCATAATGATGGTACAAATAACAGGTAATAAATCAACATCCACGCATCCCAAAAAATAAACAACGGCCAAAGGTCTTTTTCATCCAGCTTGCCCATGGCTTTGTGCCAAACAATGGCCTGCACCAACAACTTAACAGCCAAAATGCTTAAGGCTACCCACAAGTTAAAAAAAATAATGCAGGCGGCAAGCAGCAGGTAGGTGGTCAAATGGGTAAGGGAGTAAAGGCCTAGTAAAAACTTATGCTTGGGCCGGTAATATTTTGCGGTGGTGTAATGGCGGTATTTTTGCCGCATCCAAGCTTTCCACGTGGTTTCCGGCTCGCTTAAGGTATGTGCTTCCTTATCAATCACGATGGCCGTGTTGGTGGGAGTGGCAACCTTGTTGATAAACAAATCATCATCTCCGCTGGGTATTTGGTTGAGCGACGAAAAGCCCTTGTTGCGCAAAAACAGGTCCTTCTTATAACTAAGGTTGCGCCCAACACCCATGTACGTACTGCCAGCTAAGGCATAGGAGAGGTATTGCAACGCACTGTGGAAGGTTTCAAACCGTATTATCTTGTTCAGCAGACCGGGCTTTTTGTAGTAGGCCCCATAGCCCAGCACAATGTCGATGCCGTTGTCAAAGCCGTCCTGCATGCGCTGCATCCAAAACTCACTGGCGGGCATGCAGTCTGCGTCGGTCAGCAGCACCACTTCATATTTGGCTGTTTTAATGCCCATGCTCAGCGGGAATTTTTTGCCCGGTATCAGCTTGGCCTCCTGCGACAGCCGCAGGTGGTTAAGGTTTTTAAAAGACTTATGGAACTCATCCAGCAGGTACCTCGTGTCATCAGTGGAGTTATCGTTTACCACAATCACCTCATGGGTGGTCTTATATTCCTGCACTAAAATGCCGGGTAGGTTTTTAACCAAGTTGTGCGCTTCATCCCTTGCGCAAACAATCACAGAAACGGGGTATTCCTGCGAGGCCGATTTTAAGGGCGGTTTAAAAAATGCCAGTCTCCGGAAGTAATACAGGTAATAGAATACCTGTATAGCCACGGATACGGTTAGCAGTACCGGCCAAATAATTGCTGGTATTATCATCGGGCAAAAATAGTATTAGAAATTTATATTAGCCAAAATAGGTTGCAGTTTAAGCTTTTGTTAGCCGGCAGGGATTGTAATAAAGACAAGTGCGGGCAAACAGATTTTTAGGGCGGCAATGGGTGGTTTGAGTAACGGTTGAACATAAAAAGCGGCGATAAATTTATAGCAGGCACCAAATAAGTTCGGTTTCAAGTTTGGTTTCATCATTCAGCCAATGGCCGTAAATTTCAATATATGGCCAGCAGGTTTGCAGGCCCTTGCTATGCAGCCAGGCCTGCACGGCAGTGCCGCTTTCAGTAATTTTGCTGTAAGGGCCTATGTGTTTATAATATACATATTTAGGCAGTTCAATTTGCTTAATTTCAAACGGTGTGCCTTGTGCAATTGGTTCTATAGGCTCTACCCCAGCAAACATGGCGTTATTTTCCCCGTACACCCATATATTTTTACCCTTGTTTTTTACCGGGGTTAATTTTAGCTGCTGCCACATCTTGTCCATCAGCATAAAACCTGTTTTTCCCCAGTTGCGGTTAATGGCAGTGCCTGCATAGCCGCATACTACAACACTAAACGGCTTGTCAATAATGTCTATTTGCATTTTTCAATAGTATTAACTCACCCAAATATAATAACATTTGCGGCCAGCTACAACCAGCAGGCTGCCGCAAAACTGCCAGCCCAAAACCATAATCTTGTATTTTTGCCGCCTTATGCCGCAATTACAGTTTCAATTACAACATACCAGCCCATACAGCAGTGCCAGGGCCGGGGTTATCAGTACCGATCATGGCGAAATACGCACCCCCATATTTATGCCTGTTGGCACAGTGGGCAGCGTAAAAGCGGTTACGCAACAGCAATTGGGGCAGGAGATTAAGGCGCAAATCATATTAGGCAATACTTATCACCTTTACCTGCGGCCCGGCACCGAGGTGTTGGAGGCGGCTGGCGGGTTGCATAAATTTAACCACTGGGATAAACCCATACTTACCGATAGCGGTGGTTACCAGGTGTTCTCGCTGGCGGCCAACCGTAAAATAAAGCCGGAAGGCGTAATGTTTCAATCGCATATTGACGGCAGCAGGCACCTGTTTACGCCGGAAAGCGTTATGGATGTGCAGCGCAGCATTGGTGCCGATATTATTATGGCCTTTGATGAGTGCCCGCCTTACCCGGCTGAATACGGCTATGTTAAAAAAAGCATGGAGCTTACCCACGGCTGGCTAACGCGTTGCTTTACCCGCTTTAACGAAACGCCTGCTAAATACGGGTACACACAAAACCTGTTCCCCATTGTGCAGGGGGGCGTTTACCACGACCTGCGCAAGGCCTCCTGCGAATTTATTGCCTCGCAAAATGCTACAGGTAACGCCATTGGCGGCCTAAGCGTTGGTGAGCCGGAAGAGATGATGTATGAACTTACAGCCCTGTGCTGCGAAAACCTGCCCGTACAAAAGCCACGTTACTTGATGGGGGTTGGCACTCCCTGGAATATTCTGGAAGCTATAAGCCTAGGCATTGATATGTTTGATTGTGTTATGCCTACCCGCAATGGCCGTAACGGCATGCTTTTTACCACTAAAGGGGTTATTAACATAAAGAACAAGAAATGGGCTACTGATTTTTCGCCCATTGATGATGGCTTAGCCGCTGAAACCAGCAATTACTACAGCAAGGCATACCTGCGCCACTTGTTTGTGGCCAATGAGATACTCGGCTTACAAATAGCGAGTCTTCAAAACCTGTCGTTTTATTTATGGTTGGCAGGGGAGGCGCGTGACCATATTATTGCAGGAGATTTTGAGGGCTGGAAGAATGAAATGGTAACCGTGCTGAAGCAGCGTTTGTAGGATAGATGTGCCTGCAACAGAAAGTTTTTAATTTTATCGTTGCTGGCAGATTTTATAGTTTGATTATCAATTTTTTATATGCTTTTGGAAAAATACGGCCATTGCATCGTTCGCCTTGGGGGAAGGGAAAGCAACCGCGTTTTTTTGAAGCAAAACAACGATATTTACAGATGAAATGGATTACAAGGGAGCGCCCAAAAATAGACCGTATTGCCTGCCCCTGGCTTATAAAGCGCTTTATTGATAAAGATGCTGAAATTATTTTTGTTCCCTTTGATGAGGTGATTACAAAGGCGGCGGAGCTTGGCGCAACCCCTTTTGATGTGCCAGGTGTAGAGTTTACCCACTACAGGGAAAAATGTACGTTTGATTATTTTATGGAGAAATATGCGATTACCGATGAGGCCCTGCTGAGGGTAGCGGTGATTGTACGTGCTGCCGATACCGACAGGTACGATATTTCGGCGGAGGCTGCTGGCTTATGGGCTATTTCGGCAGGGTTGGCGCATAATTACACCAACGATCACGAGTTGCTAGAAAAAGGCATGGTTATTTACGATGCCCTTTATAGCTGGGCAAAACACTACTACAAAGCAAAGCACCAGCAGGGCGGGCCCTTTGAACATTTGCTGGTAAGTGTTATTAATAAATATATTAACAAAAAAAAGGGGGCCAAAAAAATACCTTCCTGGGTTAAAGAACTTAAAGAATTGATACAGGACCAGGTTGATACCAACCTGAGCCTCAAAGAAGTATCAAAAGGGCTTAACATAAATCCATCCTATTTATCAAGGGAGTTTTCAAAATATTTTGATGACCTTAGTTTTGGCGAATACCTGAGAAAACAGCGGATAGAGAAAGCTATCGGGTTGCTTGAAACATCCAGCCATACCCTTACCGAAATTGCCTACCTGGCGGGCTTTTCCGACCAAAGCCATTTTACCCGCATTTTTAAAAAACATACCGGTAGCAACCCCTCTGTTTACCGCAAAAAAGTAAAAAAAAGTAAAGCAGATACAAAAGGTTGATAACGTTCTATTTTAGTAGACAATACGGCTGTAACCTTGCTTAATTATCCGCGCAAGGCAGCATAAAACCTTTATACCAAACCAATAAGCTTTTCTATACAGGTAATTGTGGTGATGTCTGCGTGGTTTACGTACTAAACCGCCAACCATTATTATTATGGGCAAAACATATGCAGTTATTGTAATGATACTGCTTGGGCAGCATGTTTATGCACAGTCGCCACCCGATACAGCTATTCAGCTTGAGGCGGCCTTGAAACTTGCATTGCAGCATTACCCCCTTCTTAAACAAAAAAAGCTGGAGGCCGATGCTGCCGCCAAACAAACCGAAGTGGTAAAGTATGGCTTTTTGCCCTCGCTGGATGCTGGTTACCAGGCCAATCTTTCTACCGCCAATAACCTTACAGGGCAGTTTAACCCCAGTGGCATGCTGCCTTTAACCGGCCCGCCATCCACTTCAAACAATTATACCCCGGCTTTGGGCAGTGCGGCCTCGCTTTTGCTTAACTGGCAGGCTGTTACCTTTGGGCAGCACAGTGCACAACTTGCCCTGGCCAAAGCAGATGCAGGTAGTAAAACTGCTGCCCTGCGGCAGGAGGCGTTTAACCACCAGGTAAATGTTATCAGCAAATATTTAGACTTGCTGCTTAGCTACGATATTTTAAATGTGCGGCGCAATAACCTTTTGCGCGTAAAAGAAAACCTGCGCCAAAGCACAGAGCTTGCTAAAAGCGGCATTAAGCCGGGGGCAGATACCGCGCTGTTTCTTTCCGAACTTTCTAAAGCCAAAGTGGCACTGCTTAGCGGTGAAAAAGATTTGCAGGCAAACCAATGGCAACTGGCCCGGTTGCTGGTAACAAGCGGTTTGCCGGTACCTTCCGACAGCCTTTTTCTGCACCGGTTGCCTGGCACAGCAACCATTGCCGGTACTGCTTTTGAAAAACACCCGCTGATGCAGTTTGCACAAAAACAATTTGAAGCAAACCAGTACAGGGAGCAATTGCTTAAAAAATCCTGGTTGCCCAAACTAAGCTTTTGGGGAACTGTGTATGCCCGTGGCTCTGGCTTTGAAGCCAACGGAAGCATAAAAGCGCTGGATGGGCTGGCCTTAAGCAGGTATAATTATGGTGCAGGGCTACAGTTAAGTTTTCCTATTATGAAATATGGGGAGACCAAATTACAGGTACAGCAGCAAAGCCTGCTTACCCAGGCAGCGCAGCAGCAGGTTGCAGAAACACAAAACAATTTATACACCCAGCAGGGCATAAGCAACAACGCTTTTAGCAGCAGTGTGGCCATTGCGGCGGAAACGGAGAAGCAACTGGCTGCGGCACGATATGCGTTTAATGCTGTGCAAACCCGCTATAATACTGGGTTGGTAAATTTTGCGGACCTTATACAGGCGCAGTATAATTTGCTTACAGCTGAGCTGGATGTAAAAAAAGCGTACTGGGATGCCTGGACGGCTTTGCTGATGCAGGCCGCCGTTAAGGGGGATATAAACATTTTTATGCAGCAAACCCGGTAAAATAATTATGAAAAGGTTAATACAATTTGCACTGCGTAAGCCTGTTTCCATTTTGGTGGTGGTAACGGCTGTGGTGCTGTTTTCCATACTGGCCATACGCGAGTTGCCTTTGGATATTTTTCCGGTCATCAATGCCCCCACTATTTATGTGGCGCAAACGTATGCCGGGTTATCGCCACAGCAGATGGAAGGGTTTGTTACATCGTATTACGAATACCATTTTTTATATGTAACAGGTATTAAAGCGGTGGAAAGCAAATCAATACAGGGTCTTGCTTTAATAAAACTTCAGTTTCACGAAGGTACCAACATGGCCAATGCTATGGCGGAGGTGGTATCGTATGCTACACGCGCACGGTCGTTTATGCCGCCGGGTACATTGCCGCCTTTTATTATGCGGTACGATGCTGGTTCAGTACCGGTAGGCCAGTTGGTTTTTACCAGCGATAGTAAATCGTTAAACGAAATTCAGGACCTCGCCCTGTTTAAGGTGCGGCCAATGTTTTCGGCCCTGCCGGGTGTTTCTGCGCCGCCGCCATTTGGGGGCAACCAACGCACCGTTGTTATTAAGGCCGACCCCGAAAGGTTGCGCAGTTACAATATTACTGCGGATGAACTGGTAACGGCCATCGCTAAAAACAATGCCATTATACCTGCGGGCAACATCCGCATGGGCGATAAAGCCTTTATTACGGCAAGCAACAGCGTGGTGGATAATTTTAAAGAGCTTGAAAACGTAACCGTGAAAAACGTTGATAATACACCGGTTTTTGTAAAAGATATTGCAAGTGTTAACAACGGTGCAGACATAACCACAGGGTATGCACTTATAAATGGCAAGCGCTCGGTGTACATACCGGTTACCAAAAGGGCTGACGCCAGCACCTGGGATGTGGTGCAGACGATTAAAAAGGCCCTGCCCGACCTGCAGGCAGCTATACCTGACGATATAAAAGTGTCCTACGAGTTCGACCAGTCTGCTTACGTTATCAATTCACTGAAGAGCTTGCTTTTTGAAGGGTTGTTAGGGGCCTTACTAACCGGGCTGATGGTGTGGTTGTTTTTAAAAGATGTTCGCAGTGCGCTTATTGTAGTGGTAAATATTCCGCTGGCGTTGCTTGCGGCAACCATCTGCCTTTATTTAACCGGGCAAACCATTAATATTATGACACTTGGTGGCCTTGCCCTTGCGGTAGGCATATTGGTGGATGAGGCCACGGTAACCATCGAAAATATCCACCATCATCTTGAACTGGGTAAGCAAAAGGCAAGGGCTATATGGGATGCCTGCCGCGAAATAGCGGTGCCTAAACTGCTTATATTATTAAGTGTGCTGGCTGTATTTGTACCCGCCTTGTTTATGGCCGGGGTGCCGCGGTCAATGTTCCTGCCGCTCTCCATGGCGGTTGGTTTTGCCATGATCGCCTCTTTCCTGCTGTCTCAAACCCTGGTGCCAGTCTTGGCCAACCAGTTAATGAAATGGAAGGGTGGGGGGAATGCAGGAACCTCCACCGAAAAAACAAAAACCAGGCTGATGCGCATAGTGCAAAAAGCCTCAAAAATAGGCAGGCTATGGGCGCCGTTGTTACTCCTGTTGCTTTTGCTGGCCGCCTGGTTTGGCTATACGCAAGCGGGTACTGAAATATTCCCCAAGGTAGATGCAGGTCAACTACAGTTGCGGTTGAGGATGCCCCCCGGCACCCGCATAGAACGTACCGAAGATGCCACCAAAAAAACGCTTCAGCTTATTGAAGAGGCTGCTGGTAAACAAAACATCGCCATCACGTCATCCTTTGCAGGCCTGCAGCCACAGAGTTATGCCATCAGCCCCATTTTTCTTTATACCAGTGGCCCGCAGGAGGCGGTTATTAAAGTAAACCTTGTTAAAGGTGCTGGTGTTAGCGTGGAAGCTATTAAGGAAACGCTGAGGTCAACAGTGCCTAAAAATATACCGGGGGCGTTACTTTCTTTCGAGCCTGCCGACCTGGTTGACCAGGTGATGAGCTTAGGCAGTAACAACCCCGTTGAAGTGGTTGTGCAGGGTAAAAACCTGGCACAAAGTAGGGGTATTGCCGAAAAACTTAAAGAAAACATCAGCCATATACCTTACCTGCGGGATGTGCAACTTGCACAGCCGCTGGATTACCCCACTGTGCAAATAAATTACGACCGGGTAAGGGCCGGGCAAATGGGGGTAACCATCAGCCAGGCAGGCAGGTCCGTACTGGAAGGCACTTCATCCAGCCGCTTAACAGACCCCGTTTACTGGCTTGACAATGCCTCGGGCAACGCCTACCAGGTGCAGGTGGAATACCCGCAGTTTGCCATGAACAGCCCCGAACAGATAGACCAGATACCGGTTGGTAAAAATGAAGGTGGTACAATATACCTGCGGGACGTCGCCGACTGGAAAAAGGCAAATTCCATTGGTGAATACAACCGCATTAACCAGCAGCGATTTATTACGGTAACGGCCAATATCCATCAAAAGGATTTGGGCAGGGCTGTGGCAGATGTGCAGAAAAGCATCGCCCAGCTTGGCGCATTGCCACAAGGCGTAAAAGTTTACCTGCGCGGCCAGCCAGAAATACTTAGCGGTACAACCAACGAATTATCAACAGGGCTGCTGCTGGCAATACTGGTAATAGGGCTGCTGTTTATGGCCTACTTTCAATCAGTAAAATTGTCCCTCATAATCCTGTCGGTGTTACCGGCGGTGCTTGCAGGTTCGCTGCTGCTGTTGTGGTTAACGGGTAATACGGTTAATATTCAGTCGTTTATGGGGTGCATCATGGCGGTGGGTGTAGCCGTGTCCAATGCTGTTTTGCTGGTATCAAAAGCGGAACAATTGCGGGTATCCTCCATTGAACACTCCATTAGCATAGGGGCACAAGCCGCCGCCGCCCGCTTTCGCCCCATTGTAATGACGGGCATTGCAATGATAGCCGGTATGGTGCCAATGTCGCTTGGGCTTGGCGAAAGCGGCAAGCAAACCTCACCGCTTGGTATAGCTGTTATTGGCGGGTTATTGTTCAGCACCGTGGCCAGCCTGTTGTTGTTGCCCGTGTTATACGATTGGGTAATTGGTAACAGTAAAAAGCATAATAAATCATTCGATCCTTCAGACGAAAACTCTTTGTATTATGACAACATTGATTAACCGTTACGCTGTTTATATGCGCACGAGCGCTGGCTTTTTATTTTGCAGTGCCTTGTTTGCCTGCAATACACCGGAAGCCCCTGCAAAAGCGCCTGCTGCAGGTGCAGATACCGTGAAGGTGTTTTTGCTGAAAGCTGATTCTGCCCAAAAAGCGGTTTCACTGCCTGGTGAATTACTGCCCTATCAAAATGTGCAGATACGCGCCAAAGTGCAGGGGTACATCAAAAAACTAAATGTTGATATTGGCTCCAAAGTAACAAAAGGGCAGGTGCTGGCCGTTATTGAAGCCCCGGAAATAAATACCCATATTCAGGAACTGGAAGAAAGGGTGCAGTCTGCAAAGGCAAAATACCAAAGCAGTGAAGACTACTATGAGCGAATTAATACTGCCTCAAAGGCCGACGGGGTAATTGCCCCCAGCGAATGGCAGCGCACCAAAAACCAGGCACTGGCCGACAGTGCCGATTACAGGGCGGCCCTGCTGGCGGCATCCTCCCTTAAACAAACGGGGGATTATTTAACCGTTGTGGCCCCTTTCAGCGGGGTGATAAGCAAACGTAATATAGAACTGGGTTCGTTTGCTGGTAATATTGGGGACAAGCCTTTGTTTGAGCTGGAAGATAATACCGTACTAAGGCTTTGGGTGGCGGTGCCGGAGGTGTATACAGCAGCGTTGCTGCCATCCAATTCGGGAGATGTTACCACCCGCGCGTTGCCCGATACAAAATTCAAAGCCTTGCTTAAACGTAAATCCGGCATTATAGATAACAATACCCGTACCGAGCTTTGGGAATTTGAAATACCCAATACTTCCGGCCAGCTAAAAGCGGGCGGCTATGCCGATGTAAAGCTGCAATTTCTGCGGGCAAAACCTTCGCTCACTGTGCCTGCCTCCGCAGTGGTTACCACCCTGGAAAAGCGTTTTGTTACCAAAGTGTCCAAGGGCATAACACAATGGGTGGATGTTCGGCCTGGTTTTAACTTGGGCGACAGAACCGAAATTTTTGGCGATTTGCAGCCGGGCGATACGCTGGTGGTTAAGGGCAATGAAGAACTGAAAGGGGGGGTGAAAATAGTAACCAAGTTATAATCGGGCTATTACAAGTACATTTTATTTGCTGCTCCGGGTAAAGTAAATGTATTTGCTTTGAAATATATGTAGTTAACTACGTATATTTGTACGCAAATTATTTTTATGGCAGAAGTATTTACCATTGTGCCGTTGGATAACAAATGGTGCGAGCAAATAGCAGGGCTGATATTGCCCATACAGCAAATAGAGTTTAATGTACCCATAACACTGGAAGGACAGCCCGACCTGCTGGATATAGAAACCAATTATCTTGCTGGCGGCGGTGGTTTTTGGGGTGCCGTGGTTGATGGTGAACTGGTTGGCACAATCGCGCTGATGGCCATCGGGCATAACGCGGGGGTAATACGCAAAATGTTTGTACGCAAAAATTACCGGGGCAGCCAATATAGTATAGCGCAACGCTTGCTGCAAAAACTAATTGACGAATGCAGGTGTAAGGGGATTACGGATGTTTACCTGGGTACTTTTGACGCGTTAAAGGCCGCCTGCCGTTTTTACGAGAAGAATGGTTTTGTACAATTAACGAAGGAGGAGTTGCCGCATTTTTTCCCTCATATGAAACCCGATAACGTGTTTTATACACTACACTTAACAGCGTAAACCCATTGTGATGAATGCAATTGACCAGGCTGGATTGTTGGCTATTTCAACAAGGTTACAGCGGCTTAGCGACCAGTTACGCAAGGATGGACTGCTTATTTATAAACAGTATGGTATTGCTTTTGAGCCAAAATGGTTCCCGGTAATTTATACGCTGCATATAAAACCAGTATTAAGTGTGGTTGAACTTGCAGCCGAAATTGGCTACGCCCATCCCTCCACCATAAGCTTGTTAAAAGAGCTTGAAAAAGAAAAACTGATACAAAGCAAAAAAGACAAAGGCGACGAGCGGAAGCGCCTGATACAGCTAAGCCCCAAAGGGGAGGAGTTGGTGGAAAAAATGCAGGCCGTTTGGAGTGTTATGGTGGCCGCTATTACAGAGCTTACTAATACCACCAATAACCTGATGCGTGCCATTGAGGAAGTGGAAACACAAATGCAGCAGCAAGGGTTTTACCAACGAGCCTTAACGCTGGCTAAAAACTGCCAACCTTAAAATTATATCGGTGTTATTGGTTGTTTAAAAAAGTGGCAAGCTCATGCAGCTTGTCTGTATTAATATAGTCTACCCCTGCCTGCATAAACTGTTTCCAGGCGGTTTCATTATCGGGTGCATCCCAAAAGCGAACGGTTTTATGCAGTTTGTGGGCTTTGCTGATGGCTTCATCCAAAGCAGCTTTATCTTTATCTTCCATAACACCATCCCCTTTCCATTTGGTAAAATTTTCAAGGTCGGAACTAAGCATGGCGATACGTGATAATGCCTGCGCAGGGTAATCGTGCATCAGTTCGCCGTCAAACGAAACAAAGGAAGGGTAGTTAACCAGCAGTGAATCTGCGGGTTTATTGCCCGTAATTACAAAATGTATTTTAGGTTGTTTCACCAGGGCTTTGTAACCGGCCAGCACTTCCACCAGTTTTTTAATGGTTGAAATGGGGGCTGTTTTAATATCAATCAGCAGTTGCAGGCTGCGGCTGGTATCGGCATACGGAAAACCATGGTTGGCGGTTACTTTATGCAACAAGGGGGTAAGGTAATAGTTTTGTAAGGTGCGTTTAAGTTTGGTATCAGCAAACTCATGGCCCACCAGCAGCGAATCGTGCAGTAAAAATATATCCACTTCAATAGAGCCAAAACCTTCACCATAAGCCGTTACAAAAGGCTGGGGGTGTACATAATCGTTGTGTGCATGGGCATTTGCAACGGTATAATGGGCAGGTTGTGCTGTTGCCTGGCAAAAAATAAAGCAAATAACAAACGCTGGTAAAAATTTCATGGTAAATCTTTTATTGTTGACCGCTTGGGCTGCAAATGTATTGTTGACAGGGTGGTGTTACGCAGGCGGCTGGGTTAATTTAAAAATATATTTATTGGGCATGGCGGCTAAAGAATATTTTTATAAGACGTGTTAAGGTGAATTGTTTTTTTTGCCGCACTATTGCGTTGGCACTTGGTATTTAGTTGGGCGTTTTTGTAACATCCCTTGGAAATCTTAAAGGGTTATTGCAGTGGGCTTTAAGCCAAGTTATCGGCGTAAAACTTTGGCCATTGATGCTTAATACTATTTTGTAAGTTGCCGAACCTAGTTTCATCCAATTCTGTATTAAGCGATAGGCTCAATGTCATCAAATGCAACAGCTTTAATCAGAACAATGGCATAGAAAAAAGCCCCCGTTATTATCGGAGGCTTTTCTCTTTTGGAGTCCCTTTCTATGGTTTTTCATTACAATACTATACCGCATCCGACAACGACGAGAACGTAAAGTCGCGTATACGCATGGGCGGTATTAACGCGTTAAGGCCCGATTCTGTACTTACCGTACGTTCTGGCTTGCCAAGCGCATCCAGGTTGTTGAGCATGATCACCGGGCTTTCGTTAAACCTAAAATTCTTCACCGGGAATTTTATTTGGCCATTCTCAATGTAAAAAGTCCCGTCGCGGGTAAGGCCGGTTTGCAAAACGGTTTGCGGGTCAACACTGCGAATATACCACAGCTTGGTAACCAATATGCCTTTTTCAGTACCCTTAATCAAGTCTTCCAGGCTGTCGTTGGTACCCAGCATAATAATGCCGTCGGGTGTTGGTATGGCCTTAACGCCTTTCTTTTCGGCCCAGTACCTTGAATAGTACAGGTTTTCAATAACGCCTTTGTTTACCCAAGTTATTTTTTCTTGCGGGCGGCCGTCCCCGTTCCAACTGCTGGTGGGCAGTTCGGGGTTTTGCGGGTCGCTGTAAATGGTTACCCTCTCGTCAAGCAGTTTTTCGCCCAGTTTGGTACCCCCGCCCGCTTTGCTCAAAAAGCTGCGGCCTTCGTCAGCACTGCGTGCGTCCATGGCAAAAAACATGGTTTCCAGCAGGGTTAGTGCCGCCGACGGTTCCAGAATTACTGTGTACTTTCCGGGTTCAAGTGCCTTGGCTGTGGCTGAGCCAGCGGCTTTTTTGGCGGCAATTTTGGTAGCAGCCGCTACATCAAGCTTGTTTACATCGGTATACCCCTTGGTTATGTAGCCACTGCCTTTACCGTCTTCGGTGCGCAGGGTAACATTGAAGTTTATGTTGGTAGATGTGTTGTAGGCAAACAGGCCGCTGCTGTTCATCATCGCATTAAAGCCGGCACTGTTTTCCATAAACCCTGCTGCAATCAGCTTGTTTTCCTTGGCTATTTGCAGGCTGGCTGCCACGGCATCTGCACGAAACTTTGGCGAAATGGCTGCTGTGGCGGGCTCAAAGGTTTTTGCATCCGGCCCGTATTGCTGGGGCCCGAGGTTTTTTACAAACTCGGGGTTTTCTGGGGCCAGCTGTGCCAGTTCCTCACTGCGCTTAACCACTTTGGCCAGCGATGCATCGTCAAACTCGTTAATGGTGGCCACGCCTACCTTTTTGCCAAAGGATGATTGCACTACCAAACTGCTTTGGCTGATGCCGCCGCTAGTTGAAACGGCGTTGCGGGCATAGCGTATGTTGCCGCCGTCGCTGCCGCTTAAGTTTACCTCGCACTCATCTGCTTTTGAATAGCTGAGTACTTTTTTTAATAAAGCCTGTGCTTCTTCTTTACTAAGTATGGGCATAATATTTTTATAATAATTGTTCTTGATTATAGTACAACATCGGCTGGAAGCCTGCTGGAAGATACGCGTATTTTAGGCAATCTTCGTCAGGTAACCCCTTTAGGGCAGGGGTTTATATTTTCCTGGCTGTGTTTATCACGTTAACCCCATTGAACCTTGCGGTGGATGACCCATGGGATACCGCGCTTGACTGCGCTGGCTGCCCCTTGCCATCAAAGAAAGAACCGCCCAAACGGTAGTCGTCTTTATCGGCAACGGCCACACAACTGTTCCAGAATTCCTGGGTGTTGCTTTGGTAGGCCACATCGTTCAGCATACCCACTATTTGGCCGTTCTTAATTTCGTAGTACATCTGCCCGCTGAACTGGAAGTTATACCGCTGTTGGTCAATAGAGAACGAATTATCCCCAATGATGTAAATGCCTTTTTCCACATTTTTAATCATGTCAGCCACCTTTAAAGGCGTTTTGCCTGGCTGCAGAGATATGTTTGGCATGCGCTGAAACTGCACATCGCTCCAGCTTTGGCTGTAGCAGCAGCCCTGTGATTCGTTCAAGCCCAGTATATGCGCTTGGTCGCGTATCGTTTGGTAGTTCACCAATATGCCATCTTTAATAATGTCCCATTGTTTGGTACCAACGCCTTCATCATCGTACCCCACTGCGCCAAGGCTACCCGGCTGCAGCTTGTCGGCCACAATGTTTACGTTTTTGCTGCCAAAATTAAACTTGCCGCTTTTCCATTTGTCAAGGGTTAAAAAGCTGGTACCTGCAAAGTTGGCCTCATAGCCCAACACACGGTCAAGCTCAGTGGGGTGGCCTACGCTTTCGTGTATGGTAAGCCATAGGTGGCTGGGGTCCAAAATAAGGTCGTACTTGCCCGCTTCCACGCTTTTGGCCTTCATTTTTTCCTGCACCTGCGCAGCACCTTGCTTGGCATCTTCCAGCATGTCGTAGCGGTTGCGGTATAGGGTGCTTACGCCCCTGATTTTATCTTCCTCGCGTGGGATGATGTATTCGTAGCCCATGCCCCTGGGTGAGCTAAGGGCGCTGCGGGTTTCAAATTTGCCCGTTTTTTCATCAATCTTGGTAATGCTAAAGGTGGGCCATATACGGTGGATGTCTTGGTCGATATATGAACCGTCGGTTGAAGCAAAATATTTCTGCTCATTTACCAAAAACAGGATGGAGTTTACATAATTGGCACCGCCTTTTAAGGCAGCGTCATTCACTGACAGCAACAGGTCCACCTTTTCCTTCATCGGCACATCGAAGGCATTTTTTTCAATCGGCGTTTTCCAGCTCACTTCGCCGTAGCCTTTTTGTGGGGCCAGTTGCACGGGCTCGGTAAGCAGGCGGCTGTTTTCCTTGGCAATGGCCACGGCCAGTTCGGCGGCTTTGGCTATGCTGTCGTTGGTAAGCACGTCTGTGGCGGCAAAGCCCCAACTGCCGTTGGCAATAACGCGTATGCCCACGCCGTAGCTTTCAGTGTTTACCATGTTCTCCACTTTATCCTCCCTGGTAACCACAAACTGGTTAAGATACCGGCCTATGCGCACATCCGTATAGGTGGCCCCCTTGCTGCGGGCAGCGTTTAAAGCTACGTCGGCCAGTTTCTTTTTAAACGCGGCATCTGCGGGCGTCCAAGGGGCATCCAGCGGCACGGCACGCGCAAAAGCATTTGTTTTGGGCAGCAGGGTGGCCCCAACGCCCAAGCCCGTCATGTACAAAAAATCTCTCCGTTTCAAATGATTGCTTATTTGTGGTGAATAAATGTATTGAGAGCCAATTTAGGCTAAAATTGCCTTACTGGCGTATTTGGTGGTAAATTATTGGATGAGTGGTTGGTTAGGTGGGTGGGGGGAGAAGAAGTCCTTCCTAATCGGGCAATGGCAACTTACTGTAGTTGATGGTATGCTGCCCTACGGTTTTTGTTCACACAAAAAAAATCCCCGCGCTGGCCATACTTTCTGTAATTGTCAAGATAAAACAAATTCGGTACCATTAAGTTTTAGTTTAGCTTTAAACTTAATGGTACCGGCAATGCATGGCAAGGGCTGTTAAATATCAAAAGCTTATAAATCCTAGCGGTTTTGTACCACCTGCCCAATATAGGCAGGTAATAACCCGTGCGCATCTTTATGGGTATTAATTACGGCAGAGGAATCTGGCGCTTGCGATAAACACATTACAACGCCTTGTTTCTCATTTACCCAGTAGTTGATGAAATTTACGCCATATTTTTTTTCAGTGTCCAAGTCTTTTTTATGGGCCGCTGCAACATCTGTTGCTGATACGCTGCCAAGCTCGTGTACATCTAAATAAAAATTGTTGTTGCCTTTTACTTTCGCCTGTTTGCCATCTGTTACCAGGTAAACATTTTCAGGCAGCATGCCATGCGCTTTGGCATGGGTATTTACAATAGCAGCACTGTCTGGCGCGGTGGAGAGGCAATACACCAACCCTTTTTTTTCATCCACCCAATATTTTAGAAAATGCACGCCAAAATTACCTTCTGTGGCCAAGTCTTTTGCGTGGGCCTCTGCCACGGCCGCCGCTGTTACCTTGCCGGGGCCAAAATGGTGTACATCCATATAGAGATTATCTGCCGACGGTTTGTTACCTGCAAACGTGGATGTTGTAACTTGTGCAGTAGCCGGGGCTGATTGTTGGGCATTAACCGTTGTTGCTGTTAAAAAGGCGGCAACCAATGCGGTAAAACGGATAGTCATTTTCATAAAAATAATCGTTTTGAATAATTGTTATAACATTTATACGCAAAACAACACCCAATAAACGCAAATTATATGGGAGGTTTACCCCATATTGCAGTTGGGTTTGCTCCATTTTACAAACAGTATTGCATGCAGCTTACAGAACGGGATGGTTTTTTGGCTTTACTTAATGCCAGGTTTAAGCCTGCCGCAGCAGGGGAGGGCCATTGTGTATATGTGGGCGGCGAGGCTGGCATCGGCAAAACATCGTTGGTAAGGGAGTTTTGCCGCGATAAAACTGCTACCTGCAAAATTTATTATGGCACTTGCGACGCGCTGTTTACACCACGGCCCTTGGCTGCCGTTTACGATATAGCCTGGCAAATTAACCCAGGAGTATTACAGGCCAATGCCTCGGGCATTGAGGATAGGGCCGGGTTGTTTGCCCGCTTGTTTTACGCCTTGAGCATTGAAAAGGAAACCACCATTATTGTATTTGAAGATATTCACTGGGCGGATGAAGCCACACTTGATTTTATAAAATTTCTGGGGCGCCGTATAACCCAATTAAGGTGTTTGTTTATACTTACCTGCCGCAACGATGAAATTAATGCCCGCCACCCGTTGAAGCACCTGCTTGGCCAGTTGCAGCCAGATGCGTTTACCCGCCTGCTGCTTACGCCTTTTTCCCGCGCGGCAGTGGAGAAAATGGCGGCCGTTAAAGGTAGCAGTGGTGCTGATGTTTACGCAATAACCGGCGGCAACCCCTTTTATGTAAATGAAATATTGGCTAGTTACAGCCCCGGCATACCCGATAATATTAAAGACTCCATTTTGTCTGTTTATGACCGGCAGGATGCAGAAACAAAACAGGCGTGGCAGCTATTGAGTTTGCCCCCCGGCGGGTTAGAAATAGCCTTTCTTGAAGAAATAAACCCCCAGTATACGGCGGCCATTGCGCAAACGCTTGAAGCGGGCATACTTATTCTTAAAAACGGGTTGTTGTTTTTTAAGCATGAGTTGTACCGGCGTACTATAGAGGCATCGTTATCGCCCTCGGCCAGAACGTTGTTTAATAAGCTGTTGCTCGAGCTGTTTCTCGCGCATTTTGATGGAGAAAACGGCACAGAAAGAATAATACACCATGCTAAAAATGCTCAGTTGTACAATGTTGTTATACAATTTGCCCCTTTGGCGGCCAAGCAAGCGGCAGCGGTAGGCGCCCATATTGAAGCCGCAAAGCTCTATTATTCTGCCATAGAATATAGCCAGGGGGCCGATGCCGCTGTGCTGGTGCAATTGTACGAACACTATGCCTACGAATGTTATTTAACCAACCAAACCAAAGAAGCCATTGTTTACACCGCCAAAGCACTTGCCTTATGGCAGGCAAAAAATGACATTGAAAATACAGGTAACAGCCTGCGTTTTTTAAGCCGCTTATGGTGGTTTGAGGGCCACCGTAAAAACGCCGAGCAGTTTGGCCAGCAGGCAGTTGAATTACTTGACGGCCAGCCATCCTCAAGGGCTAAGGCGATGGCATACAGCAATATGGCACAGCTTAAAATGCTGTCTTACCAAGATGAAGAATGTATATTATGGGGTGAAAAAGCGCTTGCAGTGGCAAAGGCGATAGGTGATGATGAAGTAGTTAGCCACGCAATGAATAACATTGGCAGAACGTACATGCGCACTGCTACTTTTATGCAAAAGGGAAAAGACCTATTGCAACAAAGCTTAGCAATAGCCACCAGAAACGCCTACCACGAGCATGTGGCACGCGCCTATACCAACCTGGGCAGCACCGGTATTGATATAAAGGATTATGTATATGCAGAAGCGATACTGGACGAGGGTATCCGTTACTGCGAGGAAAGAAACCTTGACTCCTGGACCAATTATATGCTTTCCTGCATGGCCAGGTTGAAGCTTGAGAACGGCAACTGGCAGGAAGCCTGCGGTATTGCTGAAGCACTCCTAAAAAACGAAGGGCAACCCCCCATTAATAAAATAAATTTGTTAACAGTTATTGCTGCCGTAAAAATGAGAACAGGCGGGGAAGGCGTGGAGGCATTACTAAAACAGGCCCAGGCAATGGCTATGGATGCGTTTGAATTACAGCGGATGTTGCCTGTGGCCTGTGCTATGCTGGAGTATGAGTGGCTAACTGGCATGCCTGTAATTACAACAAACGAGCTTGACAGCATAACGCAGCTTGTTGCCCTGCATGGCAACACCATGGAATACAATGAACTAGCTTTTTGGCTGCAAAAGGCAAGGCTGCAAAACTTACCACTGGCCCCGGTAAAGAATGGGAATTTATTGGAGGATATGGCCAGTGCGCAGAAAACAGCAGCCGTATGGCACTGCACAAGTTGCCCTTATAACTATGCTATGGCACTTTTTGAAGGCGACGAGGAGGATAAAAGGGCAGCCATGGCCATTATGCAAAAACTGGGGGCTATAGTGGTAAGCGAGAAACTTAAACAGGATATGCGGGCTGCAGGCATAAAGAAAATACCGCGCGGTGTCCGCAAATCCACCGGGGAAAACATTGCCTCGCTAACAGGCCGGGAGGTGGAAGTGCTGCAACTGTTGCAAGAGGGCCTTCAAAACAAAGAAATTGCCGCCAGGCTGTATATTTCTGCCAAAACGGTGGACCGCCATATTACCAGCCTGTTGTTTAAGTTGGAGGCTAAAACACGCATACAGGCAGTACGCAATGCGCTTAAACTTAACATTATTCATCCCCAAGAACCCGAAAAGTTGGTGTAATAAATTTAAGGATGTTGTAGATGGCAATTAGCATCATTTGAATACTTCTACTTTGACACTTTCAATATGGCCCTAAAGAAAACTCAAATTTTGTTGAATATTACTCAGGCCAATAGCACCTTAGTGTCTTTGTGCGAAAAATAACTCCGCGTTTGGCGGAACCAAAGATGTTATATCGCGCAAAGACACCAAGCCGCCAAGAAAAAAAGGTACTATCAAAAATACTTTGTCAAAGTAGAAATACTTGTGTTAAACAAAACCAAATCGCACCAACTAGCACTCCTTCAAACCCAGCGGCACCTGCACGGCCAGGCCGGCTTCTGCGGTTTCTTTGTACTTGCTGTTCATGTCAATGGCGGTTTGCCACATGGTTTTAATCACTTTGTCTAGCGATACCCTGGCGTAGTCTGGCGCGCTTTGCAATGCCAGCTGGCTGGCCGTTATGGCTTTAATGGCACCCATGGTGTTGCGTTCGATGCAGGGTATTTGCACAAGCCCGCCTATAGGGTCGCAGGTAAGGCCCAGGTGGTGTTCCATCGCTATCTCTGCGGCCATCAGGGCCTGCTTTTGGGTGCCGCCAAGGCTTTCCGTTAATGCCGCCGCTGCCATGGCGGATGATACCCCAATTTCGGCCTGGCACCCGCCCATTGCGGCGGAGATGGTGGCCTCTTTTTTAAAGATGCTGCCAATTTCGCTGGCGGTTAGTAAAAACCGTACAATTTTGTCTTCGTCATGGCCGCTGCAAAAGGCAATAAAGTACTGCAGCACCGCGGGTATAACGCCGGCCGCGCCATTGGTAGGGGCGGTTACCACCCGCCCGAATGAGGCATTTTCCTCGTTAACGGCCAGTGCAAAACAGCTCACCCAGTCCAAAATATAGTTAAACTGCTGGCCGCCTGCCTGTATGGCCGCAACCCAACTGGCATAATCGTGGTACAGCCTGCCGGCCGAAAGTTTTTTGTTCAGCTCAAAGGCACGGCGGCGCACGTTCAAGCCGCCCGGCAGCTCGCCCTGGCGGTGGCAGCCCCGGTAAATGCAGTCGCGCATGGTATGCCATATTTTTACTACACCGGCGCGGGTTTCCACCTCGCTGCGCCAAGCGCATTCGTTTTCAAGAACCACTTCGTTGATAGGTAGCCCGGTTTTAATACACCAATGCAGCAGGTCGCCGGCCGTGTTGATGGGAAAGGGTAGGTCAACCTGGCTGCCGCCGCTGTTTTTCTCGCCCTCCTTTACCACAAAGCCGCCGCCTATGGAGTAGTAGGTTTCGCTGATGTTGTCGCCGTTGTTTACCGTGGCTAAAAATGTAAGTCCGTTGGGGTGGAAGGGTAGGCTTTCCGTAAACAGAAACTGCACGTTCTCCACCGGGTTAAACGGTATGTTTGCTTCATTGTTTAGGGGTAAGGTTTTATCAAGCCCGATGCGAGTAATTTTCGCTTGGATGCTGTCCACGTCAACGGTAACGGGGTCCTCGCCGCATAAGCCAAGCATCACCGCCACGTCGGTGCCGTGTCCCTTGCCGGTTTTCGCCAGCGAACCATACAGTAGCACGGTTACTTGGGTAATGTTTGCCACGCCAAAACGGCTGTTAAGCATGCCTGCAAAACGTTGGGCGGCACGCCATGGCCCCAAGGTATGGCTGCTGCTGGGGCCTACGCCTATTTTTAACATGTCAAACACCGATATGGCTTCGTGTGGCATAGGAATGATTGTAGGGCAAAGCTACGGGAATAGCTAGTTGCCTATCACTTGCCCAATAAAAAGCAATGTTTTTGTTTGGGGGATAATCAAGTGTATTTCCCGCATGCCATATTCGCGGTTAAAGGGTGCTTTGTGTTTAATTCCGTCTAACTTGTCTATAATAGATGCCCATAGCGCGTCTACATCATCCACCTCCAAATAAAATTCCATTTCGCCAATATCACCGGCGGGCAAAATATGTATAGTGTGGTTGTTTTTTTGCAAAATAGCATAGGTACCGGTGATCATCAATGTGCTAAAACCTAGCAGATCCTGGAAAAATAACACCGTTTCCGCTATGTTGTAGGATGGTATCATCGGGCTGAGGCGAATGGCTTGGTACATGGTCAGGTTTTATAATTTGATTGTTTCAAGGATAGCTAATTAATTTTATCACCCCACTGCATTCACCATAAAATCATAGTATTTGCCGTTGGTCAAGTTTATTTTCACGTTAAAATAACAAGCACCTCCGTCATCAACAAACACTATCTCTTTTTTCCAACTTTCGCCAGTAAAAGCACAAAAACAATTCACCCAAACTTCCTTTTCTCCATTGCTATCTAAAATGGCAATATACTGCCGTTTGTATTTTTTAAGGTCAATGGCGAAGTCTTCTTTGTGATGCTTAAGCCTATATTCAGGATGCTTCGCATTAAACTCTTCTAATTTTTTTTCCTCTGCCAAGACGTATTCCTTCCACGCAACAGTCAAAGTGGTTTCAATAAATTCAAGGTCGTTGTTTGTAAGGCTTGTTGGTTTAACGTCTTTAAAAACCCAAGAATCTGTAGTGTCATAAGGGAGTATTGCAATGGTAGATGTGTCAAGTGCTGAAGGAATTGAGCTTAGTCGGTTTTCGTTATTGGGCATGTTGGTTTTCCAGCAGCTCGCCAAACATGCAATGGTTGATAGTATTATAATTATTCTTTTTAACATGCGGGGTTTTAGTTTGTGCTACCAAATATAGCAATAAGCCTCAATCCATACACCCCTTATATGCCCCCGGCGTTATCCCTTCAACCTTCTTAAACAGGCGTACAAAATAGTTCACGTCGCTAAAGCCGCAGTGGGCGCTAATTTGGCTGATGGTGTGGCGGTTTTCAGCCAGCAGTTGTTTGGCCAGCTTTATGCGTTCGTTGTTTACATAGTCAAGCGGGGTAATGCCAAACTGCTGTTTAAACCATTTAAAAAAGGCGTTGCGGCTAAGGTAGGCTTTGCGGCACAGCTCGTCAACCTGTATTTTGTGGGTAAGGTGTTCGTGTATATAATGCAGCACAAACTGGCGGCGGCCTTTGTTGCTGTCGGCATTGGCTTCCTTGGTTACCTGTTCCAAGTGCTGGCTTTGCACCAGGCGTATCAGCAGTTCTTTCAGGTTAAGGTCGGCGTAAATGTTTTTTGCCTTGTCGCCGCTGCTGCATACACGAATTAATTTGTTTATCAGCGCCGTAATTTCTGTGTCGTTATCAAAATGGTATTGGTTAAACTGCAGTTGCCAGTTAAAGCGCTCGCCGGGGTTATGGTGATGCTCGTTCAGGTAATTAACGGTGTTGTTTACATATTGCGCGTCCACGGCTAGGGCAATGCACTGGGTGGGGTTATGGGCCTGCGCCTCGGGAAAGTCAATAATCATTGTCTCGTTCGCAGGCACAATCACGGTTTCGCCGGGCAGGTAGTCAAACGCCGGGTCGTTAAACAGGTGCATAATTTTTTTGCCGCGCACCATGCTAGTAACCACCAAGTCGTTAAAAGTAAGCGGCACACGGTAGGCCTGCTGGTACGACTCAAATATGTTAAGCTCGCAGTTGTGCAAGTTAAAAATGCGGCGGTTTTCCACCAGCGTTTGCAGGCTGTTGGGGTGCGTTAAGGCAATCGGCTCCAATAAGGCGTTTGCAGGCATGGCGCAATCGTTAAAAGTGTACAGGTAACATTTCGGCCTTGGTGGATTTGTGACGACACAAATCCCGGCGTCCGCCACTGGTTGTGTCTTCACAATCAGCCTCACAGCATTAATACGGTAACATTTACTGTAGCCAAGGTAGCACGTTTGGCCCACCGGCGGAAACAAAAGGTACAATCGTGCTATTTTTTAATACGATTTTCAACATTTGTATCCGTATTTAATAAAACCTTTACGGCATTGTTTAATTAAAAAACATTGCCCCATATGAGTACCGCAACAATTGCTGCGCCTACAAGCACTGCCGTGCCGCGCCCTGAATTTAAGCCCCGCTACGACCATTACATTAATGGCCAGTTTACAAAACCCAGCAGCGGGGAATATTTTGACAACATTAGCCCCATTGACGGAAAAGTGTTTACACAAGCCGCCCGCGGCAACGCGGAGGATATTGAAAAAGCCATAGCCGCGGGCTGGGCCGCCTTTCCGGCATGGAGCAAAAGTGCTGCCGCCAGCCGCAGCAACCTATTGCTGAAGATTGCCCAAGTGGTGGAAGACAACCTGGAGTACCTTGCTAGGGTAGAGACCGTTGACAACGGCAAAGCCATACGCGAAACGCGTGCGGCCGATTTGCCGCTGGTGGTTGACCACTTTCGTTACTATGCAGGCGTGATACGCGCCGAAGAAGGCACCATGAGCGAGCATGACGAAACCACCGTGAGCCTGCAAATACATGAGCCGATTGGTGTGGTGGGCCAAATTATCCCTTGGAACTTCCCTTTACTGATGGCCGCTTGGAAAATAGCGCCCGCCCTTGCCGCTGGCTGCTGCGTGGTTGTAAAACCCGCCGAACAAACCCCTACCAGCCTGTTGGTGTTTATGGAGTTGATTGACGGCATACTGCCCGCAGGGGTATTAAACGTGGTTACCGGCTTTGGTATTGAGGCTGGCAAACCTTTGGCCACCTCAAAAAGCATTAGCAAAGTAGCTTTTACCGGCGAAACAACTACCGGCAGGTTGATAATGCAGTACGCTGCAGAAAACCTGATACCGGTTACGATGGAACTGGGTGGTAAAAGCCCCAACATCTTTTTCGCGTCGGTGGCCGACCACGACGACGAGTTTTTTGACAAAGCCGTTGAAGGTGCCGTTATGTTTGCGCTTAACCAGGGCGAGGTGTGTACCTGCCCAAGCCGTATTTTGGTGCATGAAAGCATTTATGAAAAATTTATGGAGCGTGTGGTACGCCGTGCCCAAGCCATAAAAATGGGCAACCCGCTTGACGGCGAAACCATGATGGGTGCACAGGCCAGTGAAGACCAGTACAACAAAATTTTAAGCTATTTTGAAATAGGCAAGCAAGAAGGTGCCCAAGTATTGTGCGGCGGCGAAGCTTTTCATGTGAACAGCGGGTTGGAGCATGGCTACTATATTAAGCCCACCATTTTCCGCGGGCACAACAAAATGCGTATTTTTCAGGAGGAAATATTTGGGCCGGTAACATCGGTTACCACCTTTAAAACCACCGAAGAAGCCATTGCTATAGCCAACGATACCATGTATGGCCTTGGCGCGGGCGTTTGGACGCGCGACGCGCACGAACTTTACCAAGTGCCGCGCGCCATACAGGCAGGCCGTGTGTGGGTTAACTGCTACCACGCCTACCCAGCGCATGCACCGTTTGGCGGCTATAAAAAATCTGGCTTCGGCAGGGAAACGCATAAAATGATGCTTAGCCACTACAGGCAAACCAAAAACATGCTTATTTCTTACAGCAAAAACAAGCTGGGTTTCTTTTAGCGGTTAAGGTCACAGCGTTAAAGGAGTTAATGCACGGAGTTGCACGGTGTTTTTCGCTCCGCTCTTCAGGAACTTCTAGTTCCGAAGCAATATTTTGTCGCCTTAGGCGGCGTAAAAATCGTTGCCCAAGGCAACGGAAAGCAGCCACGGAACAGGAAGTTCCGCGGAGCGAAAAAAACTCCGCTCTTAAGGACTTTGTAGTTCCGAAGCAATATTGTATTCTTGGTTATTATACAAAACACCATGTCAATCAAACGGGTTATTGCCACCGAGGCCACGCTAAACCTAATACACAAACTGGAAGCCGTTAATGGCCCGCTCATGTTCCACCAAAGCGGCGGCTGTTGCGATGGATCCCAGCCCATGTGTTTTACCAAAGGTGAGTTTAAAACCGGCGGCAGCGATGTTTGCCTGGGCGAAATTGGCGGCTGCGAGTTTTATATGGCCCGCGACCAGTTTGAGTATTGGAAGCACACCCAATTGGAAATAGATGTAACAAGGGGCAGGGGTAGCAGCTTTAGCCTAGAAATACCGTTGGGGGTAAGGTTTTATGTAAAGTCGAGAATATTTACGGATGATGAATTGGGGCAGCTAGAACCGGTTGTTTAATTTTAAAATTGGGTGCCTTTGGTACCCAATTTTTTTGCGGTATGCCAGCCATGCTTTTGTAAATGCAGCTAATTGTTTAGTACCTGCCGCCTTAAAATGAAAATGCTGGCTCAGGTCTGTTTATTTTTTTTACGGGGGTGCCAATAAATGCTTTTTTCAACCTTGCCGTTGCTGTAACTTTATCGCTTGAATATGCCATGGCGGTTGCCACCGCCTTACGCAGCATCCAAGTAAAGGGTGCGCTAACGGCAGGGTTATAGGTATGCCTGTCGGTGCGTATAGCGGCAAATGCATGGCAAAGGATTTGCTGTGCGTCATCTGCGTTGTGCAGCATGGTAAGCAGTATATTGTATAAAGGGGCGGAGTACATATCGTACAGCACCAATATGTCTGCCGGGTTGCCACTGGCAAGCAGGTTGGCTAATTGCTGCGGTGTGTATTGTTTTTTTTGCATGGCTGTGGGTATTTGTAGTGTTGGTTACGGCATGCGGCCACGTAACTATCACCATGCGAAAGTAACATCGTGCAACACCCTTGGCAATAGTGAAACTCGCTATTTTATTAGCATACAAACAAGTTATGATCCAGCCTTTAGTAAACAACAGCCTGTCCCGCCTGCGTGATGCCGACGTTATTTACAACCGGGTGCAGCAGCTTTCAGGCCGTTTTTTTGACAACGGTGAAATTGGCGACATGAAGGGTTTTTTGCGAGAAGCGGCCCTGTTGCTGGAAGGGGTAAAAGGCACCGATGCGGTGATTGGGATATTTAACCACAATACCTACTGCCCCGATTTGGAAGTGGGCCACAAGGAGTTTTGGGGCGATTTGCCACCTGTGCCGCAAACAGAGCGTATGCGGCAGTTGCTGGGGTTATTAGAGAAGGAATATGCCGGTTTTCCCGCCGAGTCGGTACAGTGGTTTGCGGGAGCGATTGACAAAATACCGTTTGAACACCGGCAACATTTGCGGATATACCATTGCGGCATTGCTTACCGGCGGCTTGACGGGCGGCCCATCCGCCTTTTTTCAAAAGGCGTGCCTATACAATACAATGCCCAGCGGCAGTTTAGCTTTACGTATAATTATGCCCAAAATGTAGCCCACTTAATAAAAAAAGATTTTACCTACTACTGGGTGCGGATGGAGTACGGCGCAAACCGCGAATTGGTGCAGAGCTGGCACTCAGAACAAAAACAGCAACTGCACACCGACCTACTCTCGCCCCGCGAAAAAGAAATTTTGTTGCTGATAGCCGACGGGTTTGAAACCAAGGAGATTGCTGCCCAGCTGCACATTAGCGCCAATACCGTAGGCAACCACCGCAGCAATATGATAGAACGCCTTGGCGCCCGCGATACCACCGCGCTGGTGCAATTGGCGAAAATGGCATCAATGATGTAGAAATTATTGTAAACCAGTTCAATGTCGACCGAATGCGAGATGTAAGTTACGGTGTGGAGTCTCCTGATACATGTATTCTGCAGAACAGTTAATGCAGGTGTTTTGTATTGGTGCAATCGTACTGCCTGGTTATCTAATCCCAAAAGAACCGCCCATACATCTAATTGTGTTTGGCTTTAACACGTTCTTTTGCCCAACTTGCAAACACTAAATCCGTATTTTAGCAGCCATCTCACAAGTATGCCAAAGTTTAAGTTACGCCCAGAAGGTTTTGCAGCAGTTAAAAAAAAGATTGTACTGCGTTTCACCGTTATATTGGTATTGGCGATGGTGCTGGTTGTTGTGGTTGACCAAAATGGTGCGGGCAGGTATGGCCGCAATGCCAATGACTGGTTTTTTACCGGTTTAGTTGTTGCAATACTGGGGTCATTGGCCATTTGGCGCGCTTTAAAATATCAGTTGGTACTGTATACATCCTATACCATCGCTATTGAGAACAACAGCATCACCCGGCTACAGCAAAATACGCCTGCTATTACCATCTTTTTTAGCGAGGTAACGGGCATAACAAAGTCCACAGACGGCACTTTAACGGTAAAGGGCACAAAACCCGGCGATATTATTTACATACCGCCCACTGTGGAAAACAAAGCAGATATAGAATTGCTGCTAAAAAAAATTGCACCCATTGGGCAGCGCGTACCGCTCGTGCAACGGTATAGCCTGCTTGTAACGGTTGCCTTTTTTACTTTAATGGCATGCTTATACATTGTAAACAATAAAGCCGTGGTAGGTATCAGCGGTACAGTTGTGTCGGCCGTGCTAGCCTGGGGTATGTACCATTTGCAAAGCAGTAGAAACTTTGATGCCAGGCTAAAACGAACCACACTTTCTTTATTAATTGTGCTTGTTTCGGTGGTTGTGGTTACCATTATCAAATTGCGCAGATAGCCCATGCGGTTGCAGCTTTTTGTGCAACTGTTAAACCAATTGCCTGTTTAAACGTTGTTTTGGTCGGGGTTCCCCAACATGCGTACGCATACCCTGACACAAATAAGTATTACCATGAAGAATGTATTAATCATAGGCGCCAGCAAAGGCATAGGTTTGCGCATTGCTGAATTATTAGCGGGCAGTTACAACCTGTTTACTGTTTCCAGAACTGAAAGCCCGGAGCTTAGCCGGTTGAACACCACCCATTTTACCGCCGACATTACCAACGGGGTTCCGGCAGAATTGCAAAACCTCCCCGACGAGCTGCACGGCCTTGTGTACTGCCCTGGCACCATCAACCTAAAGCCCGTCAACAGGCTTACGGAGGACGATTTTTTAAACGATTATAAGGTAAATGTGCTTGGCGCGGTAAAGGTTATTCAGTTTTGCCTGCCGCGGTTAAAAAAAACCAATGGCAGCAGCGTGGTTATGTTTAGTACGGTGGCTGCTAAAGCGGGTATGGCTTTCCATGCCTCGGTTGCTGCCTCCAAAGCTGCGGTGGAAGGGCTTGGGCGTTCCCTTGCCGCTGAGCTGGCACCCGCGCAAATAAGGGTAAATGTGGTGGCGCCCTCGTTAACGGACACCCCTTTGGCGAAAAACCTTTTAAACACTCCTGAAAGGGTAGAGGCCTCGGCCAAACGGCACCCGCTTAACCGTGTAGGGCAGGCCGATGACATTGCCTCCATGGCGGCATTTTTAGTGTCAGACAAGGCCACTTGGGTAACCGGCCAAGTGTTTGGCGTGGATGGGGGGTTATCAACGCTGCGCTAGTATTGGGTCCATTGCCTTAGCTGCGCATCACCCCAATTTTATTGCCCGCCCAATCGGGGAATAATACCCGGTCGTTGTTTAGTGATAAATGTTTGTCGGCCACTTCGCTGAATACACTTCTAAAATCGGTTGTAACTGGCAAATCCCTGCCGTCTTCTAAGTTTTCTGCGGCCAGCGGCTGCAAGCTGCCATGTATTAGGCCGCCGTTTACATCGTTGCCCAAAATAAAATTACAGGATGCCCGGCCATGGTCAGTGCCGCCTGTACCGTTTTGGTGCACGGTGCGCCCAAACTCTGTCATGGTCATAATAGTTACATCGTCTTGGTATTGCCCCAAATCTGCCCACAGGGCTGCAATGCTGCCGCTTAGGTCGTTTGCGGTTCGGGCGAACACGCCGTTTTCGGTGCCTTGGTTAAAATGGGTATCCCATCCTGTTGATTCGGTAAATGCTACTTCCAAACCAACGTCCATTTTTATCAATTGGGCTATTTGTTTCAGTGCCGTACCCAATGCGGTGTTAGGGTAATTGGCGTTGTTGGCAGGTTTGTAATTGGCAGTACCGGTTTTTTGCAACAGTTTTACCGCGTCAAAACTTTCCTTGCCTGTTTGTTTCAGCAGGCTGGTAGAAGCTTGGCTGTACAGGTATTCAAAGCTTTTGGCGGCCATATTGGCACCCATGGGGTTACCGCGCATTTGTATGGCAAAGTCTTGCAGGTTGCTGATGGCCAGTGCCGGATTATCGCCGTAAAAGCTGCGCGGCATGGCCGATGTAAGGCTAACTGCTTGGAAAGGTGTGGCTGCATGGGCATCGTGGCCCAGCAGGCCTACCGCTCGGTTTAACCAGCCGCTGGCGGTACCCTTGTTAAATGGCGTGCCTGATTCCATATAATCCTGCGCATCAAAATGGGAGCGCGAGTTATTAGGTGAGCCAATGCCATGCACAACGGCCAATTGTTTATCCTTAAATAGTTGGCTAAAAACCGCCATGGAGGGGTGTAGGCCAAAACGGCCGTCCAAATCAATCAAAGGTGAGCCGGTGCTGCTTTTTGCGGCAGACATGAAAAGCGTGGGTCTTGCATCCTTTAAAAACTGGTCGGTAAACGGGGTTACGGCCATCAGGCCGTCCATGGCACCGCGTTGAAAAATACACACCAATATTTTTTTGCGTTTGTAGGGTATGTACAATTTGTTTTCCGCCGCTGCCTGGGTTATAAAGCCGGGTATGCCGCCCGCCATACCTATGCCGAACAATGCCAAACCGCCCCCTTTTAAAAAGCCTCTTCTTGAAAGCATGACAATATTTTTAAATGTTTTAGTTATTGTTTTACCTGCGTTGAAACTCCGGTGAGCCTATCAAAATGCCCACTACTTGTGCCAGCATGGTATTATTACCCGGTAATATTTGCATGGTGTTTAAAAGCTTAGTTCCTTTCATTGGTTCCTTCGTTTTGCCGGCCATCATTTGGTCACCGTCAGCTAATTGTTCATTCATTGGCGTTGCAATTGCTATGGCGGTATTGTCAGCCGCCGCTGAAACCTTGGTAAATAGCTCGGGCTCGTTTAACATGGGCGTAAGCAGTTTAACCGTTTGGCTTAAGTTGCGCTCGGGCATTAAAATCTTTCCATAAGTTACCAAACCGGCCGCTGCACTTTCGGGTTCATGGTTGTTGTTTAAGGCGGCTAGGTTGAAGCTTATGCCCGGTATGCGTTGCGATGCGATGGCCAACCCAAAATTCATGCGGTTTAACAGGCTGCCGGTGTTTATCCAATATTGCCCTTTGTCAGGAAAACCGGTAGGTGCTTGGTAATAATAAAATTTCTGCCCCATTTTTGTTACCCAGGTATATAGTTGGTAAGGCAGGGTGATATTCGCGTGCAGGCTACGTACCGTGCTAATGGCCAGTTCAAAAGGCGATTTTGTTTTTTCCCGTACGGCCGATGCGGCCCAAAACTCTGGGGAGCTAACCATGGTGGTAAGCACTTCTTTTATATCGCCGTTTTTGTCGCGGAAGGTTTTGGCCATCTTGTCTAAGAGGCTTTGCGGTGGGTTGTCGCTTACAAAGCGCACAGCTATTTTTTTGGTGATGAATTTGGCCGTGCTGGGGTGGGCTGCCAGCATCTCCAATAAATCAACCCCTTCTTGGTAGCCGCCATTGCCGGCAAATTTTCGGTTCAGCACCGTTTTTTCCCCCTTGTCGTGACGGTTTGGGGTAAACAAAAAATCACCGTCATGTACAAAGCCGCGTTTTTCTAAATTGTCCTCCCCAAGCCGGTCAATCAGTTTACGCATGCCGCTGCCGTAGCCGGTGGTATCCATGGGGTAAACCGTCCAGCCGGTTAGCACACGGGCTGCCTGGGTAACATCTTGCTGTGTGTAGCCACCGTCAACGCCCAGGGTATGCAGTTCCATCACCTCGCGCGCATAGTTTTCGTTTAGGCCTTGGTTGTTTTTCTTTAAGGGCAGTTTTTGTTTGGTAGTGTCAACCCTGGCGCTGCTAAAATTATCCAAGTATAGCAGCATTGCGGGCGATTTTGCCGTTGCCAGCAGCAAGTTGTCAAATCTTCCGAGTACGTTTGGGCGTATCACATCCCGTTCGTAGGCAGGTATAAATTCGGCACAGTCGTTTTTAGTGATGGATACATTGAAATGGTTAAACCAAAAATCTGTTAGCACCTCTTGCAATTGGTTATTTGAGTAGGCGGCGCGTAATATTTTTTGGCAAACAAACTGCCTGAACAATTCCTGTTCCGGCTTGTAGCCTTTTTGCAGCATGTAAGCCAGTATCCAGCTGCGGAACTCTTTCTTGTCGTTCTTTACCGAGTCTTTGTTTATAAGCCCTTCTTTGACGGCCATTTTTATCACGGTGCCCTGCCTCGGGTATTCGTTTACCACTTGTGAATTGGTTAACTGTAATGCGTTGTATTTAGCCAATAATGCGTTTAGGCTGTCATCTGGCTGGTTTGCGTTTAACTGCTGCTCAAACCATTTTTCCAACCCTATTCTCACTACCTCGTCAACCTCCCCCGGCGTTGCACCAAATGTAAACCGGTTTAAGAGGTGCGCGGCGGCCGCGCGCTCCGAAAGTCCTGCTTGCTTATAAGGAAAAACATAATGTTTGTTCCGCACCCCATCCCGGTATGCAAATGCCGGCAGGCAAACAATCAAAGCCGAAATAGCTGTTAAAAAGCCCAATGGTTTCAGAAGCCTGGTCATAATAGGTGTTTGTTTAAATAAGCCCATGATTGTATTAGGATAGCATTTGGGCTAGGCGACTTTTTGTTTGCCTTGTTTAATGAACCTTTTCTATGCCATGTACTTGCTACCCGTTAATAACACAATATGGGGACACTGGTACGACTGCCAATAAATGGCAAAGTTTAATGCATGTAAATGTGGCCGATGCTAAAATGCAATAGCTGACCCAACTGGGTTAATGTTGTATTGCCTAGCCAAAAAAATTATGGTTTGCGGCGTGGCCTGCCAAAAATAATGGTGGTGTCTCTTCTGTCGATGGGTGATTTTTCTCCCAAAATGTCAAATGAATACGAGATGCTGATGCCCTGCCTTGTTCTGCGGCCGATACCACCGCTACTGCTGTTTACGTCCAAGCTGCTCTTATTAAAAATAATAGCTTTTAACTGCGTACCCTTCATGGTATTGCGGGAGAGCAATATTTGCGCCGAAATATCTGGCAGCCATTGGAAATTGTTTGACTGTATGGCCGAAGCATTGCTGATGTTAAAGTCAAAACCGCTGCCCACGGTGATAATCAACTTACCATTCATAAGGCTTTTGTTAAACTTAAAATCAATGGCCTGCCTGTCAAGCCTGTTGCCGGTGGCACCATATAACAATGATGAACTGCTGTAAGTGGAGGCACTGATATTAAATTGCAGCCCAATTTTTGAGAAAGCACTGTTTACCATGCGGTTTACACCGTCGCTTATTTTTTCGCTGATCGTGTTGATGCCTGCCGACCGCACCAACAAATCGTTAGAAGAGCCACCGCCTAAGTTTTCGCCAAACGGCGCAAACGACCCAAAAACAATTAGCCAAGTTACTTGCTTAAGCATCTCATTCTCATACCCTTGGCTGGCAAGCTTTGATAAAAATATTTGGAAGGTGGGGTCGTTTGTTATAGAGTTACCCTGTGGAAAACCAAGTGAGAATTGAATTTCGGGCTTGGTTAGTTTTTGGGTAAGGGTGGCAATCACATACACATCACCCCGGTAGGCTTGCACAGTACCGCTTAACTGGCCTTGGCCATTCACCAAATCGCCCAGTCGTACATTTTGTGCGGTGTACTGTGCGGCTATGTGTATGTTGGCATTAAAAGGGTCGCCAGTCCATTCAATATAGCTGCCGGCATCGGGTATCAGCTCAAAGGGTTTTTTAATCAGCGATTGAAAGTTAAAGTTATAATTGCCATGCTCAATATTGTAGCGGCCTTTAATGCTTAAATCTCCTGTGGCAGGCAGGCTAATTTGTAGCCGTCCATTGCCAGTGGCCTCAATGGCATCGCCAGTAAGCTCGTCCAATATCACGTCAATTTTGGCTTTGTTATTGGCCGTAAGGTCTAAGTCAATGTTTAGGCGGGCATTGTCTGTCCGTATGGCCTGCAGCGCTTTTCCATAGCGTTTAAATTTAATAAAATCTACGTCCGTATTTTCTCGGTTGTTTGATGTGCTTATGTAAATTTGGGTGGTGTCATTTACCTCCCCGGCTATTTGCATACGCATGTCTTCCAATGGCCCCTTGAGGCTTAGCGATGCGCGCCCGACTGCGCGCCCAAAAAATTGTGGGTTGTCTTTTTGTTTGGTATCCAGTAAAAGCATCTTGGGCGTAGCCATATCAAAATCAAACCGCATGTTTTTAAAACCCTTTTCGTACAAAAAGCCTTTTACCGTGCCGGTGTTTTTGTTTTTGTCGTGAATTTTAAACTGGCCAAAATCGATACCGTTTTCTTTAAAATTTATTTCGGCAGAGTCAACGGTGTAGCGTACCTGGGTAAATTTTACGGTAAGGCCAGCCTTGCGTAGTACCATGTGCCCTAATAACTGGGGGCTTGCTGGGTCTCCCTTAACTATAAGGTCGCCGCTGGCCAAACCGGTTATATTGCCAAATAGGTCGCCCAAAAATTGGTTGAGTATGCTAGCTTTTATAATGTTAAAATGGCTGGAGGTGTACAATGGCTGATGTAGCGTATCCTTAGTGTTGTAATACCCGCTAATATCAAAATTGTAGTTTTCGTTGTTTGATTTTACCCCAAAACTGGCCTTGCCTGATTCGCTGTTGTACTTGCCGCTGATGTTTACTACCCCCACCGAATCATTGTCGAGCCTAAACTGTTCGGCTGTCAAAGCTGCGTCAACCCTGAATTTGTTATAAAAATCTCGCAGGTAAACGTTGCCATTGGCCACGCCCTCCATCCTGGGCGTTTGGGTAATGAGGGGCGTAAAATCGCCCATGTTTACGTTCTTTAGTTTTATAACCAGGTTGCTTGAGTCTTGGTTCTCAGACTCCACCGATATTTCTTGGAAGCCTTGTACAAATTTTACGTTGTTTGCAGAGGCAAAATCTTGCTTGATGATTATTTGCCCTGCTTTTTCAAGGTTCCAAGTTTTGTCGTTCAAGGTAAACGACGACGGGTCAAAATCAATTCTTACGCCGCCCGGCATGGTATATACCTCGGCATTCAAATGCGCATCTGTTAACGTGGTGTTGGCACTGGTGATGATGTGTACAGAGGAATGGTCGTTGGCTGAGGTTATGTTAAGGGTGGTGTTAGGAAAAAACAAACTGTCCCCCGCATACACTTTGCCAACGGTGCCAGTTAAATTCAATTGGCTGTAGTTTCCTATACCTTTAATTTGCGCGTCTTCCAGCCGGTATTTGGCATATTTTGCATAGGGTACATTGGCATTAACCACAAAGCTGGAATCTTCAGAGTTTACTTTGCCCTCAATATGTGTATTATTGAGGCCCGATAAATTGGTGTCTATCAACCGCGCGTAATTGTCAAAATCGCGGGTGTTTAAACTGTACGAGAACTGCTGTTTCTTTGACAATTGGGTGGGCGGTTCAATATAGCTAGGGTAATACTTGTTTAAAAATGTTTGGAATATTTTGGGAACATCCAGTATAGAGAACTGTTTGCCCTGCACGCTGGCGTCAAACTGCTTGCTCGTTACTGTTAACACCTTGCCATTTACCGAGTCTTGCACGGCGTTTATGGTAAGCGAGTCTAGGTCAAGGTTTGTGGAGTCATGCATCAATGATGCGTTCAGCAGCTTTGCAGAGCCCAAAAACTCGTCAATATTATGCCCCCGGAAATTAAAGTCGAACAAGCCCGTGAGCTGAAAGTTGTCTTTCGGCGTAAAATTGAGTTCTTTTAGTTTGGCTATGCCAACATCGCCTAAAATATTAAATACCGGCTCGCTGCCACTTATGTCAATTTCAAAATGGCTGGTGATGTCAAAATTGGGGTCGTCTGATTTAAAGTCGCCGTTAAATTTCTGTTTTTGCAGCGAGCCGTTGAAGGTTAGGTTTGTATAATTGTAGCCGTTAAACTCCAGCCCGCTAAAACTGCCGTTTACAAAGGTTTTTATGGTATCCAGCGAAAAACTGTACCCGTCAATATCGCCTGAAAAACCAACATTGCCCAATAGCGGCGTATTTACAAACTTGCCCAAATTAAACTGTTTTGTTTGCAGGTTGCCCTTGTAGGTAGGTTCGCCTTTTCGTGGAAAGCTGAGTGTTATTTTGGTATAAAGGGCCCCTAGGCTGGTGCTTATATTGCCGTCAACATTGTAATTGGTTAATTTGCCACCCACGGTGCCGGTAAAACGCACGTTGCCCAATGCCGCCAAATTAGGGCTGGTTATTTTTAAAATTGGCCTGTACAAAAACGAAATATCGGTGCTGTTGGTTTGTATATTGGCGTTGGTAATATTAATGCTGGTTTTGTTAACATCTGGCAACCCCTCCATGGTAAGGTTGCCTGATACGTAGGTATTGCTGCTGGTGCGCAAAAAAAGATCCTTGATGCTAAAATTGGCAACAGTGCCGTAATACTTACCGCTTATGGTGGCTGTTCTCTTCCAACTAGATAGGTCGGGGGCAAAATAGGCTATATCGTCAGTGTTTACTTGTGCGTTACGAAAACGGGCATCCATCACTACACTGTCAACGTAGTAACCCATGTCCTCATTAAAATCTTTAAAATGCATGGCATAGTAATCAGTAAGATGGCTTTTACCCGTCTGTAGGTCAAGCTGTTTAAACTCCATAATGGCAGGGGTAAGTTTAAACGCCGCCTGTAATTTTTTTAGCTCAAAACCGCTGCGGTCTTTGGCCGATAGGTTTATGCTGGCCCGTATGGTGTCTTTTACAAAACTCAGGTTGTTTATGGTGCCATTCATTTTACTGGCCTGTATGTTAGCGCCATCAAATACCCCTTTGGTTGAATTTACGCCTCTTTTTATGTTGCCAAAAAAACCATCGGCCATTTTAAGGGTTTTAATTTTAGCAATCATACCCCCTTTGTTAAAATACATGCCCGTGTCGGCCGCAGTTGTTATGGTCGCTGTATCTTCTGGCCGCCTTCCGTCAAAGTTTTCAATGGTAAAATAGGGCTTGTCAATGTCTAAGTTGTTTATGAGCAACAGCTTTCTGCTTATGTCAATTGTGTCGGCGTCCATGGCCAGGCTGCCTACCTTAATAGTCATTAAGGTGCCCTTCCATTCATCATTGCTTATGTAACTAACGTTTTTAAGGTCAACTTTTTTTACGTTCAGCACTATGCCTTTTGTGGTGTCTTTTTTTGTAGAGGTGTCGGAGGAGGAGAAATAGTCTATCAAAAACTGGTGGTTCCAAACGGAGTCTTTTCGGTATTGTTTTATAACCGCATCCTCCAGGCCAATATATTTTAGGTCAACATAGGTTTTCCAAAAAAACCAGTCGGTTATGCGCACCTTAACGGCACCTGCGTAAAACAAGGTGTCTTTTTGCAAGTCGCGTACCATCACACCTTCCAGGTTCATTTTATTAAAAAAATCGAAACTCACGTGTTTTATGGACACCTTGGTTTTTACGCTTTGGCTAAGTTTTGCGGTAGCCTTGCCGATGATGATGTTTTGAACAAAATCTGTTTGGATGAGCAATATGGCCAGCAACAGCATGGCCAGCAATAACGCAAACAGTCGCCTTGCCAGCTTAAAAAAGTAAAGCAGCAAGCAAATACCGAGAATAATGAGGGGGATGAAATTTTTGGTTGTAAAAAACCACCATAGCAACAACGCGGCAACCATCCCCAATATAGCCCAGCCCGATATTTTAAGCAATTTCTTCAGAAAACGTGATTATAGGGTAAAAATAGCGTATTAAAAGTAACAAGCAAATACAATACCAAATATGTAACAAGTAGTTATGAAAATATATTAATGGCGGCATTTGTAACTGAGGAAAACGAAACTTAACTATTAATCGTGTTGGTTTTAAAAGCCAAGTGCCTTACCATAAAGCTGTTTGTAGGCCAGGTGCGGTGCTTGTTTACTATTTTATGTGCTTTTTTTTGCGAGTTTTGGTTTAAGCATACCTATTTTCTATATTCACGCTACAAATAACAAAAGTAAACCCGATGACCAAATTGTTCATGTTATTAATCACCGCAGGGATTCTAATAGCCCCTACTGTCTTTGCCCAAAGTAACTGCGACAGTTTGTTTTCTTTAGCCGATAAAACATATCGGCAGCAGGGCGCGAATGCTGCCATACTGGTATACAACCAAATAATTGCAGCAAACTGTGCAAAATTGGGCATGGCATATGGCAATCGTGGGTTTTTATACAATGATTTACAACTATATGCGGCAGCCCTGCTAGATTTTGAAAAAGCCTTGCAATTAGACCCCAATAATTCGGCAGTTTATGCGAATGAATGCACCGCTTATAATTTTATGGGTAACCACGCGGCCGCAAGATTTCAAATTGAAAAAGCCATTAAACTTAGCCCCAAATACTATGCTTACTATAAACTAAGGGGAGATATTAAGTATACAGAAGAAAAATATGATTCCGCCATAATGGATTATAAACATAGCTTGGCTCTGAACAGCAATGACCTTGGGCTTTATACACATATTTCAGAAATTTATGAAGATGATATACACGGTGCCGGGCACTTGGACAGTGCCGCAGCCGTTTTAACCAGGCTAATAGAAAATAACCCCAGTAATCACGTGCTAATATTTAAAAGGGCTGAATTTTACCTAAGAAATGGTGCCACTGATGCTGCAATTGTAGACTTTAAAGAGGGTATGAAGACAGACAGTACCGATTTTGAATATGTTTGCGATTTTGGCCTTTGTTATGATAATAACAGCGATTGGGAAAATGCCATAAGGTTTTATACAAAATCCATAAACATTAAAAAGAACACGCTTGCCTATGTGAATAGGGGAAGGGTTTACAAAAAAACTAATAAGATTGAATTGGCTATGGCCGACGAGCAAATTGCAATTGCGATTGACCCAAGTTTTGCACAGGCATATTTAATTTTAGGCAATTGTTACCTTTTAAAACACGATACAGCCAATGCTGCGGCTAATTACAAAAAAGGGCTTGCGCAAAAACCTAAAGGGCAAATAGAGACATTGCTTAAACGCCAACTTTCCACCATTGAGCCAACGATTGTTGTACAGAATTTCAATGATTCAGCTTCCTACTATATGGGGCTGGCTGATGAATATTTTAAGGCAGCATTCTATGATACTGCATTTACAATGTTTAAAGCAGCAGCAAGGCTTAGCCCAAAGAATGCCGAGGCATATTTTAAAATGGGCAGGTGTAAATGGCTTGCGCGCCTAAAAATAATGCAGGCCGACAATGTGGATGATTTTGCGACCGATACGGCTATGATATCGCACTTGTACGCCGAAATTATGTTTTATTACGACAAGGCCATCTATTTAGACTCAATCGAAAATGGCGAGATGTATGCAAAACGAGTGATGAATTCTTTAGAAGCCATAAAGGACATGCATACAAATTATCAGTATTATTTCTTTCGTGGAATCCTGAAAGGCAATTTCCGTGAATACGCGGGTGCGTTGGCTGACTACGAAAAGTCAATTTTAATTCACCCGACCATTGACGCATACAACTATGCAGCAGGGCTTGCAAAGCTGGTTGGCCTAAAGGAGAAAGCATGTGAGTACAAACAATGGTGGGCAACCATGATGAATCCCTCGGAGGATATTAGTGTTTTCGAAAAACACGAAATAGCCGACAAATTTTGCAAGGAGTTGGGCGTTAAACAAAAGTAGGCAAAATTGTAGCTATTCTTTAAACGACAAATTAATAAACCCATTTAGCCAGGCATCTATTTCTACCTGGTCATACATTTCACGCAAGGTTATTATTTCAAAATGGGTTAAAGCAAACTTGATGGTAGCCAGTTTTCTCCACGCCGTTTTTTTGCGCAGCTTAAATCGTTGTTGGTGAAAATAACAACACCAGCGAAAATACTGTTGCAACCGCATTACTTTGATTGCACCCGACTTTTTCGAGACTTTTTTTACCCCACATAATTTCCGCGCCCCTTTTTGGGGATGGCGGTGAATGGGGTTAATTATACAATGGGTTCACTGCCAGCTCGGCCACATCGGCATCCTTGTAGTTTTTTACTTCGTTGTACAAGGTGTCTCTTTCCACTGGTTCGCGCCGCACTTGCTTAATAAGCGATACAAGCTGCGCGGTTGATAGGGCAGGGGTTTGCTCCTCGCTGCCCGCCATGGAGTATATTTTGGTGGTATCGTCAATGGTGCCGTCCAAATCGTTCACCCCAAAGCTCAGCGTTAACTGGGCATTTTGCCTGCCTAACATAGGCCAGTAAGCTTTAAGGTGCGGAAAATTATCCATATACAGCCTTGCCACGGCATACAGCTTCATGTCTTCCACGATGGTGCTTTCGGTAACATGGCTCATCTCATTGTCGTGGTTCCTAAACTTCAGCGGTATAAACGTGTTAAAACCATGGGTTTCATCCTGTAGTTGCCTCAAGCGTTCCATATGGTCAACCCGGTGGTGGTATTGCTCAATATGGCCGTACAGCATGGTGGCATTGGTGTGCATGCCCAGGTTGTGGGCTGTTTTGTGAATGTGCAGCCAACCATCGGCATCCACTTTGTCGTCGCATATTTGCACGCGCACGTCAGGGTGAAAAATCTCTGCGCCACCGCCCGGCATGCTGTCAAGCCCTGCGGTATGCAATAGTTTCATGCCTTCCTCCACACTCACCTTTGCCTTGCGGAACATGTAATCTAGTTCCACAGCGGTAAAACCCTTCACATGCAAATCGGGCCGGTGGGCCTTAATTTTCTTTATCAGGTCGGTAAAAAAGTACAGGTTCATTTTTGGGTGCACGCCGCCCACAATATGCACTTCGGTAACGGGTTTGCCATCGTAGCTTTTTACAATATCCAGCATTTGCTCGGTACTCAGTTCCCAACCTTCCTCGCGGTGGGCATACAGGCGGGAGTATGAGCAAAACTTACAGGCAAACACGCAAACATTGGTGGGCTCAATATGAAAATTGCGGTTAAAATAGGTTTTGTTGCCGTGCATTTGCTCCCGCACCCAATTGGCCAGGGCGCCAACCAAGGGCAGGGGTGCTTTTTCAAACAATAACACGCCGTCATCAAAGCTTAAGCGGCTGCGGTTCAACACTTTTTCACCTATCGTCCTTATTTCTGCATCCTTTGCAGAAGCTACCAATTGCTCAATTCCTGTGTTCATGGTGCAAAGATAGGAAGATTGTTGACATGGGATAATTGAACGCAAGTGAAGGCTAATTCTTCTTTACACCTGTTATTGCCACTTGTCGCCAGCTTTAAAGCACGTGGCGGTTTAATCTTTTTCTTTTTTGGCTTAACCCAAAAAAGAAGCAAAAAAGGTCAAAGCAAAGCCCGATCCCGCCTGGCGTCTTTGCCGGCCCACGCCTCCCCATGTGCAACAGCGTACTTTATCACATTGTAGCCTCTTGCGTGATACGTTAGTTTCATTCACCCTGCATTTTTCGGCTGTTATACTTGCTAAGTTTATACGGGCTTACCGCTGTGGGTTATGATATTCAAAAAATGTTGGCTGGTGCCTATCAGCGGCCGCCCCTTCCAAATAATAGTACCTCAAAATAAGCGTTAGCTCCGATTGAAGTGATTTTAAAGATAAACGCAGCTAATATGCAACAAGGATGCAGTAATATTCAAAGGCACACCCAGCCAAGTAAATAAATCCCTTACATCGTAAAAATCCACTCAATCTGCGTTCTACAAGTCGCTGTTCATAAAACTACACCAGTATGCCAGCAATGGTGGCCGAAAGGTACGAGGCCATGGTGCCGCAAAAAAGGGCTTTCAGGCCCAGTTTGGCAAGGTCACCCCGGCGTTCGGGCGCCAGCTCGCCAATGCCGCCAATCTGCATGCCCACGCTGCTAAAGTTGGCGAACCCGCAAATAGCGACGGTGGTTATCAGCAGCCCTTTTTCGGTAAAATGGTGGGCCGTTTTTTCGGTCAGGTGGCTAAAGGCAATAAACTCGTTGATGGTTAGTTTTTGCCCCAACAGGGTGGCCGTGTTGCTAACGTCCGCCTGCGGCACGCCCATCGCCCATGCGAATGGGTAAAACAGTTTGCCGAATATCCAGTTAAGCGATAGGTCGAACTTGGGGTCGAAGACATGCCCAATTTTAATTAAAACGTAATCCAGGCAGGCAATCACCGCAATAAAGCCGATGATCATGGCAAGCACGTTCATGGCAATTTTAAAGCCGTCGCCTGCGCCGTGGCTTATGGCGTCAATCACGTTTTTGTAGCCGCTGTCTATTTTGAGCTTTACCTTGCCCATGGTTTGGCTTTCCTCCGTTTCGGGAAAAACAATTTTGGCAATCACCAATGCGCCGGGTGCCGCCATAAGGCTGGCAGTGATTAATTTGGGGGCAAGGTCAAGCCCGGCCTGCGCGCCCATGTTGGCATACACAATTAATATACCGCCTGCAATACAGGCCAGGCTGCCGCTCATGCTGGCCAGTAGCTCGCTCATGGTCATGGTTTTTAGGTAGGGCCGTATCATCACCTGTGCCTCAATCTGCCCCACAAAAGCACTGGCCACATTGCTTAGGGCCTCTGCGCCGCTCACCCGCATTACGTAGTTCATTACCCGGGCTATTACCGATACTATGCGCTGCATGATGCCGTAATGGTAAAAAATGGCCACCAGGGCGCATACCAGAATAATGGCTGCGGTTATGTTAAAGGCAAACACCAAGCCGCCGCCACGAAAGTCGGCTATGCTGCCGTTGTCTTGCTGCACCACGATGCCGCCGTACACAAACGAAGCCCCTTGCCTAGCAAACATTTCAATTTTTTGCATGCCCTTGCCCAGCATTTTAAAAAAGCCGGCAATAACAGGCACTTTAAATATTAACAAGGCTATTGCCACCTGCAGCCCCATGCCGCTGACCACTAGGCGCAGGTTGATTTTTTTTTTGTTGTTGGAGAAAAGGAACGCCAGCCCTAGAATTAGCACAATGCCCAATAAGCCCTGGAAACGTTGCATAGCCATTAATAATGATTAGGTAATAATGTGTTAACCATGAAGATATGTATTTTATTTTATAATGGGCAGGTTTGTGCTGGCGGGTGTGTGGAATTGAAAATTGTGCCATTGAAAACAGGGTGATTTGAATGGCAGTGGGGTAGAATGACCAAGGTTTGGTGGAGCTATTTACTTTTTACGCTTTAAACGGCCTGCGGTGCATGCCCAAGCTTGCCATGATGGCTTTTAGCGGGTAAAACTAAAGAACTCGCAATGCAAATGCTAGGTTTTAAAATAGATTTTTTGGTTGAGGGGGATTTCCCGCCGTTGCTGCTGCTACAAATACTGGTGGTTGTAGTATTTTTTGGGTCATAGTGCGTTGATAGCACCCATTGCAATAGGGTATTAATCAGTAGTTCAG
Source organism: uncultured Parafilimonas sp. (assembly GCA_903882935.1). Classification (GTDB taxonomy): domain Bacteria; phylum Bacteroidota; class Bacteroidia; order Chitinophagales; family Chitinophagaceae; genus JABDFW01. Next base: position 312 of record CAIRZB010000049.1, on the reverse strand, counting down.
TATGCTTTGCGGGAGATTGCGATTAACATGTTACCAATATTCAAAAATATAAAGCTTGCTCGCACCTTCTTTTGTCAAATCAAATAGAGCATAGATTTTTTTAGCCCCCCTGTCATTTTCTGTAATTTCCCCAACGACTGGAGAAATGATGGAATCTCCTTTGATTTTCAATAATAGGAATTAGCACTTAGGTCGCACTTCGTTTTTGAATATTTTCTAAACGTATAGGCGGGGCTTGCATCATACGTTCAATTAGTGCATTAAAAGTACCCGCCATTGCATTTCTCCTGTTGAACCTGAAGTGGTATTCGT
>CAIRZB010000048.1 GCA_903882935.1 uncultured Parafilimonas sp. | reverse complement strand
GTTCACCTCTTCCCATTCCGAACAGAGAAGTTAAGCCCGCCATGGCCGATGGTACTGCAAAGAAATGCGGGAGAGTAGGTAGCTGCCATATTTATTTAAACCGCCCCGGTGCTTTGTTGCACTCGGGGCGGTTTTGTTTTGCGTAGTACCCCATTGTTACAGCTTTTTAGCACACTTGCCACAGGATTAGTTTTGATGTTTTCAGTCTTTTTGTTACATTTATATAACGATATATTGAAATATATTGATATTACCCTTTCTAACATGTTTATATGGTGAACGCTTTAGCCCTTTTGATGAACCCTTTAAAGCATCGTATTGATGCAGGTGCCTATTCATTTAATCTTCTGAGTTTAGATTTAATATGCATAAAACCTAAAACGCATATAAAATGTCGGCTTCCTAACCAAATTAGCATCTGATGGTTTTATGCTTAATACGATCCCCAACGATGAGCTCGTTTCAAGAAAGCAAATGTTGCCGGAGAAGATGAGGAGATGTATTTGCAGCCTATTTTGACTGATTACAAAAGTTGCTGTTGAAAATATTTTTTAGCGTAAAAGTAGATTTATATGCCATTCTTGAGGTACTTTAAGCGGTTGCAGTATATTGATTTTATGGTTCGCAGACGGGCCACTGGTGATTTGGACACTTTTGCAAAAAGAAACCGGTTAAGTAAAAGTGCGCTTTCTGAGGTATTAAATGAAATGAGGCAAATGGGATTTCCCTTAAAGTTCGACCGGAGTAAAAAAACATATTATTACGAACACGATGGGGAGATGATTAATTGCCTGTTTTTGAAATATGGCCAGGTGTTAACTAGGGATGAAACCAAAGCTGTGCGGCCGACAGATTCACTTTGTTTTTCGCCTTCGGCTCTTTTTGAAGTTTGCGGGGAACATTAGTTTGTATTTCGTTCCAGAAATAGCAGAATGGCCGCTTGTAATTTTGTAGTGTTAATTTATTTTTTACACTCAAAAGTTTTAAAATGAAAAACTTTAAACTAAACCTTCCCAATGTGGACGGCGTGAACACCCTAACAAGGGAACAGTTAAAAATAGTTATTGGTGGTTTTTTTGGAGCCAGTTGCGAAGGTGGCTGTACTCAAGATAGTGATTGTGCGAAGGGTGAATATTGTGATTTGCAAAACCCATGTAGTACAAATAAGAACCAAAAAAATCCGCAGTGTAAAAAAAGCAGTTTATAATTTTATTAAGAATTAATTGGTATCCGTATTTCGATAATGCGGATACTAATGTTTAAATCCACATGAAAATAATTAACAAATTAACCGCGTGGCTGATTATTTTTAATTTTCAAGGTGCGGTTTTTGCGCAAGCTCCTGTAAAAATTATTTCTATTGAAAAAAAAGCTTTTAACCTTTTTCCACATGGAAGGATAAAAACCGGTGTGTTATCTTCCGATCTTAGTGATTTTCAATTCAATGCGAATGGGTATTCCAGCTATGGGGTTTCTTCTTTTAAGGTACGCTATTACAATTGCACTTTAAAAAAAGAACGGTTAAACATTTTTGTAGGTGTTCGAAACGTTGACTCGACCATTGAAATGATACCTGATTTGAATTTCGATAACAATTTTAATAATGATACCGTATTATCGTTTGTTAATACCCATAGCCTTTCAATCGATTCTATCAATAGCCTAGCTGCAGCATTGCAGCCATTTAAACTGCCTCTTAGTCTTTTGGGGGATTGTGGCAGCGGTGGAAATAACTATTTATACATTACGTTAACCCCAAGAACATACTTTAGCTACGCTAAAAAGCATCCTCCTGTTCGTAAACAAGATTCCTTGTACGTAAATGCGCAAGTTAGTGAACACTATGAAGGCAATTTTACATTTAAAAAACAGGATTATACAATACTGATTGAAGATGTTTCGTTGGATACCGTTTATAATGCGATAGGCATTGGTAACCCCGGGAATGCTGTTGGCAAAATAATTTCTGCCAACGAACAAAATACGCGCGTTAATCTATTTGTACCATTAAAAAACGAACGTTTGTATTATAATAACGATGCTTTTACTGTTAAAGTAATTGATAAATACAAGAAGTTGAGCATGCAGGAAAACATTGGAAAAAGACCCTTAGCCGGTGTATTGCCTGGCATGCAACCCGAGAGGTTTTACGGAAGGGATGTTGTGTCGCGGAAAAAATACTATTATCTCGGTAAAGAAACGTATACACTTTTATTTTTTTGGTTTGTTGGTTGCGGCCCATGCCATGAAGTGATGCCTAAAATTAATTTATTTAGCAAAGAAAATAGTGGCCGGGTACGCACATTAAGCATATGTACTGCGGGCCAATTAAAAGAAATAAATAGGGATATAGACAGCTTTGGCATAAAATATCCCGTGTTGGGCAATTACACAGATGTGGGATTTTCAATTGCAGAATTATATAAAATTCAGGAATACCCTACGTTTATGCTGCTATCAAAAACCGGGAAAATTCTATGCCGTACAAGTGTTTTTAATGAAATAGCCGATTTTTTAAAAAAGATGTAGCAAGTTGTCAAAAAAGCAAGCTCAGTGTTTAAACCTACCATAGTAGATCAATCCCCTAAAAAAATTGGCTAGTTGATAAATTAAAAGGAAATCTTGCCGGTCTATCAGTGGGATATTATCCGCTTTTCTGATCCCCTCCCTGGAAAAATAAAAAGCAGATCTCTTTGAAATAATCTCACCCCCTACAACTTGATAAAAATCTTCTTTCTATACAGCAACCAGGCAGGTATAAAATTACACCCACAAACAGCATTGCGTATAACAGGCTGGCAAAGCGGGGGCGCCACCGGCGTTGCCAGGTTCTTTTTTTCCAAAGGCTGTATGCGCTAAGGCAAAAAAAAGCATTGCAGCACCGTTTATTTTGTCAACTGTATGCAGAAATTACGAGTGTTTCCTAACGAGTTCAACCACCGTTTCGCGAAATGTTTCCCCAACCGGCAGTTCCTGACCTTTTATAAAAATGCTGTTTTTGCGCACAGCGATGATACTTTCAATGGAGATGATATATGATTTATGTATCCTGATAAATTTTGTTGGCGGTAGCTGTTTTTCTATTGCTTTTAAATTGCCCCTAATTAAAATTGGTTTATTGTTATCTTTAAGATGTATGCTTACATAATCTCGCAGGCCTTCCATCCAAATAATATCGTCAAATACTATTTTTAACTGGCTATAGTCTGCATTAACAAAAAAGTATTCGGCCGAGGCTTGGGTAAGTGTTGGTGTTTTTAGGCTGGTTAACTCGTATATGTCTCTGGCCCTGTTACAAGCTGTTATAAACCTTTCAAGCGGTACAGGTTTTATCAGGTAGTCTACAACTGCCAACTCATAGCTTTCCAGCGCATATTGTTTATATGCTGTAATAAAAATTACCAGCGGTTTATGTTGCAGCGTGGCAATAAACTGCAGGCCGGTAAGGCCGGGCATTTGTATATCAATAAAAATCAGGTCTACCTTGTTTTCCTGCAACGCTTTCATTGCTTCAAAAGCGTTGGAGCAAAGGGCCACTAATTCAAGGTATGGCACCTTGCTTATATTGTCCTCCAGCAGCTTTAATGCAAAAGGTTCATCATCTACTGCTATACATGTCATGTTCATTGCAATAATAGTTTTAGGTGTACGTTGTAATAACCATTTCTATCGTCTATATATAGTTCATGCTTGCCGGGGTACAGCAATTGTAAACGCCTGCGCACATTGGCAAGCCCAATGCCTGATGTTTTGTCTTTCGCCTTATCGGCCTCTACAAATTTATTTTTTACCTGGAAATGAAGTGTATTATCTTCCACCTCAAGCTTTACCAATATTTCAGGTGCTTCGCCAAATGTGTTACCATGCTTAAAGGCATTTTCTACAAATGGTATTAATAACATGGGCTCAATGGCGTGCCAATCTTCCGTCACCTCAAATTGTATATTTATTTGCAGCTGCTTGCTGAGGCGCAACCTTTGTAAATCAATATAATCCCGCAGGCTGTCTACTTCGTTTTTAAGTAAAACTTTTTCATCGCCACTTTCGTACAGCATATATTGCAGCAATGAGGATAGCTTTATAACAGTAGGCTCCAGTTCATTACTCTTCAACCTAACCATTGCTACAATATTATTTAACACATTAAACAAAAAATGCGGGCTTACCTGCGAACGTAAAAACGACAATTCAGTTTTAAGGTTTTCTTTTTGCAGTGCGTTGGTAGCCGCATCTGCTTTAAACTTATCATATATAATTTTATAGGCTGTACTTACCACCACGGTAAATATAAAAGGGATGATATTATGCTGCGAAGAACGAAAAAATTTAAAATGCCGCCCAGGGGCAAAAGGTATAAATAATGCCCCATGTAATAACATAATTACCACAAATGGCACAATAAGGCAGCCAGCATACAGCAGGTATTTTTTACGGTAAAAAAAACGTGGCACCAGCAACAGGGCATTAAGGTAAAACATGCCCATCCACAAAAAATTGGTGACTGTATCAAGGGTTTTAAAGCTGGGGTCTTGCCGGCCACTGTCGCCATCATCATCATGGGTAAAAATAAAAGGCAGCAGCAGTATTATGGCCCATGCTATAATGTGTATGGCCCATACCGTGTTGCTGCTTTTCCACTTGCTTGTTTTCATGGCTTGCTAATCCCATTTTTGTTTTTGTAATATAAGGCTATCTGCCGGGTAATTTGCTTTTATGGTATCAATAATACCGTTACACCAGTTATACAGGGTATGTTTTTCAGCGTCTGTTAGTGTAGCATTGGTATGTATGAGTGTATAGGATGCCAGGGGCATTTCTCCCTGTTTTACTTGCTCAATGCACTCTTCCATTTTTTTATTTTGTACCGCAATCTTCATATTGGTAAAGCTGTTAAAATTAAGGTGCCTTTTACCATCACCAACATGGCTGCCAAGCCACCATGCAACGGGCTGCAGGTTAGCATACCATGGGTAAACTGTTTTGTTTGTGTGGCAGTCTGCACAGGCCTTGTCAAGTATAAGTTGAACATTGGCTGGTACTGCGTACTTTGTGCTGATGTCATTTGTTTTGTCTCCCGAAACATTTCTTGCAGGCCTGAAGAATTGTATAATTACCAGGATGGCTAAAAGCCCTAATAAAATTTTCTTTTTCATATCGGTTTGTGTCTTAGTTTAATTGTATCCTTTTTTGTTCGTCGGTAGGTATGCTAACAGCTTTTTGTTTGGGCTGTATGCCAAAGCGGTACACAAAGGCAATGTTTACCACGCGGGTATCTCTGGTAATATGCAGGGTTGACTGAATGTCCTGGAAGTTTTGTATCTCCCTGGGGTTTTGCGTAAAGAAGATATCCCTTATGTTTAACTTGATGCTGCCCTTGTTATTTAATATTTGCTTTGACAGGCCTGCTGATACCTGCCCGGCAGCCAGCACAAGTGCCTGCCCTTCGTCCCTGCTTTTGGTGGTGTAGTTGCCAGACAGCTCCGCAGCCCAGCCATTTTTAAACGTAAACTGGTTGGTTACATTCGCTTCAAACGTTAGCTGGGAGGCATTAAACGGCAGCCCGCTAATAGCACCATTATATGTATTTACAAACAAGTTGGCAAAAAAGGTGGTACTAAACCATGGTGTTACCGGTATACTGGCACTTTCTGCTATGCCATAATTATACCTTGTGCCAATGTTGCCAATGCTGCGTACTATAACAGTGTCAATATGGGTAAATGTTTCATTTATCATCTGGTTTATTACACTAAAATTTAGGGTAGTGGTAAACATATTTTTATACGTGTGGCTAAGCTCAAAATTGTTGCTGTACTGTGGCTGTAAAAATGCGTTACCTGTTGAGTATGTGTATTTGTCTACAAAAGATATAAACGGGTTTAGTTGTGTGTACACCGGCCTGTCAATACGCCTGCCCGCACTTAATACAAACTGGTTATTTTCATTCAGTTCATACCCTATAAAAAGGTTAGGGAACAGCCCCAGATAACTGCGGTTGAATGACGAATCTTTTGCCTGGTTATATGCTGACTGTAGGCCTGAATAGTTAGTGTTTTCAAGCCGTAAGCCTGCCTGTATGTTCCACTTGTTTATTTTTTTATTCAGGTTTATATAAGCGGCATTAATATTTTCGTCATAGTTAAAGCTATTGCTCAGGTTACTGTCTATCACCCAGCGGCTATTGCCCAGCCGGTAAAACGAGGAAGTGTTATTCGTTTTTACATCGCTTAGTTTTATGCCCGCTTCAAGCTTGGTGCCATTGGCAAGTGTTTGGCTATAATCAAACCTGGCAGAGTAGATGTTTATATTTAACGGGAGCACATTGTTTAAGTATGCATTTCCCAGCAATGTTTTACTGGCATCGTAGCTGGTGCCAACGATGTTTTGATTGGCTGAAAAATCGTAGTGTAGGTAATCCGCATTAGCGGTAAGCTCTTTTGTATTGTTATCAAAACTGGTATGTAAATGGGCGTTTATGGAGCCATTTTTCCAAGTGTTTTTACCGGAGATGGTTGTTTGCTCAAACGATGTTGCGTTGCCTGTTGCATCAGTTACAGTGCTGTTACTTATTGCCTCCTGGGTGCGGGGGGTAATAAACCCATTTGCCGAAATGCCAATGGTGGTGGATGTATTGATAAAATAATCAAGGCCCAGTTTAAGGTTATTGCTTTGCGACTGGCTGGTGCGGTGCGACAGCTGGTCAAGCTCCGATTTTTTTACGCCAGTATTATCGTAAAAGCTTCTTTTAATATCAAGGTCCATAAAGCTGTTGTTCGTAGTAAGGCTATAATTTAAAAAGGTGTTTAGTTTAGCCGTACGGTAGTTAAGCATAATGCTGCTGTTTGATCTTGCATATACACCCTGCCCATAGCTAAGGTTTATGCTGCCGTTAAAGCCCCTGGTAGCACCTGTTTTTGTTTTAATATTTATAACACCCGCATTGCCCGCCGCATCGTATTTGGCAGAAGGGTTGGTCATTATCTCAATTTGGCTTAGCTGGCTGGCATTCATGTTGGTAAGCACATTGGCAAGGTCTGCACTGCTTAGGTAAGATGGCTTTCCATCAATCATCACCATTACTTTCGGCTTGCCTTTTAGGCTTATGTTGCCATCTTTATCAACTGTTATACCGGGCGATTTTTCTAGCACTTCCAACGCCGTTGAACCTATACTGGTTACAGAAGCATCCACATTTACCACCATCCGGTCTAATTTTTGCTCAACAAACGGTTTTTTGGTTGACACAGATACCCCGCCCAGCACTTTAATGGCCGGCTGCAAAAAAATGGCACCTACAGTGAAGGAAGGTACGGATGCCGTAACCTGAAACGTTGGTGAGTATGCCTGTGTAAAGCCAAGAGCAGTTGCATGGATAAGGTAGGTGCCGCTGCTAATGCCTTCAAACAAAAAGTTGCCATCTTTATCAGACACCGATATTTTTACCAGCGATGAGTCTTTTGTTTTTAACAACGAAATAGTGGCTGCCTCAATAGCGGCATGGTTAGTACCATTGGCTAAGTGGCCGGTAATTGAATTGGCTGTTTGTGCAAAGCTGCTCGTTATAAGCAGTATACCGAGGGAGAATGCTGCGAGTATTTTCATAATAAAAAATTATAATGATACAAAGCTATTCAACCCGATTTCGCAAATTTTTTCAATGCTGTTATCAGCCAATTTTTTACTGTAAACCGTAAAAAGATAATTGAGAAGGGTTTTACCTATGGCTACTTTTATAATGCTTTCTACTCTACTGGTCTCTTCTGGGGGTATCTCCAATGTTTCTTGCTTGCTTGTACAATAGCGTAATCTTTGGCAATTTCAGCAGAAGGTGCTGTGTTATGAAAGATTGCTTCGTCCCGAAATACTCTCCAACAATAATTGCACCCCAACAGAACCTTTCCTCCTCAAATCCCCCCTACAACTTTATAAATATCTTCTTTCTATACAATAACCATGCTGGTATAAAATTAACACCCACAAAAAGCATTGCGTACAAAAGGCTGGCAAAGCGTAGGTCGGCACCGGTGCCGCCAAAGGCCTGCACAAAACGCTCGTTAAGGCTGGCGCCGCCAAATTTGGCTTCGTAAAAAACCAGGGCCCAAACATCGGCCAGAAAATATACGGTGATGGCATTGGCACCGAAGATGATGCCGGGCTTGGTACCCCACCTATGCCCCTTTATGTCAACCATAAAATAGAACGCGCCGAAAAGCAAGGCCGCAAAACCGGAGGTGACCAATACAAAAGAGCTGGTCCACAGGTTTTCATTTACCGGAAAGGCCAGGCCCCAAAAATACCCGGCAATGGCAGAGAATGCACCCGCCGCCATTAAGTAATTTGCTTTTTCGTTGGGTGATTTATCGCTTACCATCAGCCGCCCGGCCAGCATACCTGTTATGCACGATGCCACCGAAGTTACGGTGGTTAAAATACTTTCAGGGTCCCAGGTGCCGCGCCACATTTTGCCGGGCAGCCATTGGGTGTCAACCCAGGCTACAATGTTCACGCCGGGCTCCAGCATTACCTTGCCCACGCCCGGTGTTGGTATACAGGTGAGTGCCAGCCAGTACGATACCAGCAGTATGCCAGCCATCCAGGCCTGTTGTTTCCAATCAGTATTCAAGTAAATAATGGCGGAAATAAGAAAAACGATGGCTATCCGCTGCAGCGTGCCTGTCCAACGGATAGCGTGCAAATCAAACTCGGGCATCAGGTTTAAGAACATGCCCACCGCGTATATTTTTAACGAGCGGAAAACTATTTTTCTATACAAAGCCGCCTTGGGGGTACCGCCCGACTGCCTTTTTGCGTAGGCAAGTGCAATGGACGCACCCACAAAAAACAGGAAATACGGGGCCACTTGGTCGGTTAGCGAAAGGCCGTTCCAAACGGTATGGCGCAGGGTAAAGTACACGTTTTCTTCACTGCCGGGGTAATTTACCACTATCATGGCCGCAATGGTAAAACCCCTAAGGGCATCCAGTGAAATAAGCCGTTTTGTTTGGCTGGGCATATTTTTTACAATGGTTAAATGACTATCCGCCATTTGGTTCGGCTACCGATTGTTCTTCGCCGTTGTTGGGTGTTTTCACCAACAACGATCAAACGGGCTGATAATACTATGTGAGGCTTTGTTAGTGAAAACACCAACAAAGGCGAGTAAACCAAACAGCGGGTAGTCATTAATGGTTAACATCAACAAAAGGTACCGTATGTGATAAACATTTTGTAACGGTTGTAGGGTTATTCTATGCGCAATGTTTTTGCCGCTGTATCTACCCCCTTTGCAGGGGCACCGATTACTTGCAGGTAACGGCCCATCCAGTAAGGCAGCAGCCAGGTGTCGCCCGCACTGTACTCGTAACTTCCGTTTTCATCACCGCCGTCTATGTCAAACAAATTGCTGTTGTGGCGGTTAATGGGCAGCTCGTCCACCGGCAACACTTCGGTAATGGTTTGCTTGCGAAAATTATCTGGCACAAATACAATATCCTTCCGTTGGCTGTTGCGCACTTTCCATTGTACCATGTCAAGCGGGTACTGCTGCAGGTAGGTGGCTGCTTCTGCCAGGTCAAATGCTTTTACGCCGGTTAGTGCGGTAAAAATATTCCAGGCGGCCTCTTTTTCGGGCCGCTCTGCCTGCCAATGGTCAAGTATGGCTTCTTTAAAGTTTGCTTTAAGGGTATCGTTAAGGGCGTACCTGTACAGGCCCCAATAACCCAAAAAGTACATTTCGTCGTCTGAATGGTTCCACCCGTCGCTTAGGTTTTTGCTCAGCTCGTCGGCATCCTTGGGGGCATACCCTATATCTTTCATCGGCCGCATCAGGTTCTCCAAAAAGCCGTGTTGGTGCAGCAGCTCCAATGCGTTTTGCTTGTAAAGGGCTTTGCCAGTAAAATGGTAAGCAGTTTGCAGCATGGAGGTGATGTTGGACGACGTTATTTTTCGGTCGCCCACGTTCTCAGGCCTGGCATTTACATACTCGGGGTTCCACCGCCCCCATTTGGTGGGTTGGCCGTTCCAGTCAATCATGTAATAACCATGGTCAACAATGTGCTGCATCAAGGCATCCATCAGTTTTATGGCTTTGGCCTTTAGGTCGGGCGCGTCTACCAATTCGGCAATGGCGCCAAACACAAACATGTGGCCTATGGCCTCATCGCTGCTGGTGGTGCTTTTCCAATCCCACTCGGGGTCATCGGCATGCCGCCACACCTCAAAGGGCGATTGTTCGCTGGCATTGCCGGGGTATTCCTGTTTCACGTTGGGGTTGCCGGGCGGGGGCGTGCCAATATCCGACACTGCAAAGCCTCTTCTTTCAAACGAGCGGGCGGGAAAACCCTTAATGCGGGTTATGGTATATAAACGCTCCATCGCATCCAGCGATTGTCGGCAGTTTTCCAATGCCTCGGGCGATTTTGTTGCGGCATACCTAAACACTTCCGCGCCAAGGTACATGCTCGTCCACAGCCCATCGTTGTCCGAATCCTCCAGCGAACCTGTGGTTACGTCGCCCTTCTTCAACCCGGCAATGGTTGCATTAAAACCGAGCCTTATATGGCGTTTGCGTACTTGCTGCTCGTAATACATGGCTTTTTCGTACAGGGTAATTGGCCCAAATAGCAGTTCGCCCAAGCCTTTGTCGGTCAGTACCAGCACGCTGCCGTTGCTGCCTGGGGCAATATCTGTAACGTTGTTGCCGGGTAACCAGCGTTGGCCGGCGTAATATTTATACTTGCCGCTGGGCAGCCGCATAAAAGCACCGTCGGTGCTGCCAAACCATAACCGCAGGCCTATTTGCCTTACCACGGTAAGGTTGGGGCAGGGCAGTAAGTTGGTTAAACCGCCAACAGCCGTGCCGGTGGTGGCATTTATGGAGTAGTAACCGTTGTGCGTGCCTGCGGTGATGGTGTTACAGTCGCTTGACAAGGCAAAGCAGGTTAGGCCCTGCGCCTGGAATTTTATTTGGAGGGATTTGTTTTGCAACGAAAATTGGGTGATGGAGTTTTCGCCGAGCAGCCAAAAGGCATTTCGAAGCTTGTCAAATTGGATGTCCAGCAGTGTATCGGCCGAAACGCCTTGCCACAAAACGCCGGTTTCATCCACCAGTTGCAACGCTATGCCGTCGCTCAGCAAAAAAGTAAAGTTGTTGGCACTGCCAAAAAGCTTTGCACCAGGCAGGGTATGGTTGGTGTACAGCTTGCCAGCCCAAGCATTGCTAAGCACGGCCTTGTCGTCAACATACACAAACTGGTTTTGGTATAAACCTATGGCTTGTATTTTTTTGTTGGCGATGGGCAGGTACGAAACATCCTTTACCAGCTGGCCGGGAAACAGAAACTGGCCGCCTGATGGTGTTAGCAAGCCTTGGGTTGAGTATACCTGCACCACGCCATTACGGTCGCTGCACACTTTTTGCAGCCTTGGTTGGCCGTTGCTTTGTAACTGGCCCATGCCATATTTTATGCTGTATGCCTGGGTGTAGGCGGTATCGGGGTGTACGGGCTGCCCTTTGGCATTGCGCCCGCCCCCTGGCGCAGCCTGCGCCAGGGCGGTGGATGCACCTAACAAAAACAATACAATTTTGCGGACGGCTGACATCTTCATCAATTAAGGTTTTTGTAGTAATACTTATTCAATCATTTTTAAATATCTCGCCATCCAATAGGGGTATAGCCAAAAAACGGGTTCGCGTTCCACGGTGGGGTTGCCGTTAGTGGCAACCCAAGGGTTTTTGTCCCAGCGTACGGTGCTGCGTATGCTGGCGGGGGGCAGTTCGTTTACCTGCACATCGTCCAGCACGGGGGTATGTACCAGCTGTATGTCCTCGCGCTTGCTGTGGTCAATGGGCCAGTCAACCAAGTCAAGCGGGGTGTCTATTAAAAAATCCATCGATGCAGCCAGTTCGGTTTTTTGGCCGCGCGCATAACAGTATAAAAAGTTTAGCAATGGGTTTTTGTCGGCTCTTCTGTTTTCCATCCAATGGTCTACATGTTGCCGGTAAAATGCCAGTAACTTAGGGTCCTGCTCGCAGTGCAGCAGTATGGGGTATAGGTAGGCCTGCATGGTTACATCAAAATAAATAAACCATGCCGGGTTTTGGTCAACCAAGGCAGCCATGTTGTCCAAATAATGTTCGTCGTTTATCAGGTGCAGGTATTGTTGCTGGTATTTTTGCTGGCCGGTAACATGGTAGGCCAGTTTTAAAAAAGCCAGCAGTTCCATGGAGTTTTCGCTTCTGTCTTGCAGCCATTCGGGGTCGCGGTTAAGGGCATCCGGACTCCAAACGCCCCAGCGCGTGTGGCTGCCATCAACATCCATCATGCTAAAGTTGTGGGCAATCAGGTGGTCGGCCAGTGCCGCCACGTGTTGGCTTACTAATGCCTTTTCTTCGTCGTCGGCTGCCAAGGTGTAGTAAAAATAATAGCCCATCATATGGCCGCACCATTCATCACTGCTGGCATCGCCCTTCCAAAGCCATTGCCCGTCGGCAGAGGCATGCCAGCGCACTTCCACCGGCTTAAACCGTGGTTCGTTCACCAGTTCCTGCGCACGGTCGCGTTCGCTGTACACTACATTGGTGTCGTGTACGCTGTTTGCCCAGGCAGCCGGTACTATAGTGCGTGCAAAAAAGCCGTCGCCGCCGGTTACTTCCCGCAATTGTTGCAAAAAATGGAACGCTTTTTTGGCTTTCTCCCGTGCATCGGCACTGTGTGTGGCCGCATAGCGAAAGCTTTCCATGGCCAGGTAGTTGCCGGTGTATTCGCCGTCGTTGTCATCGTCTTCGGGGGTAAAATGGGCCGTGTCGCCGGGGTTTTGCAAATGGCACTGCCCGGCTATCCAGGGCTGCCTAATGTGGCGGCGCATCAGCACGTCGTAAAAATAATCCTGTTTGGCGGCCAGAGTCATACCCCGGCGCTTAATGGCGCTAACGCCTTGCTCCGTGGCCACCCATGCATTGCCGTCTGCATCAAAGGCTATGTCGTTCACATGGTCGTCAACCAACCAACGCCGGCTAAAACGCAGCGAATGGGTGCCGTTGGCATAAAAACGCACCAGCCCCACGTTGGTGCCTACCCATAATGTGCCGTCGGGGGCTATTTTAACGCAGTGGGTGTAAATGGAGGGGCAGCCTTGCTTTGGGGTGATGGCACGTTGCCTGTGGCCGTTTTCAAGCACGGTTATGCCGCCCAGGCCGGCCACAAAAACTTGGTGCCCTTGCGTGGCAAGCCCTTTTAACCCGGCACTCAGCAACACATCGGGTTTGTAATAATGGGTAGTGCCTTGGTTGTTGGCGTGGTAAAGGCCCACATCGCTGGCTACCCAAATACCGCCCTGCCCGTCGGATACCGCACTGCGCAAAGACCGTGCAATGGCGTAATTTTTTTGGGTGAAAACATTGTTGCTGCAAAACCACACGCCGTTAGGGCCCAGTGCGTACAACCCTTCGTGCGCGGGGCATAAAACCGATATGGGCCCGTCGGTGCCGCTAACCAGTTGGGGTAGCTTGTTATTGAGGCGGTAAACACCTTTCCATGTGCCCATCCAAACGGTTCCCTTTTCGTCAACGGCCACGGCAAAAGCAGGCCCTTTGTCAGCCTCGGCAAAGCCAAGCGGCTGCCAGGCGGATGTGCCCGTTTTTTTAGAGAAAATACCTGCCGCCGTGGCTATCCAAACAGTTGAATGCCCGTCTACCGCAATGCTTTTTACGTTGTTTTCCCCTGGGGTACTGCCAATGGGGTAAGCCTCATGGTACTCCTGTAAAAATGCTTGGTCGTCTTTATAAACAGCCTGTGTTAAAACACCTGTGGACGCCTGCTGGCTGAATGCCCCATTTACTTGCAGTAGGCAAAATAGTAGCACAGTTGTTTTTTTCATGCAGTGTTGGTTGTTGTTTTATATATGTTTTTTTTTGCCTTGTCTCAAGGACTCCTTTGGAGACGCAAAAAAGAACCAAAAAAGTATTTCGTGCATTATGTATTTTCAATGGCCTCAATGATTTGCTTCGCAGTTCAAGGCAAAGCACGAACGCTCCGCGCGTCTTTGCCAGCCAGTGCCTCCCCAAGTGTAACTGCGTACTTTTTTTGTTGGTTTGCTGCGTAATGTAGAATCAAGACCTTCTTATTACACTACTACTGTTGCCTGTTTTGTTTCACCAAACCCTAAACTTCCGTTTTAAGTTAGCTTGTAAACCGATGTCTATTTGTGGTACCTCCGCGTGTGCCTTGGCCCATGAAACCTTTTTCTAAAGCCCTGCTGCGGTTTTTGTACGTTATTGAACTGCTTATTCCCCGGCCTTAGCCACCAGCCTTGCCACGGGGTCAACCACCTGTATTTCGCACCGGCCGCCCTGCTGCCTTGCCTTTGTTATGGTGGCCTGTTTTTGTTGCAGCCAGTGTGCGCTGGCTTTGGTATGGCCGTGCAGGTAGGTTAAGGCTTCCAGCCCGGCAGCCGCCAGTTGTGCAAGGTGTTCGCTTAATGCCGCTGCCTCGCCCAATACCGGTGAATTGTTTAACAGCTGCTTAAACGCTGCATCATTATCCCTCCAAAGGGTTAGTTGCTGGGCAATGGTATCTTCCAACGCTGCGTTGGGGGCGGCCAAATAGCCTTCCACCTGTTTGGCAAACTGCCGGGGTAACGCCTGGTCGGGCGTGGCTACGTCTGCCAGCTTGGTAAACGGTGAGAAAACCGAGTACATCGTGTCGCCTTCATTGCGCTCATAAATTTTTAGGGGTTCCAGTACATTTACCAGCACCTCTAGGGCTTGGGTATTGCCACCATTGGCCAATTGCCTCAGCAGCATCTGTTTGTACAGTTGGTGTTGCAGGCCCAAGGCCTCCAAGTGCAGGCTCACCGCGTTTAGCCTGCGGTACATGTCGTCCACATCGGTAACTGTTTTGGGGCTCCACAGCCTTTCGGCTATGGCGGCTGTTCGTGGCCATATACGGCTGTCAACCGTAAGGGGCGTTACCAGCTCGCTCCACATGGTGGCTTCGCCACCCAGTATCCGTTTTACTTCATCGGCGGTTAAGTGTGCGCTGTCAGGTGCGGGTTCGTTTTGGTAATGGTAGCTGGCGGGTTGTATCAGGTCAATATAATACCCATAGCTCAATATGGCTTGGTAGCCCTGCCGTAGTGAGCTATAATAGGCATCGTTGCCGCGCCACGACTCAATCACAATGTTTTTTGGCACGCCGGGCTGCAGTATCTCATCCCACCCCATCATCGTTTTGCCGGTTTTACGGATGATGGGCAGCAGCCGCCGGTTAAAATAGGTTTGCAGGTCCATGTATTTGGCCATACCATGCGCTTGCATAAAGGCTTTAATGTGCGGGGTGTTCAGCCAGTCCTTACCGGTATTTTCATCGCCACCAATGTGTAGGTATGCATCGGGGAACAGCGATGCCATCTCCGTATACAACTTCTCCAAAAATGGGTACAGTTGCTCATTGGTGGGGTCCATTACCGGGTCGAATACCCCAAAATAGCGCTGTAAGGTATACTTGCGTGGTACACTGGCATATTCGGGGTAGG
Organism: uncultured Parafilimonas sp.; assembly: GCA_903882935.1. Taxonomy (GTDB): domain Bacteria; phylum Bacteroidota; class Bacteroidia; order Chitinophagales; family Chitinophagaceae; genus JABDFW01. Next base: position 13,790 of record CAIRZB010000048.1, on the reverse strand, counting down.
CCTTCAGTATGGCGGTGGTGTGGGCAGGCACTACAAACTCCGGTACCACACGTATGCCCCGTTGGGCTGCGTAGCCAACCATTTCCCGCACTTGTGCCTGGGTATAAAATATGCCGTCGGCGGCCACTTGCTGCAACCGGGGCAACACTTTTGACTCTACCCTAAAGCCCTGGTCGTTGCAAAGGTGCAGGTGCAGCACATTCATTTTTACCGCAGCCATGCCGTCTAAAGTTCTTTTCACCACTTCCACGGGCATAAAGTGCAGGGCAACATCCAGCAGCAGGCCGCGCCAGGCAAACCGGGGCCGGTCGTTTATTGCAACGCCGGGTATGTAGTAGCCACGGTTATTGGTGCTTACCAGTTGCAGCAATGTTTCCAAAGCATGTATGGCCCCCAGGTCAGTAACGGCGGTAACCAGCACCTGCTTGGTAGTGGTTGTAATGGTGTAAGCCTCATTCTCGCCCAGCACCAGTTTGCCGGGGCGTTGCACTTGTAAAAGCAACGGTGCATCCAAGGCGGTGTCCGCCGTGGTTACATACCCTTGCTTATCCAGAAAGATTCCGGTTTTATTGCTTAAACGCCTTACAAACCTGCTGGCTTCCGCATATAACCGAGCGTCCGGACGGCCTTTAACCGATACCTTAAATGCCGCCGTAATGGCCAACGGCTGCCCATTTTCAGTAAGTTGCGCGGGTACGGGCATAAGGCTGTAGGTGTTGTTTACCTGTGCCTGGCCAAGCAGGGTTATGGCCAAAAACGTCCAAGCCAAAAGTGTTTTTTTCATCATTAAACAATTGCTTCAATAAAGCCTGCCGCAGTGGCGTTGGCGTAAAAAATAAACACCCAATGTTCAATCCCATACAGCCAATGTACCCTGCCATTACCAATATGGCTTTGCGGGGCTGGCTGTGAAGAGCATCGAAGACTGGGTGCTTACATATACAATTAACCCTGCCGGGGTTTAACCGGCAGGGTTATACTGATTACCAGGGTTTGTTGGTGCCTTGTATCAACCAAAACTTAGACCATGAGCTGTTGCTGCCGTCGGTGGCCACATAAGGTGTGGTGGCCAGCTTGGCGATGGCAACCTCTGCATTGGCCGAATTGCTTTGCAGTTCTGCGTTGTCGTAAGCGAACCTTACAGGTATTTGTGCCCGGTACGAACCCCAGCCTACCGTTAATGCGGGGTAGCCGGTTCTGCGCCAGTCCATATAAGCCTCGTTACAGGCCTGCCAAGAGGCGATCCATTTTTGCTCAATAATCCTTTGCAGGGTGCCGTTATACGCTACTGTGGGCTGTGCAATGTAAGTGCTGTAGTCCTTCACGCAGCCGTAGTAATTGTTTACATCGTTTTGGTACGAGCTAAACACCTGCCACTCGTCAAAAGAGGCTTGTATGCCTTTGTTGTACCAAGTTTGGGCAGAACCTTTTACGTTCCAGCCTTTTAAAGCAGCTTCTGCTAGGTCAAAACAAATTTCGTTGTAGGTGGCCAGTGTTTGAAACAACAGCGGGCCGCTGGGGTTGTCATAAATGTCTTTCCTCAGGTATGATACGTAGTTGCTGAGCGACGTAGACTGTGTGCCAGTGCCATTAATGTTGTACAGAAAATCGCCATAGTTGTCGTAGCTGATGGGAATGCCCACGTACACAGATGACGTGTCGTACAGGTTCCACAAGCTTGCGCGCTGTGTGCCGTAAGGCCTGTCTTGCGTATAAGTGGCGGGGTCAAACTGCTTGTAATGTTCTGCTGCAGCGGCGGCTGGGTTAATATAGCGTACGTTGTTTACTATGGTTACCAAGGTGGTGTTGTCGCCAGCTGTAAACTGGGTTGCATCCACCACCGAAGGTGTTACCACAGGCTCGCCCATAATTACAATACGTGGGTCGTTAAGGGCTTTCAGCTTCATGGTTAAGGTGCCGCAAAGTTTGTTGCGGTTAAAGCCTGAGGGGCCGTTGAATTTTGAGCAGAACTGGTAAGATGATGCTTGGTCTGCACCCTGTAGCATCATCATGCAGTTGTCAGATGTGCCTTGAAAAACACTGTCTGCTATTGCTTCAACATTCGCCTGCACATTCATTTTTGAAGAAATGCGCATGTAATAACGCAGCATGAGGGAGTACGCGAATTTTTTCCAAAGTGTTGGGTCGCCGCCATAAATAACATCGGCACTTTTTGTAATACCTGTTACTTCGGCATGTTGGTCTATGGTGCCGTTAAAAAATGGTATAGCAGCTTTTAAGTCAGCCAACACATCAGCATACATCTGCTGCTGTGTTTCAAATGCGGGGAACTGGTTTTGCAAGCCAGATTCATCGCCTTTAAGGGCCACACTGTCTGGTGCATCGCCCCAGTAGTCGGCTATGTTGCCAAAGTTAAAAGCACGCATTACCAACGCTACGCCTTGGTGAAAATTCCAACCGTAGGCTTGGGCTTTTTGCAAAAGCAGTTTGTTGTTGTTAAGCGTTGCATAGTTGCCGCTCCAATCCATGCCATCCCATTGGTATTGGCTAAAGCCGCCGTTAAAAGCATCCTGATAGGTTTGCTGCATGTTGCCCGACATCATGCCGGAGCCGAGGTTGCCGTACCAGGAGGCACTGTTGGTGAGCACGCCAGACAACAAATAGTCTGGGGATGCTTCGGAGGGTGTAATATGGTTGGGGTCGCTGTTTAGCACCGCAAACTTTTTACACGAGCTGCCCATGGCGAGTATTGCGGCAAAAACGCAGATGACTGCCGTAATTTTTTTTGCGCTTTTCATTATATTCAATTTTTTTAGTTACTGTAAAAGGCTTAGAAACGAACGTTTAGTTTAATGCCAACGGGTAATGTCCATGGGTTAATGTTATAGTACTCAACACCTTGGCTAAACTGAGAGCCGTTGCCCTGCGCACCCGGTTGGTACCTAAAGGCCTGCTCAGGGTCAATACCAGCTTTGGCTTTCGTCCAAAGTATAATGTTTCTCGTGTACACACTAACCGATATGCCTTGTAACTTTAACGCAGTGGCCAGTTTTTTAGGCAACTGGGTGGCAATTGACAATTCTCTTAACTTAATGTATGAGGCATCAAACATGTCCATCCTTGCAAACGACCAAGGGCCGTTGGTAACAGCATCTTCGTAGTTGTCGTACTTGGTTAGGTTGGGGTCGCCCAAATTCTCCACATAACCGCCCGCGCCATCGCTGTATACGCCGGGGTAAAATGCCCCGTCGGGGAAATAAATGTTGCCGTTCGTGTTGTAGTTAAAGCCGCCTTTTGCAGCATTGGGGCCGCCCACCAGGTGGAAGTACTGGAAGCCTTTTACTTTGATAAACGCGTCGGGGTTAGATTTCAGGTATTCAGGAATGTTGTTTGCATATTTTGCAGGTATCGGTATACCTACATTTACCTGCTTGGCCAATGTTGCGTCTGACTGCATGTAACGGTACGTGCGTGAGTAGAAGATGCCGCCTAAACGCATATCGAAACTGGCGTTAAGGGTAAATATCTTCCAAGTTAACGATGTTTGCACACCCATCAACAGTTTGGGGTTAAAGTTGCCCGCCACAATTTTGTGTTGAAAATTACCGCCGTTTACTTTTTGGAAGCCGCCGCCATTGTCTAACAAGGGGTAGCCATAGTAAGGGGAGTTTTTATCGGTAACAGTGGCCATTTCGTTATCCCATAACTGGCCCAATTTGCCATCGCTGATGATTTGCTTGCCGTTGCCATCAAAATTATTAGGTATTGGCTGGCCCTTGGCATACGTCCATGACCCAGTGGGGCCGTTTTGCCAAAAGGAGAAGTAAGGCACACCGTCGGCCAGTGACATTACGTACGCATTGTTTTTGGTGTAGTTAACGCTAACGTCCCATTTCCAGTCTTTCTTGTTGATGATAGTGCCGCCCAACTGTAACTCTATGCCTTCGCTGCGTACCAAACCGGCGTTGATTTGCCTGCCTGTGTAACCTGAAGAACCGGGAGTGTTGATTGACAATACTTGGTTTTTGTTATCGCTACGGTAAATGGTACCGGTAAAACGCAATCGGTTGTTGTAAAAGCCCAGGTCAACACCCAACTCGGTTGAGATGGCTTGCTCTGGCTTTAGGTTGGGGTTGCGCAGGGTGGATGACAACGCTTGGGTTACCACGCCGCCAAAGCTGCCTATGCCCACCGTGCCATACAGGTTATAGGGGTCGGTATCCTTACCCACGCTGGCCCAGCCGCCGCGTATCTTCACCAAGCTAACATCCCTGCCAAAATTAAACATCTTATTAAGCAGCAAGCTTAATGAGGCAGACGGATAGAAGTAAGAGTTTTGGCCGGCTGGCAAGGTGCTTGACCAGTCGTTACGGCCTGTTACATCCAAATAAGCCAAGTCCTCGTAACCAAGTGAAGCGGTTGCGTACGTGCTGTACACTGCTTTTTGGTAAGAAGAAGAGGCGTTGCGGATGTTGGCCTGCGATATATTGGATACGTTGAAGAACTCAGGTGCAATGATGCCACCGCCGGGTGAAGAAAACACCTGCTGTGACGAGCCGTTTACATACTGTAAGTTGCCACCCACAGAAGCCGATAGGTCGAACTTTTTAAACTTATTGTGGTAGGTAACCAAAAAGTCGGTATTGCTCTCGTTGTTGTTGATGCCTGTAAGCCCGTAATAACCATATAACTCGTTATTGTTGCTTTTAGACATTTTTGTCTCGCGGTTTTCGTAGTACAAATCCTGCGAGTAACGGGCAAAAGCGCTTACATGCTTGCTAAACTCGTAGGCAGCTTTAATGTTGCCGAACAGGTGGTTGCGCACAAAACCGTTTTTTACTTGGTTAAGGGTAAACCATGGGTTGTTGTCGCCGTTTTCGGAAGGGTCAAGCGCACCGGGGCTTTGGTCTTGTCCAACGGGTGGCAGGGCTTTCCGCTGTTGTAAGCCGGGTGTAAGCCAGTAATTTTTTAGCTGGTTTACATCCACACTGGGCGATAGGTATGCCACATCTTTTAACACACCGTCGTTACCGCCGGCAATATTGTCTGCCGCTGAGCGGGTATAGTTGATAACAGTGCTTAATCTAAAAGCATCGTTCACCTTGTGCTCAATATTCAAGGACAAGTTGTTCCTGGATAAGCCGGTGGTGGGTATATTGCCTTGGTTGGCTGTGTTGGTGAATGAAAAACGGTAGTTGTCCTTTTCACTGGCGTTTTCTATAGAAACGCTGTTGGTGGAGGTGATGCCGGTTTGCACAAAACTCTTAAGGTTGTTATGGCTAACCAAAGGCAGGGCTTTGTAGTTGCCGTTGCCGTCCATGGGGCTGTTCCACTGTATCGCGTTAAGCCCTACGTTTAATGGGGTGCCAAAGCGGTAGGTATTTGTGCCTGCAAGGTCAACCAATACACCGTTCCAGCTATTAAAACCGTTGGGTTCGGTATAGGGGTCGGTACCCACGGTATAGTCTAAGTTAAGCGGAAAATAGTGGTAAGGCACAGCCAGCTCGTCTGTTGTGCTGAAAGTTACACCCAAGCCTTTTGATTTTTTACCCGATTTGGTGGTAATCAACACCACACCGTTGCCCGCGCGTGAGCCGTAAAGGGCTGCTGCACTCGGGCCTTTTAACACAGAAACACTTTCTATGTCGTTGGGGTTTAAGTCGGAGATAACGTTGCCATAGTCAACATCGTTGCTATTACCGTTGTTAACACCCACGTTGCTGAGGGAGTTTTTTACCGGTATGCCGTCAATAACAAACAACGGCTGGTTGTCGCTGTTTAGCGAGCGGGTGCCGCGTATTACCACGCTTACCGATGATGTGGGGTTAGCGCCCGTGGCACTTACCGTAACGCCCGATACCTGCCCGGCCAAGCCGTTGAGCACGTTTGTTTGGGCAACACGGTTAAGGTCGTCGCCATTCACCTGGCCCACATCGTAACCGAGGGAGCGTTTGTTGCGGGTAATGCCCAAGGCCGTTACCACCACGCCACTAAGGCTGTTGCCTTTGGCGGGGCTAAGCGCAACATCAAACAAAATACGGTCGTTCACCGGCAGCTCTACACTGTCGTAGCCTACATAGGTAACCACCAATGTGGCGCCCGTGCCGGCAACGGCCAGTTGAAAATTACCCGCAGCGTCAGAAGCCGTGGAGTTTTTCTTGCCTTTTTCTGTAATGTTGGCACCAACCAATGGGGTGGCCCCGTCGGTTATTTTACCTTTAACAACAATGGTTGCCTGGCGGGCATCCGCTTTTTTTGTTGCGGTTCCGTCTTGTGCCGTAGCAACGCTGCTGGCAAGTAGGCCAAAGCCTAACAACAGCATCGGCCATTTAAACAATGGCAAACTTTTGAATCTCCTGCTCATTTTGCGTGTAGTTTTTGGTAATAAATCACCCTACCTACGTAGGGATACTTTGTTTAAGTGGTTAATATGCTGATATAATAAAAAATGCATATTTATGCTATTTCCCCCAACCCACCGCTAACAATGGGTTAAACGGCCCTATTGTTTTTTACCCTATTTGCTCACAATATTACCGGCTTGCCGTTGGCTTTGTAAGCTTCCAAAAAAGCACTGTCTGTGGGCAGCTCTGTTATCAGGTAGTCAATGGCCTCGGCATCGCAAATTTTAATCTTCTGCACCGTGTTAAATTTTTCGGCAATGCTTACCACTGCGGCCTTTTTAGCACAGCGCAGCATGGCCTTCATCACCTGCACCACTTCCCAGTCGCTGTCAGTAAGTCCTTCCTTCAATGAAAAACCGTTGGTGCCTAAAATGCATAAATCGGGCTTTATCCCGGCAAGCTCGTTTATTACACTGGCCCCTGTATGTATGTTGGCGTTTTTGGCAAGTCTTCCGCCTATCGTTATTACGTCAATGTTGTCGTGTTCGGCAAGGGTTAGGGCCACTTGGGGGCTAACCGTTAAAAAGGTGGCTTCCAGGTCGGCCGGTATTTTTTTGGCAATCTCCATAATGGTGGTACCGCCTTCCACCAGTATCAGCATGTCTTTTTTAAACAGCCCGATGGCTTTGTCGGCAATCACCTGCTTGGCTTCCAAGGCGTACACTTGGCTTTGCCCGTTAAACGGGTAATGGAAGGTAACGCTCATAGCACCGCCGTGTACTTTTAAAACCATGCCTTGCTCCGCCAGTTCGTTCAAATCCCTGCGGATGGTATCCTCAGAAACAGCCAGCTTCTCACTCAAATCTGTCGACAAAACCTTGTTGTGCAGGTTTATCTCCCTTAGTATAATTTTATGGCGTTCCTCCTTTAGCATGCAATGCCTAATGTTTTCTTAAAATTAAAATTACAGGTATTTTGCGTGTATTTGCATACATTTACAAAAAATAGCAGAAAAAAAACGCAAATTTAATCTCTATGATAAAAATTACGGAGCAACCCTCTGTTCATAGACACTTGGAAAACAAATCTATAGAAGAACTTACTGCCTTAATTAACAGGGAAGACGCCCTTGTGCACGTTGCCATCAATAAAGCATTGCCCCAAATAAATACTTTGATACACGCCATTGTGGCCAAGCTAAAGCTGGGTGGGCGCATATTTTACCTGGGTGCCGGCAGCGGCGGCCGCTTGAGTGTATTAGACGTAATTGAGCTGCCCACCACTTTTGGCGTGCAAAAAGGTGTTTTTAACGCAGTACTGGCCGGCGGTATAGACCGCCTTGTGGAGGCCCCCGAGGAAATGGAAGACAATATACACGAAGGCTGGGAGCGCCTACAGGCCCAACAAGTTACCACCGCAGATATTGTGCTGGGCATATCTGCCAGTGGCACTACCCCGTTTGTGTTGGGTGCGTTGCAGCAGTGCCGTAGCCTGGGCATTGCCACCGGCTGTATTGTTAGCAACCCCGCATCGCCCATTGCCGCCGAGGCCGATTACCCCGTGGAAGTGGTTACCGGCCCCGAATTTATTACCGGCAGCACCCGCATGAAATGCGGCACCGCACAAAAAATGATTTTCGACATGATAAGCACCACCGTTATGGTGCAGTTGGGCCGTGTGGAAGACAACCAGATGGTAAACGTGCTGCTGATAAACGATAAAATTACCGACCGCGCCGTTAAAATGCTGATGGGTAAGGCAGGCATGGAAGATTATGCCGAGGCTAAAGCCCTGCTGTTGCAACAAGGCAGCGTAAAAAACGCCATGGATTATTTAAAACAGCTTGTTTAATACCCCCAACAAAACCGTTTTTGCGTATGCCGCAGTCTAACAGGCCCATCATTATTATAGGGGTGTTGTTTTTTGTATTTGGGTTTGTAACCTGGCTGGGCAGTGTGTTGATACCCTATTTGCAAATTGCCTGCCAGCTGCAAGACTGGGCCGCCTACTTGGTGGCCTTTGCTTTTTACATATCGTATGCCGTAATGGCCATACCTGCCGCATCGGTATTAAAATTAACAGGGTATAAAAAAGGTATGTCGGTAGGGTTGGCGGTAATGGCCGTGGGCGCGGCACTGTTTATACCGGCGGCATATATGCGCTCGTACCCGTTGTTTTTAACAGGCCTGTTTGTGCAGGGTACCGGCTTGGCCATTTTGCAAACCGCCAGCAACCCCTATATAACTATCCTAGGCCCGCAGCAAAGTGCAGCCAGGCGCATTAGTATTATGGGCATTTGCAACGGTGTGGCCGGTGTGGTGGGGCCGTTGTTGCTGGGCGCCACCATTTTAGACGGGGCAGATGGCATTAAAGCCCAAATAGTAACTATGCCCTTGGCACAAAAAACAGCCATTCTTAACAGCCTGGCCCACCGGGTGGTATTGCCCTATGCCATTATTGCCGCCGTATTGCTGTTTTTGGCATTGCTGGTACTACTCTCCAGCTTACCCGAGCTAGATACCGATGCCGAGGACGAACACGTAGCCAACGCCAACACCCACAAAACAAGCATCTTTCAATTTCCGCACCTGCTGCTGGGGGTGTTTACGCTTTTTTTATATGTTGGGGTGGAGGTTATAGCAGGCGATACCATTATAAAATATGGTGTAAGCCAGGGCATACCGCTATCCTATGCCCGTTTTTTTGCCAGTTGTACGCAGATATGCATGCTGGCCGGGTATTTAATTGGCATTGTGGCCATACCAAAATATATATCGCAAACCAACGTGTTAAAAATATCACCCGTGTTAGGTTTGTTGTTTGCAGGCGTTGCGCTATCCACAAACGGCCTGTTGTCGGTGGCGTTTATTGCGTTGCTGGGGCTGGCCAATTCGTTGGTGTGGCCAGCCATTTGGCCGCTGGCCATCAACGGGCTGGGCAGGTTTACAAAAATTGGCTCCTCATTGTTAATTATTGCCATTGGCGGCGGCGCCGTGTTGCCGCTGCTGTACAACTGGCTTGCCAGCCAGCGCGGCATTACCCCGCATTATGCCTACTGGTTGGTGGTGCCCTGCTATATTTGCATTTGGCTGTATGCCAAAGCAGGCCATAAAATTGGTTTACCGTTAAAAAAACAATAACATGATATTGGTGGCAGACAGTGGCTCTACAACTACCAACTGGTGCATGGTTGGCCCCGACAACAGCCGGTTTTACTTTGATACCGAAGGCTACAACCCCTACACCACCGGAACACAGTATATAAAAAAATCTATATTGGCGCAGTTGCCCAGCCAAGTAAACGCTGCTACTGCCAGTGCGGTATATTTTTACGGCTCGGGCTGTTTTGACGATAAGGTACCCATAGTGGCCGATGCCCTGGCAGCCATTTTTTACAATGCCGCGCTGTATGTGGGGTTAGACCTTTTGGGCACTGCCCGCGCCGTGCTGGGCAACAACCCCGGTTTTGCCGCCATACTGGGCACCGGTACCAACAGCTGCCTGTACGACGGCCAAAAAATTACCGATAACATCGACTCCCTGGGCCACCTGCTGGGCGACGAAGGCAGCGGCTTTTACATGGGCAAAATGCTGCTGGGCGATTTTATACGCGGCTACATGCCCGCCGCCGTACGGCATGAATTTACCCATACCTACGGCCTAACCCGCGAGGCTATTATGGACCGCCTGTACACGCAGCCCCTGCCCAACCGTTTTTGCGCAGGGTTTACCAGTTTCCTATCTACCAGCCGGGCCGATGCCGGCTATACCCGCAATATTGTACAAACTGCTTTTGACCATTTTTTTAATAACCTGGTAACCCATTACCCCAATTATGCCCAGTACAGCTTTAACTGCACCGGCTCAGTAGGGTATGCGTTTAAAGACCTGCTGGCCGAAACCGCCACCAGGTATAACATGCAGGCAGGCACTATTATTAAAACACCCATTGAAGGGCTGGTGGAACACCATGCCAAAATATTTAAGCAGTAAGGTTTTGGCAACGACGGCTTTTGAACACCAAATCTCACAGCGGTAAGCCTGCATAAACTGCGCAAGCACACCAGCCAAAAAACGAAACGTAACCGAAACCAACGTATCACGCAGCCAGCCAAAAGGTAAAAAAGTGCGCCGTTGCACATGGGGAGGCGTGGGAAGGCGAAAACGCGCGGAGCGATCGGGTTTCGCCTTGGCTTTTTTGGTTCTTTTTGTGCCTCCAAAGGAGTCCTTTCGGATAAGACAAAAAGAACAATATAAAGCCAAAAACTGTTTGTAATAACAGCCTTTACACCCGCCATTAAGCACACCAAATCTCACAGCGGTAAGACCGAATAAACTGCGCAAGCACACCAGCCAAAAACCGAAACGTAACCGAAACCAACGCATCACGCAGCAAGCCAAAAGGTAAAATAGTGCGCCGTTACAACAGGGGAGGCGAGGGAAGGCGAAAACGCGCGGAGCGATCGGGATTCGCCTTGGCTTTTTTGGTTCTTTTTGTGCCAAGACAAAAAGAACAACATGAAGCCAAAAAGCTTGTGTTTGAAATAGCAACTACCCCTTACCCGCGGCCGTTTTACCCACTCTGTATATTTTAACAAACCATATATGTTTTTAATAACGATTTAATAATATGGAATAAAATATCTATATAGCTTTGGAGTACAATTTTTATCGCCATGCTTGCCAATACAACCCCCAAATGGTTATCCCGTTATGCCGCCTTGCATCACCGCGCCGCTGTAAAACCCTATTTTACCAGTAAACGCATTGTATTTTTAGTGCTCATCATGTATATGATGGCCGTTAGTATTTTTGTACCCGTTTTTTTAGCGAGCCACTTATTTTAGTAGCCCGCGCAGCCCGTTTTGGGTCCGCATGCCCTTGCTTAAATGGCCGTACCAAATAGTTTGTTGTTGCCAACCGTATAGTTTAACGCGTTGGCGGAGGTAGCTGGTTTGGGCCTTGTTGCAAAGCGAACGGTGGGGGGCTGTTGTTTTTTTGCTGCCAATGTTGGTGTTGGTTATCTTTGGCTAATACTATGGTACAATATTATAACAGCGGCTACATAAACTTTAGGCTGCGAAAAATTGGTATCGTGTGGAGCGGTGAATCCGCCCAACATATAATGGACAATCACCTGCAAAACCCCAAAACACACCCGTTAAAGCACCTGCGCATTCAACAGCTTGCCGCCAAGGTAAAGTATTGGGACAAAACAGGCGCAAAACGCTACACCGGCCAGATAGTAGATAACGAAACAAGATTGAGGGTGTTAATTGCCATTGATATTTACACTAAATTTGCAATAATTGTAACCGCTTATAAATTAAAGGAGGTGCCATGAGTTACATTGAAAAACTGGTAGCACTGTACGGCTCCAAGCCCGAAAGCCTACCCATACACCAACAGGTACACCGTTTTAAAACTGAGGAAGCCGCAGCAAAAAGCATATTTAATGTGTTGATGCACGACCGTAAGGAAAAAGCCCGCGCTAAAAAGCTTGGTCTGTTGTAACCCATTTGCCCATGGTGGCCATTATGTTTATTCATCATAGCCATGCAAACAAAGCCCAAGTATGGCTTTGTGCATGCCCTGCGCTGCGGTCATAAATGCCTATACCAAATTCACCTTGTGTACTTCCGGCAAGTACATACCATTTTATGTATTGCACCCGCCGTATCCGCTTAAACAAAGCAGTTTTTTACCTATATTTAGCCTCACCAAAAAACCGCAGCACTTGTAAGCATACGCCAACGGGTGCGGTTTATTTTACCAACAATTATCAAACTGCCATTATATGCAAACTGCCCTTCAGCCAGCCGCCGGTGTTTGGCCTGCCTGGAAAAAACTACTCTTCCGCTTCTTTTTTATTTACCTGGCACTGCAAATGGCACCATGGACCTGGCTTGACGAAGTGCCCGGCGTTAACTACGTTACCCGCTATTATGGCCAGGCGGCCGAATGGCTGGTTAACCTGGCCAATGCCATGCTTTTTCACGTAAAAACTGTGCTGGTGCCCATGAACGGCAGCGGCGACACCTCGTACGGCTGGGCCCAGTTGTGCACGCTTTTGAGCCTGGCTTTTATTGGCTGCCTAGTATGGACGCTGCTGGACGCCAAACGCCCCGCCTATACCCATTTAAACTACTGGCTCTGCCTTTTTGCAAGGTACTATGTTGCTTTAATGGCATTTGCCTATGGTATAATAAAGTTGTTTGCCCTGCAAATGCCCTTTCCCAACCTGCACCAACTGGCCACCCCGCTGGGCGACTTTTTGCCCATGCGCCTTTCGTGGATGTTTATTGGCTACGCAACACCGTACCAGGTGTTCTCCGGCGTTATGGAAACCATTGCCGGCCTTTTGCTGCTATACCGTAAAACGGCCACCATGGGCATTATGTTTGCCACTGCCGTGTTTATAAACGTAATGATGCTTAACCTGTGTTACGATATACCGGTTAAAATATTCTCCATGCAGCTGGTGTTTACCTGCCTGTTTTTGCTGGCCAACGAGGGTAACCGCATCATTTGCTTTTTTATTTTAAACAAGCCCGCCAATGTGTGCAGCCTGTACCATTTTACCTACCCCAAAAAATGGATGCGCATTGCCCGTATAGTGCTAAAAACCGTGTTTGTGGCCGTTGCGGTGGGTGTAACGTTGTATACCTCTTGGGATTATTACCAGCAAGACCATACGCCCCCGGGCAAGCAGCCCGTTAAAAACGGCGTGTACGATGTGGCGGTGTTTGCGGTTAACAAACAAAACATCCCGTTATCGCTAAGCGATACCCTGCGCTGGCAGGACGTTATTTTTGAAAACGGCACCGGCAGCATAAAAACAACCGATACCGCCTTCCGCCACCGGTACCAACGGTCTTATTTTGCCTATGTGGCCGACAGTGCCGCGCCGGTGCTCCATTTTAAAAAGCAGCCCGGCGACAGCCTTTCCATCCTCAGCTTCCGGTACCAATTGCCCGATACCAATACCATACGGCTTTGGGGCATGCAGCGCGGCGACAGCCTGTATGTGGAACTGAAATTAACCAACCGCCATTTTCAGCTGGCCGAAAAGCAGTTTCACTGGCTGAGTGAGGCCAACCGGTAGGTTTTTTGGGGTGTTGTTTTTTGGTGGCCGGCAGAGGTTTTTCATGGGGTCGGCTTTTGCGACGCTCAGTTCATCGGTGGTATTTCATGGCGGCGGGGGAAGCACAATACCGCGTAATTTTTTGCCTTACAGCAGGCCCGCTGCGCCGGTTACCCAAAGGTTTCTGGCGCTTATTCATACGCTGTAAAGCCCATCACTAACACATATTAACGGCGAATACGCTATTGTATGCTTTGTCGAAGAATAGGCGGGCTGGGCCGTAGTTACCTCCCCGTCATAACGAGGCACCCCAAGTTTTGTGCATGGCCGGTGCCGTGGTTATCTGCCCTTACCGCCATAACGAGGCGCACGCAGGGTTTTGTGCATGGTTTGCGCCGTGG
>CAIRZB010000047.1 GCA_903882935.1 uncultured Parafilimonas sp. | reverse complement strand
GGACGAATACCACTTCAGGTTCAACAGGAGAAATGCAATGGCGGGTACTTTTAATGCACTAATTGAACGTATGATGCAAGCCCCGCCTATACGTTTAGAAAATATTCAAAAACGAAGTGCGACCTAAGTGCTATTTCCTATAAATAATTTCTTGGGTAAAAATTAGAAAAGCAAGGGCAAATAAATGGATAATTGAACTATCGTTATTTTACAATATCGTATCGCCAACGTTAATCCACCCCAAAAAAATAATTTACACGGGTATTTTAACCGCCTGCCGGGCCAATAACTGCCAGTGGCTCTTGTTTTGCTGCCATACCCAAAGTATGTGCAGGTTAACACTGCGGGGTATACCACCATCGTTGGTGTTGGCCACAAAATGGTGGCGAAGTATAGCCAGATTGCCCAATACCTGTATATGCAGGCAATCAAGCTGCAGCGTAACAAATACTGACTCGCCGCTGGTGATAGAATCCACAAATTGGGCCTTGGTTTGTATGTCGGCATCCGAGTGGCCATAGCTCAAATCGTCGCTGGTTATGCTGTTAAGTGCTTCGCCGTCTGCCGCTACCATGGCCTTGCGGTATACTTCTGCGGCGGCTAATATGTCCTGTTCGGTGGTGGTGTATGTGCTCATCGCTACAATATTTATATGGTCGATCCTGCATTAAAAATGGGGCTAAAAGTAACGATAAAGTTTAAAGGATGGCGGGGGGCTTTGTGTATAGTGGTGTTCTTTTATTAGTTAATTTTGAGTGAACAGTAATTGAACATGGCAGATTTGTACATAGTGGCCGGCTGCAATGGCGCTGGCAAAACTACCGCCAGTTACACAGTGTTGCCAAAAATGCTTGATTGCAGGGAGTTTGTAAATGCAGATAGTATTGCCGCAGGGCTATCGCCTTTTAACCCGGAGAGTGTTGCATTTGAAGCCGGTCGGATATTGCTGAAACGTATTGCTGAATTGATGAACGAGAACGTCGATTTTGCTTTTGAAACCACGTTATCTACCAGAAGCTATGTACCATTGATAAAAAAAGCACAGAGCCGTGGCTATACCGTTAACCTGCTCTTTTTTTGGTTAAGCTCGCCGGAAACTGCCATGCAAAGGGTTGCCGAGCGGGTTAAAAATGGTGGGCATAATATTCCACCGGATATTATTGGACGCCGGTATTACCGGGGGATTTTCAATTTGATTGAATTGTATTTACCGGTTTGCGACACCTGGCTGGTGGTTGACAATAGAGACCTGTTTCCAAAACCGGTGGCGCACGGAGGATATAATGGTGAAACTGTTATTGTAAATAACGATATTTGGGCAGTAATTAGTAACCAAAGTAAACAGTATGGTAGCCAATAAAACTGAACTTCCTGAGCTATTTAACAAGGTTATGGCAGGTATAACTGAAGCCAACCGTAAACTAGTGGAGGAGCGCGCCGCCGAGGGCCGCTCACTTGTTGTTTTTGTGGATGGGGAAACAAAAAACATACCTGCAAAAGAGTTATTGGCGGAGTTAAATGGTAAAAAATAGGATTGGGTATACTTGGAAATTAACAGGTGATAAGCATACAACAGCTTACAATTCACCTGACACATTTTTCAACGGTTGGTATTTCAACTGCCGTCATCTCTTTTCAACCAATTCTTTCGGGAACCCGTGTTTATCCAAAAAAGCTTTCGAAGCTTTCCCCTTTTCTACAAAAAAGGGTTCATTGCTATAGTCCTTTACTTTATCACTTACGATAGTTTTTGATTGGTTTTTAATGGCTTGTTTTTTTTCTGCTGCTTCCATATTCTACTCTTTTACAATGTAAATTTAAAAATTATTTGAGAGACACCAAAAAAGCTTCGTAATTACGGTTCCGTCGAAAGCTTTCCCATTCGTCGTTAATAAACCCGTATATTTTTAAAACGGATGATATTTCATGATAGTGTGTGGCTATGCCAATCTGATATAGTCGTGTTCGGGAAGGCGTACTGCCCTGTGCATAAACCATCATGTCGGGGAAATCGCCTAAAAATTCAAGTACTGTTGCAGCCACCGTTGCAAGTACTTTTTCTCTGTCATTGTTATTTGTTACAGACAGGTCGTCAAGTCTTTTCGCCGATTCGTTCCAGTCGCCAAACCCAAGGTTAAAATAAGTAACCCCATTAGAGTTATGCGGGGTGAATTGGATGATTTTCAAAACTTTCCCGTTTGATCCTACGCTTTCAAACTGAAAAACAAGGCTGGCATCATTTTTAATGTATTCATATTTTTCAATATCCATATTCTATGAATTTTTCAATTTTGATGTAGTAACCTGAGTTCGATTAATAATTTGTAAAAAAATTTGTCAATCATAAGAAAAGTACTTATATTTAAGTATCTGACATTCAAATATTTAAATACGTTTCTATATGATTGACTTTGATAAAATTACAGATATTTTTTGTCTAG
>CAIRZB010000046.1 GCA_903882935.1 uncultured Parafilimonas sp. | reverse complement strand
TTATCAAAGTCAATCATATAGAAACGTATTTAAATATTTGAATGTCAGATACTTAAATATAAGTACTTTTCTTATGATTGACAAATTTTTTTACAAATTATTAATCGAACTCAGGTTATAAAAGCAAACAGCCTATAAACGGCAAGTAAGTAATTTAGTAAACATCAAACGCCAAACACATTGTATGGTCCGTTTATAGTTTTTTTTTATTTCACCCCTAGAAAAAAGCACCCTCCAAAAAAATGGCAAAAAACAATTATTTGCCAAAGCTGAACTTACCTAAATCTCTTGGCCAAAAAACCGACCTGCCTTAAAGTTAAAAAACATGATAAACGGTATGTAAAAAATTTGCATGTAAACATTACGCACAATACCTTAGCAACAAAAATTAACCCATGTCAAAATGCCCTGTTTGTTCCACCGAACTAAATTTTTTAAACACGCCTTTGTTAGGCAAAAGCAAACTCGCCAACGGCGAAAAGCTGTGTAAAAACTGCTATGACCGTTTGTTAACCATGTGCGACCAGGCGCAAATACAGTCATTAACACCCAACGACGTGGCAAAGTTATTTGCCGATGACGATGCCTATGTTGACGGCATTATTACCCAAATTGAAAACACCGGCATGAACAGGCAGTCAATTATTGACTACTGGGCTAGCACTGAGCTAAAGTACCTGCCGGGGGTGCTTGACCAAGATGAAACCATCGTGGCTTTTGCAAACGGCGTTTACGACGATGTTACAGGCGTTATCGTGGCAACGCAAGCCAGGCTATTCTTTTTGGCCAAACAACCGCTGTTAGACCCGGAAGTAACAGATTTTGATTGGGATTTGGTAGAATCTGTGACACCTGAAATTGACGATGAGGGCGTAGGCGTGATAACCATTGCCTATGATGGCGACCTGCAAGAAATATTTGGGGTTAGGGTGGCCGATGCCAACCGTTTTGCCGACAATGTTGCTGCCAATATTGAAGGATTTGGTGATGATGATGACGAAGAGGATGAAGACGAAGAAGACAACGCACAGCCTGGCATGGCCGAGGCCGATGTGCCTGCACAACTGGAAAAATATGCTGCTTTAAAGGAAAAAGGCGTGATTACACAGGCCGAATTTGACGCTAAAAAGAAGCAACTTTTGGGCCTATAAATTAATAACCATAGTAAAGGCATTATTTTTAATGCCTTTACTATGTTCTTATCTTGTTGCACGTAGCTTACAAAGCCTGCCATTAGTACTATGCCCGCCTTATTACAGCCAAAAGCAATGAAATGATTGCCAGCACAATTAAAATATGTATCAGGCCGCCAATGCTGTAAACAAACACCCCTAACAACCAGCCAATTACAAGTAGCACTGCTATCATATACAATATTGAACGCATAACATTAAATTTTATTGATTAATTTATATGTGTTTGATAATAATAAAAACCTTGCCAAATATGCAAGCTTTTAAAAATATTGCAGGGCGTAAGCTACAGGGCATAAAAAATAACATTGCGCTGTTTTAGCGCCCTCGACTTAGGATATTGCATCACCCGCCCCCTTAATTTTTTTTGTTGGCCAAAAAATATTTTCCGGTTTTTTGTCCTGAGCGCCCTGCGCTGTTCGTTGATGGTTTGATAAACTTATTCATTACATCAAAACAAACAATTATGAAAAATTTTATGCTCATTTTCATCAACGCCGAGAGAAGCGACAAATTTTCGCCAGAAGAAATGCAGTCGAACATGCAGCAATGGTTCGGCTGGATAGACAGCCTTAAAGCCCAGGGCATTTATGTGTCGGGCGAGGCACTGTTGCCCGGCGGTAAAACCGTTAAAGGAGCAAACGCCATCGTTACCGACGGCCCTTTTGCAGAAAGTAAGGAAGTGGTGGGTGGTTATTTTATTGTAAAAGCAGAAAGTTTAGAGGCCGCCGCCGAAATTGGCAAGGGCAGCCCCGACTTACCCCACGGTGCTTCCGTGGAAGTGCGTGAAGTGATGAAATTTTAACGTGCAGCATGCAAACAGCACCCGCACAGCAGTTGGTAGACCATCTTTTTCGGCACGAGTCGGGAAAGATGGTTGCTGTGCTTGCACGCATATTTGGCATGCACAACCTAGAGATGGCGGAAGATGTGGTGCAAGAAGCTTTTTTAAAAGCCATGCAGGCGTGGAAATTTGGTTTGCCGCCCAACCCCGCAGCCTGGTTGATGCAAACCGCCCGCAACAAAGCCATTGATATTGTACGAAGGGAGGGGTATGCCCGCCGCTACTCGGCAGAGCTGGCCGAACAACTAACCGCCGAGACTGAAAACACCGTTGTACAATTTTTTAGCGAGCACGAAATTAGCGACAGCCAGTTACGCTTGGTTTTTGCGTGCTGCCACCCCAGCCTTAAACAGGAAGACCAAGTGGCATTAACGCTTAAAACAGTATCGGGTTTTGGTGTGGCCGAGATAGCCCGCGCGTTGCTGACCAACGAGGCCGCCATTCAAAAACGCTTGTACCGCGCCAAGCAACAGATAAAAGAAACCAATATTAACTTTGAAATACCCGAAGGGCCTGCCCTGCACCAACGGCTTGAGACAGTTTATACCGTGTTGTACCTGCTGTTTAACGAAGGTTACAACAGCATTAACGCCGAGGAGCTGATACGGAAAGACCTTTGTATGGAAGCCATGCGCCTGTGCAAGCTGCTTAGCGAAAATAAGGCAGGGGCAAAGCCCAGTACCTACGCTTTGTTGGCATTAATGTGCTTGCAGGCCAGCAGGTTCGACAGCCGGGTTGACGAAAATAACAGCATTATATTGCTGCCGCAACAGAACCGCAGCAAATGGGACCAACAGCTTATACAGCTTGGGTACTGCTACCTTAACCAATCATCAACTGGCGAGCATCTTTCTGTGTACCATGTTGAATCTGCCATAGCAGCTGAGCATTGCCTGGCAGCCTCATTTGGGCAAACCAACTGGCAGCACCTGTTACAACTGTACAACATATTGCTGGGCATTAAACCTACACCAGTGATAATGCTAAACAGGGCCGTGGTATTGGGCAGTTGCGGCCAAACCAAGCAGGCCCTAAAGGAAATAATGGCCATACCGGGTATTGACGTGCTGGTACAAACGCAGTACATATATAGTGCCGTGTTGGCGGACTTGTACCTTACCCTGCGTGACTACCCAAATGCCCAAAAAATGCTTGCCCAAAGCATTGCCCTTACCACATCGGGGGCTGAGAAGAAGTTATTGGGCGAGCGGCTTGCACTTGCTTCGCAGCAAAGTGCGTAGGATTTTGTGCTTTTGTTTTTTTTTTGGTTCTATATGCAAAAATTTTGAAAAAGCCCCGGTAGGGAAAAAAACGATCCTAGTTCTTGAACGCCAAATTTTTTTTGCAGACTGAATTTAATAGTATTATTGATTAATGCTGCAGCCATCATCTCGGGAATTTATGCGGCGAGCAGCCAAACAGAGGAATGGCCAGATTCGCTGGAAACTGAGCGTTGCCATGCACCTAATTTGGTGCTCATTAGTCGAACAGCGCCACTAGCAGCCCGCATTGCTTGGTATCGCTGCCGAGTATTAACCGCCATTTGCGGAGGTGTTGGTTGTGCATTTGCTATTTTTTCGACTCACCCCCGCCCCCTCTCCTCGCGGAGAGGGGGGGCGAAGAAGCCCTTATTCTAATGACCAAGATTTTATTTTTGATACCAGCGATATCTTTTCATTAACTTTCTTGTTGTTTGCCCGTCAATCGTTTGCGCATCCTTCCAAAATGGTCTTACAAGTAATTTATTATAAAGGCTTTTTATTGCAGCTTCAGTAATGGGCCTTTCTTCATCTTGCGACAACTCTTTAACAAGTTCAAAGGCTACATCGTGCGCCTTCATTTCTTCGTATTCCCGCATCTCATGGTTGCCCGTGGTTTTATCAAAAATCAGCAGCAACTCCGTTTCACCATATGTAAGGGTATTGCCTTCAATGTGGTTGGAGTTGTAATTAAACTCCAGCCTTATTTTTTTATCCAGCCTTTGCCGGTATTCGGGTTTCATGGGTAACAACCCTGTCAATTCCTTTTCAAGTATCTCTATCTTTTCAATGGATGTTGTCATGCCCTTACCTTGTTTTAAATTAAAAAACTTTCTAAAATTAACACTCATTGTTATCAGCAGCTTAACCATTTTTGTTGCCGGCACTTTTAGATTTGACAACTTTAAAAAAGTTGTCAAATCTGGGAAGCCCTGCCCAGCCGCACGAAGCCCCCTCCCTCTCAATTCACCAATTCCACTCCTATTTAAACCAAAGCATCCGCGTCATCATCAATCCACTAATTTCATACGGTAAACAACCGCCATAAACACTAACGACAGGCAATACATGAAAATACTTAGATACCTCTTTACAAGCTTAGCTGTAGTATACCTTTCAACCAATGCCAACGCGCAAACCATTAAATGGGCGGAAGTAGAACCCGGCATTTGGAAGGCCTCCATCGGCAAACCCGAGACATACGACTTGTTGAAAGCTGCCGGTGCCGTGCCTTACCATGCCGGCCTGGTGGAAATGGGTAAAGCCGCCTTCCCGCTGCCGCCTGCGGATATCGACGCCAAAGTAGTGGACGGTAAAACCTACCTGCGCTTCCCCCTCACCCGCAGCGAACAATTGTATGGCTTTGGCCTCAACTTTCAAACCGTGCAGCAGCGTGGCAAAATACTTACCCTGCATGTGGATACCTACGACGGCCGCGACAATGGCAGCACCCATGCCCCCACGCCGTTTTATGTATCATCGGCAGGGTATGGCGTGTTTATTAACTGCGCGCGGTATATAACCGTGTACGCCGGCACGGGCGTGCGGCTGGATAGCAAAACCCCGGCCGTGGTGCAAGACAGGAACACGGACGACACCTGGAACGCCCAGCCATACTCCGACGCGGTGGAGATACTGGTGCCGGCAGCAGGCGTGGAGCTGTACCTATTCGGCGGCCCCACCATGCTGGATGCGGTGCGCCGTTACAACCTGTTGAACGGCGGCGGCTGCCTGCCCCCGCGCTGGGGCCTGGGCTTTACCCAACGCGTACACCGCCTTACCACCGCTGCCGGTGTTGCCGAAGAGGCCAAAGCTTTTGAGGACAGGGGCTATCCGCTTGACTTTATCGGCCTGGAGCCGGGCTGGCAAAGCAAAAGCTACCCATGCACTTTTGAGTGGGATAAAACCCGGTTTCCTAACCCGCAGGCATTTGTGCAGGGCATGCTGGCCAAGCATATACGCATAAATTTATGGACCAACCCCTATATTTCACCGGAGTCGCCTATTTACAAACAAATAAAGCCCTTTACCGGCTCGCATACGGTATGGAACGGGGCCGTGGCCGACATAAGCATGCCCGAAGCCCGCAAGATATATTTTGGGGAATGGGAGAAAGGCAAGATTGACATTGGTGTAAGCGGCTTTAAGATAGACGAGGCCGACGGGAACAACTTTTGGCTATGGCCCGACGTGGCAACCTTCCCCAGCGGGCACAGCGCCGAGCAGATGCGGCAAACCTACGGCCTGCTGATGCAGCACAATGTTACCAACAGCTACCACCAGCTTAACCGCCGCACCTACGGCCTTGTGCGGGCCAGCAACGGCGGTGGCGCATCCTTTCCGTTTGTGATATACAACGATTATTACGACCACCGGGATTTTGTTACAGCCCTTATAAACAGCGGTTTTGCCGGGGTGTTGTGGACGCCCGAGGTGCGGGAATCGGCCACGGCCGAGGAGTGGGTGAGGCGTTTCCAGTCCAACATATTTTCGCCGATGGCGATGATAAATGCCTGGGCAAGCGGCACCAAGCCCTGGAGCTTTGCCGAAGTGGCCGACGATGTAAAGCAAATGGCCTTGCTGCGCATGCAGATGATGCCATACTGGTACAGCGAGTTTGCCAAATACCATTTTAAAGGCATACCGCCGTTCCGAGCCATGAACCTGGAAGCGGGCTTTGGCGACGGCGTTATCAGCACCAATGTGGACAACAGCAACCTTCAGGAAAACCCTTACGGCAAGGTTACCCTACAGGAGGTGAAAGACCAATACATGGCCGGCGAAAACCTGCTGGTTGCACCCATGTTTACGGGCGAAAAAAGCCGAATGGTTATTTTACCCCATGGTAAATGGTTTGATTTTTACACGGGCAAATACGTGGGCGACGGCGAAGTGATAACCGTTACACCGGGCCTTGCCACCATACCGGTTTTTGTGAAAGACGGCGGTATTGTACCCATGATGCCCGCCTTGCTACATGCGCCCGCCGCCGGTGAAAAGGTTGACCTGGAAATACGCTATTACGGCGAAAAGCCCGGCCATTATACCCTGTACGACGACGACGGCGAAACCTTTGAGTATGAAAAAGGCGTTTACAGCTTTAGGGAGATAAGTGTAGTTCTTGACAATGGAACCATAAAAGGCAACATTTCGGCCCCAGTGGCTGGCAAGCCCAACAATTTTGCGAATATCAGTTTTAGGAAGATGACGGAATAGGGGGGATATTCAGCTTTGACAACTTTTTGAAAGTTGTCAAAGCTGCAGCCCATCCCAACAACTCCCAAACCACCGGCAAACCCTTTTTTGCCCTTTCCAAATCAAAACCTTCTTCAATATTCTTGGCACCAATACTACCCCCGCTGCTGCTTTACTTTACTTTTTAGCCCAGCTTTTTCTTCTCAGGGCCGGTAAAACTGGCAACTGTGCGCCGCGGCAAAGGCAGTACTTGGGTAAAAATATCTTCGGTTAATTCCCTCACCCAGTCGTTTACCACCATCCAAAGGTTTTTGTCCAGTAACAGCAGCGCGCCACTGCCTTTTAAAAAGCCTTCCAGCCAGGCTGCGGCGGTGGCAGGCGCAGTGGCTCGCGACATGGCATAATAAAATGCCCGGTACAGTTGTTCGCCGTCCAGCAGTTTTCGGTCAAACAGCAAGCGGGTACTATAGCCTGCAATAACGGGTGCGGTGTTTTTACCTTGGGAGATGATAGGGAGCGAATGCTGCCAAAGCCCTGTTACGTCTGCTTGTTGCAATATGTTTACCGCTTCGTTCAGCTTAAAAAACAGGTCGAGCAAATGCAATGCGGTATCATCTGCCACTGCTGTGCAGGCTGCGGGCAGACTAACACAAATATGCGTAATCATGCCGGTTACAATGCCCGTTACATTTCCGCATCCGTTTTGCGCACGTTGCCGTAGCGGCTGATGCTTACCAACGGCGGGATGGCTTCCATCAACTGAACCACATCGCTACTGGCGGCCGATAGGTTATTTTACTTGTTGTATCAATGCTTCTACGGCCACAGGCAGCTCGGCTGTTATGGTATTTTCCAACAAATTGCAAAACGCTTGCAAGGTGGCCGCCTCGCCTGACTTGTGTATTACATATTTAGCTGCTGCTTCCTCCGCGGTGTTACCCCAAGCGCCTTTGTCAATAATATCTATCACCAAAGCAGGGTCCCATTGCAGGCGCCACTGCTCTTTAAAGTGCCTTTTCCACCGGCTTCGGTTTTAGCTGCCCCCTAGTAAGGCCAAGAAATTGCAGCCTGTTCAGGAAGATACTGCGCTCTAAGTCATTTGCCTTACGCAGGTCAAGTGTGTAATATTTAAAGTCCGCCGTGGCGGGCATCCGTAATTTCTTTTGCTGCCGCTCAATATCCAGTTGTAAGGGCGGCTTGGGTATATCCTGTGGCACCTCGCCAATCTTATTGCTTACAATTAAGTCATCATGCACCAGTTGCATCATAATGCCTTCCCCGTTGCACAACACGCTTAAGGTAGCCTCGTTCAATTCCTCCAACCCAGCCTTACTTAGGTTGCGCAACGATGCCAACGCCTCACCCAGCCGCAAGGCTTCAATCACATGGGCCACCGAGGTATCCATCTGCTTCTCCCTAAACAATTTGGCCACAGCTGCCATCCAAAGGGTACCGTTGTCGTTGGGGTGCTTCCAAATATGCTCGTACCAACCCGGTGAAATAATACCCGCGCCATAGCCGCTGGCAAAGCTCAGCCTGCTGTAGGTCCAAGGTATCCAGGTACATTCAACTTTCACCTTGGGTAACCCTTTCAGCAGGTCGTTGTCTTCTCTTGCCTTGGGCATATTGGTAAGTGCGGGGGCATGCCACGCACCGCAGATAACGCAATATCACCAAACATCTCGTTCTCAGCCTGGCGGATGGTTTTGTGCATGTGCGCCTCCCGCAGCCGCTCACGGCGGCTTTACTTTTCGGGCAACGTATCACGCAGCGCTTTCATGGCTTCGTTTACGGCCTCAAACACTTCTTCGTTGTTTTGGCGTTGCTCAAACATGGTTTCCAACAATTTTTCGGTGTCGTCGTACCCTGTAGCCGCCGCCAGCCAGGTCAGCGGGTTGCGTTTTATTTAAAGCTACATTGCCCGCCGAGCCAGGGCCATGGTGCCTTATTCCTAAAATATGTGTTGCCATGCCCACATGTGTTTAAGGGTGAGTTTTGGTGTAAGGTATCGTAGAGTCTCCAACGTAATAAAAAAGGTTTTGGTAGCCGCCAATTACGCACACCAACTACCAACACGCCTATCATTTTTATTGCACTTTTACTTTTCTGCCTTTGGCTAGCGCCAATAAATTTCCGGTAGACTATTTGGCGGCCTTAGGCTGGTGCATAATCAATTTATTTATCAGTGCTTCCACTGTTGCGGGCGGCACAGCTTCTACCAAGTAGGCTTGTTGTTTACCTTGATTGTCCCAAGTATTTTTTCCATCTTTAGCAACGGTTATATGGCCATACTGTAAATGGTAGTAAGGGGCATAGCCTTTAATGGCCACCAACACCGCAGTTTCGTCCCAGCTCATGCGGCCGGCACTGTCTTCCTTGGCCATGGGGATGGATATGCGGAACACATCCTTTACCGGGCTGTTGTATATGATTTTATTGTTGATCAAGGGGATGCCTACCTTAATTTTTTCGCCAATTTCAAACCCACTGAAAATAATCGGTGTTTCCCATTGGCTATACACGTTTTGCGAGGCAGCGGCATCTTCCATCACATTAAACTCGTACCCGTCAGGAAACTTGCCCGCCATGCACACCAATTGCTTTACTTTTTGCTTTACCAATGTTTTACCATCCAAGTGGGAATATGTATCCGGCCCAGACTGCAAGAGGTTCGACAAGTTGGTGAGGAAACCCACTGTAACGATGGTTACACTGCTATTGGGTTGCGCGGCCAACACCTGGCGGTACACTTGCACCGCATCGGGTGCATCGTCATTGCTTTTTATCGTGTGCGGGTAGTTTGCAAGTAGGCTGTCTGTCCAATGTTGGGTGTCGCGCAGTTCCAGGGCCTTGCCTTTGGGTACGCCCACCGGTAAGCCCGGCCTTTTAAAATACGTGTTTAGTACATTCAGCACGCCTGCCACGCCGGGGTATTTGGTGCTGGCCACCGTGGCGAGAATGTTTGCCTCGCCCAAGTCGGCATAATGGTGCAGAATGGTGATGGCACCCACATCGTCGTAATCGGGGCCCATGTCACTGTCAAAGATGATGGGCACCGGTGCAGATTTTTTTTGCGCTTGTAACGTGTAAAAGCAACACAGCAAACAGAGAACGAGTGATATTTTATACCGCATGGCAAATGGTTATTAGCTACTAATAAACGAAAATT
This sequence comes from uncultured Parafilimonas sp., assembly GCA_903882935.1. Taxonomy (GTDB): domain Bacteria; phylum Bacteroidota; class Bacteroidia; order Chitinophagales; family Chitinophagaceae; genus JABDFW01. The sequence continues at coordinate 180,612 of CAIRZB010000046.1, read as the reverse complement.
ATACGATTATGGCATGATTTTTTTACTGGCAAGCGACCCCAAAAAGCAAAACAGCAGGACGGGCTAACAAAGCCCCGTTAGAGTTGACCGCAATTGATTTCCACGACACCAGTAGCACATAGTGGTTAGGCTTATTTTAACGCCCCCAAATTTCACAGCAGGGCAATTAAAAAGGAGGTTGCCGTTTTTGGGCACCCTCCTTTTATATCATAAATCCAGCAAAAAATCTCTACTAAAGCTATTTCGCCACTACTTTCAACACACCCCGCATTACCAAGTAATGGCCAGGGTAGGTGCAGATATACTGGTATTCACCCGGTTGGCTAGGGGCGGTAAAGTAAATAGTGTCGTTCTCCTTAGGGTGCAGCAGCACGGTGTTAAACAACACGTCTGCGCTGCTGGGTACAAAGCTCATCCGTTCGCCTTTCAAGCCCATTTTAACGGCCAGCTCACCCACTTTATTGGCGGCACCTGGTTTGGTAACAACAAAGTTGTGCAGCATGTCATCATTGTTTTTAAACGTAAGTTTTATTTTACTACCAGCCTTTATGGTTATCGTTTCTTGGTCAAACTTCAAGCCGGGCTTAGTGCCAATGGCTATGGTTTGGTCGGGTCCAGTGGCCCAATCTGCCGGTTTGGTGGTTTGGTGCTTAACACCGGCAACGGTTTTGGCCAGCACTTTGCTACCCATGCCGGGCATCATCATATGTTCGTGGGTCATTTCTGTTACCTTGTTTTCTGCGGTAATCACCAGCTTGTCGCCATCGGGTATCCGGTTAAGCGTATAATACCCAAAATTGTGCAGCAGTGTGTTACGGTTTTCTGAGAGTACGCCCGCTGCCCTTATTTCGTGTATATAGCCCAGTTTTAGGCTGTCAAGTACCAGTCGCACTTTCAGCCGGTCGTCCGATACCGCAATGGCTTTAATCACACGGCTGTCTTCGTTTACCACTGGGCTGCCGTAGTTGTGGTGGTACTGGTAGGTAAAGGTAGAAAGTGCCCAATTGGAGGCTTCTTTGGCACTTTTGGCATCCACCGGCTGGGTAAATTCAACTTCAAAGCCATCGGGGCGTGCCTGCACGGTTTTCATTTCAAAAGGTGTTTTGCCTTTCCATGCCAAGCGTTGCAGGCCATATAAGCCGCCGCCGCTGGAACTCCAGCCGCGGGAGGTCATACCGGCAAACATGCTGCCGTCGCTACCCCATACCAAACGCAGTATGCCGGACGAAAAGCCTTCCCTAAATGGAAACACCACGCCTTGGTAAACCCCTTTTACTTTTTCCAGGTACACACGCATTATTTTGCTTTGGCCTTGGTCGCCCACAAAAACCTGGCCTTCAAAAGGCCCCATGCTGCCCTTGCTGTCATAATTTAAAATACCGGAGGTTGAAACACCCAAAATGGTATGCGGAAACCAAACCGACGGGGTTTTTAGCCCGGGTACCCTTTTGGCCACCTCGTACTTAGGTTCGTCTGTATCGGGTATGTCGCTCTTGCGCAATTTAACACCAGAACCTGGTTCGCCTGCCCAAATAAGCCCTGCGGGGTTACCCAAAAAATCGTTTTCCTCCACATGGGTAATGCTGCCGCTGCCCACCCAATCGCCCTGGTTTTCGGCATAAAACATGTCGCCTTGGTTGTTTAAACCAAAACCGGCTGGCGAACGCATGCCTGTGGCAAACGGTTTCATCTTTCCGTCGGGTGAAATTTTAATCATCCAACCATGCCATTTGGATAGGCTTTCACCATACCCTATCCAGCCGAGGTTTAAGTTTACGGTCATCACACTGTCTTTGTCAAGCACGGGGCCATAGGCATACTCGTGGTAATTGCCTGATAAGGGCCATGAATAAACGGTTTTGTATTCATCTGCCACGCCGTCGCCGTCCAGGTCGCGCAGGCGGGTAAGTTCGGAACGTTGGGTAAGGTACAGGTCGCCTTTTATATAGTTAAGCCCCAATGCCTCGTGCAGGCCCTGGGCAAAAAGGTGGTATTTTGGCGGGGTGCAGTTCTTCATGTAGGGGTTTGCAATTACCCATACTTCGCCGTGGCGGGTAGACACGGCCAATTGGTCGTTGGGCAAAAAAGCCAGGCCGCCCACTTCTAATGCTACGTGCTCGGGAATTTGCACAGTGTTTATTTGGTAAAAATCCTCTTCTTTTTGGGCGTGGGTGGCAGTGTCTTTGGCCTGTGCCGCTGCGCTTAAGGCTAGGCAGATGCCGGCGCCTAATGCCAGCCATTGTTTAGTGATAGATTCTATTGAACGGTGCATGTTGTTAATGTTTTGTGTTGGTTACCAAATGATGGAATAAGCGGTTGTGGAAGAACCTGACACCACAGGCAAAAGCAACTCCCTACCATTGGGCATTTGCCTGATGGTAGCTTTAGTGCCCGGTGCTAGCTGCACATAGTAAGCTTTGTCGCCAATGGCATAAAGGCCCTTGCCCAAATCCTGTATTATGCCTGCCGCCGCTACCCTGCAATACAGGTTGGCGGGGGCATTGGTTACCGCAATTTCCCTGGTTAGGCCTGCAGCCTGCTGGGTGGAGATTTTATCGGTTACCTGCATGCCTTTGCACTCGTATTCGTACGTGGCATACCTATTCGCGTCCAGCACATAGCCTTTGTTATGGAAGTCGTCAAACGGCACAGAGTCTGGCCAGGCCATATCATTGCTGCCGAGCACTGCCAGGGCGGGCGCATCAGACAATGTGGTAACGGCCCCAAGCGGCTTTGCCAGTTGCGGCTCGCCCCGCTCGTGCCACATATCGGTAACATCTAAAAACTGTCCGCGCCATACCTGTATCAAGGCTCCCTCTTTAAGGTCGTAGGAGTAATTTACCTGGGTGGGGTACCCTGCGGAAATAACATGCGTAAGTTTTTTATCCCCATAATTTAAAAAGCTCCGCAGCAAATAGGGTTTGCCATCGGCGGTTACTAAAATTGGGTCATCACCTGCATCTTCCATTTTCGCAGCAGGTACCAGTGGCCTGTAGCGTATGTTGCGGAAAGCCACATTGCCATGGTCGCCCTGCAACACCAGCGGCCCTTCTGGCTTTTCATCTTCAAAATAGGCTGACCGGGTAGGCCCGGTAACAGCCGCCTGCTGTTGTACTAGTACCCCATTTAGGTAAACAGCTTCAAAATAGGCATTCTGTATTTTTTCGCCCTTTGCATTAAATTTTGGCGCATGAAATTTTATGGAGAGTTTTTGCCAAAGGCCTGGTGCCTTGGCCACATTAGTTAAAGGCGCAATGCCTTGGTAGCCCTTTTGGTCGTCTGGCAAGGCTTCGTTCCAGCGTTGGTAAATGCCGCCACAGTCAGCAAAACTGGGGTTGGCTTTCTGCCAACTGTCAAACAGCTGTACCTCGTAGCGGCCTTGCAGGAATACGCCTGAATTGGCAGTTTTTGCCATCATAAACTCCAATTCCAATTCCACATCGCCAAACTGGGTATTGGTTACCAAATGGGTGTTGCTGGCTGCGCCAACCGTATTTATCACGATGCCCGTTCCTGCAATGGGTGTAAATGCGGTGCCGCTGGCATAGTCCAGCGTGGCATCCGCTGCCAATGCCCAGTTTTTACCGGGTTTGCTAAACGCATCCAAAGCGTTTAGTGGTATGGCAGTCCATTCTGCCTGCTGTGCCACTGCAGTTTGGCCGGCAAAACATGCCGCCAAAAGCACTAAAACAATCGTTGCTTTTTTCATTGTATATTATTGCTATTGTATTGTTAAAAGGAGGCAGATACAATTACCCAAATGTATGTAACCGATTGCGTTATACTGCGTATTATTTTACCCGATTGGGCGAAAAAAGCAACACGACAATATTCGCTTACGTGTTGCACAATACTTGTTTCAGCCAAAATTACTGAGAACTATACCTTTTACAGGCCCGCATATACCAGCAAACCCAGCCCGGCAATAAAAAACAAGAACATGGCCATTATTAGCTTGCCTGTGCCTTGCGGGGCATTTTTAAACTCCTTCCAAATAAACACGCCCCAAAACGCGGCCACCAAGGTGGCACCTTGGCCCAACCCATAGGAAATGGCTGTGCCTGCCTGGCCCGCCGCTATCAAATTAAGCGAATTGCCAATACCCCAAATAATACCACCCAACACGCCAACCATGTGTGTGGGTAATGACCCTTTAAAATAGGCCGCATACCCTGTTGGCATACCCTGCAAGGGCTTTTTCATCAATATGGTATTGAATATAAAATTGCTGAGAAAAATGCCCACAGAAAACACCAGTACGGCAGTGTACGGCGTCATTTTACCGGCGGCTGGCAGCTCGAAATTATCCAAATCCATGGAAGCTGCGATAAAGCGGTAGAAGAACGACATAAGTACCCCTGCTATCAATGAAATAACAATTCCCTTTGACGATAACTTTTGGTTGCCTGTTGAGGCACGCCGGTATGCCAAGGCGTTGATAACGATAGCTACCGCCACCAGTGCAACGCCAGTAAAAATAAATACGGGGCTGCCTTTTTGGGAGGCATAATAATTAACCAGCACGCCCAAAACCAACGCCAGCCCTATGGCCACAGGGAAGGCTACCGCCATGCCCGCGATGGCTATGGCTGCAGAGAACAGTATGTTGGCCGCGTTAAATATAACGCCACCCAATAAGGCGCTTACAATATTGGCGGGGTCTGCCTGGTGCAGGTCGTCTAAAAAATGGCGGCCCTTATCGCCAACGCTTCCGAGTGTAAAAGCCGATAAGATTGAAAAAAGTAATATACCTATCACGTAATCCCAATAAAACAATTCGAAGCGCCAGGTTTTACCAGCGAGTTTTTGCGTGTTGGCCCAGGAACCCCAGCAAAGCATGGTGATGATGCAGAAGAATACCGCTACACCGTAGTTTTGAACAATAAACATAGCAAGTATAGTTATGGTTTGTTAATGAACAGTTATGTTATTTATTTGCCCAAGTTTGTAGCTAGGCACCTTAGAAAACACAATGGAAAATGTGTTTCCGCTTCCGCCACAAGGTTGCTAAACCGCAGGTTACTACATTTTATCAGGCTGCGGTACCCTGCCAATTCCCTTACCCCCCTTAAGGGATGGGGGCATCTCCTTTCTAAATGGCGCCGAAGCCTGGGCCCCCAGCCTGGTAACAGATATGGCAGCAGCTTTACAGGCAAACTCAACGGCAGTTACTATCCCCTCCCCTTCCGAGAGCGCCACAGCCAATGCGCCGTTAAACACATCACCGGCGGCGGTGGTGTCAACTGCGGTTACCACCGGGGCCGGCACCAATTGCTCCATCCCTTCCCCTACAATCAATGCACCTTTGCTGCCTAATGTGATGATGACTGTTTTAACGCCTTTCGCACGGATGATGTCCGCGGCTTTTTTGGCATACTGGATATCAATAACCTTGATACCTGACAACATTTCGGCCTCTGTTTCGTTGGGGGTAATAATGGAAATATGCCGGAAAATATCATTGGGCAGTTCGCAGGCAGGTGCGGGGTTTAAAATCACCATGGCACCAGCTTTGGATGCTATAGCCGCAGCTTGTGCAACGGTTTCAACCGGCACCTCCAACTGCATCAACACTATTGCAGCGTCAACTATTTTATCTTGTACATTTTCAATATCAGCAGGCAGCAGATGCCCGTTTGCGCCTGAGGCTACGGCAATACAATTTTCCCCTTTGTCGTCCACGGTGATGAGTGCCACACCCGAAGGATGCTGGGGGTCTGTAATAATGCGTGAGGTATCAATGCCTTCCTCACCAAACAACTGTAGTGCCTGGCGGCCAAAAATATCATCCCCAGTTTTAGCTATAAATGTTACCTTACCGCCAAGCCTTGCCGCAGCAACCGCCTGGTTGGCACCCTTGCCACCGGCGTTCATAAAAAAAGTGCCGCCCAATATGGTTTCACCCGGCGCAGGCAGGTGCGGGGTTTTAACTACCATATCGGTATTGGAACTGCCAATTACTAAAACGGGGGCTTTATGCATGGCGTGCAATCGTTTAATTGTGCTGTGAAAATAAGGAAAGGAAAGGTATAGGGAATAAACTTTTTGTATGTGCAAATAGCCCTAAAACATGAATGAAATGGTCTGGCCAAACCTTAATCGCAAACCAAAGCATAAAAGATTGGAATTGAAACAATAAAGATACGGCAATACATTTTGTACTTCTAATGCATTTGGATGCGATTTTAATGCTTTGCTATCTCATCAAATGTAAAAAAGTTTAATTATTTACTTCATCATTTTTGCTTTTTATATTCGCCTGACACTTTAACCACAAAACAATTTGGCGCGGTGTAGTCAGCTCTTTTGCCGTAATGAATAGATTTTATATTGCTGATATAAAACATATTGTCTACAGCTAAGGGCTTTCCATCAAATTTTTCGTTTGTACTTAACATTAAATAATTCCTGAAATTAAGAAAGCTGCTTTCTTTATTATAGCTGCCATCTTTTGGCACGTCCATCCAACTCTTCACTAATCTAAAATCATTCTTTTTTATCAAGGAATGAGGAGGTATAACTCCAATTCTTTCTTGGTGTATTGATTTGGATGCGCCACTTGTTACTATACCAGAGTATAACCATGATGAACCAGTTAACGATGATCCTACTGTATTCGTTACGTCTTGCCAATAGCTCACCATCTGGTCATTAGGTATAAAAGCCGAATTTTTCCAATCAAAGAATATTGGCTCACTCATTTTATTATAGATGTCAAAGTCCATTATACCATTATCTGCCCAAAAATGATAAGTTATTCTCACTGTGTCGTTTTCAAATACAAAAGCAGAGTTTTTTAAAGGCACATTTGTAGAAGAAACAGTAAGTAATTTAGCCGGGGTACAAGAACTAAAAATAGCAATAGATAGTAGAAGGATTGAAATATTTCTCATTTTTTTCCCAAATGTAATGAAAAGTATATTTGATTGACTCTTTAACTTTTAAATTTTTGCAATTGACTAAAGCCAGAAATCAATTCAAATGCAGCAATAAACTAACCTAATCAAGTAAATAATTGCTTATTTGCTCACCATCCTTACAACCGGCACTATCATTTCCTCCAGGCTTACACCACCGTGCTGGAAGGTGTTTTTATAGTAGTTTACGTAGTAATTGTAATTATTGGGGTAGCATAAAAAACCGTCTTCCTTAGCGAATATAAACGACGAGTTTACCGTGGGCGTTGGCAGGCCTGCTTCGGCGGGGTTCCTAAATGCCAACACTTCCTTCGTTTCGTAATTCAAGTTACGGCCATGCTTGTACCGTAGGTTGGCGGTGGTTTGTTTGTCGCCTACTACTTTGCACGGCGTTTTAACGCGCACACTGCCATGGTCGGTGGCCAGTACAATGTTAATTTTTTTATCGGCAATCCTTCTAAGGGCTTGGTTAAGGGGGCTATGTTCAAACCAACTGCGGGTAATGCTGCGGTAACTGGTTTCATCAGCCGCCAGTTCCTTCAGTACCTCCATCTCAGTACGGGCATGGCTCAACATGTCAACAAAATTGTAAATAATAATGTTCAGGTCGTTTTGCAGCAGGTTGTGGATGTTGTTTACCAACTGCTGGCCGTCGTTGTGGTGTACTATCTTGGTATAGCTATGCTTAATGTCGGTACGCTTCAATCTTTTTAACTGTGCCCTAAAAAATTCGTCCTCCTGCAGGTTTTTGCCGCCCTCCTCTTCATCATTTTTCCACTCATGGGGAAACTGCTTCTCAATGTCAATAGGCAGTAGGCCTGCAAAAATTGCGTTGCGGCAGTATTGGGTGGCGGTGGGCAGTATGCTGTAAAAAGTATCCTCTTCGGCTATCCTAAAGTTTTCTGAAAAAATAGGCTGTATCGCTTTCCATTGGTCGTACCGCAGGTTGTCTATCACTATAAAAAAAGTGGGTATGCCTTTTTCAATATGCGGCAAAACCTTGGTTTTAAACAGGTTGTGGCTCATAGTGGGTGCCTTTACGGCCTTTGGGTTTACCCAACTTGCATAATGGCGGCTTACAAATTTAAAAAACTCGGTATTGGCTTCCTGCTTCTGGCTTTGGAACACTTCCCGCATTTCAGGGCTGTCGCTTTTTTCCATCTCCAGTTCCCAATACACCAGCTTTTTGTAAATATCCATCCAGTCGTTGTAATCGGGGTTACTATTCAGTGCCATGAACAAATTACGGAACTGCTGTTGGTAGGCAGTGGTGGTTTTTTCACCAACCAAGCGCTTATTGTCAATAATTTTCTTAAGGCTCAGCCAAACCTGGTTGGGGTTAACGGGCTTTATCAAGTAATCAGTTATCTGGCTGCCAATGGCATCATCCATTAGGTTCTCGGTTTCGTTCTTGGTTATCAGCACCACCGGTATCTGCCTGTTAACCTCTTTTATTTTTTGCAAGGTTTCCAAACCGGTAATGCCGGGCATGCTCTCATCCAGCAGCACCACGTCAACCGGGTTTTCCTTCACATAATCTATGGCATCAAAGCCGTTGGTAAGGGTTTGAACGTCGTACCCTTTGTTTTCCAGAAAAATTTTTTGCGACTGCAGGCTTTCAATTTCATCATCCACCCAAAGTATCGTTGCTATTGCCATGTAAGTAGTTTTTTGCTGTTTGCTGCAAGGTATTGGCTAAAAGCATGCAGCGGTTAGCTTTTAGCCCCTGCAAAGTTGTACTTTTGCTGGCTCTTTAACGGCACATTTAACAAATCATCCGCAGGCATGGCCTTTACTAAGCGAAAAATAATTAACGACCCGGTGTATGGCTTTATTACAATAGACAACCCTTTTATATTGCAAATAATTGCCCACCCGTTTTACCAACGGCTGCGGCGCATACACCAAATGGCCATGGCACAGTTGGTATATCCCGGTGCGGTGCATACCAGGTTGCACCACAGCCTTGGTGCCTACCATTTAATGAGCCAGGCCATAGGTGAGCTAAAAGGCAAGGGTATTGACATTAGCCCCGAGGAAGAAACCGCCGCAAAAGCGGCCATATTATTGCACGATATTGGCCACGGCCCATTTAGCCATGCCCTTGAAAACCAGCTTGCGCCGGGTGCAGACCATGAGCACATAGGGCTGATGATTATGCACCAAATGAACGAAGCTTTGGGGGGCGAATTAAGCCTGGCTATCCAATTATTTACTGGCGGCTACCATAAGCCTTTTTTACACCAATTAATCAGCGGCCAACTGGATGTAGACCGGATGGACTATTTAACCCGAGACAGCTTTTTTACAGGCGTTAGTGAAGGCGTTATTGGGTACGACCGTATTTTAAAAATGCTTACTGTACATAACAACCAGTTGATGGTGGAAGGAAAAGGTATTTACAGCGTGGAGAAGTTTTTAGTTGCCCGCCGCCAAATGTACTGGCAAGTGTACCTACACAAAACGGTGCTTGCCGCAGAAAAGATGCTGGTAAAAATAATTTTGCGGGCAAAAGAAATTTTTAACAACCCAGGCATATCGTTAAGGATTAGTTCGCCGTTAGACTATTTTTTCGAGACATTTACGGGCACTATGGATGAAGAGGCGCTGGGCCAATTTTGCTTACTGGATGACGATGATGTGTTGTTTGCCATAAAAAAATGGAGCCGGGGCAGCGATAAGGTGTTGGCACTGCTTTGCAACTGTGTTTTAAACCGCGAGCTTTTTAAATGCCGCCTGCAAAGCGAGCCGTTTGACGAAGATATGGTGTGGCAAAAAAAGATGGCCCTGGCCAAGCAATTGGGCATATCGAAAGAGGAGGCTGGTTACTTTGCCTTTACTGGCGAGGCTACCAATACCACCTACCGCTTGGCAGATGAAACCATTAACATTTTGTTTAAAGACGGCACCGTGAAGGATATCGTCGGTGTAGATGACCCGCTCATCCATCAAACGCTGTCAATGCCGGTTAAAAAATTCTACCTTTGCGAAATGGAGGCGAGCAGTTAGCTGATAGCGGCAAGCCGCAACCCCCTTTGTTTCTGCCCAATAAATTTGTAATGTAGCCAAATGCTTACAGCGTGAAGCTTGTATTTTAAAAATAAGCACATGACCTTTACCGCCTCACAGATAGCCTTGTTGATAAATGGAAAATTGGAAGGCAACCCGTTGGCTTCGGTAGGCTCATTTGGTAAAATTGAAGAAGCTGCGCCTGGCCAGTTGGCCTTTTTAGCCAACCCAAAATACGAAGACTTTTTGTACACAACCGGCGCATCGGTAGTTATTGTAAACGACACATTGGAACTGAGACAGCCCGTTGAAACTACTTTGATACGGGTTGCCGATGCCTACACTGCCTTTGCGGCGTTGTTAAACCAATACCAACAAATGGTAAGCCAACAGCTTACCGGCATACAACAACCCAGCTATATACACGAAACCGCAACCATTGGGCAAGGTGTGTTTGTTGCCGCCTTCGCGTACATATCAGATGGTGTGCGGGTAGGTAACAACGTTAAGTTGTACCCCGGCGTTTTTTTAGGCAACAACGTTACCGTAGGCGATAATACCATATTACACCCAGGTGTTAAAATATACCACGACTGCATAATCGGCAATAACGTAACCGTGCACGCGGGTACAGTTATTGGAGGGGACGGCTTTGGCTTTGCCCCCCAAGTTGACGGGTCGTTTACAAAAGTGCCGCAAATAGGCAACGTGATAGTAGAGGATTTTGTTGAAATTGGTTCGAATGCAGCCATTGACAGGGCGACGATGGGAAGCACTATAATAAGGTCGGGTGCAAAATTGGATAACTTAATTCAAATAGGCCACAATGTAGAAATTGGGCAGAACACTGCCATTGCCGCCCAAGCAGGAGTAAGCGGCAGCACCAAAATTGGCAACAATGTGTTAATAGGCGGGCAAGCCGGTATTGTGGGCCATATACAAATAGCCGATGGCAGCAAAGTAAACGCACAAAGCGGCGTTAGCAAAACAATTAAGGTACCCAACACTGTAGTAACTGGCTCCCCAGCACACGATTTTACCAGCGCATTGCGCAGCCAAGCGTTAAGCCGCAATTTGCCCGACATGCAAAAAAGGCTGGCTGAATTGGAGAAATTGGTGCAAAAACTGGTTGCGGAAAAAGAAATTACCCCCATACCTTAACAAAACATAAATAGCTTAGCGGTATTCGCAAATACAAAAGCATTATTTTTGCAACATTTATTTATCTAATTGGCTAAATTATTATCATTTAGCCCAAAGTGTATAGAGTAGCTGAAGACGTGTTCAGAACAGCTGCCTTGCGCACCAACATACCATGGACTCAAATTTTAACCCAGACAAGCAGCATACGCTTGCAGCAGCAGTAAGCATTAGTGGTACCGGTTTACACACCGGTGTAATGGTTGAGATGGCCTTAATACCGGCAAGCCCGGGCTTTGGCATACAGTTTCAACGCGTAGATATGCCCAATAAGCCAGTTATTCGCGCCGATTGTGATTTTGTTACCGATGTTAGCCGCGGAACCACGTTGCAAATAGGCGATGCCAAAGTAAGTACGGTTGAACACATACTGGCTGCATTGGTGGGCATGGGTGTAGACAATGTGCTGATAGAGCTAAACGGCCCCGAAATACCTATTATTGACGGAAGCTCCCAACCTTTTATAAAACTGATAGAAGACGCCGGTGTGATTGAACAGGAAGCTGCCAAAATTTGGTACAGCATAGATGAAAATATTTACCATTACGATGATGCGAAGCGTGTTGAAATGGTGGCCCTGCCATCGTTAAACTACCAGCTAACCACCTTGATTGACTTTAACAGCCCCGTGTTGGGTACCCAACACGCCGGCCTTAAAAGCATGCGCGATTTTAAAATTGAAATTGCACCTTGCCGAACCTTTTGCTTTTTACACGAGCTGGAAACACTGCTGGAGCATAACCTGATTAAAGGCGGCGACATAAACAATGCTATTGTTGTTGTTGACAAACCGGTTACTGAAGCCGAAATGACCCGGCTGGCGAAAGTTTTTAACCGGGAAAAAATTGAGGTAAAGAGCGAAGGTTACCTAAATAATTTGGAACTCCGGTTTCCGAACGAGCCTGCCCGGCATAAACTGCTTGATGTGGTAGGTGACCTTGCACTGGTGGGCTACCCTATTAAAGCACGCATTATTGCCAACCGCCCAGGCCACAGCACCAACGTTGAATTTGCGAAAAAAATAAAGCAATACATTAAAAAGAACAAGCCCGCAATAAAAAACGTGCCATTGTACGACCCCACCCTGCCACCCGTTTACGGGCTGGAGCATATTGAAAAAACCCTGCCCCATAGGTTTCCGTTTTTGTTGGTGGATAAAATAATACACCTAAGCGACACTACCATTGTTGGCATAAAAAATGTAACCTTTAACGAATGGTTTTTTCAAGGGCATTTTCCAAACAACCCTGTTATGCCAGGCGTGTTGCAAATTGAAGCCCTTGCGCAAACCGGTGGCATTTTGTGCATAAACGCCATGAAAGGCGGCCAATACGACACCTATTTTTTAAGAATAGACAATTGTAAGTTTAAACACAAAGTTGTGCCGGGTGATACGATGATATTAAAAATGGAACTGAACCAGCCCATAAGGCGCGGCATTTGCGACATGAAAGGCACCGTATATGTTGGGGGTAAAGTTGCCACTGAAGCAGACCTTGTGGCGCAAATTGTAAAAAGAAATTAATGTTCGTTAAACCATTTTGGGTTTAACGTGTCATTGGTCTCTGCTTATTCAGGTATCTACTTTTTTTAAACACACTTATCAATTTTCATGACTCATCCTCTTACTTCCATACATCCCAACGCAAAGCTTGCGCAAAATGTAAAAGTTGACCCTTTTACTGTTATCCATGAGGATGTTGAAATTGGAGAAGGCACTTGGATAGGCAGCAATGTTACTATTATGGAAGGCGCGCGCATTGGCAAAAATTGCCGCATCTTTCCGGGGGCGGTGCTTTCTGCCATACCGCAAGACCTTAAATTTAACGGCGAGAGGACATATATAGAAATTGGCGACAATACCACCATACGCGAATTTGTAACTATAAACCGCGGCACTACCGACCGTTGGAAAACAAAAGTTGGCAACAACTGCCTTATTATGGCATACTGCCATATTGCACACGACTGCATAATAGGAGACAATTGTGTAATGAGCAACAACTCACAACTTGCCGGCCATGTGGTTATGGGCGACTGGGCATGGGTGGCAGGCGTTTGCGCAGTACACCAGTTTGTACATATTGGGCAGCATGCCTATATTGGCGGCGGTAGCTTGGTTAGTAAGGATGTGCCACCGTTTATAAAGGCTGTACGCACCCCGCTTAGTTACGGCGGCGTAAACAGCGTAGGCCTTAAAAGGCGCGGCTTTTCGTTGGAACAAATAAACCATATACTGGATATTTACCGGGTTATATATAACAAGGGCATGAACATATCCCAAGCGTTGGAATATATTGAAGAAGAAGCACCCGCCACAGACGAACGCGATGAAATTGTTGCCTTTATTCGTGAAAGCGGAAGGGGCATCATTAAAAGATACAGCAAAGGCGTTGGCGAAGAAGATGATTAGAGAATTATTGGTTATTGGGTCTGGCTGCCAATAGTCATTTTGTAGTCAAAATACTTTCCCCGCTTTGCGGGGATTTTTTTGCGTACTATATGGGGGAAATACCCTGATTATGGCTAAGCGTTTGCCGTTACCCATAACCCCACCTTATAGGAATCAAAACCTTTTTTTTATCCAATATTGAATCACCAATTTTTATTCTTGAAGGCAACAGATACTGCGCCAGGGGCATAAATTACATGCAGCTTTTAACCATAAAATAGTGTTTTGCAAACAATATATCATTTATCATCGGCCCAAGAAATACCCGATATCATCGAGTCAACAATAGCTGCTTGTAAATCTAAAGCTATTACTGTTACTGATGGCCATGATGAAGACGGATTTGATATTACTGATAAAATGATGGGGTTATTATATGAAAGGCTTTTTGAGGCCGACAACGTTTTTTTTAACACCGGAACAATCAATCAACCAATTGAAAAGTAAATATGGGGTATAACATTTTTGTGTCGCCCTTAGCCCCAAAGCAATTTGCCACGGAGTCACCTAATATTTCCGCCACCAAAAATAATCAAGCTACCATAAGCTTTATCCCGTTTATAAGCCCCTTTAGGGGCGGAGGGGCATTTTTCTTTTATCTTTGCCACCGATGCAAATAGTTTTACAAAACGCCGCCAAAAGGTTCAACAAAGACTGGATATTCCGCAAACTCAGCTTTACATTTTCGGCAGGAGTTTCCTATGCCATAACCGGGCCAAATGGAAGCGGCAAAAGCACATTGCTACAGGTAATAGCTGGGGCTGTAAACCCGACCGAGGGTACAGTTGGGTATTCTTTCAAAAACGATTTGTGCAAGCCTGAAGATGCCTATAAGCAGCTATCCATCGCCGCACCTTACCTTGAACTGGTGGAAGAAATGACTGCCTTGGAATTGCTAACCTTCCACCAAACGTTCAAGCCTTTTATCGCAGGGCAAACTATCCAAAGCATCATTGAGGAAGTTGGCCTGCAAAGCGCAGCAAACAAGCAAATACGCAACTACAGCAGTGGCATGAAACAGCGTATAAAGCTTGCGCAAGCTATTTTTAGCGATGTAGCAGTAATTTTGCTTGACGAACCCTGCACAAATTTAGATAGCACAGGTTTCGAACTTTACCATAGCTTGGTTAGCAAATACTGCGCTAACAGGCTAGTGATAGTAAGCAGCAACGATATTAACGAATACAGTTTTTGTACCCAGAAGCTGAACATTTTGGATTATAAGGTTAAAGCAAAAAGCCTTGCCTAACATTAAAAAACCAACCAACCCAATAACAAAATAGCCCCGCGTATTGCGCAAGGCCATTGTATAAATAATATTATGTTAGTACAAATTGGTTGCCACCTATGGCAGAGATAGCCTGCCTTGGTAGTAATCAAGAATTTTGGTACGCAAAATATAATCATATTTAACCGCAATAAGGTTAATACGGGCTTGGTCAACATAGTTTTTTGCAATGATGTAATCAACCGAGGTGTACAGCCCCGCATCAAAACGTACCTGCGCTACGCGGTAAGACTCTTGGTATGCTTTTACCTGGTCTTCAATTTTTTGGTACCGGTTAAAAGAGCTTTCCATATTTATGTAGGCTTGTTTTACGTTTTGTTGCAGCGCAGTTTTTGCGCTGTTTTCCTCAAAACTGGTTCTCTTTTCGGTGATACGGGCAAGATCTACCCTGCTTTTAGCGGCGAGGCCATTTAAAATGGGTATGGACAGCCCAACGCCAAAATTAGTATTAAAGTTATTGCTCAACTGTTGCCCAAAAGGCACTTTACCCCCACCTGTATTTGTTGCCGCACTTGAATAGTTGGAAGCCGCACCGGCACCAAACGTTAACGTGGGCCAAAGCTGCCCCTTGGCAGATTTGAATGACTTGATTGCGCTAAGCGTTTTAAAATGTGCCGATTTTATAATAGCCAGGTTTTGCAACGCCTGCTGATAGATAATTTCAGAGGAAGCATCGTAAATAATTGGTGTAAGGTTATCATCCAAAGGTTGCAGGTCAAACATGCTGTAAGGCAAGTTTAGGTACTGTACCAATGCCACTTTTGAGGATTCCAAGGCATTTTGCAGGTTAACTACCGAAAGCTCACTGCCAGCCAACGCGCCTTTTAGGTCGGTTAAAGTGGCTGGGTTGGGAACAGCCCCGGCGCTGTCTTGTGCCAGTAGGCGCTTAACCTGTGCACGGGTTGCTTCGGCCTGCTGTATGGCTGCATTCAATTGTTCTTTGTTGCTTAAAACCTGTAAGTAAGCCAGTATGGTACTAATGGTAATATTGTCTTTTTGCTGCTGCAAATCCATTTTACTGGCCTCATAACCAAGCTTGCTTGCTTTTATGCCGTTCTGTATACTGCCGCCGTTCCACAAATACTCGGTGCCGCTAAGGTTATAATTACCATAATTAAGGCTTTGGTTTATATAACCGTTGTTAGCAGAATTAATTACCCTACCCTGGCTAAAATTATGGCCTACGTTACCTGATATAAATGGCAGCATATTCCCCTTAGCCTGCTGTACATACACCCTGTTATTTTGCGCGGTAAAATCGCTTTCATTAATTTGCAAGTTATTCTTAACGGCTATATCAATACATTGCTTAAGTGTAACAGTGCCTGCCAAGGTGGTGGTATCCTGTGCAAAACTTTTCCCGGCTATGGCCGCAAACAGCACTAACAGTAACAGACTCTTCTTTTTCATTTCAGGTATCATCCTTCTTTTTCTTTTATGGTTATTTTTATCCTATGTTCATGTCACGTTTAACGCAGATGCGATTTAACAAAATGCTGTTGCATGGCGCACATAATCATTTTAATCATTCCGCAATGCTTTTACTGGGTTAGCCAATGCGGCCTTTACAGCATGGTAACCAGCAGTCAACAAAGTAATAAGTAGCACAGCCGAACCTGCCGCTAAAAACACAAACACATTCACCTGTATTCGGTAGGCAAAGTCTTGCAGCCATTTTTCTGCGGTAACCCAGGCTACTGGCACGGCTATTACAAAAGCAATACAAACCAATTGTAAAAACTCCTTGCTAAGCATAGCAACTAAGCTTGGGGTGCCTGCGCCTAATATTTTGCGTACGCCAATCTCTTTTGTTCGCTGTAAAGTGGTAAAG
Organism: uncultured Parafilimonas sp.; assembly: GCA_903882935.1. Classification (GTDB taxonomy): domain Bacteria; phylum Bacteroidota; class Bacteroidia; order Chitinophagales; family Chitinophagaceae; genus JABDFW01. Next base: position 163,915 of record CAIRZB010000046.1, on the reverse strand, counting down.
GCGGCCAACCCAAACAACCCAAGGCAGGCCAGTATAAGTGCAAGCCCAGCAAATAGGCTAAATATTGCGGCTGTTTTTTGTTCTGCTAGGTACAGCTTATTATAATCTTCATTTAAAAAATGGTATTCAAAAGGGTGCCATGCAATCCGTGCCTTCCAAATATTTTCAATTCGTCCAATGGTTTGGGTAACATCAGCAGTGTTTACCCTCACATACATTTCTTGTACAAAATCAGGTTTAAGAAAAATAACCAGCGGCCTAATGGTTTCGTGAAGGCTTGTAAAATGGAAATCCTTCACCACTGCTTTAACAATACCTCGGTCGCTCTTATAAATGGTTTTGCCAATGGCCTCGTTTGGCTTCCAACCAAGCTGTTTGGCCGCACTTTCGTTAATGATAAAAGTATAAGTGAAATTTTTATTGTTGTTACTGGTATCCATCATCGCGAGGTCGCCCCTTTCAAAATCACTACCAGACAACAGTTGCATCTTCATGGTTTTTATAAAATCAAGGTCAACAGGCATGGCACTTACTGAAATGCCCATGTCGTCATCCCCTTTTGTTTTCTTAACGCCGTCGCCCCAGCCTACGTACGTGGGCGATTCGTAGGCACCGCCAACGCTGCTAACGCCCGGCACTTGTTTTACGGCGTTTTTTAAAGCCTCGTACACAGGCTGTGTTTTACCGTCAATGGGTAAAACAAGTATATGTTCCTTATCGTAGCCAAGGCTTTTGTTTTGCATGTAATGCAGTTGCTGCTGCACCACAATGGTGGCAATAATCAAAAAGAGCGAAATAACAAACTGCACCACAATTAGCGATTTGCGTATACGGTTGCCTGCATTTGAAAAACTAAACCCGCTACGCAATATTTTTGAGAGGCCGCTGTTTGACAAAATAAGTGCAGGGTAAGCGCAGGCAGCAAAACTTATTGTAAGTGCAAGCACTACAAGCAATGCCAAGCACAACGGGCTTAATATACTTTCAGCGGTTAATGCCTTGCCGGTAATATTGTTTAACAATGGCAAAGCCTGTATGCTTATAAAAACAGCAAGCAGCAAGGCAATAAAAGTTATTATAAAGCTTTCGCTGATAAACTGTAAAAAAAGTTGCCAGCGGTGTGCACCCATTACCTTGCGCATGCCTATTTCGCCAAGGCGGGTAGCCGATTGGGCTGTAGTAAGGTTTGTGTAATTGATGCATGCAATTACCACTATAAGTATACCTATAACAAACATAATGTACACGTAGTTGATATTGCCATTTGGTTGTAGGCCGCCCAGCTGTGAGTGTAGGTGTATGTTAAGCAACGGCTCAAAATGGTAGGTTAGGTATTCGCTGCCCTTAAAGCCAAGCTCTTTTCGTACAATGGTGCGCATATAACTGTCAACCTGCTTCTCTGCGGCTGCTAAACCGGTATTACCGTGCAATAGCAGGTAAGTGGTATAATTGGCGGTAAACCATTCCTCCGTTTTAGCTACCCCGAGGGAGGCAAAAGAAGCCACAAAGTCATATTTAATTTGGGAGTTGCCGGGGGCATCCTCACAAATGCCAGTTACTTGGTAATCGCCCCTGCCCTCCAATGTTACTACCTTGCCCACGGCGTTTGCATCGCCAAAATATTTTTTAGCCATAGTTTGTGACAGTACCACTTTATTAGGGGCATCCAGCACAGTTTCTTTATTGCCTTCAATAAGTTTAAAAGAAAATATTTTAAAAAAGGGCGCATCAGCATATAAAAAACGGTTTTCGGTAAACAGCTTGTCACTGTACTTCACTACGCGGCTGGCATTAATAAGCCTTGCATACTCTTCTACAAAAGAAAAACTGCGCTTTAGCTGCGGCCCCACTTTTGTGCCCGTTACAGCAACTTTATTCTGCTCGGCACCCTGGCCATAATCCATGGCTACACGTACTATGCGGCTTGCGTTGGTGTTAAATTTGTCATAGCTAAGTTCATCATTTATGTACACGCCGATTAATATGCTGCCGGTTATGCCCACTGTTAACCCGAAAAGGTTTATAAATGAATACAGCTTGTTTTTTTGTACGCTGCGCCAACCCGTTTTAAAAAGACTTTTAAACATATATGGTAGTTTATAGTTTGTAATTTTTAAGTATATTGTTGCCAATGTCTGGATTGTCCACCATTGGCAATATCCCTTTGGCAAAGAATTATTTTCCGCATAACATCCCTCAGCACAAGTGTGCGACGCAACGATGCCCCATTTATATCATTCAGCTTGGCACATCAATTTCTTACAACCGCAACAAACAATCCCGATTAATCAATATTATCATTCGCACTGCCCCTCACCAACTTTGGAAAGTGGATTAAGGGGTGAGGACTTACTTCTCCTCAATCTTTTCAATCCTGCCGTCCAATAAATGGATTATCCTCGAGCCGTACTCAGCACATTTTTCTGAATGCGTTACCTGTATGATGGTAACCCCATCTTCTTCATTCAGCTTTTTAAACAATTGCATTATTTCCTCGCCCTGTTTGGAGTTGAGGTTTCCCGTAGGCTCATCTGCCAATATCAGTTTTGGTTTGCCTACCAATGCCCTGGCAATACCTACCAATTGTTGCTGGCCACCAGAAAGCTGAGTGGGGAAAAGGTCTTTCTTGCCTACTATTTGAAAACGGTCTAATATATCCGCCACGATGGCTTTGCGCTCGGACGATTTGTTATCGCTATAAATCAACGGGGTTTCAATATTCTCGTACACGGTAAGCTCATCAATTAGGTGGTAGGCCTGAAAAACAAATCCGATGTACCTTTTGTACAAAGCCGACTTATGCTTTTCTTTTATTTTATGTACTGCTTCATGCAAAAAGTTGTATTCGCCTTCGTCAAACTCATCCAGCATGCCAATAACATTGAGCAAGGTTGATTTGCCCGAGCCAGAGGGCCCCATGATGGACACAAATTCGCCTTCTTTTATGGTGAGGTTTACATCCTTTAATAAAAAAGTGCGTACCCCGCCGATGCTTACCCATTTTGAAACGTGCTTAAGCTCTATCATAATATTGTTGTATTTGTACCAATTATAAGCATATTGGTTTACAAATACATGCCAATCAGCGTTACCATTGATAAACAATTGGTTACGCCTTTTTACAATAAAACAAGTGTACGGTTTTGATACAGTTGTTGTGTCATTTTGTTACACCTTGTATCGTGCTAAAATAGCTATACAGGTTTTAAAATAATTACTGCAATGCCTATATAGGGCTGTTGTGGGCGGGCCGGTTGGTGGGATATGTAGTTGCAGATTTAAAAGAGATATTACACCATACACACAAGCGGGCGTTTACTGCAGGGCATTGGATGAGTACATCGAAAATGGGTAGCAGTCAGACGGAAACCGTCAGACTGCTACAAGCCCATTTCAATTTTCAAAAATTTTGCAGTATGGCTAATTTTGTTTTTCACCATTTGTTCGGGCGTACCCTCAAATAAAATGGTACCGCCGCCGTCGCCGCCTTCGGGGCCAAGGTCAATAATATGGTCGGCTACTTTTATTACATCCAGGTTGTGTTCTATCACCAAAACGGTGTTACCCCTGTCAACCAATTTAGTCAACACATCCAACAGGTGCTTAATGTCCTGAAAGTGCAGGCCCGTGGTGGGTTCGTCTAATATATAAAAGGTTTTACCAGTGTCTCTTTTTGCCAGTTCGGTGGCAAGTTTTACACGTTGTGCTTCACCGCCGCTTAATGTTACTGCGCTTTGCCCAAGGGTAATATAGCCAAGGCCAACGTCCTGCAATACTTTTATTTTGCGGTACAAGTAATGTACTGCGCTAAAAAACTCGCAGGCCTCATCCACCGTCATGTCCAGCACATCGCTGATAGATTTGCCCTTGTACCGAATTTCCAACGTTTCGCGGTTGTACCTTTTGCCGTTGCATTTTTCGCAATGCACGTACACATCGGGTAAAAAATTCATTTCAATCACGCGCATACCGCCGCCTTCGCAAACATCGCAGCGGCCCCCCTTTACATTAAAGGAAAAACGGCCCGCGTTGTAACCTCTTATTTTTGCCTCCGGTATGGATGAGAACAGTGTTCTAATTTCCGTAAAAAATCCACAGTAGGTGGCTGGGTTGCTGCGCGGTGTGCGGCCAATGGGGCTTTGGTCAATCTCAATCACCTTGTCAATATGCTGCAAACCAGTAACAGCCTCGTGGGGCATGGGGTTGGTGCGCGAATTAAAGGCGTGCTTGCTCAGCACGGGGTATAAGGTTTCGTTAATCAGGGTAGATTTTCCGCTGCCGCTAACACCCGTTACCACTATCAACTCACCCAAGGGGAATTTTGCGCTCACATTCTTAAGGTTGTTGCCGGTGGCACCCCGCACTTCTAAAAACTTACCGTTGCCAGTGCGGCGCTCCTTGGGTATCTCAATGCTCTTCTTGCCGCTTAGGTACATGGCTGTATCTGAGTTGGAAGCCAATACTTCCGCCGGTGTGCCTGCGGCCACTACCTGCCCGCCATGCTTGCCGGCCTTCGGGCCAATGTCAACCAAATAATCGGCGGCAAGCATAATATCCTTGTCATGCTCCACCACCAACACGCTGTTGCCAATATCGCGCAGGTTATTCAATGCGCCAATTAAACGGTGGTTATCCCTTTGGTGCAAACCGATGGAAGGTTCATCCAAAATATAGGTAATGCCTTGCAGTTGTGAGCCGATTTGTGTGGCCAAGCGTATGCGCTGGCTTTCGCCACCGCTTAAGCTGCGTGAGGGCCGGTTTAGCGACAGGTAGGTAAGCCCTACATCAAGCAAAAATTGCAGCCTTTCCCTAATCTCCTTCAAAATATCTTTGGCAATGGCATTTTGCTTATCACTCAGCCTGGATTCAATACCGTCAAACCAACGGATGAGCTTGTCCAAGTTCATGTCGCTCAACTCGGCAATATTCTTTTCATTTACCTTAAACCAAAGGCTTTCCTTTTTTAACCTGGCACCGTTACAAGTGGGGCAGGGCTTAAGCTCCATAAATTTTTCTACCCATTCGCGCATCGCTTCGGTGCTGCCGGTACCAGCAAACCATCTCTTCAACATGGGTATTATCCCTTCAAAAACACCTTCGTATGGCTGCGATTCCGGTGTTTCCTCAAAATCCGGTTCTTCTTCCTTTGGCCCATTTTCATCCCCATACAAAAGGATGTTCATCCCTTTTTCAGGCAGGTCTTTGATGGGTTTGTCAACGCTTATTTTATTCTTCTTGGCTATTTGGGCCACATTTCTATACATATAGGCCTCCCGTTCCTCCCCTAACGGAACAATGCCGCCGTCTTTAATACTTTTTGTATTATCGGGTATAACAGCCTCCATACTCACAGAATACACCGAACCAAGCCCTTTACAGGTGGGGCAGGCACCGTAAGGCGAGTTGAAGGAGAAGGCGTTGGGTGAGGGCTCTTCATAGCTGATGCCAGTATCCTGGCACATTAACTGCCTTGAATAACCTATTAACTGGTCAGCTTCAGTGGCTGCGGCCTGTGCTTTTTTACTCCCTTTTTCAGCTTTGACGGCCGCGTTGGCAGATACGAGGGCAAACATCAAATCTTTGCCTATTTTCAATGCCTGCTGCACGCTCTGGCTAATGCGCAGCTTAAACTCATCCAGTACCTGCAGCCTGTCAACCACCACTTCAATATCGTGTATCTTATACCTGTCAAGCTGCATGCGCGGGGTAATATCCTGAACTTCACCATCTACACGCACTTTTACAAAACCGCGTTTTCGCACATCCTCAAAAAGCTCGCGGTAATGGCCTTTGCGGCCGCGCACCAACGGCGCCAATATGGTTATATTTTGTTTGGCAAATCGTTTGAAGATATTATCCACGATCTCTTCCTCGCTAAACTTAACCATTTTTTTGCCTGTGTTGTAACTATAAGCCTCCCCTATACGGGCATACAACAAACGCAAAAAATCGTACACCTCAGTTACGGTGCCCACAGTGGAACGGGGATTTTTATTGGTGGTTTTTTGTTCAATGGAAATTACCGGTGAAAGGCCGGTGATCTTATCCACGTCGGGCCGCTCCATGTCACCGATAAACTGGCGGGCATAAGCACTGAAGCTTTCCATGTAACGGCGCTGCCCTTCGTTGTATATCGTGTCAAACGCAAGCGACGACTTACCGCTGCCGCTAACACCGGTAAACACCACCAGCTTGTTTTTGGGGATGGTGATGTCGATGTTTTTGAGATTGTGTTCCCTTGCACCGATTACTTCAATAAATTCGGGTTCAGTCCAAACGCCCTGAAAAGCCGTGTCATTCGCAGGCGTTGCTTGCGGTTGCCTAGCAGCGTTGTTAGTAACTGCTGCGTCTAAAACCACCGTAACATTCGTTGCAGGTTTTGACAACTCCTCTATAATCGCTGGCTCTTTTTTTCGCTTTGCCATAGGTTTGGTAACACTCTCTGTTTTTCGTTTAGCCTGTTTTACCGGCTGCAAAATTACCCTTATAACACTGTGTAAAAATATAAATTTTTTAGCAAAAAACTAAATGCGCAACCAAACTCAACACTGCTGGCGATTTGTTTTTAGCACACTTTCAACAAAATACTTGGCACGCTTGTTGGCTTATGGCAGTAAAAACTTATGAAAAACATTAAAAATGCATTTTTGGTTTTAGCCATCGGCTTGTCAATCACGTCGTGCAGTAGTTTAAATAAATCGCAAAAAGGGGCAGCCATCGGCGTTGGCGGCGGCGCAGTGGCAGGGGGTATAATAGGCAAAATAGCCGGAAATACTGCCTTAGGTGCTATAATAGGTGCCGCTGTTGGCGGAACAACAGGTGCTATAATAGGCCACCACATGGATAAACAGGCCGAAGAAATTAAAAAGCAGGTACCCGGTGCAAAAGTTGAGCGCGTTGGCGAGGGCATAGTAGTTGAATTTAGCAGTGCCGTGCTGTTTGGGTTTGACCAAAGCAGCCTTACCAGCCAGTCGCAGGGTACATTAAACCAACTTATTACGGTATTGAACAAATACCCAGACACTTATGTGGAAGTACAAGGGCATACTGACAGTACCGGAACGGTTGAATACAACCAAGGCCTTTCCGTAAAAAGAGCAGCCAACGTTGCCGACTACTTGAGTGCCAATAATATTGCCTCTGTAAGGGTTACCACCAGGGGTTTTGGCTCAACTGCCCCAAAATATACTAACGAAACCGCCGACGGCAGGATGCAAAACAGGCGTGTGGAATTTTTAATAACCGCCAATGACAAGATGAAAATCGATGCCACAAAAGAGGCGGGTACCGGTAGCGGGCAATAATTAACCAAATAGTTTTTCAGATAAATTTGGTGGTTTCGAAAACCTGCTTATATATTTGCACCAGTTCTTTAATACACTTATCAAGAAAGGCAGAGGGATATGGCCCGATGAAGCCTTGGCAACCCTTACAGCGTCGCAACTGTAAAGAAGGTGCCAACTCCTCCCGATTAAAAATCGGGAAGATAAGTCAGCGTTTAAGTTTGAATTCTTTTCTGCAATACCAATTGCTTATTATATTTCAAGCACGCCTGGCTTACCCGGCGTGCTTTTTTTATTAACCCCCATCCCCTACAGGGGGGCAATAAGACACCGCCGCGAATTACCCATATAGTTATTGATAAGTTGTTTTAACTGATGTACTGCCTTTTATAAAGGGCAAATGTTTAACAAACGTGGCCCCCCTTAGGGGATGGGGGTTTAACAACTAAAAAATCACTCCCTTTAGGGAGAAGGAGGGTTTATGAGCAACGCAACAGAATTAATCCACGGCATCCCGGTTGATGCGCAAACAGGGGCCATATCCGTGCCCATTTACCAAACAAGCACTTTTGTACAGGAAGCACCCGGTGTTAACAAAGGGTACGATTATGCCCGCAGCGGCAACCCCACCAGGGCCGCACTGGAAGACATTATTGCCAAATTAGAGAAAGGTAGCACCGGCATTGCTTTTGCCAGCGGCCTTGCAGCCATTGATGCGGTGTTAAAACTGTTGAAAAGCGGTGACGAAATTATTGCCGTGGATGATATTTACGGCGGTGCCTTTAGGCTGTTTACGCACATTTACGAGAAATTTGGCATTACCGTGCAATATGTTGACAGCACCAATGCCGACAACATTTTTAACGCGTTTACCCCAAAAACAAGGCTTATTTGGATTGAAACACCTACCAACCCAACACTAAAAATAAGCGACATAGCAGCCATTGCCAAAATAGCCAAGGCACAAAAATGCTGGCTTTGCGTGGATAATACGTTTGCTTCACCCGCCTTACAGCAGCCTCTTGCGCTGGGTGCTGATATTGTAGTGCATTCAGCCACCAAGTACCTGGGCGGCCACAGCGACCTGATAGCCGGGCTGGTGGTTACCAAAGACGCTGAATTGGGTGCCAAAATTAAATTTATACAAAATGCCAGCGGGGCTATACTGGCACCGTTTGACAGCTGGCTGGTGATACGCGGTATTGAAACACTGCACCTACGGGTTAAACAGCATTGCGCGAATGCGCAGGCCGTTGCAGAATATTTAGAAAACCACCCCTTGGTTGACAAGGTTTTTTACCCCGGCTTACCAACCCACCACAACCATGCTATTGCCAAGCAACAAGCAAAAGGTTTTGGAGGCATCGTTTCCTTTACGTTAAAGAATGACACCGAGGCTGCGGCGGTAAAATTTGTCACCAACACAAAACTGTTTAAATTGGCTGAAAGCCTTGGCGGTGTTAAAAGCCTATTATGCCACCCGGCCAACATGACCCACAAATCAATACCGGCTGAAAAACGCAGGGCTGCGGGCGTAACCGACAGTTTGATACGCTTAAGCGTTGGGCTGGAGGATGCGGAAGATTTGATTGAGGATTTGGAGCAAGCTTTTGTGAACAAGGAATTTGCGATTGGGAATAGGAACAATGAAGAAAATGGCGAAACATACGGTTACGGCGCGCATGCACAAGTGCTTGCGGCAAAGCTTTAGATTTAAAGGGTGCATGCATAAAATATTCCTCGCACCCTGACCTTACTTGCTTTTATAACGAAACAATAGATAATAACAAAAAATTAAGCCGTTTGAATGAAAAAGATTTGGGAATGACCGATTAATGTCCATTAAATTTGTAGGGTAATGAAAAAAGCACCAATGATAGCAGCCATTTTACTTGCCATTTATGATGGTTGTTGTTGCATATGCTAATATTTAGGCTTTTGTGCCCGTTGCTTCACCTTCCCCCTACAATCGGGCTATTTATTATTCATCCATAATCTTTTTAACAAACTGGTAAAAAAAACACATTACACCATGAGCAAATTACATTTTGAGACGCTGCAATTGCATGCCGGACAACAGATTGACCCAACTACCAAAGCACGCGCAGTGCCTATTTACCAAACCACTTCGTACGGCTTCGATAACTCCGAACATGCCGCCAACCTTTTTGGCTTACGCGCGTTCGGCAATATCTATACCCGTATCATGAACCCCACCACTGATGTGTATGAGCAGCGCCTTGCCGCATTGGAAGGCGGTGTTGCGGCCGTTGCAACAGCATCGGGCCAGGCTGCACAGTTTTTGGCCCTCAACAACATATTGCAAGCGGGCGACAATTTTGTGTCAACCTCATACCTGTACGGTGGAACCTACAACCAGTTTAAAGTTGCCTTTAAACGCCTGGGGGTTGAAGCAAGGTTTGCCGACGGTGATGAAGTGGAAAAATTTGTTCCTTTGATTGACAAGAACACCAAGGCCATTTACTTGGAAACCATTGGTAACCCACGCTTGAATATCCCCGACTTCCAAAAATTTGTGGCGTTGGCAAAAGAATACGACCTGCCTTTGATAGTGGACAATACCTTTGGCGCAGGCGGTTACCTTTTCCGCCCGTTGGAATGGGGTGCTAACGTGGTAGTTGAATCAGCCACCAAATGGATTGGCGGCCACGGCACTTCCATAGGCGGTGTTATTGTTGACGGAGGCAATTACAACTGGGGCAATGGCAAGTTCCCCCAATTTACTGAGCCATCCGAAGGCTACCATGGACTGAAATTTTGGGAGGTGTTTGGGGAGGGTAACCCGCTCGGACTGCCAAATATTGCCTTTGCCATCCGTGCCAGGGTGGAAGGTTTAAGGGATTTTGGGCCATCACTAAGCCCGTTCAATTCATTCCTGCTGTTACAGGGTATTGAAACACTAAGCTTGCGCGTACAGCGCCATGTTGACAATGCCTTAGTTTTGGCAAAATGGCTGGAAGCCCACCCACAGGTAGAATATGTGTGGTACCCGGGCCTAGAAAGCAGCCCATACCATGAATTGGCTAAAAAATACTTAACCAACGGCTTTGGCGGTGTATTGCAGTTTGGCATAAAAGGCGGCAAAGAAAAGGCTGCCGAATTTATAAACCACCTAAAATTAGCCAGCCATTTGGCCAATGTGGGCGATGCAAAAACACTGGTTATACACCCGGCATCTACAACCCATGAGCAACTTGGCGAGGAAGAGCAGCTTGCAAGCGGCGTATTACCCAACCAAGTAAGGATTAGTGTAGGTATTGAACATATAGAAGATATTAAAGCAGACCTTCAGCAGGCATTTGAAAAAATTTGAAAATAAGATAATTTGCCCAAGGGGCTCATTTAGAGAAAATTTGGGAATTTGAAAATTTGAAAATGAAACAACATGCGAATTGATAAACGTAGGATAAGTTAACTTGAGAGATTGATACAATTGTATTAACCTATTTCCAAATTGATTTATTTCAAAATTTTCAAATTCACGTTGTATTACATTTTCTATGACTATCCGCTATTTGGTTTACTCGCCTTTGTTGGTGTTTTCACCAACAAAGTTTCCCATCGTATTGTCAGCCCCGTATGGTCGTTGTTGGTGAAAACACCCAACAACGGCGAAGAACAATCGGTAGCCAAACCAAATAGCGGATAGTCATTACATTTTCAAATTATCAAATTCTAGCAGTATTCCATTTTCAAATTTTACAACTTAAACGTTAAACCAACAAATTCTCTTGTCGTACAAAACATTTAGATACGATCACCTCTTTACACTCGAAAGCGGCAAAACATTAAAAGGCTTCCATTTGGCCTATACCACGTATGGCAACCTTAACGATGCCAAAAGTAACGTGGTTTGGATATTCCATGCCCTTACTGCCAACAGCAACCCAACAGAATGGTGGCCAGGGCTGGTTGGGGAAAATACTTTTTTTGACCCAGCCAAGTATTTTATTGTGTGTGTTAACATGCCGGGCAGTTGCTACGGTAGCATAAGCCCGCTTGATACAGACCCAAGGACCAACGAACCTTTTTACCAAAACTTCCCGTGGTTTACCACGCGGGATATGGTAAGGGCTTACCAGCACTTAAAGAAACACTTGCGCATTGAAAAAATATCTATTGGCATAGGCGGCAGCATGGGCGGCCAGCAGTTGGTTGAGTGGGCCATTGAGGAGCCACAACTGTTTGAGTATATCATACCCATTGCCACCAATGCCTACCATTCATCTTGGGGCATTGCTTTTAATGCATCGCAGCGGTGGTGCATTGAAAACGATATAACCTGGAAAAACAACAACGCTGACGCAGGCTTGGAGGGCATGAAAGTAGCACGCAGCATTGCCCTGCTGTCATACCGGCATTACGACACATACGCACTCTCCCAACAGGGTTTTACCGCAGAAACGGAGTTGTTGGGTGTGGACAAACAGGTTTCTAAAGCAGAAAGTTACCAGCATTACCAAGGCGAAAAACTGGCCAAACGCTTTAACGCCTTTAGCTACTATTTTTTAAGCCAAGGCATGGATAAACACAACGTTGCACGAAGCAGGGGCAGTTTACATGCCGCATTGGGCAGCATTACCGCCAAAACATTGGTGATAGCCATATCGTCAGACATACTGTTCCCACCAGCGGAGCAGGAGTTGTTGGCGGCGCATATTAACAATGCGGAGCTGGCCATCATCAATTCCCACTACGGGCACGATGGTTTTTTATTGGAGTACGAACAGATAACGGAGCTGATAGAGGGATTTTTAAAAAAGAGTTCGAATACAAATTCACGGGTTCACGAGTTAGCAAGTTGATACGACGTTGCGTAAAAGGCGAACGCTGGAAGTTGTAAACTTTTGCACAAACAGAAATAAACATAGATATCATGAATAAACACAAGGCCCTGACCATTGGCCTGTTTGGTTTCGGCGTAGTAGGCGAAGGATTGTATAAGGTGTTGCAACAAACACCCTCGTTAAAAGCGCACATAAAAAAAGTGTGCATCAAACACCCCGGTAAAGCGAGGAACGCCCCAGCAGATCTGTTCACCACAGAGAAGGACGACCTGCTTTTTGACAACGAGATCAATGTAATTGTGGAAGTGATTGATGATGCCGACGCGGCCTTCCATATCGTGTCAACGGCATTACACCAAGGCAAGGCCGTGGTGAGTGCAAGCAAGAAAATGATTGCCGAGCATTTGTTGGAAATATTGGCCTTGCAACAGCAAACAGGCCTGCCTTTTTTATACGAAGCGGCCGCCTGCGCTTCCATACCAGTTATTAGAAATTTGGAGGAATACTACGACAATGACTTGCTGCACGGTATACGTGCCATTGTAAATGGCAGTACCAATTTCATCCTCACCAAAATGTTTGAGGACAAGCTGGCATACGGCGAAGCTCTGTTACTGGCACAGCAGCTCGGTTTTGCGGAAAGCAATCCTAAGCTGGACGTGGAAGGGTATGATGCGCTTAATAAATGGACTTTTTTGCTAACCCATGCATACGGCATCACCGCCCAGCCTGACGATATATTGTTCACTGGCATACAAAACATTCAGTTGACTGATGCCAATGTAGCCAAGGAAAAAGGATTCGACATAAAATTGGTGGCGCAGGCACAAAAACTTAAAAGCGGCCAAGTGGCTGCATTTGTGTTACCGCAGTTTGTAACCAAAGACGACCATTTAAGTTTTGTGCGCAATGAGTATAACGGGGTGGTGATTGAGAGCGGTTTTTCTGACAAGCAGTTTTTTTACGGCAAGGGTGCCGGCAGCTTCCCCACGGCCAGTGCGGTGTTGAGTGATATTTCTGCCCTAAGGTATGATTACCACTACGAGTACAAAAAGCTTTACCACCACACCCCTGCTGAACTAAGCAACGATTTTTACTTGCGGGTGTTTGTAAGCTTTGACAAACTGAACGAAGTACCCAAAGACGAGTTTGAATGGATTGAAGAATGGCATGGCGGGCAGGAAAGAAGCTATTTAGTTGGTGTGATACATTTTGAGAAACTTGTGGCACACAAATGGTGGAAGCACCAAGGCATATCGCTGATAGTAACCCCACAGCCGGTTATTGAGGATATTGAAATACGCAACCTAAAAAAGCGTAGCCTGGAGTTGGCAGGCATTATTTAACCCTGTAAGTTGTGTTTGTATTTATATAACCGCCCTGAGATACTTGGGGCGGTTTGTTTTTTAGTAAAACCTACTCATACCGCAAAGCCACAATCGGGTTAAGCTTGGACGCTTTAAGGGCAGGCCACAAACCAGCCAACAGTCCCACGACAGAGCAAATAACGATACCGGTAACCACCCAGCCCCAAGGCACTACAAAGCCAGTACCCAATATCAATGAAAACAGGTTACCCACCAATACCCCCAGCACAATGCCAAAAAATGCGCCCAACAGGCTTATGATGGTAGACTCAAACAGAAACTGTGCCCGTATGTTTCGCTTTTTACCGCCGATGGCTTTTATCAAACCCACTTCCCGTGTGCGTTCATTTACCGCAACTAGCATTATGTTCATGAGGCCTATTGCAGCACCCAGCAGCGTAATAAACCCAATAGCCGCGGCGGCCCATTGCACGCTGCCCAGCAACCCAATTACGGTTGCTGCCAGTTTATCGCTTTTATCAATAGCAAAATTATCATCATCCCTGGGGCCCAACTTGCGTATTGCCCTAAACAAGGCGGTAGATTCAGTAACAGCGCCGTTTAAAGCACTCACATCATCGGTCATCACACCCAAGCTAAAAGAATTGGAGGCCTCTGGCATCTTTCTAACATTATTATAACTAGTTATGATTACATTATCGGCACGCAACAGGGAGCTGGACCCCTTGCTCTTTAACACGCCTGCCACAAAGTATGGCAAACCGCCAACACGCACTATCCTATCCACCGCTTTGTCTGCAGCACCGCCAAAAAGCTTTTCGGCAACATCGCTGCCCAACAAACATACATTCCGGCCGCTCTGCACATCAAGCCTGTTAAGGTTTCTACCCACCGCCAAATGGTAGGCATTTACGGCCAAGTAATTCTCATCCCCACCACGTATTGTTACGCTCGGGTTTGTTTTTTTGCGCATATAATGTACTTCATTACCGCCTGGCCCCATTAGCGACACACTTACCAACGCAGGGTATTTAAGGTTGTTCTTAAACAACTCGGCCTGGTAAATGGTAATTACTTTATCAAGGTTTGATTTTTTTTGCTTTTTAGTTTTATCAACCTTGGTGGTTTCGTTGTCGTTGCCAAACCTAAAACGTTCCTTATAGCTGATGACGAAGCCGTTGGCACCCATAAACGAAAAGCTTTGTTTCATACTGCCGTTCAACGCATCTATGGCGGTTATTATGCCAATCAACGCCATAATACCCAATGCTATAATAGCCACGGTAATGCCTGTGCGAAGCTTGTTACCACGTACTGTTCTAAACGCCAAAGAGAAGGAATCGCCAGTGGTCATAACTAATTGTTTGGAAGTTTACTAGTTTGCAATTTCACTAAATCCCCTATTTTACTCTTCATAATTGAAAACTAAAAATATGAGACTTGCACACGCATACTAACCTTCAAGTGGTTAGTAACAATAATGCCTACAAACTGCGTTAAAGATAAACCAGTTGGCGTTGTTTTAGAATAAATTACCGATAAATGGAAAACTGTTGCGATAAATGGTTAGAAGTAAAACAAATTAAGCACGATGGAGGGTATTATACCGATAGCAATGATGAGGGCAGCCAATGCAACAAGAGCAAACTTGAAGCTGGGTGCAAACTCTTCGGTGGCAGCATCACCTTCCTTAAAGTACATAGCCTGTATCACACGGAAGTAATAATACACGCTTACAGCCGCAAACAACACGACCACAACCACCAACCATGTATAGGTGCCTGTTTTCATAACAGATGCCAGCATATAATATTTGGCAAAAAAACCGCCAGTTAATGGTATGCCTGCCAATGAAAGTAAAAACACTGTATTCGCGGCGGCTACCAACGGCTGCTTTTTAGCTAACCCATTGAAACCTTCAAATGTGTAATCTTTCATTTTTACCAG
The DNA here is from genome assembly GCA_903882935.1 of uncultured Parafilimonas sp. Lineage (GTDB taxonomy): Bacteria > Bacteroidota > Bacteroidia > Chitinophagales > Chitinophagaceae > JABDFW01. The sequence continues at coordinate 148,549 of CAIRZB010000046.1, read as the reverse complement.
AATAGCGAAAATGCCGATGGTGGCAAGGCTGTAGGCCGCAGCATACAGTAAAAGACCTTCGTGCGCAATATCGTTTAGGCTAAACAAAGAAAACAGCATAAAGCCAGCTTGGGCAATACTGGAGTACGCTAACATCCGCTTAACGCTTTGCTGAAAAACAGCAGTTATATTACCCACTAATAATGTGGCTATTATAAGTATCACTATCAGTAATTGCCAATTGATGCCGATCAGTTTGTCAACAGCAATGCCGGTTTCTGCAACCTTTACCTCCAGCAGTTTTATAAATGCGACAAACCCTGCGGCTTTAACTATAGTTGCCATAAAGGATGTGAACACTGTTGGCGCACCATCGTACACATCAGGCGTCCAAAAATGGAAGGGTGCCGCAGACACTTTAAACGCCAACGAAACAAACAAAAACAACATGCCGGTTACTTCCAAAAAAGACAGTGATTTACCCGGCCCTAAACCCTGTACACGCGCTACTTCAAGTTGAAAACTGCCGGTACCACCGTACATTAGTGCAATACCCATTAACATGATACCAGTTGAGAATGACCCCATTAAGAAGTATTTCAACGCAGCCTCGTTGCTTTTAAGGTTCTTTTTGTCGCTACCGGTTAGGATATACAAGGGTATAGACATTATTTCGATGCCAATAAACAGCATCAACAGGTTATTGTAGGCAGAAAGTACAGCAACACCACACAGGGAAAAGAAAATAAGGGTAAAATATTCAGCTGAATATTTACCGTATTTCTCCACCTCCTTACCGGTTAACAACACGTACACCAGCGTGCAAGCTATGGCAATGGTATTGAAAGCGGTGCCGAAATTGTTGAAATGCAGCATGTTATGGTCGTCAATATCAAAAATATTGATGCCCCAAGCGTTTAAAAAAATAGCTATCAGTAAAATTATCAGCCCAAACGTGGCAATGTGCCTGTACAAACCCTTGTTTTTTACTAGAAAGCTACAGAACATCATTACAACACCCCAAACAGCCGAAACTATAATTGCATTCATATATTCTTACTGAACTTTAATGGAAATTATTTTTGCCAATACCGCCTGCACGCTGTCCTCTGTTAATTTTATTACGGGCTGCGGGTAAACGCCTAGCACAAGAATAACGATTACCAGCAACACGAGTGAAAACTTAATATTAAAAGCAGCATCAACCGCATGCTCGGTTGCAGCCACTGTTTTTCCGTAAAATATCTTTTGCACCATGTTGAGTGAATACACTGCTGCAAGAATGATACTAACACCTGCAATGGCAGCCATCCACATGTTATACCTAAACAACCCGTTAAACATTAGGAACTCGCCTGCAAAGGCGTTGGTTAAAGGTAGCGCGATATTTGCCAGCATCATTACCACCAACAATATAGCCAAGCCGGGGGCCTTTTGCGCCAACCCGCCCAACTCGCTAAACTTACGGGTACCCAGTTGTTGTTCTATGGCATCGGCCACAATCCATAAACCAATTACGTTAACCCCGTGGTTAAACATTTGTACCATAACACCCGTCATGCCTGCCTGCTGGTTGCTGAATATTGCAGCACACATCAAGCCAATGTGGGCTATGGACGAATACGCAATCAAACGTTTCAAATCATCCTGCCTTATGGCAATCAATGATGCGTATAACATACCTATTACAGACAATACAATTACTAAATGGTCAAATTTCAACACAGCCTGGGGGAAAATAGGCAGTAGCCAACGGATAACACCGTACAACCCCATTTTAACCATAACGCCGCTTAGTATCATCGTAACGGCCGTTGGCGACTGCTCGTAAGCATCTGGCTGCCAAGTATGGAAAGGGAATATCGGCATTTTGATGGCAAAAGCTATAAAGAAAAGCCAAAAGCAATAAAACTGCTGATGATGGGTGAGCTTTACATGGTAAAAGTCCTGAATGGCAAATGACGCACCATGTAAGGTTTTAAAATGCAGGTATAATATACCTGTGAGCATCAACAATGAACCCACGAACGTATAAATGAAAAACTTGAATGTAACCGCAATGCGTTTTTCGCCGCCCCAAATAGACGCCAAAAAGTATGCGGGTATTAGTGCAAGTTCCCAGAAAAAGTAAAACAATAAAGCATCGGAGGAAAGAAACACCCCCATCAAGCCAGCCTGCATCAACAACATCAACCCATAAAAACTACCGGGGTTGCTATAGTTGTTTTTATAGGTAGCTGTAAGCACCAATGGCAGCGACACGGCCGTTAACAGGCAAAGCATTTTTGCCATGCCATCCATTGACAAGGAGAACCGGCTGCCCAAGGCAGGAATCCAAGCCGCGTCATAATTCAACAAATCTTTGGAACCAAGGCTATAAACGGCCACCAATGCAAGCACCAAAGTAATAACAGACGACAGTAACGATAACGCCTTTGCACCCTTGCCGTTGTTGATTAAAAAACTGGCAAAGCCTGTTACCAATGGGATTACTATAAGCAGAACTGGGATCATATTATTTATTTTGCATTCCTTAGAAAACCTTCTGCAGGAATTCAACAATTTGTATTTGGTTCCAGAATATTAAAAACAACACAACAATCGACAATACCATAAACAAGATATAGCTGCCCACCATGCCGCTTTGCAGCAGGCGCATCTGGCGGGAAGAATATTGTACCAACCGGCCAACACCATTTACAATACCATCGATACCAGATTTTTCCACCACATTCTTCAAAAACCCAGCAAACGCATTTATTGGCTTTACAAAAACGGCATCGTATATCTCATCTACATACCACTTGTTGGCAAGTATACGGGCAAAACCAGTGGGTTCTTCTTCGTTTGTTTGATAATCCTTAAACTTAACATAAGCCCAAACACTAACGGCAATTATGATAACAGATGTTACGGCCATCAAAACAATTTCATTTGACCCTTCGGATGGATGAACCTTTTGGAGTTTTGTAGATCCGTCAAATATAGGTGCAAGGAAACTTTCAAGCCAATTGGCGTTCTTGGCAAATGCTTCTGGTATTCCTAACAAGCCACCTGCCGCAGCAAGAATTGCAAGTACAATCAATGGAAACGTAATAGCCATCGGGCTTTCGTGCAAGTGGTGTTCCTGGTCATGCGTACCGCGGAACTTGCCAACAAATGTCATGGTGTATAACCGGAACATATAAAATGCGGTTAGCAACGCACCCCCAACACCAATGTAGTAAAAGAATGGGTTAACCTCTTTCGCGGCTGCCAAAATTTGGTCTTTTGAGAAAAACCCGGCAAACGGCGGTATACCTGCTATGGCAATACAGGATATTAAGAATGTTATACGGGTGATAGGCATGTATTTTGACAGCCCCCCCATTTTACGAATGTCTTGCTCACCACTCATTGCGTGTATAACCGATCCTGCCCCCAGGAATAGACAAGCTTTAAAAAAGGCATGCGTCATTACATGAAAAACAGCACCGGTGTAAGAGCCAACGCCCAAACCCAAAAACATATACCCCAACTGGCTAACGGTGGAATATGCCAGCACTTTCTTTATATCGTTTTGCTGCAATGCAATGCTTGCTGCGAATATTGCCGTAGCTAAACCGATGATGGCTACCACTGCCTGCGTAAACGGCGCAAGTGTATATAAAATGTTGCTCCTTGCAATCATGTAAATACCCGCAGTAACCATCGTGGCCGCGTGTATCAATGCAGAAACAGGTGTTGGGCCAGCCATTGCATCGGGCAACCAAGTATATAAGGGTATCTGCGCACTTTTACCAGTGGCACCTACAAATAATAGCAACGTAATACCCGTAATATCAGCTTGGGTAAGTTTATTGGTATTGGCAAACACATCTGAGTAATTAACGGTGCCTAATTTTTCAAACAACCAAAATACTGCCAGCAAAAATCCAAGGTCGCCAATGCGGTTCATGATAAAGGCTTTCTTGGCAGCGTAATTATAATTATCATTTTTAAACCAGAAACCAATCAGTAAATAAGAACACAACCCTACGCCTTCCCAACCGATAAACATGATTACATAGTTGGCACCTAGTACCAACAGCAACATTGAGAACACAAACAGGTTAAGGTATGCAAAGTAGCGCGCAAAATGCGGTACTTCTTCGTCGTGCATGTAAGAGGTAGAATAAACATGTATTAAAAAACCTACACCTGTAATCACCAATAGAAAAAGTGATGAAAGCTGGTCAACTTGGAAGGCAAAATCAATTTTAAATGTCGGGGACACGTCAATAAAAGTAAACAGGCTATGAACGGGAATAGCCCCACCAGATTTAACCTGTAGGAACAATGCTATGCTAACCCCAAACGACAGCAATATAGAACCACTGCCTATTATACCTATCAGCCCTTTTGACAACTGGTTGCGAAACAGCCCGTTAACCAAAAAGCCCAACAAAGGAAACAATGGTACTAAGTAAACTAAATTATTCATTTGCCCCATAATAATATTGTTAGCCCCATCCCCTACCAAGCAGCGGCCCAGCCCAAGGGGGGTAATTAAATGCTATATTAGTTTTTCAACCTGTTTAAGAAGTTCACATCAATAGAGTGCACATTCCTGTACATCATTACAATAATTGCCAAACCCACACTTACTTCCGCCGCAGCCACCACCATGATGAAGAACACGAACAGCTGTGCATCCGCACCGGTTGCCGCAGCAGAAACAGCCTTTGATACAGGCGGCATTTTTGAAAATGCCACCAACAATAGGTTTACTGAGTTAAGCATTAACTCTATGCACATAAAGATTATGATCGCATTACGCCTGGTAAGCACACCGGTTACCCCAATGCAAAATAGAATAGCTGAAAGTGTTATGTAATATTGAATTGGCATACCCTAAATCCCTAAAGGGAACTTTTAAAATAGTTTATTATAATATTTTGGCTCCTCCGATGTTTCCCTTCGGAAACCAGCATGAGGTATTATTCCTTTTTCCCAATCACCACGGCCCCTACCATTGCACTTAAAAACAAGATACTGCTCAGCTCAAACGGAACTGTATATTCATTAAAAAGTGTAATGCCCAAACTCTTAATAAGGCCGATGCTACCCGTTTTTAATTCGGCAGAACGGTTTACCAAATCATTGGAAGACCGAACAGCAGAAACCAACACGGTAAGCAACAAGCCGCCGGTAACAATACCAATTACCTTCAACCAAACATTTTTCTGGGGGTCGGCATCGGCATTTAGGTTCATTAACATGATAACAAACAGAAATAATACCATGATGGCCCCAGCATACACAATTAAATTAACGATGGCAAGAAACTGTGCATTCAGCAAAATATAATGGCCAGAGATGGCAAAGAAAACAACAATAAGCCATAACACGCTGTGCACGGGGTTTTTGCTTATCAGCACCATAATGGCACTAAAAATGGCCAAACCACTTAACAACCAAAAAAATATTTCAATAATACTCATTTGTAATTAGTTAATTTGAAACTCTATCAATTCGAAAATTTGAAAATGTGGTAATTTGAAACTTGCTATACACGCGGTGGTGATTCATTTTCAAATTTTCAGATTAGCATATTTTCAAATTTGTTTTTTTAGTTGTTCAACCCTTTCGCCTCAGCAAAAGCAGCCTCTTCAGTTTTAGGATTTGGTATCAACAAATCAGGCTTGCCATAAATAAAGTTTTTACGTGCAAAATTTGCAGGGGTAAAAGTCTCTGTTAGGTAAATGGCATCCTTGGGGCAGGCTTCCTCGCACAGGCCACAAAAAATACAACGCAGCATGTTTATTTCGTAGCGGGCGGCGTACTTTTCTTCCCTGTACAAACCTTCTTCGCCATCTTTTCGCTCGGCAGCTTCCATGGTAATGGCTTCAGCAGGGCAAGCTACGGCACACAAACCACAGGCAGTGCAACGTTCACGGCCTTCCTCATCCCGGTTAAGCACGTGCAAACCCCTGAAAACAGGGCTGAATGGACGCTTTTGCTCCGGGTAACGTACCGTTGGCCGCTTTTTAAACATGTGGCTAAATGTAATAGCCATCCCCTTTACCACAGCAGGCAAGTAAATACGCTCCCAAAAATTCATTGGTTTGCGGTCTACTTCTTTTACCCTTGTTGTTAATGCTTGCATAACTTATACCTGATGGAGATTTATATTGATTGCAAAAGTATTTTTATTGTGTATTGGCACCAATTTTATCTGATGCTATTTTATTTGAACGATTTGCATTTTGGCCATCCGTGGGTCAACCTCTACCCTGTCGTGTTCAAAATCTAGTTTCATTTTCCACTTTTGCATGGTAAGCGCACCAATAACAGCCTCTTCACTTAAATCTTCCAACACAAAAAATTCATCCGAAAGCTCCACATCATTGCTAACAGAAAAGCTACTGCGCGTTGCATATTCAACCATCATAAAATTATTGGCATCCGCAATGGTCATCCGTAAAGGCTCTCTTAGTTGTATTAGTGGTTCTACTTGCTCAGCAATATCTTTTCTTAAGAAAGAATAATTTGCGCCGCTGTCAAAAAGACAATACAAGAATTTGTCATTCATAGATCCACGGAATAATATCGGAAGCCTGATGATACCCATATTGAATATTATTAAATCATCTACTTATGCAGCCACAATACTACACCGCCCGTTACTACCATGTTAACCAAAGCCAATGGCAATAAGCCTTTCCAGCCAAGGTTCATCAATTGGTCGTACCTAAAACGGGGTAAAGACCAGCGGATCCACATAAACACAAAAATGAAAACAACCACTTTTGCCATTAGTGCAATGAGGCCTAATACTGCTGCCAAATTGGGGTTCATCGTTGCGGTGTTAACAAACGGAATGTCATACCCACCAAAAAACAAGGTAGCCATTATTACGCTGCTGATGAACATATTGATGTATTCAGAAAACAAGTAAAAGCCAAGTTTCATGGAGGAGTATTCTTGGTGGTAACCCATGTTCAACTCGCTCTCCGCTTCGGGCAGGTCAAAAGGCGCACGGTTGCACTCTGCCAATGCACAGATAAAGAAAATAAGAAAACCTAGTGGCTGGTAAACAATATTCCAAGTATGACCTATTTGCTGGCCCACAATATCTTTTAAACTTAAGGAACCCGTAACAAATATTAAAGAGATGATGGCAATGCCCATTGCAAGTTCGTAACTTATTACCTGGCTGGCACCGCGCATGGCCGCTAACAGGGAGAATTTATTATTGGATGCCCAGCCACCTATCATAATACCATACACTCCCAAACTAACCACCCCGAAAATGTAGAGGATGCCGATGTTAATGTCAGCAATCTGTAAAGGTATCGGCCCGTGGCCAAAATCAAGGCTGCTGCTCCAAGGTATAACGGCGCAGGTCATCATGGCCGTCATCATAGCCAAACAAGGGCCCAGTATAAACAAAAACTTATTGGAGCTATTGGGTATGATTTCTTCTTTAAAAAAAAGCTTGGCACCGTCGGCCAATGGCTGAAAAATGCCAAAAGGGCCGGCGCGGTTAGGGCCAATACGGTCCTGCAACCAGGCAGCTACCTTACGTTCCAAGTAGGTTTCGTACATGGCTATCACCAGCGAAACAGAAATTATAATGGCAATTAGTATCAGCTTTCCAAGTAAATAAGCCCAGTCTAAATTTAAAGCAAGTAAGGTCATACCCTATATCCCCATGGGGATTATTTATTTTGACTAATAAATATAATTGTTATGTAAAAACACTATTGGTTCGAAGTAACAAAATTGTTGCTGTGGGCAGGCCCTTGTATAAGGCTTAAATCCACAGTAGGTTTGTTTACTTCGCTTACCTCATGTATTTGCAAAAAAATCCTTGGCTTAACCCCATCCATAACTTCTTCCACTGTCTCCTTCGGTTTTACCCTGCCCACATAATGCCCCTGGGAAATTACGGAATGCCTGTTTACCTCACTTGGCCCTTCAATAACCCAATCATTAATATGTTTCTTTTCAAAACGGCATTCATTGCAAATCCAGCCGGTTTTACCGTTACTGGCCTCCTTTACCTCACCCCACTCATCTTTACGGGCGGTAACCCTAAACACTTCGTCGCCACGCATCCACAATTGCACTTCGCCGCAGCATTTTTCACAATCCCTGTGTGCATCCACAGGCTTGGTAAACCACACGCGGTTTTTAAACCTAAAAGTTCTGTCGGTTAAAGCGCCAACAGGGCAAACATCAATAACATTGCCTATAAAATCATGCTTCAAATTCTTTTCAATCATAGTGGCTATTTCGGCATGGTCGCCACGGTCCAAAATACCATGCTCGCGCGATTCGGTTAGCTGGTCAGCCGTAAACACACAACGGTAGCAAAGTATGCAGCGTGTCATGTGTAACTGTATATAGTCGCCTAAGCTATGTTTTTTAAACGTACGGCGCTGAAATTCGTAACGCGTACCCGACTTTCCATGCTCGTAGCTCAAATCTTGCAAATGGCACTCCCCGGCTTGGTCGCAAATAGGGCAATCCAAGGGGTGGTTAATCAACAACATTTCAACTACGCCAGCCCTGGCATCCTGCACTTTGGGGCTGGTGATATTTTTCACCTCCATGCCATCCATTACCGTGGTGCGGCAGCTTGCCTGCAGCTTGGGCATGGGGCGTGGGTCTTTTTCCGAGCCTTTGGAGATTTCCACCAAACAGGTGCGGCATTTACCGCCGCTGCCCTTAAGCTTGCTGTAAAAGCACATGGCGGGTGGGGCTACCTCACCACCAATTTTGCGGGCGGCCTCCAATATGCTTGTACCGGCAGGCACCTCAATGGTAATGTTGTCTATCGTTACTTTAAATAATGGAGTATCAGCCATTTTTACTTCGTTAATATCTACGTTATAATTATCTTTTTAAAAACCTTAACCCAGTTATACCCTTTAAAACCAAGTCCGTCGCTTTTTCCAAAAATGTGTAGAAAACGCCGGAGGCCTGCTCAGTAATAACAATATTTTACGGCAAATATCGCCGAAAATAAACAAATTCAAATAGCGTTTATTTAAACCTTCCTATTAGTTAACGAAATCCCTCGGGCCGTGCAACAATAAATCGCGTACATCCCGCACATTTTTCTCGATCGTAAAACAGTCCTCGTACTGTTTTCGGCCTGCCGCGGCAATATTGTCGCGCAATTGCCTGTCGTTTATCAACAAAAATATTTGCTCTGCCAAGTCACCGCTGTCCTCGGCTTTAAAGAGTAAACCGTTTTTCTTGTGTTCAATCATTTCTGGTATGCCGCCTACCGCCGCCCCAATTACCGGCACCATGCAGACCTTTGCCTCAATTACTACAGTAGGTAAATTATCAATGCGGCTGGGCACCACTATCAAATAGGCCGAGCTTATAAACTGGTGTATTTCCCCATAGGGTACCGGCCCAATAAACTTAATTGCGTTCTGCCAACCCTTCAATTGTATATGTTCTTCAAGCTGCGCGCGTTGCTTGCCGCCCCCTGCCACTTCCAACTGTAGGTTTATGCCCCTGTTTAATAGTAAACCCACTGCATTTATTAAAACATCTATACCTTTTGAATAGTCACACCGCCCGGCAAACACTATTTTTAATGCATCAAAGTTATTTTTGCAAGCCGTATCTGGCATGCCGTTGTAAATAACTTTTACCTTTTGTGCGTCCACCTTAAAATGCTTGCTAACATCCAACTTTGCATATTGCGATACCGCGATTATGTTGCTGGCCAATTTATAAACCAACCCCTTCTTAAAAATTGCAAACCTAAACCTTAGCCCTTTGCTTTTATTGGCAGGCAAATCCAAGCGGTTTTGTTCAATAAGCGTATGATAGTAACAACAGTTTCTTTTTACTTTAAAAAGCCATGCCCCCACCACACAAACACTAACCGTTGAAAAATGCGCCAGTACTGCGTTGGGCTTGTATTTTCGCAGCAGCCTTACAAAAAACACAAAATCCTTAAACTTAACAGGCCGCTTGTTGGGCCAGTCGTACACCTCTAAATTTTCGTTGATGCGTGTGTACACATTCCTAGGCCCCTTACCGTTTAAAAAAACAACCCTGTGCTGCTTTGAAAGCTCCAATGCCAAGTAATACGAAATAGATGACACGGAAACACAACTCCAATTATGCGCAATAAATATGGTTTGCTTTTCTGCCATGTAACGTTGTTAACCGCTTACCTAAGTAAAGTGCCTAGAAAATTCTCAACATTAGTAACATGGTTGCTGATGTTAAATCTTTTATCAAAGCTACCCTTGGCATTCGCAGCCATTGTATTGCGTAAACCCGGGTTATCCATCAAAAGCGACATCTTGGCTACCCAGCTTTCTTCATTTTCACTCTCACATAAAAAGCCATCCGTGCCGTCTTCAATCATTTCAGGTATGCCGCCAATGGCCGACGCTATCGCAGGGGCTGAGCAAGCCTTTGCTTCAATGATAACCGTAGGAAAATTATCAACCCTACTGGGCACCACTAATGCGTATGCTGAAACCAAATATTTAAAAACGTCTTTATAACTTGCTATTTTACCGGGTATATCAACAACGCCCTCCAGCTGCAATTCATTTATCAATGCTCTCCAATGGGCTTCTTCTTCTCCGTAGCCAACTAAGCTTAGCCTAAAACCGGGGTATTTTTCTTTCAATGTAGGGCAACATTTTATTATAAAATCGCCCCCTTTGTGCGCATGAAAACGCCCCAAAAACAAAAACCGTTGCTCGCCCCCCTGCCAAATTTGTGGCTCTACGTCCGCAGGCACCGGCATGCCATTGTTTATTACGGTAACACGCTGGGCTGCCTTATGTAAAAAATGAATGGCATCTTTGCGGCCAACTTCATTTAGCGCAACTATATGCTTGGCAAAAAAATAGGCCAACCGGGTGCGCAGCAATACAATAACCCGCCGCCAATAGCCCTTTACATCATCCTTCATTTGGCCTGACAATGTGTGGTACCAAGCAACCCTGCATTTTACGCCCGCCAACCAAGCCCCTACCATCGAAACACGAATGCTGCTAAAATGGGCTATCACCACATCGGGCTTTATCTTTCTAAAAAAATTCCAGCAAAACCAAAGATCTTTAAGTTTTGTAGGCCGCTTGTTGGGCCAATCCATTACCGTTAAATGCTCATTAACCTTAATAAGCTTTCCGCCTATACGGGATTGGGACAAAAACCATACATCATATTTTTCAGACAATGCTATAGCCAGTTGCCTTGTTTGGTTATTTATACCAACCTCTATCCAGCTATGTGCTATAACTATCTTTTTTCTGTCCATTGTCAACAGTTACTACCCCGTATTAGCCGCAAAACAAACATATCGGCATGCCATACGCGTTATACCAACGCATAGTCGGCTAAGCCATAATTGCGTACCTGGCTTTCCTGGGGGTTGCGCACGTGCCATTCAAACTCGTCCCTAAAATGGCGAATGGCTGCTGCTACCGGCCATGCTGCGGCATCGCCCAATGGGCAAATAGTGTTCCCCTCAATTTTGCTTTGTATCTCCCAAAGCAAATCAATATCACTCATTTTGCCCTTGCCGGTTTCAATGTTCTTTAGTATTTTTTCCATCCAGCCGGTACCTTCACGGCAGGGGGAACACTGGCCGCAGCTTTCGTGCCGGTAAAACCTCGCAAGCGTGTATGTGTTTTTAACCACGCACTGGTCTTCATCAAACACAATAAAGCCGCCGCTGCCCATCATGCTACCAGTGGCAAAGCCACCATCGCTAAGGCTTTCATAATTCATATAGCGGGTTTCGCCCTTGGCTGTTTTTAGTAACAACTTTGCAGGCAAGATGGGTACAGACGAACCGCCGGGTATGCACGCCTTTAGGCGTTTTCCTTTGGGTATACCGCCGCAATATTCATCGCTGTAAATAAATTCCTCTACTGAAACAGTCATGTCTATTTCATACACGCCCGGTTTGTTAATGTTGCCACAGGCTGAGATTAACTTGGTGCCAGTTGAACGCCCTACACCTATTTTGGCATATTCCTCACCGCCCATGTTTATAATGGGTACTACAGCTGCGAGGGTTTCAACGTTGTTAACCACGGTAGGCCTGTCCCAAACACCTTTTACGGCGGGGAATGGGGGTTTAATACGTGGGTTGCCGCGTTTGCCCTCTAGGCTTTCAATCAAAGCGGTTTCCTCTCCGCATATGTAGGCCCCTGCACCGCGCTGCACATATATTTCCAAGTCATACCCAATACCCAGTATGTTTTTACCCAGCCAGCCGTTGGCTTTTGCTTCGCCGATGGCATGTTCCAAAATATCCACTATCCACGCATACTCACCGCGAATGTATATGTAGGTAACATTTGAACCCAAGGCAAACGAGCTAACAATCAACCCCTCAATCAGCAGATGGGGTAAAAACTCCATCAGGTACCTGTCTTTAAAGGTACCGGGTTCGCTTTCGTCTGCATTGCACACCAAATGGCGCGGCACGCCTTCCGGCTTGGCAATGAAACTCCATTTTAGGCCGGTGGGAAAGCCCGCACCACCCCTTCCGCGAAGGCCGCTTTTCTTCACTTCTTCCACCACAGCCTCGGGACTCATATTCTTCAACGCCTTTTCCACGCTGTTATACCCGCCGTTTTTGCGGTACACATCATAAAAACGTATGCCTTCAATATGGTCGTTTGCTAATAACAGTTTTTTCATGCACCAAACCCCAAAGGGGAAATTATGAAGTTAAAAATATATCGTAACCAATGTTTTCAGTTCAATATTTTGCTTTTTGGGCCCCGGCACTAGTCCTCTTCCCATCTTTCTTGCGTCGCACCCTTGTACTGTATATCATTTCTCAGCGTTTCAAACCCGCCATCAACATGCGCATGGGGTGCAGTGTACGCGTAAACGGGTTCAATACCAACCCTATTGACCCCAAGGTTATTGCCCCAAACAACGCCGAATCCCCCTCCTCTCCATGTAGCACTGGTACCGGCCCACCTTCCCCATCAAACTCAAAGTAAGCACTGCTTACTCTTCTTTTCAGGGTAGTACCGTCTGCCAACAAAAAACGTATTTCCTTATATGGCTCTATGTCAAGTTCATCCAACACCTTTTCCGGTACTACGCTGTATACTGCCCCACTGTCAACCAAAAACTCCACACCGGCAAATTTTGCTGCCTTTCGGTGTTCCCTTACCCGTAATATGGCTGTGGTAATGCCCATGTAATACTAATTATTCAAAGCCGCTTGCTGCCGACATTCTTCTATTATACGGTCTACTTTCTCTTTTGTCAAATGCTCCCTGTAGGTTTTGCCCATTTGCATCATGGGTGCATAACCGCAAGCACCCAAACATTCCACTGTTTTTAACGTAAACAGCCCATCAGCCGTAGTTTCCCCTGCTTTTATTTGTAGCTTTTCTCCAATATAGGCTATAATATCATCACAGCCGTTCACCATGCACGGACCTGTTTGGCAAACCTCAAACATATACCTGCCAACAGGCTTAGTGTTGTACATACTGTAAAAAGTGGCCACCTCGTACACCTCAATAGGCCTAATGTGTAGCAATTCGGCCACATAGTCCATGGTTTCGGGGCTTAGCCAGCCACCAAAACTTTCCTGGGCTAAATGCAATACTGGCAACAAAGCACTCTTTTGCTTTCCCTGTGGGTAACGGGCTACTATCTCGTTTACCTTGTCTAACTTTTCTGGTGAAAACTGAACGCTCATCTATATAAGATTAATTTCTTTATCAATTTATTTCAGGCTACTTCCCCAAGTACTCCTTGGGTATCTCAATACCTTTCCGTTCCGCGTCAAATATCCAAGATGTTATCCAAAACCGTTGTCCGTCAAAATACAGCTCTATGCTGTTTATACCGCGGCCGGTTACCGGCCCGTCTGCTACGATTCTAGATTCATACGTACTCCAAACATGGTAAACAGCACCAAAATGCTCCACTTGCCTATGTATTTCGCGCTCGTAAAAGCCATTTTTTTCTAAACTTGCATCTGCATAAGTATGGTACTGCCGCAGCGTTATGTAATGCAATTGGGGCCGCCGGTTTTCATTTATCTGAATTATGCCCACACCAGCATTGGCGATATGTAACAAACTGTCGCGCTCAAAACTAATTTTGGCACCTTTTTTTACGGTTACTACATCATAGTAAGCCTTCATAATGCCATCCAGTGAGCTAACATCATCACCAAAGCTTGTTTTAACCTGACCAATGGCTGGCAGGCAAGCCATCAGGGTAACAAAACAGTAAATAAGCACTTTAATTTTCATAGCACTGTTTTAGGCATCCATTTCACCCGCAATAAGGTTAAGGCTGCTCATGGTTATAACGGCATCGCTTAACATGGTGTCTTTTGTAAGTTCAGAATAGGCTTGGTAGTAAATAAAGCAAGGCCTGCGGAAGTGTAACCTGTATGGCGTACGTCCTCCATCGCTGATTAAATAGAAACCCAATTCACCGTTGCCACCTTCTACACTATGGTATACCTCGCCTTTTGGTATGTCTGTTTCGCCCATTACAATTTTAAAGTGCCATATAAGGGCTTCCATTTTCGTATAAACGTCCTCTTTTTTGGGCAAATAGTACTCCGGCACATCGGCATGGTACACCTCGGCATCCGCGCCTTTAAATTCTTGTATTTTTTGGTAGGCCTGGTTGATGATACTGAGCGACTGCCACATTTCCTGGTTGCGAACCAAAAAACGGTCGTAACAATCGCCGGTTTTACCAACGGGAATGGTAAAGTCAAAATCTTCGTAACTACTGTAAGGTGTATGTACACGCACATCATAATCCACACCTGCGGCGCGCAGGTTAGGGCCTGTAAAGCCATAGTTTAAGGCACGGTCTGCACCAATGGGGCCTGCGCCTATAGTACGCTCCATAAAAATCCGGTTTCGCTGCAACAGGTTTTCAAATTCACGCAAAACACCCGGGTACTCTTTTAAAAATTTCTCCAGTTTGGTAAACGCGGCGTTGGTAAAATTACGTTCAAAACCGCCAATCCTACCAATATTGGTAGTTAAACGGCTACCGCAGATCTCCTCATAAATTTCATATACCAGCTCGCGGTACTGCATCACATACAAAAAAGGTGTAAACGCACCGGCATCCACACCCACCACTGAATTACATATAAGATGGTCGGTAATCCTAGCAAGTTCCATGATGATAACACGCAAATAATCCACCCGCTTGGGTGTTTTAACCTTCAGCAATTTCTCGCAGGTCATGTGCCAGCCCATGTTGTTGATAGGGCTGCTGCAATAATTTAACCTGTCGGTAAGTGTTGTTATTTGATATAACGGCCTGCGTTCCGCCAGCTTTTCAAACGCGCGGTGTATGTACCCCACTGTTTGTTCAGATGACACAATACGCTCCCCGTCCAGTTCCAATATGTTCTGAAAAACGCCGTGCGTGGCCGGGTGTGTAGGGCCTAGGTTAAGCGTGGTTGTTTGCTTTTCAATGGAGCCTTCCGGCAGTTTAATATGTTTATCTTTTGCAAAAAGTATATCTGACATATTAATATGAGAATTAGTAAATTAAAAATTTGAAAATGTCCTAAGCCAATCTTTCGTCAATGTGCATTAGATATAACAGGTCTAAAGCGTTAAAAACACCTACCAGATAGAACCACCCCTGCCAAACATTTCATCATCTTTATCCCGCCTGCTTTGGTCTTCTAAAGGAAACTCCTTCCGTAAAGGGAAATAGTCCATCTCCTCCACATTCAAAATCCTCTTCAAGTTCGGGTGGCCCACAAAGTTTATCCCGAAAAAATCAAACGTTTCCCGTTCCATCCAGTTGGCCGACTCAAAAAGCCGGGTGGCCGTGTACACATCTGGTGTTTCTATGTCAGTATACACCTTAAACCGCAAACGAATATTGGCAGGCAGGTTATGCAAGTGGTAAACAACCGCCAGTTCCCTGCCCTTTAAAGTAGGGTAGTGTACAGCCGTAAGATCGGTTAGGAACGTAAAACCCAACTCGGCATCGTCGTATAAAAACTGCAATACCTTCAAGTTATTTTCCTTCGGTGCTTCAAACGTAAGCAGGCCATAAGGTTCTTCAAAATTGAGAACCTGCTCGCCAAACTTTTCAATAAGTTTCAGTTTAATTGTTTCGTTTGTTAGTGCCATCGCTAAAAAATTGCTTTCGGTATTGTATTGTTTGCGTTTTCATTTAATCAGCCAAAAAGGCTAACCGACTACCATAAAAGGTATCCAAATACTCCCCACCTTAAAAAAACTGTCTCCGGTATTCAACGTTTGCATCCTCATCAAAAGCCGCATCAACCGGCAATCGCATGCCGTTAAAAACAAACGGCTCTATTATTTCCCCACGATTATAAATTTTATGCAGAAAAAAATTGCTTTTTTTCAAAATATATTGCTCTATATATTCCCCTTTGGGTTCTACAAGCCAGTACTCTTTAACCCCATGCAGGGCATAATCCTGCATTTTTATGCCGCGGTCGTTTTTTTCAGTACTCTTACTTATAACTTCCGCAATCCAAGATGGCGCAGGAAACAGCTTTTGGTCTGGTGTAAACTCGTTCGCTTGTTCAGCCTCAAAAAAACACAAATCAGGTTCATAGTCATTGCGGGTAAGCCTCACCATCAATTTCTCATACCCCACAATACCAGTATTATAATACCTTACAAACTCCTTAATTGCCTGGTATAGCAACGATGATGCATTGTTATGCATAAGCATTACTGAACTGTGCAAGATAATCTCCCCATTAATAAATTCTGCTTTCTCTTGCTCGGTTATTTTATTATAAAAAAAACGCCTCCTTTCTTCTTCCGAAGAAAGGTAGTCCTGCAAATCAGCCACGTAGCTTTTTAACAGGGGCGAGTTTAATATGGGTTCTAAGATACTTTCCATATAAAGTTTATTCAATGCCATAACTACCCAACAATGCCTTATAATGCTCACTGTTGCGGCGGCGTAGGCTTTCGTTGTGTACCAGCTCCTGAATACGTATTACCCCATCAATAATTGCCTCAGGCCTTGGTGGGCAACCTGGCACATAAACATCCACGGGAATTATCTGGTCAATGCCTTGTAATACGCTATAGGTGTCGAATATACCGCCCGATGAGGCGCATGCACCCACGGCCATTACCCACCTGGGCTCGGCCATTTGCAGATACACTTGCTTTAACACTGGCCCCATTTTTTTGGCTATTGTACCCATCACCATCAACAAATCGCACTGGCGGGGCGTGAAGCCTAGCCTTTCGGATCCAAATCGGGATAAATCGTAGGTTGAGGCCATGGTAGCCATAAACTCAATACCACAGCAAGATGTTGCAAAAGGCAAAGGCCATAAAGAGTTCTTTCTGGCCAAGCCAACCACTTTTTCCATATTGGTGGCAAAGTACCCCTCCCCCATTAAACCTTCAGGCATGCCCGCTATAGCAACGTTATCATGTATATCTGACTTCTTAGGATGTATATTAAACCGGACAGGACGTGCCATAAAAGATATTTATGTATTATTAAACTGCTTTAACTGCCGTAACCTAAGCCGGTTACGCAAACCTGTGCTGAAAGACCACCAAAAGTAACATACAACCGCCAATTTTGTTGTAATAATTTAGCTGTGTGTTAAAATTGGGCGTAGACGCGGAGGAGTGCGGACTGCACACTTAATCAGCAACCAACCGGATAGGTGCATTACCTAATCCTCCCACTGCAGGGCACCTCTTTTGATGATATAAATGTAGCCAGCCAGAAAAAACCCAACAAACAACAACAGTTCGCCAAAGCCATGCCAGCCGAGCTGCTTAAAATTAACGGCATAGGGGTAAAAAAATATCACCTCCACATCAAAAAGTACAAATAATATGGCTACTAAAAAATACTTGATTGCCATTGGTGAACGGGCATTGCCATGGGTTTCTATACCGCTTGCAAAGGTTTGCAACTTGTCGGCAGTTGCCCTTTTGGGGCCGGTTACCAAATGGCTTATAATCATTATAAAGGCCACCAGCCCGGCAGCAAAAAACAATTGGATGCCTATGGGCAAATAATTTGCAGCGGTGTTCTTAACATTTGCGTCAATAAGCATATTCAGAAGCATCATATCAAGTAGTTATGCCACAAAAGTAAGTGCATGCAGGGAAAATAAAAAACTCCTCTTTTTTAAAGAGGAGTTTTTTATACAAATCGTTGATTTTCTGTAAAAATTAGGGTTTTGCTGGCGCGCCGGGTTTGCCACTGTGCGCTGCATCGTATTTTTGAACAGCTCCTCTTAATTTGTCCCTGTTGTCGGTCGCCGTTTTGTTTTCATCCGATCCGGGTGCTGTAATCTGAACTATTTCATCAAAAACGTTCGCGGCGTTTCTATATTGGTCAATTTTCGCCATACCCTTAACCCTATACAAATAGTAAGTAACTAAGTAATAGTCGTTGCCCAAAATACTGGGTTTTGCATAAGGCTGGGCAGTGTCTTTAAAATAAAACTGGTTTGCGTTTCTAATTGGTTCTAAAGCCAATCCCTGGCTGCTATCCTTATCCGCTTTTTTTGCGGCAGTAACTCTCAAGGTATAGCCTTGTGGCTTTTCAGAGTATGTACTAATGTAGGCTTTTCCAATCGAATCTGCCAATAAATATGCGCCGGAGATTGTCACGCTGTCTTTAGTAACATCAATCGCAGCTACTGCTGTATTGCCTAATTTGTAAAACTCGGCCTCCGTTAGCTTATTGTCTCCGCGTATGCCTGCTTTAATATTCAACCATTCAATCTGCTGCCTTATTTTACCAGCCTTTACCATAATATTAATGGCAGTATTGGCATAATCTAGTTTGTTCTTTTTCACAGTATCTAAAGCCACCGCCTTTTTCAAATAAACCGAGGCGGTATCCTCAAACCCGGGGAATTTGGCATACAACTTACCTGCAAACACATAGTAGTCAGGTATAGGGCTTATACCTGGTGTGGAGAAATATTTGATCAAATAGCTCCTCGCTTGTACCGAATCGCCCAGCCTGTCGTAGTTGTAGGCGTATAAAATATTCAGGATGGGGTAGGTTTTGCACTCGCCCGCCTCCATGGCTTTGGCCTTTTCTAAAGATTCCTGGTATTTGCCAGCCCTAAACAGGTAGTCAGCCTGAAAGTAGCTTGTTTTGCAATCCTGGTCGCTGTTGGCTATGTATTTGTCAATAAACTCTTTGGCTGCATTCACGTCCTTTTCAGCATAATACACATAATAAGCATAGTACACTGGCGCGTAAGCAGGGTCTGCAGCAACGGCCTTGCCATACCATTCGTCCATCGACTGTTTGTTATCTTGGCTTTGGTATATCCTACCCACCCTAAAATAGCCGGCAGCGTATTTAGGATCCCTTGTGGTTGCATCGGTAAAAGCCTGCACGGCATCACCACCATGGTCATTACCCAACTTTAAGTAGCAAATACCAAGGTTAATATCAATATCTGGGTTTTTAGCGTCAATTTCAGCTGCTCTTTTAAGTTTGTCAACAGCATATTGGGGGTCGCCCACCTTGCTGTCGCCAGCTGCATTGGCCCTGCCTATGGCATTTAATATATCGGCATTCTCCACACCTTTTTTGCCTTTTGTGGCCGTGATGGCTTGTTCAAAATTTTGCTTGGCGGCATTAATATCCCCGCCTTCCAGCAAAGTTATGTGTCCGCTGCCTACCCATATCCACGCATCATTCACGCCATTTTGCAGTGCCTGCTGGTATGTAGCTTTTGCTTTTGCAAATTCCTCCTTGTTATCAGGGTATGCGTCTGCCAGGTAAGCCTGCCCCAACCAGTAGATAGAATACGCATCCTTGGGCTTGCCTGCAACAACCTTTTCCAGCGCCTGTACTGCACTTTTTGTTTTGCCATAATACAGGAATTTTATACCCTCTTCTACTGTTTGCGAAAAAGCAAAAGATGATGTAAATGCTACTGCCAAAAAGGTGAAGACTGTTTTCTTCATTTTTTTCATTTTATCAAGTTATTAATCGTTACATACCAAGTTTATGCTACCCCTAATTATTCTTAGCTATTTTACTGGCAAACAGTTTAGCAGTGCTTTACAGTGCCAAACTGGTTACATATTTTTGACGTTATCTGGATGCCTATGTTTACTTTATGTTACTTGTTCTTATGTTAAAACTCATTTGTGCGGGCACTAAGTAACTCCTCCTAAATATAAGCTGCCCGCGCTCAAAACTCATAAAACTTTTAAAACCCCTGCCTAAACCGGCGTAATTTTCCTTTAAAATATAATATAACGGCCGTATTAATGGGTATTGGCCATAGGCAATGCTGGCCTGCGCAGGCTTTGCATAATACACAGCAGGCTCATTGGCTTTCTTGCAGTTTCTACACTCCACCAAGGCTGTTTTAACTTGTTTACCCCATGCAACCTGCTCCGGGTCTTCGTCATTACCCACCCAACTGCTGCCCACAAAACCTACCGCGTTGGCATTTCGTGCAATATATTCTACAACAGCCTTACTTCCAGCGGCGGCGGTAACATTTTTTCCAAAACTTTTACCCTTTAACACACTGTCTAGCAGGTAGCGTACCGTACTGGTGGCATTTTTTCCATCCACCACCACCGTTTTGCTAGTATCCTTGCCACTTAGCATGTTTTCTAACCGTTGTATGGTAAACACGCTATCGGCAGACGATGCGTTAACAATCACGTCTACCGCGTCGTAGGCCAGTATCTCCCAGTCGGGGGTATAGGTAAGCGCATTTTTAAAAGCCGTACTTTCTGTTTCGTTAAGCCCTTTTGCCACAATAATCATCCTAGTGCTGTCGCTTTGCAAATCCCTAAAACAATCTGCCTCGGCTTTATAGGACGCCACTATATGCACTTTTGGGTGGCTGGCCTCGTATACTTTTACCTGTTGCGTTATTACGGGCTTAAAGCTTTCATCCACACTTATGTGTATGGTGCCTTCGTCGAACGAGTCCCCCGGATCCTGCCCTGGCTTAAGATGCTGTTTACATCCTGCTGTAAACAATGCAATAACCAAAGCCATGTTTAATATGCGTACAAAAGATTTTTTGTTAACTGTAACCATTTAGTAATTTTTTTTAATGCCCCTGTAAAGCCTAAAACCGCCATACAACAGGCATAAGCCGCCAAAAATACCCAGCAAAAACGGGTCTCTGTCTTCAACAAAAACCTTTAAGGCAGGTACACCAAGCTTGCTGCCAAACAACATTATTACCCCGATGATTGTTATAAACGCACCTACGCCCATGTCGTATACCGACCGCATCATCGTATACCCTTTTCGCTGTTCACCCCTTATATCCTCGTTCATGGCAAAAAATTATTAATCTTACGGCTGGCAATATACTTATTATTTTAATTTGCTAGTCCTGCCCAAAAAAACTAACCGGTATTTTAAAGCACACGGGTACATGGCGCCCGCATTTACCACTGGGTAATCGTTTGGCCTTTTTAGTTATTGCTTTAACACGTTTTCATCCAAATCGGTCGGCCCCCGTTTGGCATTCAAATGCTTGCCGTCGGTTTTGGGCTGCTGCTGCCTACATTACCCATCACAGGCATGGCAAACACAGTACCAATCCGCTCACACCCAATATTGCTTTGGCAAAGCGGCGGTTTTCAAACAAACCATCCAATACATCAGTTTGTAATATATTCTTAGCAAGCATATGGCATATTTTTGGGTGATAATAACTAAGTAACGCTCTCAAACTATACTTGAGATGCGGGTATTTTTCGATTCCATATTTATTTTTTTCCGTTTAACCATTTTAACGATTCTATAGCAAATTAGTCCATGGTCGATAGTCCATTGCCCATAGAAAATATATTGTACTATAGCCCCCTATCTTTTGCAGCTTCTTGCAATGGACCATCGACTATGAACCATGGACTAATTACCTCCCCCTGCCTTATCTTTGCGGCCATGAAAATTTTGATGGTGTGCCTCGGCAATATTTGCCGCAGCCCCTTGGCAGAAGGCATTTTGCAACACAAGGCCAACATAGCCAAGCTTGGATGGGTGGTTGACAGCGCAGGCACGGCCAACTACCACGTTGGCGAACCGGCCCACCACCTGTCGCAAAGAGTAGCCAAAATGAATGGGGTGGATATAAGCCAAGAACGATGCAGGCAGTTTAAAAAAGAAGACATGCTGGCGTTTGACAGGATATATGTGATGGACCGGAGTAATTATGCCGATGTAAGGAGGATGAGCCGGGATTTATGGGATGCAGAAAAAACAGATTTAATATTAAGTGAACTGTACCCCGGCGAAGACCGCGAAGTGCCAGACCCTTGGTACGGCACGGAAAAAAGCTACCATGATGTTTTTGACATGCTCGACAAGGCATGTGATAGGATAATGGAGAAGTATGGCGGCACCGGCACGCCAACTTATGCCCCCATCCCCTAAAGGGGGGCAATACCAAGCACGATGATAAATTTATTGGTAAAAAAACAATCAACCGTTTCTTACCCCCCTTCAGGGGATGGGGGCATGGGATAGGGCTTTTCATATTATGGCAAAAGTAAAAGTGGGTTTACCACAAGGAACAAGGGATTTTAGCGCAGAGACGGTGCGTAAACGGAATTATATATTTATTACCATCCGCACGGTATTTGAATTGTATGGCTACCAGCCGTTGGAAACCCCGGCCATGGAGAACCTTGATACCCTGATGGGTAAATATGGCGAGGAAGGCGACAAGCTGATTTTTAAGATATTGAACAATGGCCTAGACCGGACCGAAAAACACCTTAAGGCAAAAGAAGACTTTGAGAAAGTACTGGAAGGAAAAAATGTGGATGGCATTACAGAACGTGCCCTCCGCTACGACCTTACCATACCCTTTGCCCGTTATGTGGCCATGAACCATGGACAGCTTACCTACCCTTTTAAGCGTTACCAAATACAACCGGTATGGCGTGCAGACAGGCCCCAAAAAGGCCGTTACCGCGAATTTTACCAATGCGATGCCGATGTAGTGGGCAGCACCAGCCTGCTAAACGAGGTGGAATTGGTGAGCATTTATGCAACTGCTTTTGAAAAACTAGGTGTTGGTGTAGACATAAAAATAAACAACCGAAAAATTTTAGGTGCCCTTGCCGAACTATGCGGCGGCGCAGATAAAATGGTGGATATTACCGTTGCCATTGATAAATTAGACAAGATTGGGATTGACAAGGTAAAGGTTGAATTGTTAGAGCGTGGCTTGACTGAAGAGCAGGTAAGCATTATTGAGCAATACCTTGCCATTGATGGCAGCAACGACCAAAAACGGGCGAAGCTTGCAGCATTAATCGGCCACATTGAAATAGGCAAAAAAGGTATAGAGGAACTGACTTACATATACGAGTTTTTCAACCCTGAATCGTCAATCGTGAATAGTGAAACGCTAGACCCTACCTACGTATCATTGACGATTCCCGATTCACGATTCACGATTGACGATTCTCGTTTCACGATTCACGCCCCCCTCGTTTTCGATTTCACCCTTGCACGCGGCCTCAATTACTACACCGGCACCATACTGGAAGTAAAAGCCCGTAATGTGCAAATGGGCAGTATTGGCGGTGGTGGCAGGTACGATGACCTTACCGGGTTGTTTGGCGTGCCCAACCTACCCGGCGTGGGTGTGAGCTTTGGCGTTGACAGGATTTATGATGTGATGGAGGAACTGAAACTTTTTCCGGAAGATGTGCAGGTGGGCACACAGGTATTGTTTTTTAACTTGGGCGAGGCAGAAAGCCGGGCGGCTTTTGGATTGATGCAACAGCTGCGGAACAAGGGCATACGCAGCGAGATTTACCCCGAGGCTGCCAAGTTTGACAAACAGTTTAAATACGCCGACAAAAAAAATATACCCTATATTATTATTTTGGGTGCCCAGGAACTGGAAGACGGCACTTGTGCCGTAAAAGATTTGAAAAAGGGCCAGCAGGAAACGGTGAGCCAAGCGAGACTTGTAAATTATCCCTTCAAATTCTAATACAGTGTTTTCATAAAAAAGTCCCGCTGGTAATTAACCACAGCGGGACTTTTTGTTATTGATACAAGCCGTTAAACCTCGCCTAACCGATTACTATTTTATTTGTCGATTAAGGTTTGCAGTTGAAGCCTAATCTTTTTTGCCTTCCAGCGTGGTGCCAGAAACCAGTATTTGTATTTTATTTACTTTTTTATCGTCACCTCTTTTAAACAAAACGGTACCATCGGCATAGCTCATGCTAAAACTGTCAACGCCAAGCTGGGCCATGGTGGCATCGCCCATGGCGGTAGAAATTTGCACGCTGCCGTCTTTCCATAGAATGGTAGCCTCGTCAATGGGCGCACCCGCCTCAAACTTATATTTGCCGTAATATTCGGCGTACGTAGCTTCGCCCGGTACGTCTTTTTTGCCTTCCAGCGAAGTGCCTGAAACCAATATTACAATTTGGTTAACTTTTTTATCAGCACCCCTTTTAAACAAGATTGTGCCGTCGGCATAGCTCATGCTAAAGCTATCAGTGCCAAGCTGGGCCATCGTGGCATCACCCATGCTGGTTGAAATAGCAATGGTAGAGCCATTCCAAAGAATGGTGGCTTCGTCAATGGGGCTGCCCGCCTCAAACTTGAATTTACCGTAAAAATCATTGAAAGATGCGCTGTCTTTCTTTGCTTGCGCATTGGTTACAGAAGATATGAAGAGCATACCTGCTAAAACAAAAAACATTTTTTTCATACGAAGGTCGTTTTGCTTGTTTTAATTGGGTGTCAAAATACTAAGAAAATATGATATAGAAATGTTTTGTTGTTTAGTCCATTGTCCATGGTCGATGGTCCATGGCAAGAAACTGCGAAATGACGGGGATTGGCCATGGCAATAAGGTTCCAGCGGTAATATTTGTAGTACCCTACAATCCCTCAAACACCATTGCCGCACCCTGGCCTACCCCCACGCACATGGTCGCCAGACCGTATTTGGTTTGCCGACGGTACATTTCGTGCACCAAAGTGGTGGCGATGCGCGTACCCGTGCAACCCAGTGGGTGCCCCAAGGCAATAGCCCCTCCGTTTACATTAACCAGGGAAGCATCCAAATCAAGTTCCTTTATACACGCCAGTGACTGGGATGCAAAAGCCTCGTTCAGTTCCACCAAGCCAAGGTCTGCCACCATAAGCCCGGCTCGTTTCAATGCCTTCATACTGGCAGGGTAAGGCCCCATGCCCATAATGGCAGGGTCTACACCGGCAACTGCCATGCTCACCACTTTTGCCATGGGTTGCAGGTTAAATAATTTCACCGCTTCCTCACTGGCGAGTAGTATCGCTGCAGCACCATCATTTATGCCGCTGCTGTTGCCAGCGGTAACGCTGCCGTCTTTGGCAAAAGCAGGTTTTAAACCGGCCAGTTTTTCCAAACTTGTCTGGCGGGGGTGTTCATCCTGTTGAAACCAGCTTATCAGGCGGTCGTTCACCATTTCAACCGCTACTATTTCATCGCTCCATTTATCGGCGGCCAGGGCGGCAAAATATTTTTCTTGGGATGACAGGGCAAAAGCGTCCTGTGCCTCGCGGCTTATGTTCCATTCCTTGGCCACGTTTTCCGCTGTCTCACCCATGCTGTAGGGGTAGTAACGTTCGGCCAGGTATTTATTGGTAAAGCGCCACCCGATGGTGGTGTCGTAAATCTCCGGTTTGCGGGCAAATGCCCCTTCGCTTTTGGGCATCACAAAAGGCGCCCGCGTCATGCTTTCCACACCAGCGGCAATGTACAGCAACCCTTCGCCGCACATGATAGCCCTGGCAGCATCCATCACCGCCTGCAGGCCGCTGGCGCATAAGCGGTTTACGGTATTGCCCGCCACCGACATTGGCAGCCCGGCCATCAATGCAGCCATGCGCGCCACGTTGCGGTTATCCTCCCCGGCTTGGTTGGCATCACCCGCAATCACGTCCTCAATGGCACCCACATCAATACCTTCATTCCGCATAATCAAGGCCCTTATTACGTAACTCAACAGGTCGTCCGGGCGGATGGAACTCAACTTGCCGCCATAACGCCCGATGGGCGTACGCACGGCATCTATTATATACGCTGTGTGCATATTGTTAAACCTTGGAAGGTGTTATTTTAGGTGCGCAAGATAGAGAAAAAGGGGAATGTGGTTGGATGGAAGGATAATTTCCAAAAACTTAAATTGCGCAATTCCCATCCAACCTAACCAACGTTTCCCATACCACCCGCGAAGCGGTTTGCAAACTTTCTTCTGATAAATGAATACTCAAATCAGTGGGTTTATGGTAGTGCTTAAACAGGGGTGCTTTGTCCATGATGTCCGCCAACGTTTGTATCGAGGCCCCTGCCGCCTGTGCCACATAAAATTTGTAAGCCACTTCTAAATCCTTGTCGGAGATAAGGGTGAGGGAAAATACATCTGCCAGGCCGGCGTTGAGAAAGCTCATTTGGTCGGATGTGTTGGTCACGATTTTGTCAAACCGCTTGGTGTAAAAACCAAGGCTGGCGGCAGTGGCTTCAAAGGTTTCCATTACCACACCTTTGGAATACTCATTCAATTGCCATAACGCAAACTTATCCCCGTGGCCAACCATCTCAATGTTTATTACCCCTGTAAATTGTTCAATGCCATATTGCTCTACATACGCTTGCGAACCTTTAAGGCCATACTCCTCCTCGTCAAAAAAGAAAACAGCCACCCCAAAGTTTTTGAACTGGTGGGTTTTAAGCAGGTGCAGCATGTGTAAGAAAACAGCCACAGCCGTGCCATTGTCGTTGGCACCGGGCGAGCCATGCACCACATCAAAATGAGAGGAAATGCCGACAACCTTTTTGCTACCGCCACCATTTACAATGACATTTTTACCCGTAGGGTATTGCTGCACGGTATAGGCAATACCCCATTGGTGCAGTGTTTCAATGATATGTTGAAGCCTTTGTTGGTTGGCAAGGCCTTCGAGTTTTTGTACGATATTGAGCAGTTTCATATTACTTGCTTTGTTTAAAAGTCTTTGGATTGCTAGCCATAAATTACTTACAATTTTCAATAATCCATAACTATATCTACATTTTTAACAGATAAATACACCAGTACCCGTTTTAACCTTTCCCAGTAAAAAATTACCAGCACGGTAAAACTTGTGTATGCATTCATACGGCTTAAATATCTTCGTTGGTGCCTCCGCGGCATTGCCAACGAATAAATACATACAAAATGAAATTTTTGCAGCGTGCTTTTTTCGCCTGTCTCGCGTTTATATGTTTCAATAATACTACTGCACAGGCGCAGGCCAGCAGGTATCCGCTCATCCCCTACCCCGTTTTCCTGCAACCTGCAAACGGCTCTTTCAACATAACAGCCAACACAACACTTTCATATCACGCTGCCTTTGCCAACGAGGCCGGGCAACTGCAGACTTTATTGCAAAATGCCACGGGCAGCCGTTTGCAAACCGCAGGTAAAGGCAACATCACCATACAATTAGACAATACCATTACCCAGCCGGAAGGTTACCGCCTAACCATTACCCCGCAGCAGATAAACATTGCCGCAAAGGAGCCCGCCGGGGCCTTCCGCGCCGTGGAAACCATACGCCAGTTACTGCCTGCCGGCATCGAGGGGCAACACGCGCCATTAACAACACTTACCCTGCCTGCGGTGGATATAAAAGACTACCCGGCATACGCCTGGCGAGGCATGCACCTGGATGTGTCGAGGCATTTTTTTTCCAGCAGCTACCTGAAAAAGTTTATTGACTTGCTGGCATTGTATAAAATGAACAAGCTGCACCTGCACCTTACCGACGACCAGGGCTGGCGCATTGAGATAAAAAAATACCCCCTGCTTACTGAGCAAGGCGCTTGGCGCACCTTTAACAACCAAGACACTGCTTGCATACTAGCATCGGCAACCAACCCCGACATGGCCATTGACCCGCAGCACATCATACACAAAAACGGCAAAACATTGTACGGCGGGTTTTATACACAGGAGGAAATGAAAGCCCTTGTGCAATACGCCCTCGCAAAACATATTGACATTGTGCCGGAGGTTGACATGCCCGGCCACATGATGGCGGCCATTAACAACTACCCGTTTTTAAGCTGCACGGGCGGCAGCGAATGGGGACCGTTGTTTACTACCCCCATATGCCCCTGTAAGGAAACCACCTTTGCGTTTGCCGAAAATGTGTTTAGCGAGATAATGGATATTTTCCCCAGTGAGTACATACACCTGGGCGCGGATGAGGTGGAAAAATCAAGCTGGGCCAAAAGCGACGATTGCAAGGCCCTGATGCAGCGCGAGGGGCTGAAAGACGTGAACGAACTGCAAAGCTATTTTGTAACACGGATGGAGAAATTTTTTAACAGCAGGGGCCGCAAACTAATTGGCTGGGACGAGATATTGGAAGGCGGCGTTAGCCCCACGGCCAACGTTATGTACTGGCGCAGTTGGGTACCCACCGCACCCATAACCGCCGCCAAACATGGCAACCATGTGATTATGACACCGGGTAACCCGCTGTATTTTGACAACCCGGCCGATGTGCATTCAATAGACAATATTTACCATTTTGCCGTGGTGCCAAAAGGCCTGACGGAAGAGGAAGGCAAGAACATCATCGGCGCGCAGGCCAATATTTGGAGCGAGCGCATACCCAGCGAAAACAGGGCCGATTTTATGTTTATGCCCCGCATGACGGCCCTGGCCGAAAGGCTTTGGAGCAGCAGGCATGACTATGCAGCATACCTGCAACGCCTCAGCAGCCAATACACCCGGCTGGATGCGCTGCATGTGCATTACCGCCTGCCGGATATTACCGGGCTGGTGGAAGAAAACGTGTTTACTGATAAAGCCGTGTTGCAGGTTAACAACCCCATACCCGGCCTTGCCATACATTATACCACCGATTGCGGCATACCCACAGTTGCGTCCACCTTGTTGGCGGCACCGCTTACCATAACCGACAATACCACTATTAAACTGGCCGCGTTTACAACCACCGGCCTGCGGGGCGATATTTATACGCTGCATTATACCAAGGAGGCTTACCATGCCCCTGTTACTGCCGCCAACACCAAGCCTGGCCTGCAATGCAGCTATTACAAAGCATTTTTCAAAAATACCGCTGCACTTACGGGCGTTGAAGCAGACAGTGCCTTTATCGCCCACAATTTTGTGGTGCCTGCCAGCATAAACGCGCCCAGCTTTGCACTGCGCTACACAGGCTACATAAACGTGCCGCAAACAGGCATCTACTCCTTTTACCTTACCTGCGACGATGGTGGTGTGTTAACCATTGCCGATAAAGCAACGGTGGACAACGACGGGCTGCACTCGGCCATACAAAAATCTGGTCAGATAGCCCTGCAAAAGGGCGAACATCCTTTTAAACTCGACTTTATTGAAGGTGGCGGCGGCTTTACCCTGCAACTAAAATATAGTTTGGGTAACGGCCCGTTGATGGATGTGCCGAAAGAGTGGTTGGGGCATTAGGAGTTTATGGGGGGACGGGCTGGGGTAATGCTATGGGGCTTGGGTTGCGTCGCACACAGGAGCGGCAGGAACGTTGCCGGACGAAGCCTCGGATGCACATTTTTACGGCAATGGCTCCATACGTTGTGTAAATATTAAAATAAATTTATTCAAAAGTCGCTTAAGGCTCCTTAATAACGACAATCTTGACACTTATATTGGCGTTTAATACTTCCAAAATTTGGGGAACAAGTGGCTCTAAGTGTTTTAAAGTATTTCTAAACACGTCCAGTACAATAATGAGGCAGGGGATGTTATGGATATTTTGCTGATACGGAATATTTTTATCAACCACAATCCAACTATCAAAATCATTGGCCGCAAGCAATTGAAGAAGTTTGCCGTTTTTTATACCATTCCAATTCATATCCGTTATGGGATAAACTTCATGTTCCTGGTCAAAAAATCTTTTAAACCTCACATCAATATTTTCGTCCAGCAGTATTTTCATAACGCTACCCCTGATAGAAATTTTTCAGCAGCAAGCTCAATCACCTGCTCTGCCAGCCTTTTTGAAACTGTTGGGTATCCCAGCAGAAAGTCGTCCAAAGAACTTTCTTCAAGGTAATCAAACATGGTTTTAACAGCCACCCTTGTACCCTTAAACACAGGTGTACCTCCTAAAATATCTTTGTCTACCACCACCAACTGTTCTGATACGACCATATAACTCACTTTATTCAAAGTTAATTTATTTTGCGGAAATGGGTAATGTACGTA
Source organism: uncultured Parafilimonas sp. (assembly GCA_903882935.1). Classification (GTDB taxonomy): domain Bacteria; phylum Bacteroidota; class Bacteroidia; order Chitinophagales; family Chitinophagaceae; genus JABDFW01. Next base: position 118,337 of record CAIRZB010000046.1, on the reverse strand, counting down.
GCCACAAATCGCGCCTGTGCCCCTACTGCATCTTAAACACGAATGCCGTGTCAAACTTGGCTTTTTCCTTGGCGGTCATGCGGCTGTAGGTGAGCTTGATGGTAAAACCGCCGCGGAGTTTGCCGTTTTCTGTGTACATCCAGTCGCTGATGTTTTGTTTGGTAAATGTTACGGGGTCGCCTTTTTTGGCTTTGATGGTTAATTCGGCGGCGTTGTTCAATACCCCCGAAAAGCCCATGGGCGTTGTTTTAATATTGGCGGCCCAAACATCTTCCGCGCCGCCAAGGCCAGGGAAACGTATTTTCAATGCAAAATTGGCAAACGCAGGGTTATTGCTTTTTAAGGCGGTGGTAAAACTATCCACCGTGTTGTTGGCTTGGGCAACCGCTGTTTTTAAGCCTGCATCGTTCATCTGCCAGCTATACAAGGTGGTTGCATCCTCCTTGACAACAGGGGTTTTTGCCTTTTTGCTGGAGCAGGATGCGAGGAATATTATCAGTAAAAGGAATATGTAATGTTTCATAAAAATTGGTAGAAGATGTAAAAGTATTGTTTCCTGCCTTTAAAAACCGAGGCGGTTGCTGTTAAAATTGTTTTCACCTAATTCAAAAAGTCGTCGACTATAACTTATGGCCATTTCGCCTATGGATAATCCTGGCTGCACCTGCAACAATATTTATAACGAATGCCAATTGGCCAAGCAGCAACAACAGCGTAGGCAACCCGAAAAATATCCTTACTTTTCTATTGTAGTCTTGCATATAGGCGTAAATAGTTCGTGGGTTACTGAGTGAAGAAGCAAACACTTTGTCATAAAAAAACATTCCAATAAACACCGCGATTATAAATAGAAGAATTGAGCCAACATGTATCCAAGTTAATACAACCGAACATAATATTTTATCTAGGGGCAAGTACAGTAACCACACTGCAACTAAACTAATGGCTGTAGCCCATAAAACAATTGTGCCGCTTACAACAAAATAAGTATCGTTTATATGTAAATCCATTTGGCCCTTCCAAAAAAACGAGACGATGGCTATCATACTTCCCAGCGCAAGCAACAGGTTGTAAGGCGGAGATATAAAATTTTTGAACTTCATCTACAGAGTCAAAATATTTTTTTATAATTTAAATCAATCACAACATCCCATTACCCAAACAAGCTGAAAACCCCACCAGCAACACAACGCCGGCACTTAAAAACCAAGGCTGGCCCAATTTTCCGTCTTTAATTTGGCATATGGCCCCGATGACAACATTGGCAATAACATGTATACCAATCACCCACATTGACTCGACCATCAATGCAAGCCCCCGGGCTGGCTCGCCATCCAACCCATAAAACCTAATCAACAACGAATACACCAGTATTATAAACAAGTTTATGCCAACAATTAGTGTTACAGGTTTCATAAGTGCTATATTTAAAACTGTCATTTATTTTTTAAAAAATCGTATCGTTTGGGGTTTCAATATTTACAAATTGGTACTGCCCAAACAGGTTGAAAAGCCAACGAGCAGAACAATCCCGCTACTTAACAACCATGCTTTGCCAAGGGGTTTGTTTGTTTTAAAATTAGCTATTCCAAAAAACAGGTTTACAAATATGTGTAGTGCTACCAATTCCGCAGAATAAATCATTATATTAAGCCCCCTTTCGCTAACACTAGCATTAAAATGTATCAACAGCGAATACCCCAGCAACACCAACAGGTTTATGCCAACAATTGGTACAATATTTTTCATATAAGTCTTTTTTTTTACTCAAAACCAGTTTATCCCTGTCGCCTACACTTAACCACTTACAACATTGCATTGCCCAAACACGTGGAGAAACCAACCAATAGTAATATACCCGCACTCAACAGCCAGGCCTTACCCATACTGTTATTCTTTTTTGCATAATAAACAACCATGACAACCAAGTTAATAAATACGTGAAGGCTGATGACAACTGCTGATAATGCAAGCACCACCATCGTCGCGTCGCTGCCTCCACCACTAACTGAGCGTATAATGATGGCGTATATCAACAAGATTATCAGGTTTACTGCAGATATTTTCTTTACCTCTTTCATACCAATTCATTTCTTAATGTCTCCAGTTTTTGTTTAAACTCATTCCTGTAAAAAAGGTTCATCGTTTCAAAGGGGATGATTCTTCCATCAGTGTCAACAATATGCACACACGATTTTTTGATGGAGCGCACATCAAAATCGTAGGCATCCATAAAATTCATGATAATCACCCTAAAAAGGTTGTTGTACGATAGGCCCTCGGCTACCACGTTGGGCAGGCAGCACAACAACTGGTTAAAGGTTTCGCTGGCCGAAACTGGTGAATTACCCGTGCTGAACATCTTCATCACATAGCCGTGCAAGGCCTCGTCCTGCTCGTACACAATGGTGTTGCGGCTTGAGTTGAGCAGCACCTCGGGGTCAATCAACCTTGTCAATGGCTGTACCTGACCAGCCAATTTTAATGCGTAGGCCATGGTTAATGCATCTGGGTTGCAGGGTACTGGCACCAGGTCGTTCGGCTGGAAGATATTGGTTTGCAGCAATATTTTCTGCCGTATCTCCGTGGGCGTAAGCCTGTCTGTAGCAGGGTTAAAATGCTCCAGCCGGCCGCTTACCTGCGTTGGTTGAAAAGTAACGCCCCGCACACATTTTTGCTGCAAGGCGTATTCTATTATAGTACCGATTTCGTCGTCGTTCAGGCCTTTTTGCAGCGTAACCACCAAGGTGGTGCAGAGGTTTAGCCTGTTTAAATTATCCAGGGCCCGTTTTCTTATATCCGTCAAATCCTTACCACGCATTTGCTTTAGTGCCTCGGGTTTAAGGGAATCAAACTGTAGGTACAGCTCAAAATCGGGCATATAGGAGGCAAGCTGCTCTGCAAAACCAGGGTCGTTGGCTATGCGTATGCCATTGGTGTTTACCATCAAATGCTTGATGGGCTTGGTTTTGGCAATATCCAATATCTTAAAAAATTCCGGGTGTATGGTCGGTTCGCCGCCGCTCAATTGTACCACGTCCGGCTGGCCCTCGCTGGCCACTATGGCATCCAACATGCGTTCAATTTCCTCCAACGTGCGGTGCCTTCCGTGCGTGGGGGATGAACTGGCGTAACAGGTGGGGCATGTAAGGTTGCACCTGTCGGTAACCTCAATTAGAGTAAGGCAACTGTGCTGCTCATGGTCGGGGCAAATACCGCAGTCGTATGGGCAGCCGTAAACGGTTTCAGTATGGGGCTTGCGGGGGTATTCGCTGGCCTTGTTGTAATTGCGTATCTGCTTATAATACTCAATATCGGTGGCAATCAACACTTTTTGAAAACCATGCAGCTTGCAGGTTTTGGTCATGTACACATTGCCTTGTTCAAAAATAATTTTGGCACTTATCTGCCGGTGGCATTCAATACAAAGGCTTATGGTATGGTCGTAGTAAATGTAATCGCGTTTATTTTCCATGTATGGTTAAAGTTGAAAAGCTACAAAATATTTTATAAATGGTTTTGCTATAATAAAACAGGCCAAGCACACAGCATAACTGTATGGTGCCGAGGCCCAAAAAATACGTATAATGCGGCTTGATAAAATCGAGCAATATTCGAAAGATTAGGTACGCTATCATAAAAAACTGGTACCGGTAGCCGTTTACCAACTGCACCTTTTTTTCAATAGCTTTCAGTACTATACATAGTATTGCAAGAAAAGCTATTTCGTACAATGTTACGGGGTGCCTACGCAGGCCGTCGCCCAGGTTCATGCCGAGGAAGAAATTGGTTTGTACGCCGTAGGTGTCTTCATGCACACCGCTGGTAAAACAACCAAGGCGGCCTATCATCATGGCGAGTATCAAGGGGTACACAAACAAATCGCCGGAGGATGTTTTTTCATGGATTATTTTTTTGGTTACCTCCACCATCAGCAACCCACCCAACAATGCGCCCACGATGGTTTTATTGGCATACAGATACAACGCGATATGGTTGGAATGGATAAACGTCAACGGATTCTCCAATGCCCCCACCAGCCTGGAGAAAAAGAAAGCCCCAAAAGTGGCACCGATGAGTATCCACACGCGGTTGGCATCGTTAATCTTGTCAGTTTGTTTTTTGCGCAGGTACAAAAAATACCTGAACCCGATGGCATAGCCAAGGGTTTCAAAGATGAGGTGCAGGCTAAGGGTGAGGCTGCCGAGATGGAGGTTTATGGGGTAGGGCATGGGTGATTATGCTATTAAAGGGATTAATAATTTTGTTATGACAACCATTATAAACTTGCCTTGGGTTTTACAAATGCCCATTGTTTTAAGATACAAGATACTACACAACTTACCAGCACCATACTTTTCGCCAGATATTTACATATTGATTAACGATACCCGATTCCTTAGTTTGGTTAAACGCCGGCTGGTAAGCTCGGACCTTTAGAAACCGACTACTTTTGCCAAAATAGCCAGCTATAAAACCAACATGCTACCTCAATTTTACAATCAGGCAACCCTTGCAGAAAAAAACAAGTTTGTTTCCACAGAAACAAGCAACACATTATTACAGGCTTTACCAACATGAATAAAATTCTCTTATTTAACCCGCGCAGTGCCAAGTCAAAGCCTCGCATACCCAATTCTATTCTGTCTGTGGCAGCATCCATAGAAGGGTTGTATGACTATGTGGTAGTAGACGGTAATTTGGAGGCCGACCCGCTGGAAAAAATAACGGCTTACTTTAATACCGGGCAGTTTAAATACTTTGGCTGCACCTGCATGCCGGGTCCGCAGTTAAAACAAGCCATCCCTTTTTCTAAAAACATACGCCAACAGTTCCCCAGCATCACTACCATTTGGGGCGGGTATTTCCCCTCCAACCAGCCTATGGCGGTACTTACTTCAGGCTATGTTGATTTTATAGTGAACGGCCCGGGCGACAAATGCTTTCCGGCATTAATTAACGCGCTGGAAAATAATAAACCATACGAACTAATCAGCAACCTGATATACCTGCGCAACGGCGAATTGGTAAAAACACGCAAGGACGAGCTGTATAACCAAGACGAGCTGCCACGCCTACCCTATGAAAAACTTAACAGCTTTTACCCCATACCCCGGTATTTGGGCAAAACATACCTGGGCACCAAAACCATTGCCTACCATAGCAGCATGGGCTGCCCGTTTAAATGCAGCTTTTGCGCGGTGGTACCTATTTACAATGCCCGCTGGATTGGTAGGAGCGCAGAAAATATTTACCGGGACATTAAACACCTGAAAGATACCTATGGCGGCAATGCCATTGAATTTCACGACAATAACTTTTTTGTATCGGAGAAAAGGGTGGCAGCCTTCAGCCAATTGATGATGGGCGAGAACATTGTTTGGTGGGGCGAGGGTAGGATTGACACCATAAACAAGTATTCGGACGAAACACTGGCGTTGATGCGCGCATCTGGCTGCAAAATGATATTTTTTGGCGCAGAAACCGGCAATGATGCGATACTTAAAAAAATGGACAAGGGTGGCACCCAAACCGGCGAACAAATAAGGACTTTTGCCGCCCGCATGGCCAAGTTTGACATTATACCGGAATACTCTTTCGTGCTTGGCACCCCCGCCAACACGCCCGAGGAGGCCATGCGGCAAATTGAGTTTGATATTGATTTTATTAAGCAAGTAAAAGCCATTAACCCCCATACCGAAATTATTATTTACACGTACAGCCCTGTGCCAACCGAGGGGTCGGATATGTACGGCAAAGTATTGGCCTCAGGGTTTAAATTTCCGGAAACGCTGGAAGACTGGATTAGCCCGGCCTGGGAGAATTTTGATTTGCGCAAAAACCCGCTGACGCCCTGGCTTACCCCCGACATGATTAACCGCATACGGGATTTTGAGACGGTGTTAAACGGCTACTACCCTACCATAAGCGATATACGGCTGAACCGCCTAAAACGCACGCTGATACGCTTTGTGGCGGCCATTCGCTATAAAACCAGTTTCTACTGGAAGCCTTATGAATTAAAAGCCCTGCAGTTGTTTTGGAAATACCGCCAACCCGAAATTGAGGGTTTTTAATATAGCATGCGTGAATAAAACAATAAAATACATAACTAGCAAAACCGTCAAACCATTGGCTACCCGGTATATTATGCGCCAAAGGGTATACCGGCACAAAGGCATAGGGCTTGTGGTGCCTGCAACCGTTTTTCACCCAGGGTTATTTTTCAGCACTAGGCTGCTGCTGTCATTTATTAGCGGCATTGAGGTGGCAGGCAAAACATTTTTAGAGCTGGGCGCAGGCAGCGGGCTTATTGCCTTACATGCCGCCAAACGGGGCGCCATTGTTACCGCAAGCGATATTAACAACAAAGCGGTTGAGTATTTAAACTTGAACGCTAAGGCAAACAACATTGATATGCAGGTAATCGCTTCGAACCTTTTTGACCAAATACCGTTGCAGAAATTTGACATGATAGCCATAAACCCGCCATATTATAAAAAAGCCCCTGCCAATGATGCGGACCATGCTTGGTACTGTGGTGCCAACAACGAATATTTTCACCGGCTGTTTGAAACTATGGGGCCTTTCGTAAGCAATGACACAGCAATATATATGATATTGAGTGAGGACTGCGAAATAGCCGCCATTAAACAAATTGCTGCCCAAAACCATTTTACATTCTCCTTGGCGCTGGCAAAAAGGGTTTGGTGGGAAAAGAACTATATTTTCCGCATCAGCCTTGCGGCACAGGCCTATACTAAAAACCCTATCGTATGCAGTTGAAAAACATACTTTTATCGCATTCATATTTTCTGCGGCTCGACCCGAAGCAATTTAAAACCGGCCAGCCCTACGCCCCACTCGGCACCTTGTATGCTGCGGCCCTCATGCGAGAGAACGGTTATGGAGTATCGCTTTTCGACAATATGTTTGCCCAAGGCCCTATGGATGTGGTGGCGAAAATTGAACAAAGCCGCCCAGACTTTTTTGTGTTGTACGATGATGGGTTTAACTATCTTACCAAAATGTGCCTCACCAATATGCGTGAGGCAGCCTTTACGATGATTGCTGCCGCAAAACAAAGGGGCTGCAAGGTGATTGTATCCAGCTCAGATGCCACAGACCATTATGCCCAATATATAGCCGAGGGTGCCGACTTTGTACTTATTGGCGAAGCAGAGATTACCTTGCTAGAGTTAGTGAACGCCATAGCAACGAGCAACGGCACCATTGAACAAATTGAAGGCCTTGCCTTTAAAACAAATGACGGCAGCATTGTAAAAACGCCCAAACGCCAAGTGCTAAAACAGCTTGACACCTTGCCTTTGCCCGCCTGGGACTTGGTGGACATGGCCCCATATAAAAAAATGTGGCTAAAAAGCACCGGTTATTTTTCCATCAACATCGGCACCACACGCGGCTGCCCCTTTAAGTGCAACTGGTGTGCCAAGCCTATTTATGGCAATAGGTATAACACCCGCTCGCCCGAAAACGTGGTGCAGGAATTGAAACTACTGAAAAAGCAATTTGGCTTTGACCATATTTGGTTTTGTGATGATATTTTTGGGCTGAAGCCGGGCTGGGTGCAGCTATTTGCAGACTTGGTGGTGCAGGAAAAATTGCAATTCAAATTTAAAATACAGGCAAGGGCCGATTTGTTGGTGGAAGAAAACTATATACAAGCCCTTGCCCGCGCGGGCTGCGATGAGGTTTGGATGGGTGCCGAAAGTGGCAGCCAACAAATATTGGACGCCATGGATAAAGGCACTACCATTCAACAAATTTCAGCCGCCACAACCATGTTAAAAAAACACGGCATAAAGCCAGCTTTTTTTATACAGTTCGGCTACTTGGGCGAAACGAAAGAAGATATTATGCAAACCATACGCATGATAAACACCCTGCTACCGAATAATATCGGCATATCCGTATCGTACCCGCTGCCTGGCACCAAATTTTTTGAAAAGGTAAAGGCGGGGCTGACAGACAAAACCAACTGGACAGACAGCGATGAAATGCAACTGATGTTTAAAAATACTTACCAGCCAGCGTTTTACAAGCAGTTGTATAAGTATGTACACAAAACATACCGGGTACACAAGGATATGCAAACCGTTAAAGCAGTGTTTAAACAACCGACTGCCCTATCACCCCAAATTTTAAAGCGGTCGGCCGCATTGGTTTACCATTTGCCGGGCCTATATTTTGCAAAACGAAAACTTAACCAGTTGGAAAAAGCATGAACACACCAACAATACATAGGTTACTTGAGCGGCAGGCGGCCCAAGCTTTTAGTAAGCAAGCACCCGTATTTGACACTTTGTATAGTGAAAACCAAATTGTGCAGTACAAACGGTGGCGGGTGCGCAGCCACGTGGAGAAATATTTGCCGGCACATAGCAATATAGTAGAACTTAATGCCGGCACTGGTGAAGATGCCATCTATTTTGCACAGCAAGGCCATAGTGTTCATGCGACCGATATATCTACGGGTATGCAGGAAAAGTTGAAGGAAAAAGTACTTGCTGCTGGGCTAAGCAATATGGTAACAACTGAAACATGCAGCTTTACACGACTACATAAACTCACCAACAAAGGGCCTTATGACATGATATTTTCCAACTTTGCAGGCCTAAACTGCACTGGCGAATTGGATGCAGTGCTGCAGTCATTTGCTGCATTGTTAAAACCCGGCGGTTTTATAACGTTGGCAATAATGCCGCGCTTTTGCCTCTGGGAAGTTATGCTTGCCTTTAGGGGCAATTTTAAAAATGCTTTCAGGCGGTTTAAAAATAAAAATGGCGTAAAAGCCAATGTAGAGGGCGTTAGTTTTTTGTGCTGGTATTACAAACCAAGCTTTATCGTTAACACCCTAAAGGATAATTTTGAGTTATTGGGCGTGGAAGGTATGTGCAGCATTGTACCGCCATCGTATTTTGAAAATTTTCCTGACAAACACCCGAGGCTATTAAAAAGTCTAATTGCACTCGAAAACCGTTTCAAAAGCAGTTGGCCTTGGAAATATATAGGCGATTATTTTATTATTTCTCTACGCAAAAAATAAAGCGCAGACGGGCATTGTAACAAATGATTGTTTACAAATGCCAAGCCCCACACTTGGCGGGGCACAGCAATAATTGGCTATCAAAAGACTATTGGATTAAAAAGCGGGCTTTTAAATTGTATAATAGGTGTTTGCAAAATCAAACTGCCACTTGCCCTGCCGAATAATATATGTTATTAACCATTTGCATTTTTTCATCAAACCTTGCTAAAATTTTCTGTTGAAAATAATGCGGTATAGGCTTACATACATGCTTATCGACTATATAGGAGCCAAACAAAAAACCATTTTTAGCATATTTTTTTGCTGCCATCATTTTTTCCCAGCGGCCCTTGTAAAAAGCATGCAGTGTATTATCCAATTGGGTACCTATTTTGGTATTTAGCAACCGTTCAAATAACATTTTAACCAACCCGCGCCTTTCGTAGGCAGCCTGCCCATGGCTGGGCCCATAATTGGGCAAATACTCCAAAACCCATTTATTCGCTTCAAAAAAAAGCGCAAAAGTCGCCTTGCCTTGCTTTGGCATAAGTGTGGCAATTTCAATGGCAGTGTACAAATTCCGCTCGGGTATTGCCAAGGCAGCCTCGTCGATAATATAGTTAAGGCAAAAATATTTACCGAAGCCCACCATACTGGCCATCTTATAAAAGGCTACTAAAAACATCCTGGCCACCCACAAACGGTTTTCGGTGGTTATAACAAAAAAATCAAAGTCACTGCCTTTGTAAGCAAAACTCTTTGATAACGATCCAGAAACCGCAATGCCTTTCACATAAGGAAACCGCATTAAAAACTTTGCAATGCGGGCTGCCTGTTTTAGCTTCTTAGCCGCTAATTGGTTACCTTTTAACCTCCGTTCAACTAAAGCGTATTCATTTCTTAGGCAATACAAATCACCAAACCTATAAATTATATGGCAGTTTTGTAATTCATCTAAGGCAAATGCAAAAGCTGTTTCTGTAAATGGCATATCCAAAAAAAAGCGCAGTTCCACAGCGTTAACAGGGTAATCAAACACGTCAAAATAGGCTAATACTTTTAATATGCTATGTTTTAAATAATGCATTAAGCGGCGTATTGTTTCTAAATACTTACATATGTATAAACCTGCATTTAATGCATAACGGTTGCCTGTGTGGCATAAAAAAAGCCACGCAAAAATGCGTGGCTGCTATAGCTTTTCTTGCAACAGGTATTAGTCAATAATCCTTTCTTCAATCTTGCCTGTCGCTTTATTTTTCAATATTAGTTTTTTGGTGCCGTAGTGGGTCATCTCTTCTTTTACCAAGTAATAGTCCGCATCATATTCGGCATAGTTGCTCGGTTTGCTTAGGCCTTCCTGCCCGCGCCAAATGTCAAGCTTTACTGGCTCCCATAGTTTTGTTTTGGCACTTTTATACGCTGCGTCCAAAATGGCGTTCACCACATAGCCGTCGTAAAATGTCTCCCTGGGGTCAACACCTTTTTCCAAGCTGCTGAACATATCCATAAACATGTGGTTGTAACCCAACTCGTTTACTTCATCGCCCACGGGGAACAACCAGCCGCTGTTGCTCTCCGCCTTTTCTGCCACATAGTCTGCCCCTTTGCCTGTGGTAAACATTTCAAAGCCCGTGCGTAAAAAACTGTTTATCCAAATGGTGCCTTCGGTACCCATCACTTCGTCACGTAGGTCAAGCCCGCCGCGAAAAGTCCAGCTAACTTCAAATTGGGCTATGCTGCCATTTTCATATTTAATCAAAGCAATGCCATGGTCTTCGGCGTCAATGGGCTTAACTTGTGTATCAGCCCAGCACATTACTTCAACCGGTTTAATGTCCTTGCCTATGTAGCTACGGGTAATTTCAACACAATGGCAGCCAAGGTCCAAAATACAGCCACCGCCGGCCTGTTCAATATCCCAAAACCAGTCGCTGTGGGGGCCAGGGTGCGTTTCACGGCTTTTGGCCCACAGTATGCGGCCCAAAGCACCGCTTTTAACGCTTTCTATCGCCTTAATAAACTTAGGTGTGTACACCAAATCTTCCAAGTAGCCGTTAAAAATACCCGCCTCTTCCACGGCTATCAACATGCGCTTGGCCTCTTCAGCATTGCGCCCCAATGGCTTGGTGGTAATCACTGCTTTTTTATGTTTGCAGCACAACAGCACGGCTTCCTCATGCTTGTTGTTGGGCAGCGCAATACATACCATTTCTACATCAGGGTTTGCAATTGCTTCCTCCATGTTGGTGGTCCATTGGCTGCACTGGTAATCGTCTGCAAATTTTTTGGCACTTTCTTCCCTGCGGGAATAAACACTTACAATAGAATCTTTACTCCTTTGGCCTTGGATAGATTCTGCATAAAAACGCCCGATAAAGCCCGAGCCTAACATAGCGATGTTCATAGTAGTTGCCCCCAAACCCTCCCTGCATAATATTTGCCTACAGAAGGGCTGCTTTTTAAAAGTTGATAAATAAAATATTCAATGTTTTCCTTTTTCAAAAAAAGAGCACAATGGTATTTATGCCAATGCATTCTTCGGATTGCTGCCGTCAGCCAATTTATTGTCTTTAAAAAATAACAGAAACAGTACCAGCACTGCAACCGAAATACCTGAAGGCACAAGCCATATGCTTTGCCAATTAACTACACTGTTTACCGTATAAAAATCTTTTACGTAGCCGGATAGCAATGTGCCAACAAACATACCCACTCCGTATGTGGCCATTGTTATCATGCCCTGTGCAGAACTTTGTATTTGTAATCCGGCTTTACTGTCGGTATATATTTGCCCGGTCACAAAAAAGAAATCAAAACATACACCGTGCAAAATTATGCCCGCGAAAAGCATCCATTCAAACGCGCCCGCGTTGCCATAACCAAAACACAAAAAACGCACGGCCCAGGCAATCATGCCGAGCGCAACCATCCATTTAACCCCCAGTTTGCGGAAAAAGAAAGGTATTAACAATATGAAAAAGCCCTCGCTAAATTGGCCAAAAGTCATGTTGCTGGTTACATCTTTCATACCCGCCTCTGTTAAGTACAAGTTTGTTAAGCTGTAATAAAATGAAAGGGGTATGCAGATAAGCACAGACGCAATAAAGAAAATTAAAAAAGACCTGTCTTTAAATAAAACAAATGCATCCACACCTAAAATTTGCGCAAAAGTTGCTTTCGTGCCTTTCGCCTTGGGTGGCGTGTCGGGCAAGAAGAAACTTAGCACACCTAAAACCAACGAAGCAATGGCCGCCATTTTAAAGGTCAAGGCCAGTTGGTCGGTACTTAATTTAAATACTTTGTCTATCAACCAGCCGGTAGCGATCCATCCGATGGTGCCTAAAAACCGAATGGACGCAAACTCCTTGCTGGTATCTTTCATTTGCCTAAAAGCCACTGAATTTGCAAGGGCAAGCGTAGGGGCATAGGCCAGTGAATATATTAAGAGTATCCAATAAAAAGCACTTGGGTTATCCACTGAAGTTAACACATACAACAAAACAGCACCTGCAATGTGCAGTACACCAAGTACCTTTTGCGCGGCGAAAAACCTGTCAGCAATCATGCCTACAAAAAAGGGGGAAATGATAGTGGCAATGGCCATGGCACTGTAAGCAGCACCCACTGCCTTACCGTCTGCATGCAGTACTTTATCTAAGTAAGTACCCATGGTTACATACCATGCGCCCCAAATAAAGAACTCTAGAAACATCATGGCTGATAACTGGACCCGCGTGGTTGATTTCATTGACGGTTAATATTAAGTGTGTTTATGTAAATAATGGCGTTATTGCTTAATGTAATATGCTACAAACTAAAAGAGGTGCTGAAAGTACAAACAAATTGTTTAACGCAAAATCTTTTTTAGCGCCAAAGGTTTAGCATAACAGCTAATATAATAACCAATGTATAGCACGGCACCGTAAGGATACCTGCATCCATACATTTTACATCTATTTAATTATCAATTCATTATAAAATAAATAAAAATTACCAAGTGCCGATATTTTTATTTTACTGTTTACTCTTACAAAGTTGCAAGCCGCTGGTTGTTAGCATCAAAGCCCATAGATGTTGAGCAGGTTGTGCCACAAGCTTGGTAAGCATTGTCAGCAGCACATTTAAGTGCATAATGACAAACACGATGTTATTTTGCCAGAACGAAAAATGGGTTACCTTACAGGATTTTAATGCCTGCCGATGATTAAGCTGATTGATTTGACATTTTACGCCAATGAGGAATTTGACGATCCGGTTGAATTGGTACTTTCCCAACAACACTCCTATGGATATATTGGTTTTATTAAGAACAGGGTAAACATAAAGGTGGTAAAGCATTTTGTAAGAGACGCCAAGGTTTGGGTTGAAGGCATACCCTACACGCTATTTAGAGGCCTCAATAAACCTGGCTATGTATCATTTAAAACGTTACGCCACATAGCAGCCGAAAAAGCGGATGTTATTTTGGTGCAGGGGCTTGGGTTTCCGGCACAGGTGTTGATACTGAGGCTTTGGCTGGGTAAAAAAACAACTATTATTGCGCAACACCATGCAGAAAGACCCATGCATGGAATTGGCAGGCTTTTGCAAAAAATGGCCGATAAATATATACAAGGATATTTATTTACCGTTTGGGAAAATGCACAAGAATGGTTTGCCCTAAACATAATACGGGACAGGCGAAAGTATCATGAGCTGCTGGAGCTTTCAACCAGCTTTAGCCCAAAAAACAAACAGGAGGCAAGGCTGAAAAAAGGCATACCGCAGGGTGATATCTTTTTATGGGTGGGCCGGTTGGAAGCCAACAAAGACCCCATAACTGTTTTGCAAGGCTTTGCCGGTTATTTGGAAAACAACCCCAACGCTTTATTATACATGGCTTACCAAGAAAATAATTTGCTTGCAGAAGTGCAGGGCCTGGTAAATGCGCACCCTTTGTTGAAGCGCAATGTTTACTTATTGGGAAAGATACCACATAACGAATTGCAAGATTGGTTTAGTGCCGCTGATTTTTATTTTTCGGGCAGCCACCGGGAAGGCTCAGGCACGGCGTTGGTAGAAGCCATGGCCTGCGGCTGTATACCAGTTGTAACCAACATACCATCATTTAATAAGATAACCTGCAACGGGCAGTATGGTTTTCTATATGAAGCTGGCAACCCCCAAAGCCTGCTAAAAGTGCTAAACAACCTGCCTGCAACAGGGCGCGGCTTGCTCTCTGCAGCTATAGTTACATATTTTGAGGAACAACTTTCACTTAAAGCCATTGCCGATGGGCTTTATGATATTTGCACTATACTTGCGCTTGGCACACAGGGGTAATGGCAAAGAAACACCTCGCTAAAAAACATCAAGATCGGCGTAAGCAAATTTTATGTTGTCAACCTCAACGCTGTTGCCCATTGTTTGAAAAACAACCGGGAAAGCTTTTGACGGTGGGCACTGTACCGAAAGGAGGTTATGCAACGAAGTGCCTACGGACGTTAAAAAGCTTATTTTACCTATGCCTAAACGAGCAGCAAGTTTTTTTAATACCTGTATCACCTCGTCTATATCCCCTTGCAAACTAATATCACCCACCAATAGTGCATACCCCAAAGCCACCCACACCTTCGACTTGCCGGCCTTAACCACCAAAGTACGGCTAAAGGCCTTGTAATTTAGGTAACTGCTATTTCTATAAACACCCCCGTAACCATCACACAAAATTGAATTTGCTACACCTTGTTCAGGCAACACATATTTGGCAATAACATGCCGCTCAAACATCCCATACAAGCCGTTTATAAAACGAAGGCTATTAACAAAGCCTTTAAACGGAATTGCATTTACGGGTATGGTAAAGTTATCCATATGCCCATGCTGCTGCCAGCCGAGTTTGTTAACCAGGGCCGGTTTTGCTTGATGGCTAGGAAAACCAAACAAAAACGCAACATCCTCGTTTTTACAAAGTGCCGCCACCATAGAACATAATTTGGTAAACAGGCCTTGCAGACGGTACTTTGGGTGTGTCATGGCATCTGCGCACTGGGCTGCGGCAATTAAACCATCGCCGTTGGCAACAAAGCACGGCACCGCACCACTAAACGCCACCGGTTTGCTTTGGGCATTGTAGGCAATAAAACCCAAATACTTTTTGCCTGCAAAACCGGTATTATATTTTCGGTAGTAAAAATCGCCGGCAGGTCTTTTGCCATAAACTGCCTTGTGCAAAGCTTTAACATCGCCTATGTTGTCATCGCTCAACCGGGCAATTGTAAATACCTTGTATGCAACCTTATCCATTGTAGCGGCGGGAGATATTAGCATACTGTCGGTTTTTGGGTGAAATTAAAAGGCTTACGAGAAATCTTTTTCCTCACACAGGCGTCGTATTGGTTGTAAGCCACATTAAAGTCAAATGTCAGCACATAATATTGTTTTTTGCAATCGCTCCAGTGCTTCCAATAGTCAGGTAATGCCAAAAAATTATTGTTTACCTTGTGTTGATCGTGGATGCAGCTGCCATCAGAAAAAACCGACGTTCCACCATTAGCTTTATACCACATGCTAACTATAGCGGGATTTAAAGGCAAATCCCACGATAAATATTTTGGGGTATGGATAACTGCTTTAGAAACAGCTGATTTTTTGGCCAACATGCCTGTAATAAACTTTATTTTTATTTGTATAAACGCACTATTTGTTTTGCTACATCATCCATTGAAAAGGCTAATACCGGCTTGTACACAATTTTGGGGTCAATTAATATGGATAGGGCTTTTTGCGCCATCTCCTCCATATTTTGCACAATGTACCAGTTTTCAATGGGTTTTACCATCGGCTGAAAAAAACTAACTACGTAAGCACCTGCATAAAGGGCCTCCAAGCAAACCGTACTAAAGCCCTCATAATTAGATGTATGTAAAAAAACTTTGCTTTGCTGCATCAAGCCTAACACTTCATTGTGCTTCCGCTCACCGGCCAACTGAATGTTTTCATCCAATCCATATGCCGCTATTCTCTTCACCAAATTATTTTCCTCCGGACCCTTGCCGCACAATACGGCTTGCAGGCCGGGCAACTTTTCTGCAATCAGCTTAACAACGTCGACAAAAACATCGTATTGCTTCAACGGTATTAGCGAACCAGCGGCAAAAACATCAATACAGCGCTCCATTTTTTCAGCACCAAACATTGCAATATCTATGCCATTTGGCACAATAAAGCCAGGCTGCACCTTATAATTTGTATAAAATTGCTTCGCCAAAAAATCCGACATGGCTATCAGCGAATTCGGCTTGGGTTTTACCAGTTTTACAAATAGGTTACCCTTTTTTGCATCCTGCCCGGTTATCCAACTGTAGTGTTTTACCCTATGCGCTTTGGCGAAGTATTTGCCTACAAGCGCGTATTCATTAAACCAAAACCCCAGCAAGCCCAATAAACTATGTTCATTTTGCAGTGCTTTTAGCACTCCCCAAATTTTAACCCAAAAAAGCAGACGGCCTATCTTTCTGTGCCTGCCCCCATTAAAGCTAATTACCCTGTTGCCAAACCATACGTAGTCATGTGCGGCAAATGGGTACTGTAGTGCCAAAATAATCACCTTTAGGTCAGGAAAATTCTTATTTACAGCCCTTATAAAAACCTGGTGCGCTGGCAGGCAGGTGGTATCCGCCTCATTTTCAGGAAAGCCGGGAGATAATATTACCAATGCTTGCTGCAGTTGGGCCATATATAATTGTTTTAGGACCGCATGCTTTGCTTTACCAGTGCCAAATGTTACTAAGTTAGCAACCCTAGTTTGCGGCCTGTTAGGTTAAACCACATTTTTACAAAATGGGTTGCTTTAGGCCCTGCAATTTTCAATATTTTATGGCCTATGGGGTTTCAATAAGCCCGTCTTTCATGTGCAGTATACGGTCGCTCATACCTGCAAGCTCTTCATTGTGGGTTACTATTAAAAACGTTTGCTTGTACTCATTGCGTAGGTGTACAAACAAGTCGTGCAGTTCTTTGGCGTTTTTACTGTCTAAATTGCCGGTAGGTTCATCGGCAAACACAATAGCAGGTTTATTAATCAAGGCCCTTGCCACCGCTACCCGCTGCTGCTCGCCGCCGCTTAATGCCTGTGGCTTATTTTCAAGCCGGTCGGCCAAACCCAAAGTAGTCAGCAACTTTAAGGCATCTTTTTCCACTTCCTTTTTTTTCTTTCCTAAAATCCACCCGGGTATGCAAACATTTTCTAAGGCAGTAAACTCGGGCAGCAGGTGGTGAAACTGGAATACAAAGCCAATATTGCTGTTGCGGAATGCTGCCAGTTTTTTACCTTTTAGGGCATGCAACGGGGTATTATGCAAATATATTTGTCCGGCGTCGGGGGTATCCAGCGTTCCCAAAATATGCAGCAATGTGCTTTTACCTGCACCGGAGGAGCCAACAATGGATACAATTTCACCGCTGTTAACCTCAATGTCCACGCCTTTAAGCACATGCAGCTGACCGTACCTTTTATGTATTTTTACCGCCTTAAGCATAGCACAAAGTTGCAGTTTATAGTTTACAGTTTAATTTTTTTGGTGCAGTAAAGCATGATTTTCTCCATTTTTTATGGCAGAAATAGCTTTAAAAACCGCCACGGTTATCTCCATCCAGCAAAAAAAGCCGTTTATGTACCCGTTTTATTAATTTTATCCACTTATTTATCCCTAGAGCCAATTGAGCATTTGGTTATTTAGCTACAACCCTTACATTTGCGCAAAAATCAGAAGGCTATGTTTTGGACATTAGAATTAGCCAGTTACCTTGAGGATGCTCCCTGGCCGGCAACCAAAGACGAATTGATTGATTACGCAATCCGTTCGGGTGCGCCTATTGAGGTGGTGGAAAACTTACAGGAATTGGAAGATGAAGGCGAGGTGTATGAAAGCATAGAAGATATTTGGCCTGACTACCCAAGCCAGGAGGACTTTTTGTTTAACGAAGACGAATATTAATGTTTGCTGGGCTTCATCAGCACACAACAGCACACCTGCCAAATATTAAACCGGCCTTGCAATTGCAGGCCGGTTTTTATTTGATTATTGTTTAAAAGTTAGCTTAAAATATAACAGTAATAACGCCAGGGCCAACACAATTAAATTTGCCGCAATTACTGGCCCAGTATGCAAAGCAAAGCCATACACCAACCAAACAATTGTGCTGGTTATTACAATCATTATCATCCAAATGCTTAGGTCACCAACGCTTTTGGTTTGCCAAGCCTTTAACACTTGGGGTATAAAGGTGATAGCCGACAAAAAAGCACCAAAATACCCTGCAAAGTTGATCCAGTTCATATCACCTCTGCCCCTAATGGGGAAATTTATCCGAATCGTAATTTTACCGGCGGCATATTTCCTAATAAAACAACCATCACCTGTGGGCGTAAGGATACCACCACTATTTTTTTCGTATTGGGCTATTCTAAAACCTAAGTGCGCTTTGCACTAAAAGGCCAATACCTGCCCCTTTTAGGAGGCAGCGGATGTGTCGTCTTTCATTTGCTCAATAACGGCCGGGGTAACACCCGTAAAGCTAAAGCCGCCGTCGTGAAAAAGGTTTTGCATGGTTACAAACCTTGTAAGGTCGCTAAAAAGGGTAACGCAGTAGTTTGCGCAATCGTCTTGCGTAGCATTGCCTAGGGGGCTCATTTTCTCGGCATACGAAATAAAACCGTCAAAACCCTTCACCCCGCTGCCAGCTGTTGTGCGCGTTGGCGATTGGGAAACAGTGTTTACCCGAACCTTATTTTTTACGCCAAAATGGTAACCAAAGCTGCGGCTTATGCTTTCAAGCAACGCTTTTGCATCGGCCATTTCGCTGTAATCAGGAAAAACCCGCTGGGCGGCGATGTAGGTTAACGCCACCACACTGCCCCATTCGCTCAGGGCATCCATTTTATAAGCCGTTTGCAGCACTCGGTGCAAGCTCATGGCCGAAATATCGAACGTTTTGTGGTTAAAATCGTAGTTGAGGTTGGTGTACGGTATGTTTTTACGCACGTTTATACCCATGCCCACTGAATGAAAAACGAAATCAATCGTGCCGCCAAAATGCTCCATGGCTTTGGCAAACAGGTTTTGCAGGTCGTCCATATTGGTGACATCTGCGCCAATCACCGGGGCATTGCCGCATTGCTCGGCCAGTTTGTTAATTTCCCCCATCCGCAGGGCAACCGGCGCATTGGTTAAAACCAGTTGGGCGCCCTCTTCAAAACTTCTCAAGGCAGTTTTCCATGCCAGTGATTTTTCATCCAGCGCACCAAATATTATTCCCTTTTTCCCTTTCAGCAAGTTGTATGACATAAAGCAATTTTTTATTTAACTGGCGGCAAAAATAGCTTTTTTGTGCAAACTGGGCAGATAGTTAATTTAAACAGCCTTTTTGCCCTTTTATACGCACAAAAACGTACTACAAGTAAGTGGTTTACCTATTCGTTTCATCCGCATGATTACCTACCATAGGCTTGGGCCTGTTAACGCTATTGCCTGTTGCCATGGTAACCCTTTTTCACGTGGTATGCAAAGCCAAGATTGAACAAAGGAATGAATACCCCATCAATTTTGCAAAACCACCAGTTGCTGCAAAAAGCCCCCAGACCGTTTATGTAATAATAACCTGTTTTTCATATTATTAACAAACCGTAAAACACCCGCCACCGTAGTTTTGCGCCACCATTATAAACCACACTACATGAGTAAAGTGCTATTTTTCATGCTGATGTTGTTAACCTGCACCGCGGCCCAAGCCCAGCAAAAACACACCATCAGTGGAACCATTAAAGAAAAAAAATCGGGCGAAATTCTTATCGGGGCATCGGCGTACCTGTTGCAACTGCCCGGCGCACATGCAGTAACAAACGCCTATGGGTTTTATTCCATTACCGCACCCGCTGGTAATTACACCTTAATTGTAAGCTTTGCCGGGTACGCGCAGGATACCGTAGCTGTAACCCTACAAAAAGATGTAACCATTACCGCCGAGCTGGAACAGGAAAGTGCCAAACTACAGGATGTAGTAGTAAGTGCCACCAAACAAAACGATAACATCAGTAAGCCGCTGATGGGTGTGCAAAAACTTAGTGTAAACGAGATTAAGAATGTACCGGTGATATTTGGCGAGAAGGATGTGCTTAAAACTATCCAACTACTGCCGGGCGTAAAATCTGCCGGGGAAGGCAGCAGCGGTTTTTATGTACGTGGCGGTGGGGCAGACCAAAACCTTATTTTGTTAGATGAAGCCACAGTGTATAACGCATCGCACCTGCTTGGGTTTTTCTCCACCTTTAACTCCGATGCCATTAAAGACCTTACTCTTTACAAGGGCGGTATGCCCGCCGAATATGGCGGCAGGCTTGCATCGGTGGTGGATATTAAAATGAACGATGGCAACAACAAGGATTATCACATTGGCGGTGGTATTGGGCTTATTTCTTCAAGGCTAAATGTGGAAGGCCCTATTGTAAAAGACAAAGGCTCTTTTACCGTCAGCGCGAGGCGAACGTATGCCGATATGTTTTTGAAGCTTTCCAAAGATTCCTCCATTAACAACAACAGCATTTATTTTTATGATGTAAACGTAAAAGGCAATTACCGCATTGATGCCAAAAACCGGGTTTACCTTTCAGGGTATTTTGGCAGCGACAACCTTGGCTTTGGCAACTCCTTTGGAATTGATTACGGTAATGCTACCGGCACCGCACGATGGAACCACGTGTTTAACAGCAAACTTTTTTCAAACACATCTCTCATATACAGCAACTACAGCTACAACATTAAAATAAACTCGGGCACTAATAACATACTTATCAAATCAAAAATACAGGACCTCTCCCTTAAGGAAGACCTTCAGTATTACCTAAACTCCAACAACAAAATAAACTTTGGCTTTAACACCATTTACCACACCATTTCCCCTGGCGTGGTTGATGCATCAGCCACCTCAAGCTTTAACTCGCAAGCGTTGCAAAGCAAGTATGCACTTGAAAACGCGGTGTATATAGGCCATAATGTTTCGGCTACCGAAAAGCTAAACATAAATTATGGGCTGCGTGTTTCAACATTTAGTGTAATGGGGCCGGGCAATTTTTACAGTTACGATACCGCAGGCAACACCATTGCTACGGCACACTATAACAGTGGCAAAATTGCAAAAACATATTTTAACCTTGAGCCACGTTTTTCCGCCTCGTACCAACTTACCGAAAACAGCTCGGTTAAAGCGGCATACACCAGAAACATACAAAACCTTCACCTGCTTTCAAACTCAGCCTCCACTAGCCCTACAGACCTATGGATACCCAGCAGCCTTAATGTAAAGCCAGAAATTGCCGACCAAGTGTCGCTTGGCTATTTCAGGAATTTTAGCCAAAACAAGTATGAGTTTAGCACGGAGATATATTACAAGTACATGCAAAACCAGATTGACTACAAAAACGGCGCACAATTAAGGGCCAACGAAAATGTGGAAAGCCAGTTGTTGTTTGGCACAGGCAGGGCCTATGGCGCAGAGTTTTTTATAAAGAAGAAGGAAGGCAAATTAACCGGCTGGATAAGTTACACTTTATCGAGGACCGAGAGAAAGATTAACGGTATTAACAACAACAATTATTACCCCGCCAAGCAGGACCAAACACATAACATTGCGATAGTGGGTATTTACCAAGCCAGTAAAAAATGGACATTATCTGCCAACTGGGTATACAACACAGGCAACGCAGTTACGTTTCCCAATGGCAAATATGATATTAACGGGCAAACAGTGTTTTACTATACGCAACGCAATGCTTACCGTATGCCTGCCTACCACCGGTTAGACCTTGCGGCTACCCTTATTGCCAAAAAAACAAAGAAGTTTGAAAGTAGCTGGACCTTCTCGATATACAACGCTTATGGGCGCGAAAACGCTTACAGCATTGCCTTTCAAAACGACCCGAACGATGCCACCAAAACACAGGCCGTACAAACAGCCCTGTTCCGCTGGGTGCCATCAGTTACTTACAACTTTAAATTTTAATGTTATGAAAACATCAAACATAAAACCATACTTATTACTGCTTTTAATGCCTGCATTTTTTTGCTGCAAAAAAGTGATTGACGTAAGCCTTACCAACGCAAGCCCGCAAATAGTTATACAAGGCAGCGTAACCAATGCGCCTGGCCCATACCATGTAAGCCTTACAAAAACAGTAAAGTTCAGCGATAGCAATACTTTTCCCCCTGTTAGCGGAGCCACAGTAAAAATTACAGATGTTACTGCGGGCACGGAAGAAATATTAACCGAAACAGATTTGGGCGTATACGCTACCCGCAATTTACCGCAGGGCATGCCAGGCCATACCTACCGGTTAGATGTTACAGCGGGCACCTCAAACTATACAGCCACCTCTGTTATGCCACAACCTGTAACGCTTGATTCAGTTGGGTTTCAGCACAACACTAATTTTGGCAAACTACAAATAAATGCAGTGCCTAATTTTCAGGATCCTGCTGGCATTAGCAATTACTACACCTTTCACCAATACATTAACGGTAAATCATTAAACAAGGAGTTTGTGATAGACGACCGCCTGTCTGACGGTAAATATATTGCCCGGCAATTGTTTACAGACAGCGCTTATTTACAAGCAGGCGATGTGCTAACCTTGCAAATGAACTGTACCGATAAAGCGGTGTACAACTATTTTAACACCCTGCAACAGGCCGCAGATGCCAATGGTTTTCAATCATCAACACCAAGCAACCCTGTAAGCAACATAAGCAATAACGCTTTGGGTTATTTTAGCGCCAATACGGTTAATTACAGAACAAGTATGGTTAAATAAGGGGCACCAACACAACTACATTTTATACATAAAAAAACACGTTTTAAGCATCATCTTAAAACGTGTTTTTTTATGTTACCCAAAAGGGTAAAAGCTGTCCTTTTTTTTAGCGATAAGCTGGTTATCTTTAAATGGCCTGTTTAAGGTTGATTACATAATACTTTATACTATTGTATCAGGCCATTCTTCCCGCCCAGTAAAGGTCCTGGTTTTACTCCGTTTTTAAACTTTTAACCGGGTTGCTTAATGCAGCCCTTGTTGCCTGGTAACCCACCGTTAGGGCAGCAATAACAAACATTAAACCAATGGTTGCCACAAAAAACAGAGGGCTTATGGCAATGTGAAATTTAAAGTCCTGCAACCAGGTGTTCATTACCCACCAGGCTACCGGGGCTGCGACAACAAAAGCAATAAGGATGAGGCCTGCAAACTCTTTTCCAAAAATCAGCAGTATTTGTGTTACTGTACCGCCCAGCACTTTGCGTATGCCAATCTCTTTGGTTTTTTGCACGGCCATAAACATTACCAGCCCATACAGGCCAAGGCAACCAATAAATATGGCAATGAATGAAAACACTTGTACCAGCTTTAGCATCGTATCTTCTGTGTTATAAAAATCAGCTATTCTGTCATCCAAAAATTTGAAATCGTACATCTGGGTGGGGTAAACAGCATTCCATTTTTTTTCAATGGCAGCCAACACAGGTTTTGCATTGCGCATATTTATTTTAACAGCAAAGCTGCCATACTGTTGCTTATATGACGAAATACAAACCGCATTAATATCTTCATGAAAAGACTTGTCATGAAAGTCTTTAACAACCCCAACAATAGGTGCTTTCACATAACCACCGTTTATCGTAAGTGTTTTTCCGATTACCTCGTTTGCTGCCTTGATATTTAGTTTGCGTACAAAGGCTTCGTTTACCAGAAACTCCCGTACGCTGTCCGCAGCAAATATATTTCTGCCTGCAACTAGTTCCAGCCCAAAAGTAGGCACGTACTTATCATCCCCGCCTTTTACGCTGATAGAAAAAGGCTCATCTTCTGCACCGTTGTTATACCTAAGATTTGTTTCCCAGCTTTGCTCTGATGCCGGGGCGTCGGAGCAGGCCGAAACATATTGCACACCGGGTATTTTTGCAAACTCGGCTTTAAGGGTATTTATGGAAGCCCCAGTGGAGTCGTCGCCCAAGTGCACCATTACAATGGCATCTTTGTTAAACCCCAGATCCGAGTTTTTTGCATACCGCATTTGCACTGCAATTACAATCATGCCAATTACCAACATTTGCGATATGGCAAACTGGGTTACTATAAGGGTGCGCCGAGTATTAAAGCCCCCAATGTGCTGGCCAGATATTTTACCCTTTAACGCAGCCACGGCTTTAAAACGCGCTAGAATAAGGCCGGGGTATGAGCCTGCCAAAAAAGTTACCACTATTGCCAGTAAAAGAATGAATAACGACAACTGCACATTGGCAATAACATTAATAGCCATTTGCGTGTTAAACAGGCTATTAACAAAGGGCAAGGCCAATAACGACAGCCCTACTGCCAGCAGCATGCCCATAAAAGTAATAAGCGCTGTTTCGGCAATAAACTGCCAAAAAAGTTGGCTGCGTAAACTGCCTAATACTTTACGCACACCTACCTCCCGGCTGCGTTTAAGCGCTTGCGCCGTGGCGAGGTTGATAAAATTAACACATGCTGTAATAATGATAAACAGCGCGATAAATGATAGTATATATAGGTTCCGCTTTTCCATAACACCGCCGTAACGTGCGTCAAAATGCACCTCGGCAAGCGGCTGTAGTTTGTAGTGGTGAACATTTTTACTTTTGGGCCGGAATTTTTTTACATATGCTGGCAATAGTTTTTCAATACCAGCAGGCGAAACACCAGGGCGCAACCTTACAAATGCTTGCAACGAAGAGCCGATGCCGCCCCAGGAATTATCTCCCCCAAAAAAACCATTTATGGGTATTAATGTTGGGTACGATATAAATATCTCTGTTTTTTGGTCGCTGTTTGCTGGCAGGTTTTTAAGTATACCTGTAACCTTAATTATTGAACCCCTTTCAATAGTAAAGGTTTTGTTGATAGGGTTTTGGCTGCCAAAATATTTTTCTGCTATGTGTTGGGTTATTACAGCAGTGTTTGGCTCGGCCAATGCTGTTTTTATGTTGCCTTGCAGCAAAGGGAAGTTGAAGATGTTAAAGTATGCTGGTTCAACAAACGCCACGCCATCTGGCTCTTTAAATTTCTTAAGGTCAGCACCGGTATTGATGTTTAT
Source organism: uncultured Parafilimonas sp. (assembly GCA_903882935.1). GTDB lineage: Bacteria > Bacteroidota > Bacteroidia > Chitinophagales > Chitinophagaceae > JABDFW01. The sequence goes on along the minus strand of CAIRZB010000046.1, from coordinate 93,143 downwards.
CAATTCGTTACCATAGGTTACAATACGGGCAACCTCCTCGCCAAACGTATAATCTTTACGGAAGGCAGGCGCAAAACCGGGCGGCACACTGGCCTCATAGCCAGTTACGTCCCTGTGTTCCTCCGTTACAAAACGGTAAATACGGTTACCATCAGCATGAAAGCCGTCGTAACTTAACTGAAAAGTTACCAGCGTAAAAATAAGTATGCCGCAGGCCATGCCCAATGCAAGGCCAATTACGTTGATTAGCGTATACGCTTTGTTTTTAACTAGGTTTCTTAATGATAGTTTAAACATTTGCCAAACATTTTATGGTTGATTATTTTAGGATAGTATAAAGCAAATAATATTACTATAGCCCTACCTTCTCCGTTTAGATGTAAGGGTCTTACTCTGTTCTTAAACTCTTTACCGGGTTCATCAGTGCGGCCTTTACCGCTTTTGCACTTACTGTAAACAAAGCAATGGCTACGGTTATGCCTGCGGCTAAAACAAATACCCACCAGGCCTGCGTGGTACGGTAGGCAAAATTTTGCAGCCAGTTATCCATTACTGTGTAAGCCAGTGGCATAGCTATAAGGGTTGCAATAAGCACCGGCTTCAACAGGTCCTTAGACAACAAGAGTACAATATTGCGTGCGGATGAGCCTAACACTTTGCGCACACCAATTTCCTTAGTACGTTTTGCTGCGGTAAACGATGCCAGGCCAAACAGCCCAAGGCACGCTATAAATATGGCCAGGCTGTAGAATATCACCAGCATGGTTTGCTGCCGCATGTCTGTTTTATACAATACATCAAACTTTTGGTCAAGAAAGGTATATTCAAACGGGTATGCAGGCGCTGCTTTTTTGTAAGCCTCCTTTACCATGGCTATCTGCGATGGCAGGTTACCGGGATTTAATTTTACAACAGCCACCCGCCTGTCTCTGGAGGGTGATATTACCAACGCCTCAATGTTTTCTTTCAATGAAAGAAAATTAAAATCTTCCAACACACCCACAATCCTGCGCCGTTCTTTATCGCGCCCGGTGTTTTTAATCCATTTACCAATGGCCTGGTTTGGTGTAAAGCCAAGATTGGTTGCCGCCGTGCGGTTTATTAAAACGGCACCCATGGTATCGGTAGGGTACTGCCCCGAGAAATCTCTGCCGGCAATTATTTTTAAGCCCAGTGTTTTTACGTACTCAAAATCTGCAAACTCAGTTCTTGATTTAAACTTCTCGTGCTGGCCTTCTGCGTCAAAAGTATGTACATCAAAAAAGCCACCAGGCTCGCCCGACATGGCTGCCACTGCGGCTATATTACTGTTGCTTTGCAAATCGCGCTTAAATACATCTTTATTGGTGGCAATATCGTTGTTGTCAATAGGTATAAGTATAGAATGCTCTTTGTCGTAACCAAGTTCTTTGTGCTGCACATAGTTCATTTGTTTTATAATGATGATGGTGCTTACAATAAGCATTACAGAGATGCTGAATTGCAGCACCACCAGCGTTTGCCTGAACAGCGAACCACCTTTGCCCATTTTCAACTTGCCTTTCAACGCCTCAATGGGCGAAAAACCGGATAATACAAGTGCCGGGTAACTGCCTGCCAAAAAGCCCAATACCACTATTATACCCAGTAAAAACGCATACAACGGCCATTCATTCCAAGGCACGGCTATGCTATGGCCAAGCAGCTTGTTATACAAAGGCATTAAAAACTGCAACAGCCCAACAGCCAGTAAACTGGATATAATTGTTAACAAAACAGACTCGCCTATAAACTGCCAGATAAGGTTATTGCGCAAGGCCCCCATTACTTTACGCAAGCCAACTTCTTTTGAGCGTTCCACTGCACGTATGGTGGACAGGTTCATAAAGTTGATACATGCAATAACCAATATCAGCAGGGCAATGGAAAGGAAAATAAATACCACTTTTTTATCGCCGTGCTTTGCGTCGTCCGATGATCCATGTGGCTCAAAATAAACATCCCGCAAAGGGGTAAGCCCCAGGCTAAATTTATAACCCAGCCTCGCCATTTCCTTACCCATGTACTTATCCATAAAATGGGGGAAGCTGCTTTCAAGCTGCTTTGCATTTGTATGTTCATCCAACAAAACATACGTATAAAAATTATTATTTATCCATGTGTTAAACCAGGGCTCTTTGTAGTAGTTGGAAAGTGGCACAACCATATCAAAATCAAGGTGCGAGTTAGAAGGTACATCTTTAGCAATACCCGTAACCTTTAACTGCATGTTTTGATCCATAGTAAGCACTTTAGCCAAAGGGTTAGTGTTGCCAAAATATTTTCTGGCAGCAGTCTCCGTTAGTACCACACTGCCAGGGTCGTTTAATGCCGTAGCGGGGTTACCTTTAACCAGTGAAAAAGAAAACATGGTAAAAAAACCGGCATCGGTAAAAAAAACTTTCTTTTCGTTAAAGGCATTGTTGCCATACACCATCAAATCGTTAGAGGTTAGTACACGCACTGCATTTTTTATCTGCTTAGGATAATCATTCAATAAAGCATCGGCATAGGGGCCGGAGAGATAAGGCGCACTTGGCTTTGTGGGGTCGTAGCTGCGCATTACACGGTATATATTTTTGCCCTGCGTGTGAAAGCCATCAAAGCTAAGTTCGTTTATGATGAACAGGTATATCATCATACAGCAGGTTATACCAATGGTTAACCCAAATATGTTGATGAAGGAAAACATTTTACTCTTCATCAGGTTGCGCCAGGCAATTTTTAAATAGTTGCGGAACATATTCTCCTCCTCAATCCTCCCTAAAGGAAGGGCTTAAAAGCCGCTCCCTTTAAAAAGTGTGTTTTGCATTGATTATAAAATATTTTACTCTTTTATTGTTGCCCTGTATCCCCAATCACTGGGGCTGGGTTACTACTCGGTTTTTAAGCTTTTTACAGGGTTCATTAAAGCGGCTTTTATGCTTTGGTAGCTTACGGTGCCAATGGCAATAATAACCGACAACAGCCCAGCGCCCGCAAACACCCACCACTCAATGTCTATGCGGTATTTGTAGCCATTAAGCCACTGCCCCATTGCATACCACGCGACCGGCGATGCTACAACAAAGGATATTATAATTAGCTTTAAAAAATCTTTTGACAGCAGTATGGTTATACTTGCCACACTGGCACCTAACACTTTGCGCACACCAATTTCCTTTATACGGTTTTCGGCCATGTATGTGGCAAGGCCAAACAACCCTAAGCACGAAATAAACACCGTAAGGCCAGCAAATAACCCGGCCAGTTTACCGGCGCGTTGCTCATCCTGAAACTTTAAAGCATACTCAGCATCGTAAAAGCGGTAGTTAAAAGGGTATTGTGGGTTATATTGCTTAAATACCCGCTCGGCTTTTGCAAGGCTTGTTTCAACCGGAACAGCGGGGTTTAGTTTAAAATTAATAACATCGTACCCGTAGGATGGCCCTGCAATTATCATAGGGCGTATATGTTCGTACGGCGTTTCTACAATAAAGTCTTTTATCACCCCTATAATATGCAGGGTTGAGCCATTGCCCGTTATTGTTTTACCAACGGGGTCTTTAAGCCGCATAATTTTTACAGCACTCTCGTTAAGCAATACCGCCGTTGAATCTGTTTTGTATTTGAGTATATCAATATCACGGCCCTGCAACACTGTAAGCCCCATCGTTTTTGTAAAATCCTGCTCGGCACTGAATATATTAAAGTCTGTTTTCTTGTCGCCGGCGTTACTGCCCGGCCATTCAAAGCCCCAGCTATCGCTCCAATGTTCCGTCATAGGCGCGCTGGTGGCAGCCACAGCGGTTGCAGCGCCGCTGTTAAGCAATTCACGTTTTATAAGGCTGTAATTTTTAAAGTCATCGCCAAACATAATAATAAACGCCAGGTGGTCCTTTGAGTAACCAAGGTCTCTGTCCTGCGCGTATTTTACCTGGCGCTCTACTATAAAAGTGCAGATGATTAATGCAATAGCAAACGTAAACTGTAGCACCACCAGTACCTTGCGCGGTGTAACCAATGCATTGGCCGCCTTAAATGTACCCTTTAATACTTTTACAGGCTGAAACGATGACAGGTAAAACGCCGGGTAGCTGCCCGCAATAAACCCTGTAAACAAAACAAAAAGCAGCCCAAAAAACCAATACACCGGGTTACTAAAATTAGGGGTTACCACCTCACCAGTTAACTGGTTAAAAAGCGGCAGGGCAAGCTCAACAAGCAACACAGCGATTACACCCGCTAAAAATGCCAGTATAATACTCTCGCTGATAAACTGGAATATAAGCGATGATTTATAAGCACCTACTACTTTGCGTATACCTACTTCCTTTGCACGCTTCTCACTGCGGGCGGTACTAAGGTTCATAAAATTTATGCAAGCTATCAGCAATATAAACACTGCAATAACAGCAAACAATCTAACTTTTTCTATTCTGCCGCCAACGTATTTGCCGTTTTCTGATTTTGAGTACAGCCATGCATCCTTTAATGGCTGGGTAAATACCTGCGTGGTGGAGTTGCCGCCGTTTTTTGAGTGATTGATGGTTATGTCGCGTATTTTGGCATCAAAAACCTCGTGCGATGCACCGGGTTTTAGTAAAATGTATGTGTATACCGAGTTATTGCCCCAGTAGTTATCATCAATACCTTTACGGGTGGCGTATACCCATGGCAACAGGTATTCGCATTTTAAGGAGGTATTTGAAGGCAGATCCTGCATTACGGCCGTAACGGTAGCGTTATCGGCACTGTCAATACGTACCACCTTACCCAAAACATCCTCGCTGCCAAATAACTTAATGGCCAGTTGCCTGGTTAATACAATACCGCTGGGGTTATTTAATGCTGTAGCAGGGGTGCCTTTTATAAGCGGGTAGCTGAACATTTTTAAAAAGCCTGAATCAACAAAATCGCCATGCAGGTTTAAATGTTTATCGCCCACCGATAATAAAAAATTAGCCCCATAATCGTTCACCCTAACTACATCCTCCACCTCGGGATAATCGGCCTTTATAGTGGGCCCTAATATTTTTGGTGTATTGGTCCAAGCCTGTAATTCCCCATTAAACCGGTCGCGGTTTTTGGCTACATAAATGCAGTCGGTTTTTTCAAAAAAACGGTCGTGGCTCATTTCATTTTGTATCCACAATAAAATAAGTACAGCACTTGCCATACCAATTGCAAGGCCGCAAATGTTTATTAGTGAAAACCACTTGTTGCGTAACAGGTTTCTAAAAGCAATTTTTAAATAATTTTTTATCATACAAAACCGTTTTTTTAAGATGTATAATGCTTCGCTGTTTTATAACTCATTTTTTGAGACAGTATATACAGCAATAGTTTTTTGCTGTTACATGATGAATATTTCTGTGCCAAAAAGTTTTTACAATTTCAACAGAAAGCATTTGTAATGCTTGTTTACTATTGATTTTAATATGCTAGATATTTTTCACCCTCCCCCCCCTTTTAGGGTATTAGGACTACTCCGTTTTTAAACTCTTTACAGGGTTCATTAAAGCTGCTTTAATACTTTGGTAGCTTACGGTTATAAGCGTTATTATTACTACAGCAGTACCTGCTGTGGCAAATATTACCCAGCTTATGTTAATACGGTAGGCAAAGCCCTGCAACCACCAATGCATAACATACCATGCGGCAGGGCTTGCAATTGCAAATGCAATTAATACAAGCTTTAAAAAATCTTTAGACAGCAGCGATACCAGGCCTTTTACATCGGCACCCAGCACCTTGCGTATACCTATTTCCTTAGTGCGCTGCTCGGCGGTAAAGGTTGCAAGGCCAAACAGGCCAAGGCACGCAACAAATATGGTGAGGCCGGCAAATATGCCCAGTATGGCACCTATATTTTGCTCGGCTTTATAGGTATTGTTATAGCGGTCATCAAGAAAGCTGTAGGTAAAAGGTTGCTCTGTTTTAAACGTACCCCATTTGTTTTTCATACCGGCCAGTACGCCTGGCACATTTGCGGTATTTATTTTCACAATGGTCTCGCCAAAACCTGGTGTCATCGTCATTACCAGCGGTGTAATAAGCTGGTGCAGGCTTCTAAAATTAAAATCCTTCACCACACCAATTACATGGTATACATATTTTTTGCCATCGTTATCGGTGTGCGACAAGGTGTGCTGCTCAAAATTATTTTTCCAGCCAAAAGTACGGGCGGCTGTTTCGTTAATAATAACGGCTGTAGAATCAGCCCCATAAGCTTTGCTAAAATTGCGGCCCGCAGCCATCTTCATACCCAGGGTAGGTATGTAGTTATAATCAACCTCGTAGCGCAGTGTTTGGGCAATGTCTTTGGATTGATTGTCGGGGTAAACAAAATAGTTATTGCCATAGCTGCTGCCTGCGGGCAGGTAGCCGGATGAGGTTACATTAACCACGCGGGGGTCCTGCAGCAACTGTTGTTTAAGCACATCGCCATTTTTACCAAGTGCCCAGGTGTTTTCAATAACCACCACCTGGCTTTTATCGTACCCCAGGTTAATATTGTGTATATATTTTAATTGGTTGTACACTACCAGCGTGCCAATAATAAGCCCCACCGAGATAAAAAATTGAAAAACCACCAAACCACTGCGCAGGCTTACTGTTTTTTTGCCCGTGCTAAACTTGCCTTTTAATACAGCAATTGGGTTGAATGACGATAGAAAGAACGCCGGGTAGCTACCCGCCAAAAAGCCTGTAATGATACCAAAGGTTAGTAACCCCGGCAATACCCACGGGTTTGAAAACAGGCTAAGCGTAAGGTTTTTGCCTGCAAGGTTGTTTAAAAAGGGCAGTACCCAGTATACCATAGCCAGGGCTATAACCATAGCAATGGCGGAAAGCAACAGCGACTCCAACAAAAACTGTTTTACCAGTTGCGCTTTTAACGACCCCATTACTTTACGTACACCTACCTCGCGCGCCCTTTTGCTGGCACCGGCAGTGCTCAGGTTCATAAAGTTTATGCAGGCTATCAGCAGCATAAAAACCGCTACTGCACTAAATATATACACGTATTGTATGTTGCCGCAAGGCTCCATATCGCCGGTAAGGTCGCTTTTTAAATGTATATCGGTAATGGGCTGCAGGTTAAAACCAAGGCTGTTGCCTTTCTTCCTGAATTCGGCCAACGTGGTACCCATGCCTTTTTCAAGCTGTGGGCCAATATACCTATCAACCTCCTGGGGCAGTTTTGCCTCAAGCTGTTTGTAATTATACCCTTCGGGCAATAACAGGTAGGTGTAGTAGTTTGATATCATCCAGCTTTGCTCCCTGGCCTCGGGCATAGAGGCCATAGAAGCCAGCAAATCAAAATGAAAGTGCGATGTTTCAGGTATTTTATCAAATACCCCAGTAACGGTAAGCGATGCATTATCATCGGCCATCACCAATACCCTGCCAATAGGGTTTTCATCACCAAAATACCTTTTGGCACCTTCGGCAGAAATCACCACCGTAAAAGGCTTCACCAGGGCGGTAGCCTCGCTGCCTTTTATAAGGGGCAACGTAAATACACGGAAGAAATTGGAATCTACAAATGCAAGCGATTCATTCTTGAACGATTTTAAGCCCACGGTGGCTTTATGTGTACCATTGGCGCGTATGCGGGTAGCCTCCAGCACCTCAGGGAAGTCTTTTTTAAACGCGGCAGCCAGCGGCGGCATTACATTTGATTCTTTTATAACACCGCTCTCCATAACCCCTTTAAAGGTTACGCGCACAATCTGGCTGGCTTTTTTGTTGTAGCGGTCGTAGCTAAGCTCATTTTGTACAAAAAGTGTTATTAATAAACAGGTGGCCATACCCAGGGCCAGGCCAAATATATTAATGGCGGTAAAGCCCTTGTTACGTGAAAGGTTGCGTATTGCGGTTTTAAAATAATTTCTATACATAAAAGTCAGATTTTAGTGTTTAGCCTCCCCATACGGGAATGACAGAATGTTGATTGAATAGACTTTAATAACTAAAAAGTTAAGACTTTTGCAAAAACAATTCATTTCACAAAACACACCCTCAATTGTTGGATTGCATACTCCAAACCTTCCGGTTATTGGGATGCCAAAAAAATGCCAGCTTATTACACGTTGATAATCAGGGGGGATGAGATTTGGGTTACCGGCTTAGTGTACGGTTTTGTTACACTGGGTGTACGGTGGTGGACGCATGTTTTGCGCTACAGCAGCACAGCCTGTATTGGCGTGGGCCGTACAGGCTGTGCTTTAAATAAAATTCTGCTCTGTTTTTTTTGCAATCTTATAGACAAATAACAATCTGGTTACATTTTAGTATAATAACTGATACTGCCATCGTCCAGGGCAAAGCATCCAGCCGAAACAACAGTAAGAGTGTTGCCGCTAATATTTGAAAATGTTTTTGGGCTGCTATAGGCAGAGTCGTAAATAATCCGGCTCGAAAATTTTATGCCAGACAAAGTGGTGCAGGTTGCCGCAGCCACGGTTGTATCATACATAATCGAAAACCTGCCGCTTTTTATTAGGGTTCCATTGGTGTAGGTCTGGTAACTACTGTCGTCCGAGAATTTTAGTAAATTTCCATTGCCGGCGGGATAATTTTGGCTGAGGTTGGCCTCAATTCTAGTCAGCTCCCAAATGCCGCTTAACCCAGTGTTGGGAACTTCCGTTATTTTACGGCACCCAGCTATAAGTACCAGGCAAGTGCAAGCGACAAGTATTACATACTTCATATTGTTTGTTTGAACGTATGACCGAAAAACGACCCTTTTTGTTGCAGAACCCTTGATAAAAACTACCTCATTTGCAATACTATGGCTTCAACTAATTTAATAAAACAGCCTGTGCTAAATTCGTCGCACAGGCCCTTTGGCAAAAATAAGCTGGCAGCCCTGTTATATAAAACAATCTTTTTACGGTATAGTCCGTAAAATTTTCACGGTTTGCGTCGCATTTTTAAAAAAGAGCATTGTAGCCTTTTGTAAAACTTATTTTTGGGGTAATGAAGATTAATATGCTGTACAGTATTGTGTTGGGGTAACTTGAATGAAATTGCCATAACGATTGGAGATAAAATGGTACTGAAAACATATTACCGTTGCTTTCAAAAAGAAAACTTCAGCCAACTGTCGAGGCCCTTTTTTTGACCAGAGGTATCGGCGGTTAAATCTGAAATTTCGTGCATTTCAAATTTACCCTTGCCTGTTTTGCGTACATGGCTGGCAAAAGGCACATCGTACTTCATATAATGCTGGTCAAAAACTGAGTGGCCAACCTGTTTCCATGCTTTGTTTTTAAGGGTATACACACACAGGGATTTGTAATGGCTTGTACAACTTGAATAATATTGGCCAATTTCTGCAATGCCGTCCTCATCAATATCACCCACAGAAAATATGTTATCAGGGTGGCAACAATATGAATCTGTTTGCAGCCTCGGCAAAGCGGTATCGGTAAAGTAATATGACTGTCCATCTTCACAAACAGATATTGGATATAAGACAAAAACAGCATCGCGGATTTTATGATGTTTCAAGTTGGCAATTTTCCTAAGGCCCTCAAAATCATCCTTTAGATCAGTTTTAACATACTGATAAGGGGGACAATCAGTCGCATATTTTTGCATATAATATATAACCAAATCCTTATGCCCATGCAGCAAGCTGTCGGTAATAAAATTATAGTCATTGGTAAAAACGGTATCCTTCGATAAAGGTGCGGTTCTTTTGGGAATGATGACCGTAACGGAAGGCTGAGTGATTGCATCGGTGCTTGTTTCTTTTGCTTTATTATTTACATGTTTACAACCGCTAAAAAAAAATATTAGCAATAGTAGGGTTGATAACAAACACTTGTACATGGGGGCTTTTGTTTGGCATAAATATACCATTGATGCGTAACAAAAAGAAAAGCCGGGAGTGTGTTTAACTCTCCGGCTTTCAATATTAACAATGCGTTTGATAACCGTTTTCTTACACAACTATCTTACCCATCATAAAAAGGCTTCTTGCACGTTCCTTCTCCACTTGGGGAGAGGGGATTAATTGGCGAGGTCCGCATAACTTTCCACCGGCTCACAAGTACAAACTAGGTTCCTGTCACCGAAGGTATTGTTGATGCGTGCCACGGAGGGCCAGAATTTATTGTGTGTTACGTAGTACAGCGGAAAGGCAGCTTGCTGGCGGGTGTATGGGTGGCTCCATTCATCGGCACAAATTACGGCCTGGGTATGCGGCGCATTTTTTAGGGCATTGTTTTCCTTATCGGCCAACCCATTTTCAATAGCTTTTATTTCCTCATAAATGCTCACCAATGCATCGCAAAAACGGTCCAGCTCGGCTTTGTCTTCGCTTTCGGTGGGTTCAATCATAATGGTGCCAGGCACAGGAAAACTCATGGTTGGCGCATGAAAACCGTAGTCAATCAAACGCTTGGCCACGTCTTCTGCCTCAATACCAGCAGTTATTTTAAACGGCCGCAGGTCAACAATAAACTCGTGGGCGCACGTGCCGTTGCTGCCTGAAAATAGAATTTTGTAATACTTTTCCAACCTAGCCTTCATATAGTTGGCATTTAGTATCGCATATTCAGTTGCCTTCTTAACACCCTCCGCGCCGAGCATGCGTATATAAGCATAGCTAATGAGCAAGATGGAAGCCGAACCGTAAGGTGCGGCACTGACAGCCCCGTGAATCGTGAATCGGGAATCGTGAACGGGAGAATCGTCAATCGTGAATCGTGAATCGTGAATTTTATCCGCATTATCATTCACGTCTCCCGTTTCAGGTTTCACATTTTCATGTCCTGGTAGGTAAGGCGCAAGGTGTTGTTTAACACAAATGGGCCCCATGCCCGGGCCGCCGCCACCGTGTGGTATGGCAAATGTTTTGTGCAGGTTAAGGTGGCAAACATCGGCACCAATTTCCGCGGGGCTTGTTAGGCCTACCTGGGCGTTCATGTTGGCACCGTCCATATACACCTGCCCGCCATGGGCATGTATAATTGCACAAATATCTTTTATGCTTTCCTCAAACACACCGTGGGTGCTGGGGTAGGTAACCATCAATCCGCCAAGCGTATCCTTGTATTGCTCGGCTTTGGCTTGTAGGTCGGCCACATCAATATGCCCGTCTTCATCGCTTTTTACCACCACTACTTTCATGCCCGCCATTACCGCCGAGGCAGGGTTGGTGCCGTGTGCCGAAATGGGTATCAGCACCACGTTGCGGTGGGCGTTGCCGTTGGCTTTGTGGTAACCCATTATGGTCAATAGGCCCGCGTATTCGCCCTGCGCACCGCTGTTGGGCTGCAGGCTGCAAGCGTCAAAACCAGTAATAGTATTCAGGTACTCGCTCAGTTCATCAATAATTTGTTGGTAGCCCTTTGTTTGCGTCAATGGTGCAAATGGGTGTATCTGGCTAAATTCAGGCCAGCTAACCGGTATCATTTCACTGGCGGCATTCAGCTTCATGGTACAACTGCCAAGGCTAATCATGCTGGTGTTTAGGCTTAGGTCTTTGTTTTCCAAATATTTCAAATACCGCATCATTTGGCTTTCGCTGTGGTGCGTGTTAAACACGGTGTGCTGTAGGTAAGGCGTTTTGCGTATGGCAAAAGGCGGCAGGCAGTTTAGCGTGTATCCTTCACTGTCAAAACCTATGGTGGCTTCATTCAGGCCCTGCGCTTCGGCAAATATGTACAAAATATCCAGCACGTCTTTTTGCGTGGTGGTTTCGTCAAGCGAAATGGTAATTTGCCTGTTGCTGGGGTAATAAAAATTTACGCCGTTTTTCTCGGCTATCGGCTGTATTAGTTTTGCGTCGGCTTTTATGCTCAGCGTGTCAAAATAATACGGGTTGGCATTCTCATACCCCAGTTCGGCCAATGCCTCGCTAAGGGTTTGTGCCAATAGGGCTATGCGCGCAGCAATATTTTTTAACCCCTGTGGGCCATGATACACGGCATACATGGCGGCCATGTTGGCCAGCAGTGCCTGTGCGGTGCAAATATTACTGGTGGCTTTTTCGCGCTTAATATGCTGCTCGCGGGTTTGCAGGGCCATCCGCAGGGCTCGTTTGCCTTGTGCATCTATGCTTATGCCAATTATACGGCCAGGCAGGTTGCGTTTAAACTCATCCTTAGTAGCAAAAAAGGCAGCGTGCGGGCCGCCATAGCCAAGCGGCACCCCAAAGCGCTGTGCGCTGCCTACGGCCACGTCAGCCCCCAGTTCGCCCGGCGGTGTTAGCAGTGTTAAAGCAAGCAGGTCGGTGGCCATAATCACGTAGCCGCCAATGCCATGCACTTCCTCAATAAACGCACGGTAGTTTTGCACTGATCCGTTGCTGTTGGGGTATTGCACAATGGCGCCAAAATAGTCGTTGGTAAGCCTTTCGCTGTAATAGTTGCCAAACACCAGCTCAATACCAATTGGCTCTGCCCGGGTTGCCAGTACGTCTTTTGTTTGGGGAAAAATATTATTGTCCACAAAAAACTTAGCCTTGCCTTCTTTACCGGTTTTGTTTACATGGTGAAAAACCATCGCCATCGCTTCAGCAGCGGCCGTGGCTTCGTCCAAAAGGGAGGCGTTTGCTATTTCCAAACCGGTAAGGTCGGTTACCACGGTTTGAAAATTCAACAGGCTTTCCAGCCTGCCCTGGCTTATCTCGGCCTGGTAGGGGGTGTATTGGGTATACCAGCCTGGGTTTTCAAAAAGGTTTCTTAGTATTACGCTGGGCGTAATGGTGTTGTAATAGCCTTGGCCGATGTATGTTTTAAACAGCTTGTTTTTAGCCGCTATTTCTTTCAAATTGTCCAAATATTCCCGCTCGCCTACGGCCGCAGGCAGTTGTAATGCCCCCTTAAGGCGTATGCCTTCTGGTATTGTTTTACCTACTAATTCTTCCACCGATGCCACGCCAATGGTTTCTAGCATCTTTTCTGTGTCCTGCGCATTGGGGCCTATGTGCCGTCTCTGAAACTCAGCCGCCTGTAAATCAAATAGATTCATACTGTATTTGGTTGACCACGTTAAAAAAATGAATGTGCAAAGGTACGTAAAAAATGCCCTCCGCCCCCTAAAACAGCAAGTATAAAACGCATTGGCTAAGCCGGTATGTTGTGTGTATTGATTGACCGAATAAGGGTTTGCTACGTTAAACGGGATGCCTAAAATGGCCTAATGCGGCCATTGCGAATGCCGCCTTTTACCGTTTTTCAAACAGCCACCAAAGCCGCCGCCGGTGCTTAATGCTGTAGTTGGCGGTAATGTATTTGCGTATGTGGCCTATGGCTTCGTCAATATCGTCGGTCAGCAGCACCAGTTGCAAGTCATCTGGCGAAATGGTTTGCTTTACTGCCATACCCTCAAGCATCACCAACAAATCCTTATAGTATTCTTTACCATAAATAACAATGGGAAACTTAGCTATGCTGGCAGTTTGCACCAAGGTAAGGGTTTCAAAAAACTCGTCCATGGTGCCAAAGCCGCCGGGCAAAATGATGAATGCATAAGAGTATTTTATAAGCATTGTTTTGCGCACAAAAAAATGCTGGAAGGTAACCGACCGGTTAACATAAGGGTTTTCTTTCTGTTCGTGGGGTAATACAATGTTACAGCCTAAACTTACGCCCCCATTTTCAAAAGCGCCGCGGTTGGCGGCTTCCATAACACCTGGTCCGCCCCCGGTAATGGTGGTAAAGCCCAAGGCTGCAATGCGTTTGCCAAACTCGCGCGCTGCCTCGTAATATGGGTGCCCCTCTTTAAACCTGGCTGAGCCAAAAACGGTAATGGCCGGCCCGGCAAAATGCAGGGTGCGGAAACCGTTAATCAATTCCCAAAAAACCCTCAGGGCAAACCTAAGCTCAAAAGAACGGCTTTTAGGCCCATCTAAATAAACCAGTTCTTGTGCGGGTATAATCCGTTCGTCGTCCACCATAAATTTATTCGCTGTTTATCGCCAGTAAATGTAAAAACATATCATAACATACTTACTTTGCAATATTAACACTGCCCAAATATGCGCATTATTTCATACAACGTTAACGGTTTACGCTCTGCCATCAGCAAAGGCTTTATCGACTGGCTTAAGACCGACCCCTGTGACATTATATGCCTACAGGAAATTAAAGCCGAAAAAGACAATATTGATTACGCACTGATTGAGGAACTGGGTTTTGAAACCTATTGGCTTTCCGCCCAAAAAAAAGGGTACAGCGGGGTGGCCATTTTTACCAAAATAACGCCGGAAAACGTTTATTTTGGCAACAAAATTGAGCAAAGCGATTTTGAGGGGCGGGTGCTGCGGGCCGATATTGGCGATATAACCGTAGTGAATGCCTATTACCCATCTGGCACCAGCGGCGAAGAGCGGCAAACTTACAAATACCAATGGCTGGATGAGTTTTTGGATTATTTAAATACGTTGAGAAAGGAGCGGCCAAACCTGGTTGTTTGCGGCGACTATAACATTGCCCATAAAGAGATTGACATACACGACCCCAAGGGAAACAAAAAAACCTCTGGTTTTTTGCCAGAGGAAAGGGCCTGGATGGATAAGTTTTTGGCCAACGGCTTTGTTGATTCCTTTCGCCATGTAAACCCTGACAAAGCCCACAGCTACAGTTGGTGGAGCAGGCGTTTCCCGACGGTGCGGGCACAAAACAAGGGCTGGCGTATTGACTATATAAGTGTTACAGATAGCTTGAAAGACAAAATAAAGGATGCCACTATATACCCCGACGCGGTACACAGTGACCATTGCCCCGTTTATGTTAATTTGAATGTTTAACAGGAACACAAAGCTGCTTGAATGATCATACGTAATAATGAAAACTACCCTACCCCAAAAGGTGTGAACCAAGAAGGCTACATATTATATAACACCACTTACCAGGTTTTGCATACCGCACACATGGCTTGGCTGCAATGGGTGCAAGATGTGCAGATACCCGAAGTGCTTGGCACCGGCTGCTTTGTTAGGCACCAACTGATAAGGCTGCTGGAAACTGACGAAACAGAAGGGCCGGTATATGCCGTACAATACTATGCGGCCTGCAGGGAGGATTTTAACCGGTATATGGCCCTTTACGAGGCTAGTCTTAAGCAACAGGGGCAGCAATTGTGGGGTAATGCAGTATTTGGCTTTTCATCGCTCATGCAGGTTGTTGGGTAACGGGGTTGCCCAAAAAACATAGCCGCCAAAGCTAAGTGGTTCAATTGTAGTAAAGCGTAGGCGGGGCATACATTAGCACCGTTGTTAGCATTTAAAAGGTGGTTGTTGGCAATCAGGCAGCATTTTAAATACCCATTTTAAGCGGCATGCCTAATTAGCCTAAAAGGCTGTACCCATGTGGGTTTAAAGCTTTCACAATTTTGGTGTTATGCAAATATAATTGATTGCTGAAAAGCAAAACCAAATATATTTGTCCACTTAAATAACAAAATAAAAATGTATTTGCCATGAACAAAGGTGAACTGATTGCTAAAATTGCCGACGAGGCTGGTATATCAAAAACGGAGGCAAACGCTGTTATAGATTCCTTTACTGAAGCTGTAACAAAAACGTTGAAAAAAAACGATAGCGTTACATTGGTTGGGTTTGGCACTTTTTCTTCGATGAAGCGTGCCGGCCGCACAGGCCGTAACCCCAAAACTGGGGCAGCCATCAAAATAAAGGCAAAAAAAGTTGCCAAGTTTAAAGCTGGCACAGAGTTGGCCAAAGCAGTTAACAAATAAAGTTTGAACACATTTAAAATATCAACAATATGAACAAGGCCGAATTGGTTGCAAAAATTGCTGACGACACTGAACTTACTAAAACCCAGGCAAACGCAGCATTGGATGCCCTTACAGATACCATTACCAAAACATTGAAAGGCGGCGGAAAAGTAACATTGGTTGGTTTTGGCACGTTTACCGTAAAAAAACGGGCAGCACGTACGGGCCGTAACCCACAAACAGGTGCCGCCATTAAGATAAAGGCAAAAAAAGTTGCCAAATTTAAGGCCGGCAAGGAACTGGCGGGGAGAATTTAACTGCCGCCGGTGCTTAAAACGCAATAAAAAAGCAGGGTATTTAAATACCCTGCTTTTTTATTGCGTTTTATTGGTAAATTTCTGCACCTTTGCAGCCCAAATTATTTTTAATATTAAAACCATTTACTATGGGCAGAGGTGATAAAAAAACAAAAAAAGGCAAAATATTTAAGGGCTCCTTTGGCAAAAGCCGTCCGGCAAGGCCTGCAAAAGCAGCAAAAGCTGAAGTAAAAGAAGCTTAGTAATAAATATTATTGAGTATAGCCTCAAGCGCGTTAGGCATTAGGGCATGGCCGGCAGTTGTATTATACAACAGCCGGCTAAATTACTTGCATAACCTGCCAGCCCCAAACACCGCATAACCCGCCAAAAAATTGCTCGTCCTACCCATTTTACTCAAAAGCACTGCTGCAACTAACAACCCATCTCCGTAGTGGGATTTACGTAGAAATCCACTTTTAGCGCAAAACATACTGTATCAATACCGTACACCAATTGTATCAATTGCGCGCTTGCTGTATATGCGACCAATCCGTAACCTGTTATAAACCAACGTCTTTTGCAATCGGCACGGTATTAACATCGTACTTCTCATCGGCTTTTTGTGTAGGGGAGTATATAATAACTTAACCACACCCACTGTAACAAAAAAACATGTAGGCCGTACAACAAACACTAAAAAAAATAATTGTATGAAAAAAATTCTTTTACTGCTAACCGTTGCCAGCCACGCTTTTGCCGCGCAAGCACAGTCTTATTCAGAAACTGAACCATACCTTACCAAAGCACTGTCAACAGAAGCGATACAAACAGTGGAGGCACGCACACAAGCCGGTGGCATAACCGTAAAAGGCGGTTATTCCACTGATGCCCGTGTAGAGGTGTTTGTTGGGGGAAATAACAGTAGCGAACGTCTATCGAAGGAGGATATAGAAAAAAGGTTGCAGGAAGACTATACACTCAGCATTACCGTTACAAACCATGCGCTTACAGCCGTTGCTAAGCCCAAACACCAGATAGTAAACTGGAAGCGCAGTTTGAGCATTTCATTCAAAATATATGTACCCATAAATGTTTCCACCAATTTGGAAACTAGCGGCGGCAGCATTAATTTAAGCAACCTTGCGGGCCACCAAAAATTCTCCACCAGTGGGGGCAGCCTGCATGTTGAGCAGTTAACGGGCAAAACTACCGGGTCAACCTCTGGGGGAAGCATCCATGTTGCTGATTCTAAGGACGAAATAGACCTTTCCACCAGCGGTGGCAGCATAGAAGCAACCAACTGCAGCGGGCAAATAAAGCTAGCAACATCCGGCGGCTCGCTGCACCTGATTAATCTTAAAGGCAAGATACATGCTGAAACCAGCGGGGGCAGTGCAGAGGGCGACAACATTGAAGGCGAACTTTATGTAGAAACGTCAGGCAGCAGCATTAGACTAACCAACTTGTCGTGCAGCTTAGATGCATCAACCAGCGGGGCCAGCATACATGTTGCCATGGTTAAATTGGGCAAATTTGTTAAACTTGAAACCAGTGGCGGTAATATTGACCTGCAAATACCCCAAGGCAACGGAATAGACCTACATATTGATGCCGGGAGAATAAAAACAAATGGCTTAAGCAACTTTAGCGGCAGCCAAGAAAAAGGCAAAATGAACGGCACCCTAAACGGCGGGGGCATACCAGTAACCGTAAACACCAGCGGCGGGCAGGTATCGCTTACAACAAATTAAGGCAGAACCAAAAAACATACAAAGGGCTTCCACAAAATTAGTGGCAGCCCTTTGTATGTTTTTTGGGTTAATTTTAACCCTTAGGCCACTAATGTACGCCTGCTACATTACGTAGTATAAAAGCAGCGTGTTAAAGGCCAAACTCTTCCTTCATCTGTTCGGTGGCTTTTTGTACGGCTAGGTTTATAAGCATGGCCTTTGCCGGTATTTCGTCCACATTTGTTTTTGTTTTGGCACAAAACTCCACCCGCCTTAAATCATCTTTTATCGAAATAATATTGATGAGTTCCACACTTGATTTCATTTTATGGGCGAGAAAATACACCCTTTCCCAATCGCCGGCGTCAGTTGCAACCAACAACTCTTCGGCGTTTTTGGGTACATTTTGTATAAACAGGCCAATGATGCTAAGCACAAATGAGTCATCATCTTTTTGAATCATCCTCAAATCATCCAAATTATACAGTTTCGGCGTGTTTTCCTCGCTGCTATTTTCATCGGTTTTTTCAGGCTGGGTTTCTTGGGTAAGTTCAATGGGCGCAAGGTATTCCTCTGGCAGAACATTAACGATAGCCTCGTATAGTTCCTTTTCTTTAAACGGCTTGGTCAAATAACCGTTCATGCCGGCTGCAAAATACTTCCGCTCCTCCCCTTTCAATGCATTTGCGGTAAGTGCAATTATGGGGATCGCTTTCTTTTTGGCATCAGCAAGTGCCCTAATTTCAGCAGCTGTTTCAATGCCATTTTTTTCTGGCATCTGTATATCCATCAATATAACGTCAAAATCATCCTCCATAAGCAACTGTATGGCATCATTACCATTATCTGCGGTTGCAGCCTCAAAACCAAAATGCTGAATTATTTTATTGGCCAGCAACTGGTTTATATCATTGTCCTCAGCCAACAATATTTTTATTTTCCTATTTATTTTCCTGCCCTGCTTATTTTGCGTAATCTCACTCATTGCTTTTTGTTGCTTATATTTTAAAAAAGGAATTTCAACGTGAAAAGTACTACCGATATTTAACGTACTCGTAACCCACAAGCGCCCCCTTTGCATGTCAACAAGATTCTTGCTGATGGCAAGCCCTAAGCCGGTACCCCCATAAATTCTTGCGGTTTCAGGGTATGCCTGGGTAAAGGGCGTAAATATTTTCTCAATAGCCTCTTCGCTTATCCCGATGCCGGTATCCGCAATCGCCAAATGCAAAACTACCGTTTCTTCAGCTTCTTCAACTAATTCGGCACTTACAGTAATACTACCCTCGTGGGTAAACTTAATGGCATTGCCAATAAGGTTGTTTAGTATTTGGCTAAACCTCGTTGGGTCGCCCTGCACTGTCAATTTATCGGTAAAGTTAGCAAATAGTAACAAATCAAGGTTTTTATCTGCTGCAACCGTACTTAGTAAGTTTACGGCACCCTGTAATTTATCCAATAATCCAAACGGTATTTGCTCTAAACTAACGTTGCCGGTGTCTATTTTTTCAACGTCCAGTATATTGTTAATAATGCTTAATAATGTTTGGGCCGAATCTTGTACAATATTCAAATACCGCGCCTGCTCCTCGTTAAGCGGCGTTTTTTGCAATAAAGCCGTTATGCCCATTATGCCGCTCATGGGTGTGCGAATTTCGTGGCTCATGTTGGCCAAAAAACGCTGCTTTATCTTGGCTGTTTCCTCCGTAAGTTTCTTAGCCTCCCGCAGCTCTTTCTCCATCTTCACACGGTCTGTAACATCTTGTGAAAAAGAAACCACGTAAACGTCTTGCCCGGGTTCTTCAACCTTATAATTTTGGTACAACAGGTACACAAAACCGCCATTTTTGTTTACAACCCTAAACAAGCCTTTAACCTTTGGGTTGCTTTTTAGCGGCAAAAGATAATTGGCTTCAAAAAGGGGCTTGTCAACATCGGGCAAAAAAACACTTATTGGCTTGCCCCTAGCTTCCTCTTCCAAATAGCCCGTTTGCTCACAAAACGCGGGGTTTACATCAATAATAACCCCGGCAAGGTTATGGGTGCAAATAATGGCTTGGCTAAAATTAAATAATTCCTTGTACTTACGCTCGCGCAGTTCAATTTGCCGCTCATACTCCTTACGGTGCGTTATGTCGTACCCGTATCCAATCAAAAACTTTACTGACCCTTGTTCATCCAGAACTGGGCTAATTTTACGTATATGGTAACTGGCCGTGTTGTTTCTTACTATTTTTTCCTCCCACTCCAACTCTTGCTTTCTTTCAACTACAGCTAATAACTTTTGTTGTCTCCCTTCCGCAACCGATAAATCAATGCCCCGTGCAATGCAAAAATCAACATCAGTTTTACCGATTAACCATTTCCGCACTTTCTCATCCTTTATGCCCTTTGGGTTAACAAATAAGTATTTGAGTTCAGGTGACAAAACAGCTACGTCTGACGGCAGCTTATTTAACACATCCTCGTAAAACAATGGCTGTTTATCTACTCCATGTGCCTGGGTTAAAAGGTTTGTTGCATCGTGAAAAACACAAAGCACGCCCAAACACGCACCATTTATACTAAAGGGCGAACAATCATTGCGTATAACCCTCCCCTCAACGGTTTCCATTTCGCCAGTAATAAGCTGCGCGTTTTGCGCAAGTACCCCAACTACGCTTTTTTCAAATTCGGCAGGGTTTTTAAAAAAATTTGCCAATTGCGTATATGCCAATAAGGTAGGCTGGGCAGGCAGCGTAGCACAAGTGTAAGGCAGGCTAAAAAAATCGTATAATTTTTGGTTGGCTGCCACAATCGTATGGTCACCTGCAACCAATATCGCAGGGTAAGGTATGTTTCGTATAAATACCTCTACCAAGCCATCGTGTTGCGAAAAGGTCTTCGGCTCCTCCAAATTTGCACTTTCTTTTTCCATACTCTGCTGGCAATAATGCCATTTGCAATAAACGGCAGGTTACACTAGTCTCTTTCTTGTTTTTTTACCAGGCTAAGCTCATCGTTTTGTATCATTCTATAAATGGTGGATTTGCCAATATCTAACTTTTTGGCCACGGTAACCACATCGTACTCATTATTATCTAACAAATGTTGTATAATTCGTATATTAAAATCCTTGAGCGACAAATCTTGGTCGGTAACGCTAAAGGCGGTGCTGCCATTGCTGCTACTGCCTGTTGCAAATTGCAGGTGGTCTTCGCCAATTTCCTCGTCGTCACTCAATACACAGGCCAGCTCAATAATAGATTTTAGTTCCCTAATATTGCCGGGGTATGCGTACTGCATCAACTTTTTCTTGGCATCAACCGATAAGTTCTTTTTGCCAATTTGGTTTTCGGCACAAAACTGGTCAATAAAGTTACGGGCAATTAATATTATGTCATTATCCCTTTCGCGCAGCGGCGGCAAATGAATGCGCAATCCCAACAGGCGGTAATACAAGTCTTCCCTAAATTTACCGCGCTTAACTTCATCCAACAGGTTGCGGTGGGTGGCTACTATAATACGTACATTAATTTTTATTATTTCGTTACTGCCCACACGGGTAACTTCCCGCTCCTGTAAGGCACGCAATAATTTTGCCTGCATATTAATATCCATCTCACCAATTTCATCCAAAAAAAGCGTACCCTTGTTGGCTTCCTCAAATTTACCCAGTCTGCGGGCCGCAGCGCCGGTAAAAGCCCCTTTTTCATGCCCAAAAAGTTCACTTTCCAGCAAATCGCGGGGTATTGCCGCCACATTGATGGGCACGAAGGGCATTTTTTTTCTTTCGGAGTTAAAGTGGATTGACTTGGCTACCAGCTCCTTGCCCGTACCCGTTTCGCCGGTGATGGAAACGGTAATATTGCTGGAAGCCGCCTTTTCCATCAGGTTAAACGTTTTTTTTATGGCCAGGCTATTGCCGATGATTATTTTTTGGAAGTTGTATTTTTTCTCCACTTCCTTTTGCAAGGTCTCAATTTCCTTTTTCAGCTCAATATTCTCCCGCAAGTTTTGTATCGACATCCAAAGCTTTTCCTGTGTGTCGGCATCTTTAACAATATAATCGTGGGCACCTTTTTTAAAAAGGGCTATGGCCACCCTTATATCCTCCTGCCCAGAAATAACAATCACCTTCGTGTCAGGGCTTTGCTCGCGGATTTGAGACAATAGCTGGTCGCCGGTGGCATCTGGCAGGCTGTAGTCTAGGGTAACTATCTCCGGTTTTTCGTGCAGGCATGCAAGTACCTGCTTAGCCGATAAAAATTTTCTAACCTGGTAATCGGGGTTTAACGAAAGAAAATGCGCCAGTACCGAACTGTAAATCACATCATCCTCTACTACAAATATGTTTATGGGCTTTTGCTTCATGTACCGCAAGCATTATTTAAAGACTATTGGGGGTAAAAATTAATACTTTTACGTTGCTCCGGCAAATTAGCATAATTGCGGCTACTATTTACCGCTGTTACTTTTTTTATGCGCAAATTAATCCGAAGGGTTATTTTTGTTTTATGAAGGTAGATGATGCCCTTATTGACAACCTTGCGCATTTGGCAAGGCTTGAGTTTAGTGCAGACGAAAAAGCCGGGCTGCGGAACGACCTGCAAAGCATGATTGTTTTTGTGGAAAAATTAAACGAGTTGAACACCGAAGGCGTAAAGCCTTTGCAGCACATGAGCAACGCCGTAAACGTTTTTAGGGAAGATGAAGTTAAGGGCTCAGCAACAAGGCAAGAGGCCCTGCAAAACGCCCCAGTGGCGGATGATGCTTTTTTTAAAGTGCCGAAAGTAATAGCAAGGCAACCATCTTAGCCCACCCCAACGGAGGCGGTTGTAACTAAAGGGTGAATGATGGCGCAGGACTCAGGTTGCTGAGTAGACATTTGTTAAACGGGCCGGTTGGATAATAACCAGGCAGTTTAAACCTTACGGCACGGTTTTAAAGAGCGGACACTGGCTTAACTGGTAAAATAATACCACATTTTGATTATTAATAATGTTGCAATAATTATGAACGCACTTGATAATACGCTTACGAAGCTTGAAGCCAGCCCTTTAGCGGGCGGAGGAGGTGCCCATGGCATTATACATTTAGAAAACCTGCGCAAAAGCTACTTCATGGGCAGCCAGGCAATACCCGTTTTAAAAGGTATTTCGCTGGATATTTTTAAGAATGAGTATGTGGCACTTATGGGGCCCAGCGGCAGTGGCAAAAGCACCCTTATGAATATTTTGGGCTGTTTAGACACCCCTACCGGCGGCCAATATGTGCTGAACGGCAAAGACGTGAGCAAAATGACCGACGACGATTTGGCCGACGTGCGCAATGTGGAAATTGGTTTCGTTTTTCAACAGTTTAACCTGCTGCCAAGGCTTACCGCAGTTGAAAATGTGGCTTTGCCCCTGGTATATGCAGGCGTTAGCAAAAAAGACCGCACGGAGAGGGCGATGATAGCCCTTAAAAAAGTAGGCCTTGCAGAAAGGAGCCACCATAAAAGCAACGAAATGAGCGGCGGCCAAATACAACGTGTGGCCATAGCAAGGGCTATTGTTAACGACCCCTCGTTATTATTGGCCGATGAACCCACGGGTAACCTAGACTCAAAAACCTCAGTGGAGGTAATGGAAATATTTGGCAATATACAAGCCGCCGGAAACACGGTGGTACTGGTAACCCATGAAGAAGATATTGCCGCGTATGCAAAAAGGGTGGTACGGCTTAGGGACGGCCTTATTGAAACCGACACAGCCCAAAAAGGAAAAACTGCTTACGCAACCGTGTAATTGATAGATTGGAGAAACCGCGTTTTCTACCTTTTGGCCAATGACAAATGGTGCATTTTACATTTTGCATGGTGCGAAAACTATTTAAACACCGCGGCCTATGGTTTTACCCTTAGGTAAAAATTCACGACACCTTTTGGGAATGTTGACATTTACCGTGTAGCCGTAACTTTTACACCCCAGCAGCCCCCAAACCTTGCATTACCGCCATTTATCGCTACAACAATGGGTGTTGGGCCATTTTTTCATATTGCAAATGCATTGCAACCAAACAATCTGCCCGCTAATTTCGTTTACATTTTATCTTGCTGCATTTTTGCGGACGACTCGGTGGTAAACCATTGTATTTGATGGCCAGTAGCCGATAGTAAAAGCAAGAACGCTATATTTATTACCATGGCAATAAAAATATATACTAAAACAGGCGACCTCGGCAATACTTCGTTGATAGGCGGCACCAAAGTGCCCAAAAACCACATACGCATTGAAAGCTACGGCACGGTGGATGAGCTAAACTCATACATAGGCCTTATTGGCGACTATTTGGATGATATCCCCAGCAAAACAATGCTGAAAGAAATACAGGACAGGCTTTTTACCATAGGTTCCTCCCTGGCATGCGACCCAGAAAAAGAGACAAAAATGGAAATACCCGACCTTAAAGAAACCGATGTAGCGTTACTGGAGGGGGAAATTGACAGGATGAATGGCTTTTTACCAGAGATGAAAAATTTTATTTTGCCGGGGGGGCATATTGCTGTTTCAACTGCCCACATTGCTCGCTGTGTTTGCCGCCGCGCGGAACGTATTTGCGTAAACATGCAACAGCAAGGGATGTTTGTTGACCCTTTGGTGATAAAATACCAAAACCGCCTAAGTGACTATCTTTTTGTGCTGGCCCGTTACATAGGCCAATTACAACAGGTACCAGAAGTAGTATGGAAGCCGAGGGTGTAGAAAAATACAGTCAGGAAGTCGGAAAGGCAGGTAGTCTGAAAGTCGGTAAGCCAGAAAGGGTACACTACAATAAAACTAAGTCGAATTCCATTTTACAAATGAATGCAAGAGACACTAAGTGTAAAGGAGAGCATGCGTAGCTAAAAGTTCCCCCTTTAGGTCCAAGGGACTCCAGTGGAGGGGCAGAGGGGGGTTATTCCTCCAACAAAATAGAAAACACAATCATGTGCGATTGTAGCTTGTCTAACACGCTGGAGTATTTAAGCGACGGGTCGCGGTTAAGGATATTTGTAAAACCGTTGCTTACCTTTAGTTCGGGCGAAACCGTTACAAAGGGCAGGAAAAAATTAAATCCCAAGCCAGCTTCCCACCCATAGTCGTATTTTTTTAGTTTAATCAATCCATCTGCGTTACGGGCGGCAGAATTGCTGGCAAGGTCAATATCAGCCTTCAGGCCACCCAGCATGTACACCCGAAAATTATCAATCCTGTCAGAATTGAATTTCAACTGAAGCGGGAAACTAACTATCGTGGTGGGCAGTGTTTTAGTAATTACCGGGGCCTCATCCACCAACGGGTATTTTAACGTGTAAGTTAAAAATTTTGAAGCACCCACTATCAACTGGGGGTTGGCCCTTAGCTGAAACCGGTCGTTTAACCGCAAGGTGGCCATTAAGCCCAAGGCTATACCCCCGCTGTTGCCAGGCTCTACACCCAGTACGCTGTCGTTTTGTAAAAAACGGGGGCTTTTAAAAGCATGCAAGGCTGAGCTATTGTAAGCAAATGACAACCCAAAATAATAAGGCAGGTTATCATGGTCGGGCCTGTTAAAGTCTTTCGGTTGCGCCTTGGCTCCCAAAAACAAACATAAAAAAACAACAAATATTATGGTCTGCTTCCGCAATAAATGCAACATAGGCCTAAACTGAGAGGTTTAAAATAGGTGTCTAAATAGCCTGTTGCCTGCATAATGCCGGTAAACTGTTCCCGCTCGGGAAAAGCTTGTACCGAATTACTAAGGTATTGGTAAGCATCCTTGTTTTTGCTGAACAATTTACCAATGCCGGGCGTAAGCACATTCATATACCAATTGGTTACTGCCTTAAACAGCGGCTGCTTAGGCTTTGAAAATTCAAGCACTACTAATTTGCCGCCTGGCTTAAGCACCCGGTACATTTCGGCAAGGCCCTTTTCAAGGTTTTGAAAATTGCGTACGCCAAAAGCAACAGTTATTGCATCAAACGTGCAGTCGGGAAAATTTATTGTTTCACTGTCACCGCCCTGCAATTCAATGTGCCCTGCAAGGCCCAGTTTTTCTATTTTCTTATGGCCAAGCTCCAGCATACCGGCCGAAATGTCAATGCCTATAATTTTTGCTGGCTTTAGCATCCGGTAGGTCATTATAGCCACATCGGCCGTGCCGGTGGCAACATCAAGCACGTTGTTGGGTTTAAGTGCACGCAACTGCCTGATGGCTTTTTTACGCCACCAAATATCTATACCGAAACTTAAAAAGCGATTAAGAAAATCGTATTTAAACGCAATACTGTTAAACATTTGTGCAACCTGTTCTTTTTTGTCAAGGCTGCTTTGCCCATAGGGCACCACGTGGTCATGCGCGAATTTTGCCATAAGGTGGCAAAGATAGCAAAACTAGGCAAGCCATCACTTTTGTGTATGCGGGTGTAAGGCAACGCTGCTAAAACCTTGCCTGTACAACCTACAGTAGCCAACCATTTTAGGCAGGCGTTTTGCTAGCTGGCACCAGTCGTTTACACGCAATAAAAATTTATTTGCAAAAGCCCTGTTATTTGCGTTATTTGGCAACACCGTAATTTGTACCAACGGGTATTTTTACCAGCGGCCAAAAACCAATGCCTTATGCTATTTACCAGCCAGGAGTTTGTTGTTTTGTTAACCATTACATTTTTGCTGTATTACGTGCCTTTTTTAAAAAAGCTGCAAGTGGCCATTTTAATTGCCTCCAGCTTTGTGTTTTACGCATATTTTCAGCCGGCATTGCTGTTACTGCTTATTTTCTCCATTATTATTAATGCCAGTGCCAGCTATTTTATCTATTTAAAAAACACCATCCACAGCAAAAAAATCGCCATCGCGGGGGTGGTAACCAACCTTGCGTTGCTGTGCTTTTTTAAATACAGCCCGCTGGTGGCCGATGTTTTTTTTAGGTCCGATAACAGCATCCGGCATTTTTTAATTACGCTGCCACTGCCGATAGGCATATCGTTTTTTACATTTGAGGGTATAACCCTTTTGGTAGATACCTACACAGGCCAGGTGGAACAAAATAAGAAAAAAGTTATTATCGCAGGCAGTCCGCTAAAACACATTGGCAATGTGGCATTTTTTATTTCGTTTTTCCCACACCTTATCTCCGGGCCAATTTTAAAAGCCTATGAGTTTTTTCCGCAAATAAAAACAAAAAAGTTTACCGAAATTCCTTGGCAAAACGCTGTTAAAATGCTTATTACAGGCTATTTTTTAAAAATGGTGATAGCCGACAACCTTAAGGAGCAAACAAATTACCTGTCGTACCCGGGCTTTCTCAGTGCCCCAACCTCATCGCTTGTCATTCAGGTTTTTGGCTACTCCATGCAAATTTTTGCCGACTTTGCCGGGTATTCGTTAATAGCACTGGGCTTAGCGGCACTGTTTGGCTACACCTTAAACCAAAATTTTAATTACCCATATATATCCACCTCGTTTGCTGAATTTTGGCGCCGTTGGCATATTTCCCTGTCTACTTTTTTACGGGAATACCTCTATTTCCCCTTGGGCGGTAACCGGAAAGGTAAATGGCGAACCTATTTAAACTTGCTAATTGTAATGGGGTTGGGCGGCTTGTGGCACGGCGCGGCATGGAAGTACGCCGTTTGGGGCCTGGCACACGGGTTGGCACTGGTGGTTGAGCGTATGTTTAAAGATACCGTTAAAATAAAGCAGAACAGGCTAATCAATTTTATTGGCGGATGCTTGGTTTTTGTATATGTTAGCTTGGCCTGGCTGCTGTTTAAATTACATAACTTTAAACATGTTGTTTTGTATTTTAAAACCTTCGCCGCCAACAGTCATATACCCATCTCATTTTTTTTCCAAAGGGTAAACATATACAACCTTTTGTATGCTTTACCCGTGGTGCTTTACCATGTATACTACTTATTTAAGCGCAAATACACAAACAGCCCTGCTTTGAAATACGAGTTTTTATTATATGGTGTAATGCTGTTTTTTATTGTAACCAACAGTGGCCTGTCGGGCGACTTTATTTATTTTCAATTTTAGCTTTTTGCATATGATAAAGAAAATTTTTATGACCGCAGGCGTGCTGCTTGCTTTGTATACCCTTTTAATAAAAATACTTGGGGGCGATTTGCGCTATTCCCAAAACTACTGGCAGGACAATATGCTTGTGCTGCAACGTTTTGTTTACAACCCCACACAAAACGACAACATTATATTGGGTTCTTCCCTTTCGCTTACAGGCCTTAATAAGCTAACGCCCGATTATTATAATTTGGCGGCGGGCGGGGCCAACCCATTTACTGGTTTGGAAATTATTAAGCGTACCCACAAAAAAGTAAAAAGGGTTTTTATTGAAACAAATTACCTGTTGTCAAAATCGCCGGCCGATGACAGATACCTCGGCAGTATTTTTACACCCATTTTATACGATGCCCGAAAATACTGGCCGGTGCTTTTGCAAAAAAGCCAGCCATTTTCGTTGGCCGGCGGCTGGCTTACACAAACAATTTTCCCCACTGTATCAGTTATTGATGAAAAAGGACTAAACCCAACCATGCGGGCAGCTCGTATTGCTAATTTTAAGCAAACCAACGCCGACAGCGTGGCCATAAAACCAACCGTAGCGAAAAACATTACCCGGCTGGCCGAATACCTTGCCTATTTAAGAAGCCAAGGCGTTGAATTGTACTTTTTTGAGATGCCTGTTGATTGCGCACTTACCAACAATGCACAACCCGTGTATTTTAGAAACCAAATAAACAATTTTTGCAAACAGTACAATATACAACAACTGGCCTCCGAGCCTTGCGATAACTACAACACAAAAGACGGCAACCATTTAGACAGTGCCAGCGCTGAAAAATACAAGCAATTTTTTTACAGCCAAGTTGCCAAGCTGGGTAAGCCTTAGCCAACACAATAACTGTACAGGCCGTTTTTTAGTTAAACATGGCAATTGCTGTAAAAAAGCACGGCCTAACGGAAATGCTTTTGGCAAAGTGCACTACCAAGGCAGCAACAACATTCATTATCTGGCAGCTTTGCCATCGGCAATATTCCCTTAAATTTGGTTCTTATATTTTTAGAAAGCCAATCTACATGAGAAATTTACATACACTTTTTTACACGGTAACTTTTTGCACGGCAACCGTAGCGGCTGTTGCGCAGCAGGGCGAGGTTTTTAGCGCGGCTGATTATGCACACGCAGAAAACCAATTGTATTACAACACGGGCGCTTTGGTTGACAATGGCCCCGTTACGCCCAACTGGCTGCCCGGCAAACGTTTTTGGTACCGCACCCTTACAGCAACAGGCAGCGCGTTTATACTGGCTGATGCAGCCAAAGGCGCCCGCACACCTGCGTTTGACCACCAAAAGCTAGCTTCTTCTCTAACAGCTGCCACTGGTAAAAAATATGAGGCAGGCCGGCTACCGTTTAAAACATTCCGTTTTTCAGCCGATGAACAATCAATCATTGTTAAAGTGGGCAGCAAATACTATGCTTGTAACCTTAACAACTACGGATGCACGGTTACGGCTGCCCCAACACCAGCCTCGCAGGCTGGCAAAAACGAAAACATATCACCCGACGGTAAAAAAGCAGCCTTTATCAAAGACTACAACCTTTGGGTGCGCGATTTGGCAACCAACCAACTAACCCAGCTTACCACCGACGGCATAAAAGACTTTGGCTATGCCACAGACAACGCTGGTTGGAAGAGTAGTGACGATGCCATACTGTTATGGTCGCCAGACAGTAAAAAAATTGCCACGTTTAAACAAGACCAACGCAAAGCCAGCGACATGTATTTGGTTACCACCAACGTTGGCAAACCTGTATTGCATGCTTGGAAATACCCGCTGCCCGGCGACAAAGACATTGTTACGATACAAAGGGTGGTGATTGATGTGGAGGCCGCTAAAGTAATACCCATACAGGTGGCACCAGACCCACATCGGGCCTCTTTGAGTGATGATATTTCAAGCGGCGGCACTTTTGATGACGTTGATTGGAGCCCCGACGGTAGCCAACTGGCCTTTGTATCCACCAGCCGCGACCACAAACAGGAAAAACTGCGTATTGCCGACGCCGCCACAGGCGCGGTGCGCGAAGTATTTGAAGAAACGGTGGCCACCCAATTTGAATCGGGCCAGGGCAGCATCAATTGGCGCTACCTACCCAACTCCAACGAAATAATATGGTACTCCGAGCGCGACAATTGGGGCCACTTGTACTTATACAACGCCACCACCGGCGCATTAAAAAACCAAATTACCAAGGGCAACTGGGTGGTAACCCGGCTACTGAAGGTGGATGAACAAAACCGTGAGTTATTTTTTATCGCCGACGGCCGCGAGCCAGGCAACCCGTACTTTAGCCACTTGTATAAAGTGGGTTTTGATGGCAATGGCCTTACTTTGCTTACACCGGAGGAGGGCAACCATTCCGTTACGCTGTCACCTACTGGTGATTATTTCATCGACAGCTATTCCCAGCCAAATGTGCCGCCTGTTACCGTTATGCGCGACACCGAAGGAAAGTTGCTTGCCACGTTGGAAAAAACCGACCTAACGCGGCTTACCGCCACTGGCTGGAGGCCACCCACCCCAATTACCCTAAAAGCGCATGATGGGCAAACAGATATTTATGGCCTGCTGTTTACGCCCCAAAAGCTGGACCCCAAAAAGAAGTACCCGATTATTGATTACATATACCCCGGCCCGCAGGGTGGCAGTATAGGCAGTTGGTCGTTCAATGCCTCCAGGGGCGATAACCAAGCACTGGCTGAATTGGGTTTTATAGTGGTGGCCATTGAAGGCACCAGCAACCCTTTGCGCAGCAAAAGCTACCACGACATGAGCTACGGCAACATGGCCGAAAACACATTGCCCGACCAAATTGCGGGCATTCGGCAGCTAGCCAAAAAATACAACTATATTGATACCAGCCACGTGGGCATTTGGGGGCATTCTGGCGGGGGCTTTGCCACAGCAACGGCCATGTTCCGCTTCCCAAACTTTTTCAAGGTAGGCATCTCCGAATCTGGCAACCATGACAACCGTAATTATGAGGACGACTGGGGCGAGCGCTACGACGGACTATTGGTGCCTTTAACCGACAGCACATCCAATTACACTGCACAGGCCAACCAGCTGTACGCCAAAAACCTAAAAGGCAAACTGATGCTGGCCCATGGCATGATGGACGATAACGTGCCGCCCTACAACACCATGCTGGTAGTGGAGGCACTAGAGAAAGCCAACAAAGACTATGACCTCGTAGTTTTCCCCAACAGCCGCCACGGCTACGGTGCCTACGCGCCCTATATGATGCGCCGCCGCTGGGATTACTTTGTGCGTAACTTATTGCACGCTGAGCCACCACCAGGCTATGCATTGGCGGTAAAACCTGACCCTAGAAACAGCGAAGCGCAATATTAACAACCGAATATGAAAAAAGCCATTTGCTTTTTGCTTTTGTGTGTTGTATTTACCGGCTGCCTAACCGGCAAACAAGCTGGCTTGGCAGGCCGCTGGGACTTTAAGGGCGTTGACATGCCCGATGTAGCCAGTTTTATTGACAGCATTAAAGGCAGCGATGAAGACCCGAAGGAAGCCATGGAAAGCTTTTTTAGGGGTAATGCGTTGATATTGCGTAACAACAGCACCTACGACCTGGTGATTTGCAAAAAATACCTGCATGGAACGTGGAAGCTTGACGACAATAACAGTATATTACAGTTGACGGATGAAGCCGGTTATGTGCCACCTATTGCTTTAAAGGTGAATAAAAACGACCCGCTAAGGCTGGTATTTACCGCTGATAATGAAACAATGGCCAAGCTGGTGCCGCCTTTTCAATATGGCACTACCGGATACTCTTACTTTAAAACAAAAAGGCGGTTTACCTTTTTTCTTTCCACCAACGACGACAGTTATTGGCAGGATAAAGACGACCCTTATAGTAAACTTAACAACCAATGGCGCATTAAGCCCAGCACCGCGGAAACTAACGAACAAATTACCCTGCGGGTAAAAAGGCATTTGCAATTTTGCCGTTTGCTGGTAAAGGATGCTATTGAAAAACAGGGGCTGTTGTCGTTTAACTGGTTTACAACACCATTGGTGCTGTCTACCAGCGGTTGTGGCTTGCGAGAGTATAAGTATGCAAAGGATGAATGGGCGGCTAACTTTTACGACTCAGCGCAAGCCCTGCAAGGCTTTAGGCAGTTAGCGAAAACCATCCATAGGACTACCTACCAGCCCGACGAAACAAGGTCTCGGTTTTCGAATTATGCCTTCATGCTGGATGGGTTGATTGAGCAAGTAGAGAAAGAGCAACCGTGATCCACAAATGCAACAACCCGAGCTTGTTTAAAAAACTAATATCGGGGACAGAAGGATTTTACGTAACCCGCAGCCCGTTAAAAAACTGGCCGACTTGTTATTTTAGTACCATATTTATAAAAGCTCCCCTGTTTTAGCATAACTTTTCATCTTTAAAATTGTTACGTAAAAAAACACCTATGCTAACTGTTTTAATAACCGGGGGTACCGGTACCATTGGTAAAAGATTGTCGGCTATGTTGGTGGAAAAAGGTTACCGAGTGATTATCTTGTCGCGCAAGATACAGCCCAGCCTCCCAACTGACCCTATCTCGTACGCACAATGGAATGTGGAAAAAGACATTATTGACGTGCAGGCCATTGCACAGGCCGACTATATTATACACCTTGCGGGTGCGGGTGTCGCAGACGGCCGCTGGACCACTAACCGTAAACTTGAAATTGTGGAAAGCCGCACCCAAAGTAGCGAGTTATTGGTAAGCACCTTGCAAAACAATCCCAATAAAGTCAAGGCAGTCATCAGCTCTTCCGCCACCGGATGGTACGGGGAAGATACTCCCTCAAACCCGGCTACAGGCTTTAATGAAGATGCAAAACCCGCCAGTGATTTTTTGGGCGACACCTGCCGCCTATGGGAAGAAAGCATACAACCAGTTACCAGCCTAGGCGTACGTTTGGTTAAGTTGCGCACCGGTATAGTGCTTAGTAACCAAGGCGGGGCCTACACGGAATTTAAAAAACCGCTAAAAGCAGGGCTTGCCACCATAATGGGCAGCGGCAAGCAAATGGTTAGCTGGATACACGTTGATGATGTATGCCGAATGTACCTACACGCCATGGAAAATGATGCCCTGTCTGGCTCCTACAACGCTGTGGCACCCAACCCCGTAAACAACAAAACACTCATACAAACCATTGCAAAAAAACTAAATGGTGCATGGTATATACCCGTGCATGCCCCAGCTTTTATGTTAAAACTAATGTTGGGCGAAATGAGTGTTGAAATACTAAAAAGCGTAACGGTTAGCGCCGCCAAAATACAGGCCACCGGGTTTAAATATTTATACACAAACATCGGGGAAGCAGTCCAAGCCCTGGCGTTAGAAAAGTAAAGACCAATTAGTTGATTTAGGTGATTTTACCAACTTTGTACTAAATAGTTTTTATGAAAGCAGGTGTTATTGAGCGGGAAATGGCTGATTATTTTATGCAGAAAAATGATGCAGAAAAAAAATCTGTGGTGGCATTGATAAAAACTTTTATTCAAAGCCGCAGCAAACAATCATTTAACTCAACCCTTGATGATTATGATAACGATATAGAAGTATCCCTCTCGGACGTGGAGCAAGGAGAATTTTACACCCACGATGAAGTAGTGAATTTGTCAAAAAGCTGGTAATGGGCCTTAAAAAAATAACTTGGTCAAAAACGGGCGGCTATGCAGTTTAATAACGCAATTACATATATCCGGTCACTACCAGACCAAAATGCAGATAAGGTAAAATTAACCGTGCTGGCCAACACTGAAAAACTGTCTGACGGCGTCCATGAACATTGACAAGACCCACTAAAAAAGAATAACGACGGCCATCATCGCTACTTTGAGTTATTAAAGCTTCGGATAAGTTATTACTTGAAACCTGATGAAATAATAATCACAAGAATAAGGCATACAAAACAGGAACCTAAGGAGTATTAATCATACAATCAATACCTTTTCGGAATATTTTATTGTTTGGGTTACCAATAAGATTAATCCGACAGCCTGAGTATATAAACAATGAAATACAAATACACAGCTTCAATTAAAATTGCCTATAGGTCTTCCCGCTCAAACTTTCTTATCGAAACAAAGCAATACAGCAAAATATAAAAACAACACACTGCCAGTAAAATACCCGATGAGGGTGCATCTTTATAAAACAATTTGTTGCCAAAAGTTATCGGTACTAAAACATCACTAGCCTCCAGTGGCATGTAATAGAAAAAATTGTGGCTGTTTAAAATCTTATTGTCCATAATACCGCCTATCAACTGCTCGAAAATAAGGCCGTATAAAAAAAACACCGCCATGGCAAGACCGCTGCGACGCATCAAAACCGCCAATATCATCGCAAAGAAAATATAGCACAATGACTGTACAAATGAATAACCAATAAATTCCATCCCTTCCAAAGAAAATTTACCGCTGTACATCGCGCCAAAAACAACAGCGTTCAAAAAACAAAAAAACGTTGTTAATATGGCAACGATAATGCCAAATAGTATTTTAGAATAAATAAACTGGTGCCGGGTTAGCCCATCAATAATGTTTTGCCGGTGTGTTTTAAACGTGTACTCGTTGGAGATAACAAGTATCATAAGCATACCGGGAAAATACAGCAACCAACTGCTTATCCATGCAATTGTTTGGTAAACCCTGGGAAAATTGTACGGAAAAAATTCAATGGGCAACTGGCCCTTAAGGGCATCTTGAAACTGGTACGCTACATAGTTTATACCAAACAGGCCAATAACATATAACCCTAAAAATATCCAAAAAGCCCGGTAATATTTTACCTTAAGCCATTCCAGCTTTATTAAATGCAGCATGTTTTTAATTGTTTGTAAGTTCAAGAAACTTGGTTTCCAGGCTTTTCTTTTTCAGTTGCAGGTGGCTTAGCACCAAGCCGTTGTTAAAGCAGTATTGGTTTATGCCCTCTAGGTTTGCGGTGCCGGTTGGGTATAATAACTGAACGCCGTTAGCTGATTTTTTTAACGATTTAAAGCCACCCATGCCCGTTAGCACAGCTTCCAGTTGTTGCAAATCCCGCGCGGATACTTCCACTATATCCTCGTTCACCAACACTTCGTCAACATGCCCAGCGGTTATCAGGTTGCCTGTTTTTAAAATTGCCACATGGGTGCAAACTTTTTCCACCTCATCCAGCATATGGCTGGCCATAATGATTGTTTTGCCCTCGGCCGCCAATACCTTAATCAATTCCCTTATTTCGGCGATACCCACGGGGTCAAGCCCATTGGTGGGTTCGTCAAACACCAGTACACCCGGGTCGCCCAACAGGCAGCTTGCAATAGCCAGCCGCTGTTTCATACCCAGCGAATATGTGCTGAATTTGCTGCTTTTGCGGTGGTGCAGGTTTACTTTGCGTAGTACCTCGTCAATATTACCATGCCCCTTGCCTTTTATTTCTGCAGCAATTACCAAGTTGCGCTCGGCGGAGAGATAGTGGTAAAAATTAGGCGTTTCTAACAGGGTACCCACCTGCTTTCTTGTTTCGGCTGTTGCCGGGCCACCAAAAAACTGAAAGCTGCCGGAAGATGGCTTTAAAATATCCATCACAATACCCAGCATGGTGGTTTTACCGCTGCCGTTAGGGCCCAAAATGCCAAAAACACTGCCTGCCGGCACGCTGAACGACACATTATTAAGTGCCTGTATGCGGCCATAATACTTGGTTATATTATTGAGGGTTAAAACATCCACTGGCTATATTTTTTTTGAAGATAAGACTTTAGCGGTTTGGCCCCCAGTTTATGTAACAAACGCGGCTTTATTGGTGCCAACTGGGTATGGTTGGGGATAAATGGCAATAAAAAAAACCTTTCCGTCTTGTCGGAAAGGCTTTTTTATTAAGTTGAATGCCGATTTTTTATTGGTTACCACCACCGCCGCCGCCACGGCGCATCTGCCCGCGCATCCGCTGCTGCATGGCTTCCAATTTTGCAATTTGGTCATCGCTAAGAAAGGCCTTATACCTTGCCCTTACTTGTGCGGTTAACACGGCCAGCTTAGCCCTTTTTTCTTCAGGGGTAGCAGACTGGTCCATAAAAATATCCCTCATCTGTGGCGCGAACTGCTGCCTAACCGCCGTTACCGAATCAACCTGCACATCATTTAACTGCAACGAATCTTTCATCATTTGTTTCATCCGCTCGCCGCCGCCGGGCTGCGCAAGGCACGACAAAGAAAACACGGTTAAAGCCACCGCCATAGAAAAAACTAACTTTTTCATAATATTTAATTTTATGCTGTGATGCCAATAGCGTACAAATATCCGCCATGGCGTTAACAGTTATTTGACTGTGTATTATGGCTAAAGTTCAATTTAATTTTTTGCAGCCGGTGCTGGTTTCGGTAAAGCTTTCTTCTTAGAAGGTGAACTCGCTTTTTTCTTTGCGTGCAGCTCTTTTAACTTGGCTTTTTGTTCAGGTGTTAACGCAGCATCTACTTCCTTTTTGCTTTCTTTCCGGGCTTCTTTTAGCTGCGCCTTTTTTTGCTCCTCAGTTAAAGCGGTATTTGCCTTTATCTCTTTTGTTTTAGTTTTTAACTCGGCTTTGGAGGCTTTAATCTTATCCTCCTGCTCCTTGTTTAAATTCAATTTTTTTGCCAACGTTTCTTTAGCCGGGGCATGTTTTTTATGCGCGGCCGAAGAATCCTGTGCAAAGCTTAGGGAGAAAGTAGATACCGCCATCAGCAGCATCAAAAACATTTTTTTCATAAAGATTCTTTTTTGGTTTAAAGATATAAGACTTTATTCAGATATTTTAAGTTTAATAACAACAGTCATTTTTTTAATATGCCGCTACAAAAAAGCACATACTAGGCCCAACTACTGTACAGTTATTTGTATGGCACAGGCTTCACCGCCCAGTGGGTGCGGCCCTACAATTTGGGGAGTGAGCAAAAACAATCCGGCTGCAACCGGTTTGCCATTGCCCACCAGGGTTACTTCTTGGTTGCCAATTGCCGAAAACGAGCCTGTGTATGAAAACACCATGCCATTTACCTCATCGGTGGTTACTGTATAGTTGCCGGGTACGGTAACATATGCCTGTAAAGTAACGGTATTGGTACTGGTTAAGAGCGAGTCCGCATGGTAGTTGCCAACAACGGTATAAATGCAGGGACTGGGGTTGCCAAAGCCTGATTGAAGCACATAGGTAGCCAGCGGCGAGGGATTGGTTACCGAAACAGGAAATGTACAATGCGAGGTATCGCCAACCAGTGTAAATGAAAGATTTTTTGGCGTGCCGGGCGTGCCTTGCCCTGTTAAAGTAACCGATTTAATGCCAGCAGTTGTAAATGTGCCTGTGGCAGAAAAACTGATACCGTCCAATGTATCGGTAGTAATGGCATAATAACCGGGCACGGTTACATTAATGTTCGCAATTAATGAATTTAAAGAAGTTAAACTGTTGCCGTAGATATAGTTTCCGTTTATTAGCAGATTAACACATGCATTTGGAGAACCCGAAATGGAATAGGCGGCCATTTTAACGGGCTGTTTATCAACAACAATGGCAAATGAACAACCCGTGTCTTTTGCAGTGTTATAACTAAAACTGCCCGTGTTTGCAGGTGTGCCCTGGCCCTTAAGAATAACTGTTTGCGCGCCTGTATCGGTAAAACTACCCGTTGCGGCAAAGTAAATACCGTTGTTGGTATTTGTGGTAATGTTATAAGGGCCTGCGACGGTAACATGTACCTGTAATTTTACTGTGTTGGTATCTGCCAAGGCTGCACCAGCGTAGTAATAGCCGGCTAATACCGGGTTGGCACAGGCAGCACCCGCCCCCAAAAAACTGTATGCCGTGCTGGCAAATACGGGCCCACCCTCATAGCTGTATTCCTTTTGGCAGGTTACCCAAACAAAACAGCAGGCAACCACTGCAAGTGTAGACATCAGCTTTTTAATTGTATTTTCCATAAGCAAGCAAAGGGGCCTTGCAACAGCCCTTGGGCTAAGATATATGTTAATTACTGTTATATTTCTTTTTCCTGGTACCGTTCAAAATAAATGCAAGAACATTTGGCGTGGCTCGTATGCAGCACCATTTTGGCAGCAATGCTAAAATGATGGGTGGGTCACAAAACCAAAGGCCATGCAGGAAGCCAAAGGCCTGCACAACGGGCTGCAGTTGTTGGATTAAAAAATAAAGCCACCACCTTTGTAGGGTAATGGCATATATAAACACTATTGTAACAGGCTAACTGTTAAGTTTATTTGTTGGTTACCAAGGCTGGCTTGGCCTCTGCATTAACCCGTTTGCGGTAGTTTTTAAAAAGGCTGTGCCACTGTATTTCCAGCACGCCCAGCACCCCTTCCTTCAGTATGCCCTTGCTCATTTTACTTACGCCAATTTTCCTGTCTTTAAAAGTAATGGGTACTTCGGCAATTTTAAAATTCAGTTTCCAACACGCAAACTTCATTTCTATCTGAAAAGCATAACCCACAAACTTTATTTCATCCAGGTTTATGGTTTCCAACACTTTTCTTTTGTAGCACATAAAACCAGCGGTGGGGTCGTTTACGGGCATCCAAGTAATCAGCTTGGTATACAACGCCCCGCCTTTTGAATAAACCCTGCGGTCCAAAGGCCAGTTTTCAATATGGCCACCTTTCACATACCGGCTGCCCACCGAAACATCTGCCCCATTGTATTTGCAAGCGTTGTATAAGTTTTCAAGGTCGTTGGGGTTGTGCGAAAAATCTGCATCCATTTCAAAAATAAACTCGTACCCTCTTTCAACCGCCCATCTAAACCCGTGTATGTAGGCAGTACCCAGCCCTTGTTTGCCCATACGCTCCTCAATAAACAACATGCCAGGATAATCAGAGGTAAGGTCTTTTACCAAATCACCGGTACCGTCGGGGCTATTATCGTCTACCACCAGCACATGAAAGCCTTTATTAAGCGAAAATATAGCCTGCAAAATGGCTGGTATATTCTCTCTTTCGTTGTACGTTGGTATAATTACTAATTTTTCCAAAAAATTATATGCTTGTTGAAGCTCCGAAAGTACATATTTCTAAAAAAGTGGACTGTTAGATTTTATACAATTGCCGAAAAACCCACTGTATTTATGGTTTTTTTAACAGGGTTCGGTTAAGTATCTCTGTAAATTTCTGCTTTGTGTCCATGGCAAAATCGCCCTTCATCATCCAATCGTAATACTGCGGCTCAATTCTTAATACCTCAGTAACCGGCTTGCCCTTGTGTTTGCCAAAGTTAAACACCTCAATGCCGTTTACTTTTATAAAGCGCCGGGAGAAATCAACAATATCATCCTCCCCAGTAAACTTTACTATGCTTTCAATGGTGGTGCCGATGTTTTCGTAACGCTCCACCTGGGCCAACAGAATTTCCCATGTGGCGGTGGCGTCTACCTCGGCACTGTGGGCACCTTCCAATGTTTTGTTGCAATAAAATTTATAGGCCGCACCCAACGTGCGCTGCTCCATCAGGTGAAAAACCTTTTGAACGTCTACCATTTTACGGCCGGTGGTTGAAAAATCGAGCCCGATGCGCAAAAACTCCTCTATCAGCATCGGCACGTCAAACCGGTTGCTGTTATACCCACCAAGGTCGCATAGTTCCAAAAACTGCTTTATTTCGTTGGCGGCCTGTTTAAAGGTTGGCGCGTCCTTCACCATTTCGTCTGTAATGCCATGCACGTCAGTGGAGGCCTTGGGTATGGGCATTTGCGGGTTAATAAGCTTACGCTTAATTGTTTGCTTACCGTCAGGGGTTATTTTTACAATGGCAATTTCTACAATTTTATCTGTGCTTATGTTTATACCTGTTGTTTCAAGGTCGATAAACGCGATGGGTCGCTCAAGTTGAAGTTTCATTCGCTAATTATTACTGTAATGCTTGTTATGGCATGCAAAGTAACTAAAACTTACGGGAAACGTGAATCGTGAAAACTGAATATTGGCGGGTAGGCATCTTTTAGACCACAACCAAACAGCACTAACTGTCGAAAATGTGGCCTGAATAGTGCCAAAACCTTTAGTATCAGTGGTATTCCAAACTCATTGGCGGGCAATAGCATTGTAGGGTATTTCTGTTCATTGCCCTTGCAAAACTAAAAAGGTGCGCCGTTTTACACTATGCCGCCTACCAACGCCCCAATATCCAAACCATCGTAGTTACCACTGCTCATTAGCAGCAGGTTTGCGTCTGTATAATTTTGCTGTTGCAGCCAGCTCAGCAGTGCTTGCTTATCGTTAATAACCACCAACCCCGGTTTGTTAAACCCTGCGATTACTTTTTCCGTTGCCAACGGGGGCATTCGTTTTAATTCAAGCGCGTGGTTGGCGTAGAACACCACTGCCCCGTCCGCCATTTCCATCGCCCCATTGTATTCACGCATAAAATCACCGTTCAGGCTGCTAAAAGTATGCAACTCCAGAACGGCCAACAATTTACGTGCAGGGTATTGCTGTTTCACCGCCTCAATAGTGGCTTTAACTTTGCTGGGCGCATGGGCAAAATCGCGGTATACAGTGGTGATAGCATTGTTCGCCAGTACTTCTAGGCGTTTGGCGGCACCCGTAAATGTGCTGATGGCCTGCACAAAAGCGGCTTCGGCCACACCAGCTTGCTGGCAGGCAAAGTAAGCGGCGTGCAGGTTTAGCAGGTTATGGTTGCCAAACACTTTTAAGTTGGCTGCGGCTTTGCCCAGTTGAACGGTAGTGGTGCCGTTTGCTATGGCGTGGGGCGGTATGGCATAGGGTTGGTAACGCAAATCGGCCCGTTTGTGTTTTGCCACCAAGGCGGTTAGCACAGCATCTGTTTCATTGTAGATGAGTAGCCCGCCCGCCTCAATTTTTTGGATGAAGATGGCAAACTGCTCCAAGTAAATATCAAATGTGGGGAACACATTGATATGGTCCCAGGCAATGCCCGTGATGATGGCTACATGCGGGAACAAAAAATGGAATTTTGGTCTCTTTTCCAGCGTACTGGCAGGGTATTCGTCGGCCTCGCAAACAATCAACGGTGCATCGGTAATTTTTACGCTATGGCCAAAACCATCCAGCTTGGCGCCCACCAAATAGTCAAAGTCTTTCCCGGCCGCCTTTAGCACATGCATTATCATGCTGGTGGTGGTGGTTTTGCCATGGCTTCCTCCCACGGCTATCCTAGTCTTCTGTATGCTTTCGTTGTAAATATATTCAGGAAAGGAGTAAATCTTCAAACCTAATGCAACTGCCTTCTGTAGCTCGGGGTTGTCGGCCTTGGCATGCATGCCTAAAATAACAGCATCCAGGCCAGCGTGTATCATATTAGTATCCCACCCCATCTTGGCCTGCAATAACCCTTCTTTTGCCAGGTTGGCCCTGGCCGGCTCAAATATTTCATCATCGGTGCCGGTAACATGATAGCCTTTTTGTTTTAATGCGATGGCCAGTTGGTGCATTACGCTTCCGCCGATTGATATAAAGTGTACGTCCATTTTAATAACCTCTTAATTAATTAACTGGTTGTGCAACAATAAAAATGTAACCCAAACGTCTTATATTTGCTAACCAAATACAAATTAATCGTAAAATTCAATCCCCAATGAAAAAAGTATTTTATGTGGTAATAGCAATGGTAATGATCAGCCTGTTTTCTTCCTGCGCTGCTTCCCGCGGCTCGGATTGCCCTTCGCACGACCCCAATTATTTCCGCCGTTCACGTTAGTTTTTAGCTGCCAACCAATTAGTATCCTGCTACGGGTGGGTGTGCAAGGTGATTTTAAATTACAAAGGGCTTGCTAATGTGTTAACCGTATCGTGGTAATATTACCACAAAATACCAAATACGCCTATCTAATAGTAACCTGTATTATGGCAATCAATCCATTTTAAAATTTTATCTGCAAACGTTATTGCGTATTCATTAATGCATTTGCCCTGCCTTAGCGCATCGCAGCAGCGTTAAAACCAAGGGCTTTTTGGCTTTACATGCATACCCAGCCCATTTATTGCAATACATGTTTTTTAGTATACCGCCGTATAGCAACCATTCGGCCTTTCTCATTCCCCCGTATTCGGCATTACCCAAATGCGCTTCAAAAACCATACCTTTAGTATATTCTTTTTTATGAACACCTCAGCAAAGCAAACAGGCACCGACGCACCATTGCCCGCCAATTTTTGGGCCTACCCAGCCACTACTGTTATGGCAACATTAAATACGGGTGCGTCTGGCATTACAAATGACGAAGCTTTGCGGAGAAAAAAACAGTATGGCGCAAACACCATCCAAAAAAAACAGTCTTACAATGGTTTGGTGCTGTTTTTAAACCAGTTTAAAAGCCCCATCACCCTAATATTGCTGGCCGCAGCCATCATTGCCTTTAACCTTGGTGACAAAACAGACGGCTACGTAATATTTACCATTATATTCATTAGCAGCGGGCTGGGTTTTTGGCAGGAAAAAGGCGCCTCCAGCGCGGTGGCAAAGCTGCTGGCGTTGGTAAAGCTAACCACCAGGGTAGTCCGGAATGGAACAGAGGGTGAAAAGGCCATTGAGGAAGTGGTACCCGGCGATATTATTCTGCTTGGCGCTGGCGACGTGGTGCCGGCAGACGGCCTGATTGTGGAATCGAAAGAGCTTTTTGTGGACGAGGCTGCGTTTACCGGCGAAACCTTTCCCGCCGAAAAAATGCAGGGCGTTGTTGACAAAACAACGGTTATTGCCAAACGGACCAACGCGGTTTTCATGGGTTCGCACGTAATAAGCGGTACTGCAAAAATAGTGGTGGTTAACACCGGCCTTGCAACAGAGTTTGGGGCAATTTCAAGCCGCCTAAAAGCAACCTCGCCAGAAACAGATTTTGAAAAAGGCATCAAGCATTTCGGCTATATGCTTATGCAGATTACGCTGGTGTTGGTGGTAGTAATACTCGCCGTAAACCTCGCCATGAAAAAACCCGTGCTGGATTCGTTTCTGTTCGCGATGGCCATAGCCGTGGGGCTTACCCCGCAGCTGCTGCCGGCTATCATCAGCATTAACATGGCGCAGGGTGCAAAGCGGATGGCCAAAGTAAAAGTGATTGTAAAAAAGCTGAGTGCGATTGAAAATTTTGGCAGTATGAACATGCTTTGCTCAGACAAAACAGGCACCGTTACCCAAGGCAAGGTAAAGGTAGAGGGCAGTTACAGCGCGGAAGGTGCCGAAAACAAAAAAGTGTTGTTTTATGCGGGCGTGAACGCTTATTGCCAAAGGGCCTTTAAAAACCCGATTGACCAAGCCTTTTGCGAAGTGCTGACCGGGGACGAAAAAAGCTACCATTCAGTTGACGAAATACCCTACGATTTTATTCGCAAACGGTTAAGTATATTGGCCAGCAACGGCAGCGAACAAGTAATGATATGCAAAGGTGCCTTGAAAAACATACTGGATATTTGCACCCAAGCCCAAACCGCCGACGGCCAAAAGGTACCGTTAACGACGTTACAGCAAACAGTGGAGGCCAAATACCAGGAATACAGTGCCAAAGGATACCGAACCCTGGGCGTTGCCATTAAGGCAGTTGAAGGCAATTTTATAAAAAAGGATGATGAGAAAGGGATGGTTTTTATAGGGTTTATTACCCTGTTTGACCCCCTGAAACCCGGCATACAAGAAACTGTAAAAACCCTGCAGGATTTGGGCATTGCCTTTAAGATGATAACGGGCGACAATGCGCTGGTAGCCAAGCACGTGATGGAATCGTTGGGTATGCAAAACCCAACAGTGATAACCGGAACCGATTTGCGCACAATGGGCGATTCCGCCCTAGTACATAAGGCGTTAAAAGCCAACGTGTTTGCAGAAATTGAGCCCAACCAAAAAGAACGCATCATACTCGCGCTTAAAAAAAGCGGCCATTCCGTGGGTTATATGGGCGATGGTATAAACGATGCCACTGCCCTGCACGCCGCAGATGTGGGTATATCTGTGGCAGATGCTGTTGACGTTGCCAAAGAAGCGGCGGACATTGTATTGCTTGACAATGATTTACAGGTACTGATAAACGGCGTAAAAGAAGGCAGAATAACGTTTGCTAATACGCTAAAGTATATTTTTATGGCCACCAGTGCCAATTTTGGTAATATGTTCAGTATGGCGGGCGCTTCCATCTTCCTGCCGTTTTTGCCGCTGCTTCCCAAACAAATATTGCTCACCAACCTGCTGACCGATTTCCCGGAAATGACCATTTCATCCGACAGGGTGGATGATGAAATGATTAGCAAACCCCGTAAATGGGATATTGTGTTTATCCGAAAATTTATGATGGTGTTTGGCATCATCAGTTCTGTTTTCGACTATGCCACATTTGGCGTATTACTATTGTTACTACATGCCAAGGAAGCCGAATTTCAAACAGGCTGGTTTTTAGAATCGGTGGTGTCGGCAACTTTTATTGTGCTGGTTGTACGTAGCCGAAAAGTGTTTTTTAAAAGCAGGCTGGGCAAGTACCTGTTAATTACCACCGTGATAATTATTGGCTTTACCTTTTTACTGCCATTACTGCCTCTGGCGAAGGTGTTTAATTTTGTGCCTTTGCCACCTTTGTTTAACCTGGCTGTTTTGCTGATTGTGGTGAGTTATGT
The DNA here is from genome assembly GCA_903882935.1 of uncultured Parafilimonas sp. Classification (GTDB taxonomy): domain Bacteria; phylum Bacteroidota; class Bacteroidia; order Chitinophagales; family Chitinophagaceae; genus JABDFW01. The sequence goes on along the minus strand of CAIRZB010000046.1, from coordinate 48,702 downwards.
AGCCGTGGCTGAATTTGCAAAAAAAATGTTTTATAAACATTACCCGGGCTATTAAATGTGAGCCAGTTATTATACAGAGCATAAATGTTTTTGGGGGCCGCCGGAAAAACTTTATAAAGCTTGCAACCTGTTCCTCAAATTAACCACTTCTTGCTGTTTTTGCTGTAGTTGCTCTAGCAGGTGGTTAATGGCGTCAATGCCTTCCAAATTAATTTGCAGCTCATAATAAAACCGGGTGAACTGCTCCAACTTATTCAAATCATCACTATTTATATAAAGGTCTTCGTCTGTCGCCGTAACTTCAATCAACCCATATTGCTGCAACGAGCTGATGAAGCTAAATTCAATGTGGTGGCTGCTACAAAATATGCTGGCTGCTATTAAATTTTCTGTTTGCATGGCGTTTCTTTCATTAAGATTTTGACAGTTGGGTAAACAGTTCCCGTTGGGCCTCGGTTAAGCCAGTGGGTATTTTTACATTGTAGGTAACATACAAGTCGCCAAATTCGCCATCCTTTTTATACACCGGAAAACCTTTGCCCTTCAACCGCGTTTTCGTGCCGTTTTGCGTTTCTGGTTTTACTTTTAATTTCAACTTCCCGTCCAAAGTGTCAATGGTTACCTCACCACCCAGCACAGCTGTGTATAAGTCAAGTTCAACGTTGGAGTACAGCGTGTCTCCATCTCGTTTAAAAGCCGGATCGTTTTCAATGGCAAAAGTTATGTACAAGTCCCCGCTAGGCCCGCCATTCACGCCTGCGCCTCCGTGGCCTTTTAATTTTATCACCTGGCCGTTTTCAATACCGGCTGGTATCGTTATGCGCACCTTGTTTTCGTTTACTGTAAGTACTTGCTGGTGGGTGGCATAGGCTTCTTTCAGGGTTAGTCTAAGCTCCGCATTGTAATCCTTGCCCTTAAATTTCGTTTGGGTGCTTCTGGCCCGTCCGCCGCTTTGGCCAAACATAGATTCAAAAAAATCAGAGAAATAACCTTCATCATCACCATCACCGGCTGCAAAACTGTTAGCACCGGTGCTTTGCCGGTATTGTTGGCCGCCCCGCTCCTTCTTAGCCTGCTCAAATGCGTCGGCATGCTGCCAGTCTTTACCGTAGGTATCGTATTTTTTACGCTTTTCGGCGTCGCTCAAAACCTCGTTAGCCTCGTTTATCTGCTGAAACTTTTTGTTGGCGTCCTTGTCGGTTGGGTTTAGGTCGGGGTGGTGCTTGCGCGCCAGCTTACGGTAGGCATTCTTTACCTCGTCCTGCGTGGCGGTTTTTGCAATGTTCAGTATTTTATAATAGTCTACAAATTCCATAATAATATTTTCTTACACAATAAAGCTACCCAAATAAATGCCAATGGTTTTTTACTGAAAATCTGGCAGTTTTTCTTTAATAACTTGGGTAAGGTATGGCAAAATGGTTGGTAATAAATAAATAAGGCAGCAACAAGGGTTGGTTGTATACTTGAAAGCTTAATTTTAGCGGGAAAAACATGAGTATGGAGAACACATATAACATTACTACCTTTTTTTTGGATATCGGCGGCGTTTTGCTAACAGACGGCTGGAACCGCAAGGCCCGTGCCGAGGCGGTTAGCGTTTTTGGCCTTAACAAAGACGAAGTGGATGAACGCCACCACCTTACCTACGACACCTACGAAAGCGGAAAAATTAGCTTGGACACCTATTTGGACAGGATTGTCTTTTACCAAAAACGCGATTTTAGCCACCATGAGTTTAAGGAGTTTATGTTTGCGCAGTCGAAGCCTTTTGACGACATGATTGCCTTAGTGAAAAACCTAAAGGAAAAATACAAACTTAAAATAGTGGTGGTAAGCAACGAAGGCCGTGAGCTTACAGAGTACCGTATTAAAAAGTTTAAACTGGGCAGTTTTGTTGATTTTTTTATTTCTTCCAGCTTTGTTCATTTCCGCAAACCCGATACCGATATTTTCAATTTGGCCCTGGATGTTGCCCAGGTATTACCTGACGAAGTGGTTTATATTGAAGACCGCCCCTTGTTTGTGCAAGTAGGCCGGTCACTCGGCTTGCAAGGCATACAACATGAAGGGTTGGAAAGCACCATTGAAAAGCTGAAAAAATATGGGTTGGAGCTGGAGGCTTGAGCGCGAAAGACGGAGGAGAGTAGGTCCATAGCCCATGGTCCATTGACCATGGAAAAAAAACCTATACTTGCGATATTATATATTCCGACTTACAGACTACCAGAGATTCAGACTAAGTATCTGGCCTTCTTCCGGGCTTTCCCCCAAATTATATTTTGTAAACCGTGCTTACTTTCCGACTTTCGGCGCATTCTTTTTTTTGCCAAAACATGTTACAATCAATGAGCAATTATACTAGCCCACATATCGGGGGCGGCAATTCATACCTAATTAAAGAAGGCCTCCTAGTAAACGAGGGCAAAACCATACAGGCTGATATTTTGGTAAAAAACGGCCGCATTGAAAAAATTGCGCCTTCTGTTTCAGTAAAATATGCGCTGCCTGAAGTAGTGGTGCCGGGCAAGCATGTACTACCCGGTGCCATTGACGACCAAGTGCATTTTCGCGAACCGGGCCTAACCCACAAAGCCACCATTTACACTGAGGCAAAGGCCGCTGTGGCGGGCGGCATAACCAGCTTTATGGAAATGCCTAATACCTTGCCGCCCGTTTTTTCCCAACAACTGCTGGAGGACAAATACAATATTGCCAGCCGCAGCGCGCTGGCCAACTACTCTTTTTTTATGGGCACTTCAAACGACAACATTGAGGAAGTGCTGCGCACCAATGAAAAAAAGCATGAGGTTTGCGGCGTAAAAATATTTATGGGTTCCTCCACCGGTAACCTGCTGGTAGACAACCCCTTAATGTTAGACAAAGTGTTTGGCGGCAGCGAACTGCTGATTGCCACCCATTGCGAGGACGAGCGCATCATCCGCGATAATTTGGAGCAACTGAAAAAAGATAAAGGCACCCTACAACCCGCCGACCACCCCATCATCCGCAACGAAGAGGCCTGTTTTGAATCTTCGTTTAGGGCAATACAATTCGCTAAAAAACACGGCAGCAGACTGCACATATTGCATATATCCACCGAGAAGGAATTGCAGCTGTTTACCAATATGATACCGTTGGAGGACAAACGCATCACAGCCGAAGTATGCGTGCACCACCTGCATTTTACCGCAGACGATTATGACAGGCTGGGCAACCAGATAAAGTGCAACCCAGCTATAAAAGCACCGCATAACAAGGCTGCTTTATGGCAGGCTCTTTTAGATGACAGGCTGGATGTGATAGCCACCGACCATGCCCCGCATACCTGGGCCGAAAAAGACGAGCCTTATGAAAAAGCACATGCGGGGTTGCCGTTGGTGCAGCACTCCCTACTGCTGATGCTGTATTATGCACAGCAGGGCAAGATTAGCATTGAAAAAGTAGTGGAAAAAATGAGCCACGCCGTAGCCAATTGCTTTAAAATTGAAGACAGGGGTTACATACGGGAAGGTTATTTTGCCGATATTGTCGTTGCAGACTTAAGCAAGCCATACACCGTTACGAAAGAAAACATATTGTTTAAATGCGGCTGGAGCCCACTGGAAAACTTTACCCTCCCCGCCACTATCACAAATACTTTTGTAAACGGCCACATGGTTTATGGAAACGGGGTGTTTGATGAATCTAATATGGGGATGCGGATGCGGTTTAAATAATTTGAAAATTGGGGAATTTGAAAATGTAAAAATTCGGTCGCTGATGCGCTTTATTTCTATTATTCTTTTCACCAATCATACTAACAACTTTATAATTTGAAAGTGAGGCAACTTAAAAATGCAAACGCAAGTATTGCCATTTTGAAATTACCACATTTTCAAATTTTCAAATTAAGTTATAATGCAAGTTGATAAAACAACACTTAACGATCTTGCTATTTTTAGCCATGAGGAGGAGCAGTCTGTACTGCACCACCTCGATTTTACGCGTACGGTCGGCGGCCGTGAATGGCTGAAGGTTTTGCTGGGCAAGCCACTGGGCAGCATAAAGGAAATTAACAATACCCAACAGTTACTGCAACGGGTAATGGCGATACACGCTGAATGGCCCGAAACCATCAGCAACGGCACGGTGATGGTACTGGAAAAATTTTACGACACGCCCATTGACGAGATGGCGCAGCATGCCAATACCTTAAACGCACTCACCTACAAGGCATTGCACGGGCCGGATTATTCGTTGGTTAAATACTCCGTTACCCATTTTTCCGATTTTGTGCGCGGCCTGCATACCTTGGAAACACTGCTGCGCAATGCCGGCAACCCCGCCACTTTGCAGGTAATGGGCCAGCGCATCAGCATGCTGCTGAACAAACCGGAATTACAGGCCATCATCACCTCGCAAAAAAGCCAGCTGGTAACGCCCGCTGAAATACTGCAAAGAGGTTATTTTTTCAGAAGGCGTTTTAAAGACGAATGTTTCGAGTTGATTGACCTATACTGCCGCCTGGATGCCTATTACAGCATGGCCACGGCCTGCCTAAAATTCGGCTACACCTTCCCCCATTTTGTGGAAAGTGAGCAGCCACAGTTTTCAGCCAGCCAGCTAAGGCATCCCCTGCTAAAAACACCTGTCGCGTGCGACCTGACACTTACGCCGCAACAGAATTTTTTGTTTTTAACCGGTGCAAATATGGCAGGCAAAAGCACTTTTATAAAGGCCGCCGGGCTAACCGCCTACTTAGCCCATATTGGCATGGGCGTACCTGCCAAAAAAGTTACTCTTACGTATTTTGACGGCTTGCTGAGCAACATACAAGTGGTTGACAACATTATACAAGGCGAAAGCTATTTTTTTAACGAGGTGCAGCGCATACGCAAGACCATTGAAAAGATAAGCGACGGCAAAAAATGGCTGATTTTGATTGACGAGCTTTTTAAAGGTACCAACGTGCAGGACGCCATGAAATGCAGCAGCACCGTGATTGAAGGCCTGCTAAAAATGAACAACGTGCTGTTTGTGCTTTCCACTCACTTATACGAAATTGGCGAAGCACTAAAAGTGTTCCCCAACATTCAGTTCAGGTATTTTGAAACCGAAGTAAAGAACGGCCAGTTACTTTTCAGCTACCAACTAAAAGAGGGTGTGAGCAACGACCGGCTGGGCTACCTTATTTTAAAACGCGAAGGCGTGGTGGACATGCTAGAGAAGTTGTAACCTCGCCTTCTGATGGCCGCTCGTCCTACGGCGTTCTCGTTCGCTGCCGTCTGAAGGGCCCCGTCTGACGGCGTTCCTCAACCGAAAAACAGCCCCGATCTAACTGAATTATGGCCGTAAGCCATCGACCGTCAGACTGCCGAGGTTTACGTATTTTTATAGGGAAATTGTACTACTACATGCATCCCCAATACCATATTGCCCCACTCAACAGCCAGCCGCACATTATAGAGGCCTTGGCAGAAATTATTACAGAAACCGTTGCCCACGGCGGCTCCGTAAGCTTTATGCATCCCCTTAAAAGGGAAACAGCCTTACAATTTTGGCAGAACGCATTGGCAGCAGCAGACCGGGGAGAACGCATAGTGTTGGGCACTTTTGACGGGCAAGATTTGGTGGCAACAGTAACACTGCTGTTGGATTGCCCGCCCAACCAGCCCCACCGAGCTGAAATAGCCAAGATGATGACCCGTGTAAGCCACCGCGGCATTGGGATTGCCCGAGCCTTATTGTTGGAGGCAGAACGGCTTGCAGTTGCACTAGGCAAAACAGTCATAAACCTCGATACCGCGGAGGATGGAGGGGCCGCCGGTTTCTACGAAAAGTTGGGCTACCAAAAAACAGGCGTGATACCCGATTTTGCCTTGAAACCGCATGGCGGCCTTACGGGTACGGTTATATATTGGAAGCGGGTGGGCACGGCAGCGAAGAATGACCCTCATTGATTACCGTAAACGAAATTTCAACAAAGGTATCTCCCCCCAATTCACTACCTTCCGATGATGGAAAACCAGACTTCCGCGAGGCGCGATTTTATAAAACTATCCGCGTTGGGTTTAGGCGGCGTAATAACAGCCCCTGCATTAGCGGCTACGAAAGAACTTATTTCAACCAATGCAGAAAGCTATAATACAGACAAAAAACTGACTATTGTTTGTGTAGGTGCCCACCCCGGCGACCCGGAGTTTGGCTGCGGCGGCACCATGGCCCGGTATAGCGATGCAGGGCACGCAGTAACCTTTTTATACCTCACTAGGGGTGAGGCATATACTTCTGCCCAAACTTATGCAGAGTCTGCGGCAATACGTACCAAGGAGGCAGAAGCTGCCTGTAAAATACTAAACGCCAAGCCCGTTTTTGCTGGGCAGGTTGACGGAAATACCGAGCTGAATAAAACCCGTAGCGAGGAAATGACCAAGTTGATACTGGCCGAAAACCCAGATATTGTGTTTACCCAATGGCCGGTAGATGCCCACCCCGACCACCAAGTTACCGGCCTATTGGCATTGACGGCCTGGGTAAAAAGCGGCCAGCAGTTCCACCTATATTTTTACGAAGTAAACACCGGCACCGAAACCATGGCCTTTACCCCCACCGACTATGTGGATATTACCGCCGTGCGCGAAAAGAAACTGGCAGCCATGTTCGCCCATAAATCCCAAGACCCAAACGGTACCTACAACGGCTTCTTTAAACCCTTGGAAGATTTCCGAGGGTTACAGGCAGGCGTAAAAGCCGCAGAGGGTTTTATACATTTTAAGGCAAAGAAAGAGCAGGCGGTTATATTAGGTTTGTAAGACACCCAAATATGGCACAAACTGTTATGGACGTTGTGATATGGTTTGTAAAAACAGATAGGTTTTGCAACTGCAAGCTACCATTTTTGAAAAAAGTAACATCATAAAAACCACATTCTAACGGCACCCTGGCTAATAGAATCAAAGAAAAAAAGCCTTTCACTGTTCGCTATTAACCGGCGGGGCGGCCAAATTAACAGGCCTACTATACTACTTATCACAATAAACTATCGGTCAACAATTTACAAAAACAATATACCAAAAAAATATTGCATGTACAAATATCTATACCTTTGAAAGGATAAAAATGTAGTATTTCCCCCAAAGTACACAAGTTTACATGCCTGTTAAATGTTGTATTGTTTTTATCCCACTGCTCGCTCTTTACCTTTGTACCGCTGCCCAAAGCAAGGTACCGATAATAGTATTGGAGAATAAACCCGATGTTTCCCTTATTGGCAAACAAGTATTTTTTTTTGAAGACAGCACGGCAAAACTTAACATACACAACATTCAGTCGGGTGCAATACAGGCCAGATTCCGCGCTTTAAAAAAAGATGCCTATACCAACAGGGTAACACCCAATGCCGTTTGGTTTAAAATTGTGTTGCAAAACCAAACAGGCGAGGATGCGTGGCTGGAAACCGGGGGGCCCTACAGCTGCTGGTACATTGATTTTTACCGGCCCGACAGCCTGGGCCAATACGGCCACCCTGTACAAACCGGCAGCATGCGGCCTGTTGCAAACAAAGAATACCCGGTTAACTTTTTTTGGTTAAAACTGGCCAATGCCGCCGACACAGGGGTAAAAACCTATTATGTTAGGATGTTTAGCGGCCGCGATGCCGAATACCCGCTGTTAGCAGGCACCATAAAAGCACTTTACAGCAACAAGGAAAAAAGTGATTATTTAACTGCAGCCTTTATTGGCATCATGTTAATAATGATTTTGTATAACGTATTCTTGTGCGTGGCCACGAGAGACCGCATTTATATTATTTACGTTTGCTACCTAATTTCAAGCCTGTTGGGTGTTTGCTATTTAAACAACTACTCCCCTTTTCCGCCGCACAGCTGGGCCGACACACATTACTACGCTTGGGCAAACTTTAGTTTTTTGCTGATAGGCCTTTTTACCAGCGAATACCTACAGTTAAAAAAGCACTATCCGCGTTTATTTTGGCTGGTTTGGTGCCAAGTATTTGTGCTGGGTGTTGTTTTTCCCACCCTAAGCGGGATAGGTGTTCCTATGGTTACGATAACCACCTTGCACAATATTTGCCTGCTGCTTTTTAATATTACTTTTTTAATAAGCGGCATTTACCTGTATGCCAAAGGGGGCAATATTGCCCGTTTTTATTTTTTGGGGTGGATTTTTATTGCCATTAGCATGGTGGTATTGCAATTGGAGGTGCATGGCTTTTTACCTTACCATATATTATTTAGGAACGCTTTGTATTTTGGCGTTACGTTTGAGATGCTGATGTTTTCTTTTGCGCTAGGCGAACGGTTGAACATATTAAAAACCGAAAAAGAAAATGCACAGTTGGAGTATTTGCGCCTAGTGGCAGCGCAAACAAAAGAGTTGGAACAAAAAGTAGAGGCACGCACACGTGAACTGCAGGACCAATCTAACTATTTGGAGGAAGTGAACGCCACTAAGGATAAATTGTTTTCCATTTTGGGCCACGACTTGCGGGGGCCGATTGCCAATCTTAAAGGAATGTTAGACCTATCGCTATCGAACGAAATATCCGGCGAGGAGTTTCAGAAACACATGCCCATGCTAAACAGCGGGGTTGAAAATGTGCTGAATATTTTGGAGGACCTCTTGCAATGGTCGTATGCCCAGCGAAAAGGCATAACAAGCTTTCCAATAACTGTTGACCTGTATAGCCTTGCCGACAATACAGTTGGGCTTTTTAATGCACAAACAAAAGCGAAAAGTATATTGTTGCAGAACCGTATACCGCAAAAAAGCGGGGCATTTGCAGACGAAAACCAGGTAAAATTAATATTGCGTAACTTGATAAGTAATGCAGTAAAATTTACCCCAAAAGGCGGCAGTATAATAATTTCTTCATCGGTCTTGGGGGATATTAACCAAATTTCGGTAACCGATACAGGAAAAGGCATGGCACCGGAAGAAATGGAGAAACTGTTTAAAGCAACCTCCAATTTTACAACCCCGGGTACCGCTGGCGAAAAAGGCATTGGCTTGGGCTTGTTGCTTTGCCGCGAAATGGCCGAGAACAACGGCGGAAAAATTTGGGTTACAAGCACCAAAGGCGTTGGCACAACTTTTTATTTTACCATTCCGGTTAAAAAAACGAGGGACTAATTAGTTGGCCATACCGGCAAATAGTAGGGCAATAAAACTAGGGGCAATCGGCAATTTTATAAATAGAATACCCCGTTGGCCTGTTTACCGTTTATTGGTTTTCAATATCATTAAAGTAAGCCTTACCAAACAACCATAACAGGCGCGGCGATCCCCATGTGTTGGGTTTGCTAATAGGCCCCATTTACATTAGCAGATTAGCCTGTAATTATTGGCACCCCCAAGCGCAAACGAATTCAATGCGCCATTAGTGGCATACGTTAACCCTAACCGTTTTTTACAAAATTGTTATGCCGAGGCAGGCACAGAACGTTATCTTTACCAACGGCTAACATTATTTATTGTTTATAAGGCATACATGTTTGGAGTAACAATTTTAGGCAACAATTCTGCCCTGCCGGCATACGACAGGCACCCCACCTGCCAGGTGGTTACCCTCAACGGCGAGGTGTTTATGCTTGACTGTGGCGAGGGTACGCAAATGCAGTTGGCCAAATACAAAATACGCCGCAGCCGCATAAACCATGTATTTATATCGCACCTGCATGGCGACCATTATTTTGGTCTGCCCGGCCTTATTACCAGCCTCGGGTTGCTGGGCCGCGAAGCAAGCCTGCATGTGTACGCACCCACCCCGTTGGAAGCACTTATTCGCCCTATGTTAAACGTAGCAAATGCTTGGCTGCCCTATGATTTGCTGTTTCACCCGCTTACAGAGGAAGGTGTAATACTAGAGGAAGATAATTTTTTGGTGGAATGTTTTAAAACCATCCACCGCATTGAATGTTGGGGCTTTTTAATTAGGGAGAAAAAAAAGCCGCGAAAAATAAACAAAGACACCATTACCCATTACAGTATACCGGCTAATTTTTACGACCGCCTAAAAGAAGGGGAAGATTATATTACACCCGCAGGAACTGTTATTGAAAACAGCTTGGTAACCTTGGCCGCAACGCCAGGCAAAAGCTATGCCTATTGCGCCGACACCCTTTTTCATGAGGAAATGGCCGCAAAGGTACATGGCGTAAACATGCTATACCATGAAACCACCTACCTGAAAGACTTGGCTGAAAAGGCCCGTGAGCGGTTCCACTCCACTTCTACAGAAGCCGGTAAAATGGCTGTGCTGGCATGTGCAGGCAGATTGCTGATAGGCCATTTTAGTAGCAAGTACGAAATACTGGATGATTTTTTAACTGAAGCACAGGCAGTTTTTCCCAATACACAACTAGCCTTGGAAGGTGTGACTTATTTAGTATAAGGGTTTGCAAATAGTTTAGCGTTTTAGGCTTTACTCATCCATCCACTGGATTTTTGTAATGCAGGGTATGCTATTGTAAACCATCGCCACAAACTGTCCGCAGCCAAAACCAACAAAATTTGCACACAGTAGCGCTAAGCTTTCAAGCACTCATAACGGTTATGGCCCTCCCTCCTCTCCGTCTCCCCGTGTGCTTAAAGTACTAATTCCCCAACGCCATTACTTCGTAAATAGGGCTAAACAAGTACACTTTGCCGGTTTTTATTTCTTCGCCACGGTAGCGTTTGCGCAATTTTTCCTTTTTTTGAAAAACACGGCCGTCGCTGGTTTTAAACAAACTGTCAAAAGGCAGTTCTTCCAGCAGGCAAAGATTGTCCTTTCGGGTATCATATTCGCGTAATACACGCATCAGCCCCTCTTCCGCGCAACTGCTGGCGGCGGGGTCAAGCATTGATTTGCGCAGCTCAGCCTGGATATCACCCGGAAAAACCTTATGTTCCACAAACGTTGCCAGCAGGCTGCCATATAAATGCTTCCATTCCTTGCCGTGGCTCATTACACGGTTGCCATATTTTTCAAACGTAAGCAAATGCGCCAGCTCGTGAATGAGTGTAATTAGAAAACTGTACTTGTTAAGGTTGCCGTTTACGGTAATGCGGTGGTTTTTGCCGGGTATGGCATTGCGGTAATCGCCTAAAATACTTTTGCGCGCTTTTGACACAGTAAGGTGTACTTTATAGTGGTTAAGGTAGTGTACCACTTTTTCAAAAGTACCCTCAGGCAGGTAGGCTGCCAGGGCTTGCATGGGGTGCTCAGTTGCTGCCATCTTTAATCCTGTTCATTTGCAACGCTGCGCGTACCTCAAATATGGTGTAAACAATATACAGTCCCAGCCCGGCAATAACAGCACCTATGCTTCTGCCGCTGCCAGCGGCCACCACATAAATCATCACAGCGGCTAAAATAACCATCAATTTTATAAAAGTTGCGGCCATAATGCTGCGCACAAACACGTTTGGGTTTTTATTGCCAAGGGCTTTTGTATGCATCATAAGGCTTATAATGCCCACTAAAAACAACAACGAATTTGCACCCATCAACGCAACATGGTCAATATGCTTTTCGTCAAGCCAGTGGCCCGCCACCATAGCACCGGTGTTTATGGCTATAAAAATAAAAAACAAACCCAGTACCAACTTTTGCTGAAATTTTTTCGTCATATCTATTTTCCTGCAGTGTCTTTAACCGCTTTAACAATGGTGGTTATAATTACCAACAAAGGTAATAGCCATATAAACACGGGTATGCCGGGTTTTATCCACCGGTCGGCCCAAAAACCTGCATAAACTGCCAATGCCAAGCCCGCCAGCAGTTGAAAGGCAAAGCCCATGTATTGGTATAAAAGACTGTTATTGCTTACTTTTTTATTGGCCATGGTGGAGAAACGTGAAACGGGAAATGTGAATCGTGAAACGGGAAACGTGAATCGTCAAACGTGAAACGGGAAACGTCAAACGGGAATCGTCAAACGGGAAACGTGAATCGTGAATCGTCAATGGTGAATCGTGAAACAGGAAACTTGAAACCTGGAACCGGAAACCTTAAACCGGAACAGATGCGATGACTCGCCTGGCATCCTCAATCATTGGAATTGTCTTGCTTGGGCAAATCTAACACGGCCGTGTCGCGCTGGGGCATCGGGCCGCCATTTAAAACACTTTTTATGCTGTTTATGTAACGGTCGTTGTTTTGCAATGCCTGCTGCAGGGAGTCTGTTTTCATCTTAAGCACCTGCAGCTCGCCTTTATTGCTCCTGCCCGCGCCATAACCCGGTATGTAGTACTTTAACGGCGAATAAACCAACAGGGCCACCGTGAGGCTAACCAGTAATACAAAAACAGTACTTAGGCCTATGTACACACTTAGCCTAGACAGTTTAAAAGTCACCACCTCCTCATAGGTGTCATCGTTCATCACCACCAGCCGGTAGCGGTTTTGCAGCCGCTTAAACGTTGCGCTTACGTATGCCTTGGCCATAATAACATCAATTCTTGGTAAAGGTAGCATTTAAAGTGTAAGCTCAATGCCATTAACCTGGTGGATTTGTGAAGACCCAAATCCGGTGCGGCTTCACTCGGTTGTGTACCCACAACCGAATAGATACGCTTAAACTAACTACATTTAGTTTATGCCCTGCAAGGGTAACAGCCGCCAAAATGCCCTGCCCCAAAACAAATTGCATTGTGGCACTCTCAAACACCCACTCCACTTATAACAGCCAAACCAATTTAACAACAAAACCTGCCGTGGTATGAACTTTTTGTAACTTCTGCCCGTAAGTTAAAAATAACTGTAATTTTAGAAAATATTTCACATAGGTTTTCTGTTATTAAAATAGAATATTTCCGCATGAACCATGCTTTCGTAAGGTGCTTTTTTACCATAATACTCTGCTTTTCGGTTTGCATGGCGTATTGCCAGCCCGGTACCACCATAGAACTTAACAAGCCCAAACAATACCAAAACCGTACCCTTACGTCAGAAAAAACAGGCGAAAAAAAATTCAGGAAGCCGCGGCGCTTTTTTCAAAACATGATAACCCATTACAATTATTATTTTAACGCCAACTACCGGCTGAATGATATTGTTGACAGGGCCAAATTGCTTAACCGGGACGACTACACCAAACTGCTGAATTTTAATGACTATAGTATTGATGCCACAGCCAAAGACGCCGACATGGATTCGGTCTTCTACAAATGCAATGCAGGCATTTTGTTGCATGACCTGAGGAACGACTGGGTGGATAACCTATACCTAACTATGGGTAAGGCATATTTTTACCGAAAAAACTTTGATTCGGCGGCAAACGTGTTCCAATACATCATCCATGCGTTTTCGCCCCGGGAAGATGAAAATTATTATACACCCGTTGGCAGCAACACCAGCAACAGCAATGGGGTTTTTAGTATTTCAACCAAGGAAGACAGGAATTTATGGCAACGGATTAGCAGCCTGCCGCCCAGCCGTAACGATGCCATGCTATGGCAGGCAAAGGTTTATACTGAGGCAGGGCACTACACAGAAGCCGCAGGTATGTTAGAAGTGCTGCATAACGACCCCTTCTTCCCCGCACGGTTACAAGAGCAGCTGCACGAAGCATTTGCCTACTGGTTTTATAAGCAGCAGTTGTACGACAGTGCTGCCGCCCATTTGGGGCAGTGCATACCCATTGCCGGCGACCGGCAGGCCAAGGCCCGCCGCGAATTTTTGACAGCACAACTACATTTACTGGCCAAAAACGACTCTGCAGCCATTTATTGGTACAACCAAGCCGCAGAACACTCAGTTGACCCAGTGATGGAAGTGTACGCCAACCTTAACAGCATTAATGCATACGCCTACAAAACCGATGAGCTTTTGCAACAAAAAATTAATAACCTGCTTAAGCTGGCCCATAAAGACAGGTATGCCAACTACCGCGATATTATTTATTTTGCCCTCGCCCAAATAGTGTTACAGAAAAAAGACTACCCGGCCACAAAAACATACCTGCAAAAAAGCATTGCGGGCGTGGTAAACAACCCACAACAAAAAAGCCGCAGCTTTATGATGCTGGCCGATGTGCAGTACGATACCAGGGATTTTATTGCTGCGAATAACGCTTATGACAGTGTTGCAGCAAACTACCTTGCCAGTGACGATGACAAAACCCGCCTTAAGCAGCGGGTAGAGGCTTTAAAAATTATTGCACGAAACCTACTGGATATTAGGGCACAAGACAGTTTACAAGCCATAGCACGGCTACCAAAAGCACAACAGGACGCGATTATTAAAAAGGTATTACGCCAGTTGCGTAAACAGCAAGGGCTAAAAGACGACGAGAGCAACAGCAACTATGTTAACCCGGCTATACGCCAAAGCAATGCGCCTGACCTTTTTGCCGCTGCCAACAGTGGGGGCACTGAATGGTATTTTAACAACCAGGCACTTAAGGGGCAGGGGTTTAATGCGTTTAGGGCACAGTGGGGCAACAGGCCCAATGTGGATAATTGGCGCAGGCAAGCCGCCGTTGAACGGGCACTGGCTCAGGCCAAGCAAAAGCCCGACCCTGTGGCAGACAGCCTGGCCAAGGCGCAGGCAGCCAATGATGGGGCAGACAGCACTTCATCGTCATCCTCCGCCGCTTTGTACAAAAACCTGCCGGTAACCCCTGAAAAACTCAAAGCTTCCAATGAAAAAATTAGCAAGGGTTTTTTTACTGTTGCCGATGCTTTTCAAGACAAACTGGACGATTACCCCGTGGCCATTGATTATTACGACAGCCTAAACAGCAGGCTACCCGGGAGCAGCTATGAAGAACAGGCATTGTACAATCTGTACTATTGTTACAACAAAACTGGGCAAAAGCGATTGGCAGATTCGGCAAAGGCCGCGCTGAACAGCAAATACGGCAAAGGCAAATACAATGGCCTACTACAAAAAGGGCCGACCGTTTTGAATAACGCCGCAGACCCGGCCACAATTAAATACGATGAAATTTACAAGCTTTTTATAAGCGGCAATTTTGAACAAGCCAAGCAGCAAAAGGCCAAGGCAGACAGCCTGTACGGCAAAAGCCATTGGACACCCCAGTTACTGTTTATTGAAGCAATATATTTTGTTAGCAAACGGCAGGACAGCGCGGCCATTAACCGCCTGAACAGCTTGGCCAGCATGTACCCTTCATCACCCATGGCCGAGCGCGCCAAAACCATGGCATCGGTGTTGCGCCGCCGCAAGGAGATAGAAAGCTACCTAACCTCGCTGGAAATAAAGCGGTATGAGGAAGACGAAGCCCCCATGCCCGTTACCACTGCCCCTAATGAAGCAGTGGTTCAATACAAAACAACACCCAAGCCAGACAGTGTACAGGCAAAACCATCAGTACAAATGGCCAGAGCCACCGTGCTTGATACTGCACGCACAGCATTAACCCTTAACAAAACCTACGAATTTTTGGCGGCAGACACGCAATACGTGAGTATTTTATTGGATAGTGTGGCACCGGTTTTTGCCGGGGAGGCTGCCAACGCCTTTAACCGCTTTAATGCGAGCAACAACTTTAACCTGCATATTAAGGCCAGCCAAATAAAGTTAGACGGCCGTTACAATATTTTATTAGTCGGGCCTTTTAAAGACGCGGCGGCCGCCTTGGATTATGTAAATAAAACGCGCCCGATTACCGCAACGCGTATTATACCATGGCTTACCACCGATAAATATACCTACAGCATGATTAGTAATGCCAACCTTGACGTGCTGAAGCAAACAAAAGACCTTGCCGGTTATAAAGCCCTGCTGCAAAAGGTGCTGCCTGGCAAGTTTTAGAAAGGTTAATTAAATACTTTAGTGCTACACTTTAAACTAGCGGAAAACCTTTGATATTGTTGTATGGCGAGGGAAAACTAGCCATTTGGAATAATTGGCGGAGAGCCTTCAACTTCGCAATTTTTTTTGCGCTAATGGCCTAGCTAGGTAGCAAGCCAATAACTGTTTGACTACAGTGGTATTTTTAAATGCTATCTATTTTGTTTTTTGACAAAGCCTAATGAAGGCCAAGAAATTTTTCAGCAGTCAGCCAAAGGCCTTTGATACCAGCAAGTTTGCAGGCAAATATTTTTAAGATGTATATTTAGAGGCCAAACGGAGACCAATACCAATTGACGCAGGCCCTATAAAATACATAATCGAATACCCCATAATGTTGCTTGTGCGGCATCTTACTATACTTTAAAATAAATGCTAAATGCTGTGCCCTCGCCTAACGCACTGTTTACGGTAATACGGGCACCCATTGCCTCCACTTGAAACTTAACTATGTATAGCCCAACCCCATTTGCATCGGTGTTTTTATGAAAAGTTTTGTACAACCCAAATAACTGGTTACCAAACTTTTTCATGTCAATACCAAGGCCATTGTCTTTTATGGTTAACACAAGTTCCCCTGCAATTACAGCCGCTGTAACGTCAATATTGGGGGTGCGCCCGGGGTGCCTATATTTTATGGCATTCGTCAACAAATTAAGCAATATACTTTCCATATATGCCGGGTTGGCATAAATGGTTGTTGCAGGGTTTACAAGGTTGTTTATGACGGCATTAGTTGTGGTAATTTGAACCCTTAATATTTCTATCGATTTATCAACAAATTCGTGCAGGCTTATTTTTTCTGGTGTTGCCGTGCTCAGGTTTTGTGCTTTGGCAATTTCATTTAAATCGTACACCGTTTGGCTAAACCCTTTTGAAATTTTCTTTAGGTAGTTAATCATTTTAACACGCTCCTGCTCGCTGGTGGCTGCATCAAGCAGTTCGATCATCGTCTCCAAATTTGCCGAATACGACTTAAAATTGTGCGAAACTGTATTGGCAAAATTTAGTAAGCGTGTGTTTTGTTCCCCAACAAGTTGATTGGTAAACGAAAGTTCCCTTTCCAGTTGTTTAATAGGCGTTACATCGGCAACGTGTACAAAAAAACCTTTCACTTCGCCGTCGGACATATCAGGAAAATAATTGGCTAACGAATACCTTATTTCGCCGCTTGGTAAAGCTATCGTACGCTCAAACGTTTGGGCCTTGCCATCAAGCACACCCATTATATAAGGTAAATTTTCCTTAAACAACTGGCCCAGCAACTCCTGCATGGTTATGCGGTTTACCATTTCCTCCCGGGTTTTGCCAAACCATTTTTGGTACGCAGCGTTGGCAAAGCGGCAAACCAACCCATTATCCCAATAAGCCAGCATCGCCGAAATATTGTCAGCAACGGCATTTTCAAAAGTAGTGGTTGGTTTCTGTGGTAATAGCGTGTTAATCATTATAAGTTACTAAAATTTTCCGTTGCTTGTTGGCTGCGCGAAGATAGAAAACTTATGCATATTAGATATTTTTCGACTATCTCGGCTGGTATTAAATTTCAGAGGTTTGTATACTAATCGAAAAAGCGCCCTCAATTAAATGTTGGTGCTACAGCTATATTTAGGCCGAATGCGCTACGTTATTTTACATGTAAAATGTTTCCTTGGCAAAAAGCCCCTGTTACCAGTACTCGTCTTATGGCGCACTAGTTATTTCCGGCCCTTTGCTACCTCCTCTGCCTTTTACTGCAAAGTAAACCACCATGCAAGTGGCTAACACTGCCAAAGCAGTATAGGCAGCATCTGGCGTTTGTATTGCTATGCTGGCAGCCACAAACATATAGGCGGCAATGAACACAATGGGTTGAAGCGGGTACAAACGCATGGTATAAATGCCGGTACCGTTTAAGTGGCGGGTGCGCTTACGTATCCAAAAAATGCTGGCGGCAGAAGCAGCCATGCCCATAGAGTCAAGAAAAATGGTAAAGTTGAGTATCTTGTCAAACGTATTGGCAAAAAATATGATGATGATGCAAATGGCTGCAAACACGGTCAGCGATACCACCAATACATCCCTTTTTTGCGACTTTTTTTGGAACACCGCGGGCAGCACCCCATCCTCGCTCATAGCCAGCATGATGCGGGGGTTGCTCATCAACTGGCCATTAACGTAGGTTAGAACCGACAAAAACAGCAACGCCGAAAACGTATTGGCACCAGCCTGGCCAAACATTTTCCCCACCACGGCCGAGGCAATTTCGGTACCGGTTTGCAAACCGGTAAAACCAATTATTTTATAATACGACAGGTTAACCAGCAAGTACAGCACTATGATGATGGCGATACCCATAAAAATGCCACGCGGTATGTTTTTTTGCGGTTGGTTAACCTCACTGCCAAAATTAATGGTGTGCTGGTACCCGCCATAAGTAAACGACACGGCTATTAGGCAAATACCAAAACTCTGTATCCATCCCAGCGCACTAAAGGGTTCTAAAATATTCGCTCCGTTTTCCGCAGCCCCCTTTAGGGCGGGGGGTGTATAATATATGGCAGGCATAAACAGTGCGGCAACCAACACCAGCAACATGCCTATTTTTATGGCCATCAGTACGTTTTGTGTTTTGGCACTCAGCTTTAGGCCGGCCAGGTTAACGCAATAAAAAATTGCCACCGCAGCCACGGATGTAAACTGCACCACTGTGGTGGCCGGCTGGTTAAAAAACACATGGCTTATGTACCCTGCCCCTATTAAGGCTACGCCGCCCAGCGAGGCCGCGTTGCTGATGATGATGATGCAATTGATACTAAACGCAATACTGGGGTGGTACGCATAACTAAACACCCTATAATAACCGCCCATAACCGGGTAGCGGCTGCCAATTTCGGCATAGGTAAGCGCACCACAAAGGGCGATGATGCCCCCGCCAACCCAGGCGGCAAAAAAAACCGAGGGGTTGATGGCAGCCTTGGCCGAGGTGGCCGCCGTACGGAATATGCCCATGCCTATTACCAGGCCCACCACAATCATTGTAAAGTCGAACAGGTTGAGTTTTTGCTTTGTGCCCATAGTATGGCAAGTTGTATGCTGGTTGATTTAAAACTGGAAAATAAGGATAATTGGCGAAATGGGGATGAAAAGTGGTAATGTGACGATTGAGCGAACTGATTAACCCGCAAAGCATTATCTTAGTAACAGTGTTTCTTTATTGTATTTTGCAAAATGGCCAGAAACCGTCATTAAAACTTCAACCCGATGATAAATATTGATGTCCCCAGCTTTTTGGAGTCAGCTTTTATTGATGGCTATCCATACAGGAAGGATATAATTAGCAATTACAATTTTTATATTGTTGATATAGGCCAGCTTTATGTGCCAACCGGTAAAATAGTTGCTTGCGACCCATTTCTTTATACTGAGGACGGGCCATTTAATGTTGACTTTCCAATAGGGCGGTTCCCCATTGAATTAGCGGTTGCGAAAATTAACAATGATGAACGGGTGGGCTTTGCAAGAATTAAATTTTCTGACAATAATCCTATGCGTTGGAGTATGGCTGTGGATGAAGGGCAGAACATTGAAGAATTAAAGCCCGGCGATATTTATGGTTATGGTGTAGATGCTGGCACAGGGTCATTTATGGATGCCTCTGCCGGGCAAGAATTCAAAGGATTCTACATAGAAAAAGATGATAATTACATGGTATTAATTGACGAAATGGAAAAAACCTACAGGGATACCTGGTCATGGCTTTTATGGGAAAGGAATGGATTTAATGTCGCCATGTTTTCATCCGGTTGGGGAGACGGCTTATATGCTTCATATATAGGGTATGATGTTAACAATAACATTTGCAGGCTCGTAACTGATTTTGGGCTAATTGACTGGCCGGGATAAAAATTTAATTTGCAATTGTTTGAAATTAAAATTTTTCCATCTCGCAATGACTAATTGACCAATGACCCAATGACCATTCCGTAGTTTTTCCTATCTTCCCACCCACATTATGGTAAAGCAACAAAACAGTTTTTTACAACATTACGGCGGCATATTGCTGCTGATTGCCGGGCTTATCATTGGTAGCATCGCCGGGTTAATATTCGGCAGCAGCATAGCGGTGATAAAACCCATCGGCAATATTTTTTTAAACCTGTTGTTTACAGCCATTGTGCCGCTGGTGTTTTTTGCCATAGCCTCGGCCATCGCCAACATTGAACGCTCCCACAACTTTGGGCGGCTGATTACCGTTATGATTTGTGTATTTGTAGGCACCGAGCTTATTGCTGCGTTCATCACCTTGGTTACCGCCTGGGTGTTCCCCATACAACAGCAAATGGGTGGCGGGCAGGAGTTTGTTGACAATATGGCCAAGCCCGCCGTGGGCGACCAGATAACCCAACTGGTAACCACCAGCGATTTTTTTGAACTGCTCTCCCGCAAAAGCATGCTGGCCCTCATCATATTCTCCATGCTTATCGGTTTTTCCGTGCAAAACGCCGGGGAAAAAGGCCGCGCCTTCAAAGAATTCCTCAACTCGGGCAACGAGGTGTTTACCAAGCTGCTCCTCATCATTATGAAGATAGCGCCCGTTGGCTTGGGTGCTTACTTTGCTTACCAAGTGGGTACCATCGGCCCGCAATTGTTCGGCACATACGGCAAGGCCATGGCCCTTTTTCATGGGGTGAGTTTTTTTTACTTCATCGTATTTTTTAGCCTGTATGCTTTTTTAGCGGGTGGTTACAAAGGCGTTAAACTATACTGGCAAAACAATATTATGCCATCTGCCACGGCCATCGGCACCTGCAGCAGCATTGCCACCATACCCGCAAACCTGGCCGCCGCAAAAAAAATGCGCCTGCCCGACTATATCAGCAACTTAGTGGTGCCGCTGGGCGCGCCCCTGCATAAGGATGGGTCGGCCATCTCGTCGGTAACAAAAATCGTGGTGGTGTTCGCCATGTTCCATAAGCCACTCAGTGGAATTGACACCATTGGCATTGCGCTGGCCATCAGCGTGGTGGTGAGCATTGTGGAAGGCGGCATACCCAACGGCGGTTATATTGGCGAACTGCTGGTAATATCGGCCTATGGCTTCCCCCCGGAGGCGTTGCCTGCGGTAATGATTATCGGCACCCTGGTAGACCCCATAGCCACCGTATTAAACGCCACCGGCGACACGGTGGCCGGCATGATGGTGGCGCGAATAATGGAAGGAAAAGACTGGATGAATGACGTGAAACGGGAAGCGTGAAACGTGAATCGTGAATCGTGAATCGGGAAACGGCAATCGTGAAACGTGAAAAGCCAATGCTGAGTGGGGAATGGTGAGCCGTGAATGGCATGGATTTTAAATTTTTTATTCTCATCATTCCTCAGCGATATTGAATACAGCGATAAAAATGTAAAGGCGGAACGTTTCCCGTTTCACGTCTCACGTTTCACGATTCACGCCACTCACCATTCACTGCGTTTCCCTGCGTTCTATCCCCCATAATTAATTGTTCTGTTTAACCTTTACCCCTATTTTTGCCCTGCTATTGGTTTTGAATCCCGCCCTTTCGGCGGGAAACGAATTAAAAGGGAAGTCCGGTGCAAAACCGGCGCTATCCCCGTAGCTGTAAGCTCTTTAGGCGAAAACATTAGTCAGCAAATCGGGAAGTCAGAAAGACGGGTGGTAAAGAAAACCGTACCCTAAAAATACTGACGATTGACGATTCACGATTCACGATTCACGTTTTCGCCGCTGCAAACCACAATGCCACTTTTACGCCAACGGCGTGATGGGAAGGCGGTTTGCAGGGAGCAAGCCAGAAGACCTGCCAGCAGCATGTATTATCGCTGAGCTTTCGGGTGAAAAGCCGGAGATGTCAATCATCCTTCTGCAGGGGATTATTTGCATTTCTATACCTTCATTATTCGAAAGCTCATTCTTCCAAACCAAATTTTCACATTTCCCAAAACGAAGAATGAGCATGAAAAAAATTATTTTTTCTCTGGCCGCACTGGCAATTTTGCAAACCATCACAGCCCAAACACACACCGCAGCCTCCCAACTTCCGGACCTCCCGACTTCCCGACTTACCAACTTACCGCCTTCCCGACTTCCCGACACTTTGTCTTCCCCCCTCTTGCCCGTTATTGTTACGGCCAACAAGTACGAGCAAAAGCAAAACGAAACCGGCAAAGTATTAACGGTCATCAGCCGCGAGCAGTTGGAACGAGCCAGCGCACGCTCCCTCACCGAAATTTTAAATGAGCAAACAGGCATTGTTATCAACGGTGCCAACAACAACCCCGGCACCAACCAAACCGTTAACATTCGCGGGGCCGCCGGTGCCAACACGCTCATTTTAATTGACGGTGTGCCTGCCTACGACCCCAGCGGTATTACCAGCGAGTTTGACCTCAACTACATCAATGTAAACCAAGTGGAGCGCGTGGAAATTTTAAAAGGCGCACAGAGCACCCTGTATGGCAGCGATGCGGTGGCGGGTGTTATTAACATCATCACTAAAAAAAAGGCTAACCAGCCCGTGGGCGGTTATGGCAGTGTGGCGGCTGGCACCTACAACACCGGTAACATGGCCGCCGGTATTAACGGCAGCAAAAGCGGCTGGCAGTACAACGCCGGTTATACCTACACACACAGCGAGGGCTTTTCCGCCGCGTACGACCCCACCGGCACTGCAGGCTTCCGCAACAAGCCTTACACCGGGCAGGGCCTCAACGCTTCCGTGGGGTACGATGCGGGCAAGGGCTTTAGCATACGCGCCTACAGCCATGTTAACCAATACAAGGCGGCAGTGGCTGCCGGTGCCTTTACCGATGCATGGGATTACACCATTAACGACAAAAACTTGCAGCTGGGTACCACGGCCGGTTACATGGTTGGCACCACCAAACTGGTGTTTAACTACCAATACAACACCGTAAACCGTGCCTACGTGCAAGACAGTAACCTTGCCGACCCCACCGATTACCAAAACGGCAGCTACACAGGCTACGCGCATTTTGCCGAGCTGTACGGCAGCTTTAAGCTGGGCAAGCATGTGCAGTTGGTAACCGGTGCTGATGTTAGGTATAACACTACCAAACAGGCATATTTCTCCAGCAGTATTTATGGGCCTTATTCCACCGCACTGGGCGACAGTGCCAAAACCACTCAGGAAGGTGTATATGCATCTGCCATCGTGCAAACTCTGGCGGGCTTTACGGTTGAGTTTGGCGGCCGGGTAAACAACCACAGCATTTATGGGTTTAACGGCACGTACTCCCTAAGCCCTTCTTACAAAATAAACGACCGTATAAAACTGTACGGCACGGTAGCCTCGGCCTACCGCGCCCCCAGCTTGTACCAGTTGTACAGCGAATACGGCAACAAGGCGCTTAAACCAGAACAATCACAAAACTACGAGGCCGGCATACAGTACGCAGCGCGCATTATTACCGCCCGGGTTACCGTGTTTAAAAGGGACATCAACAACGTTATCTATTTTTATACCGACCCCGTTACCTATGCCAGCCAATACATAAACCAAGACAAACAAAACGACAACGGCTTGGAGGCCGAACTGCAAGCCAATATTTGCAAGGCGTTCAGCGTGTCGGCCAATTATACGTATACGGATGGCAACATACATACCGCATCGGGCTTTACCGGTAAAGACACTGCCCTGTACAACCATTACCGTGTGCCGCGTAACCTGTTTAACCTGCAAGTTAATCTGCTGCCCACACCACAGCTGTACGTTGGCCTGCACTTGCGTGCCGTAAGCAGCCACGAGGAGCCTGCTTATATGGAACCGCCCATAAACGTGGCGGGCTATTACACGTTAGATGTGGTGGGCGAGTACGCGTTTACCAAACAACTAAAGTTGTTTGCCAATTTGTACAATGTTACCAACCAGCAGTATTTTGACATAAGGGGCTACAACAGCAAACGTTTTAACTGCATGGCAGGGGCGAGGTTTGCGTTTTAGGCAAGCACACCAACCGTACACAGCAGGCCATGGCCCTGCAAATCCTATGGCTGTGGCCACACGATCAGCCGCCACCTTAACACAAAGTTGATGGTTCCGGTCTATAACAAAATGGTACACCTTTTCCGGGTGTACCATTTTGTTAAAAACCGCCTCAGGTTCCTGCCTTAACCGACGGTCAGAGTTGGCTTTAAATACACATCCGGAGAACCTGGGGTCCGAAAAGCAGCTGGTTGCCATTAGCAGAACAGTATAAATAGTCTAGATAATGGTACCAGCTATGGTATTTCATAGCGTCGCCTGTTGCGTCGCAATCCTTTCAACTGTTGGAAGTATGTGGAGCAATATGGGTGGTATACCTTCTCCGCAGAGCGTCCTCGGCGTTGCCTTGTGTGTAGGGAGGCACTCTGCGGCATGGTGTGAACTTCAGCATATTAAACGACAAATGCTGGCTATTTCGCGCAGGCGGCACCGTATCAATGTGCGCGAATTGGCGGCATTTCCGGTCTGGTTGGCTTTGGTAGTATACATGCCGCAGAGTTCTCCAGCAAAGCTGCAAGGCGAGGCGGGGAAACGCTGCGGAGAAGAAAGCACTCTTACCACAAATCTTTCCATCCTGTATTGGTAAAGCATCGTAGCTTGTGGGTGGTGCTGTCAAAATAAACCATGCCTTCCTCAGGGTTACCCGGTACAGTTGTGGGCTTTAGTAATAACAGAGAATTTATTTTAACAACCCCAGTGGCAAAATCTCCCCCTATCAATGGCGTGCGTGTATCGGAGTTGGAAATGTACAGTTTGTTGGAGGCGTCGATATCTTGGAATCCTGCTTTATAGCCGATAAAAACATTGCCAGCACCTTCGGAGTGATACCCGGCATAGCAGCCAATGGCTGTATTGCTGTCTGAAACAATGTTATACAATGCATTGTAACCCAAGGCCACGTTACCAGCGACAATTTGGTTTTTAGGTTGGCCGCATAACGCCCCTGCACCCAACGCAGTATTTAGCGACCCATTTACAATTACCATGGCATTTTCGCCAACGGCGGTACTGCCAGAATTGGCCGCGTTGTCTAGCATTGCTTGGTATCCAACGGCTGTATTACCGCTGCCCGTGGTGGTATTTGCAGCAGCAAATGGCCCTACGGCAACATTATGCTCGCCAGACGTGTTGCTAAAAAGAGCATTCTTGCCGACTGCCACCAAATAATTTACGGAACTAGCCGAGAATAAACTACTGTCTCCCACAGCAGTAAGGCCGCTGCCGGTTTCGTTGTAAAAAGCCGCATTGTAGCCTACAGCAACATTATTATTGCCGCTATCATTGCTATTAAGCGATTGTGAACCAGCTGCTAGGTTGTAGCTGCCGCTGAGATTGTGAATTAAGGCATAGTTTCCTAAGGCTGTATTGGCCAGCCCGCTTTGGTTACCCTGCAAGGAACTCACACCTATGGCGGTATTGTTGTTGCCGTTCTTGTTCCACCGCAAAGCGTTAACGCCAAATGCATTATTTGCGCTGCCAGAATCATTGGCAAACATGGCACTGTCGCCGACTACTGTATTTTGGTTACCAGTGGTGTTTGATTTCAACACCCGATTACCCAAACCTGTGTTTTTATGGCCGGCAGTGGCAGCAGTGTTATGTGCCCCCGCTTGCGCACCATAATAGGTATTTTGGGAACAGCCAAAAAATGAAGAAAGACATAAAAACAGTAGCATTGCTGCTGGCTGTAAAGTAGGGTTACATTGTTTCATTAATAGGAGTTTTGAGTTACAAGATATTTATGTACACTTACACTAACAAATACGTTTGGGTACAATATTCTTAGCGTTTGATAACTTTTTAAACAGTAAGGACGTGCAGTTTGCTACCTAAAACTGCCCCGCTACCCTCAGCGTTCCACAAGGGTCTTCGGCTCTATTATAAAAGCCAGACTTAGTCTGGAATTGAAGGCACAAAAGCCCCAAGCCACAATAAACAGCCCCCCATAGTCTTCAACAAAAACAAGAAGCCGCATAGCTTTCCAAGTTAATGCACCTCTCTACGGATTTTCTTCTAAAAGCCACCTGATAAATCTAAAATACTACCTTTTGTAGCGGTGGTTAAAAGCCAAGGCCACGAGACAATACCAGTCCAATCGCAAGTAATTCGTTGAATTACAATGCATTTACACATTAATACAAAAGCTTCAAAACCAACCAACCTGTTGTTGCCCCTAGCTAACCTGTTTTACCCCAAAAAACAACCGTTTAATATAATACTTAAAACGGCAGGCCAACTGTTTACGTAAATAAGCTGTTTATACCTTAAAGAAACTGCTTAATGCTTATAAAACGTATAACGGCTAAAACTGCCGCATTTAATTACCAGCTAAAAATACAACGTAAGTTTTGGGTAATTGCTTCAATATTGCTGTTGGTTAGTATGGGCAGCCTTTTTTGTGCAGGGTTTACCACCAAAAATACCGGCCCGGCAAATTACGGCAACGGTGCCTTTGCCGGTTCTGGCAGTTGTAAAAGCTGCCATGCCTCCATATACGAAAGCCACCTTACAACGGCACATTATTTAACCTCAAGGCCAGCGGCTGCCCAGTTTATAAAAGGCAGCTTTGAAGCCCCCAAAAACAAATTTGCGTTCAACAAATTGATGGCGGTTGTAATGGATAAAACCGACAGCGGTTTTTACCAATCAGCCTACATAAACGGTATGGCATACCAAAGCGCACCGTTTGACATAGTGATTGGCTCGGGCAGAAAAGGCCAAACGTATTTGTACTGGGTTGATAACCAGTTGTTCCAATTGCCGGTATCCTATTACACCCCTTTAGACAGTTGGTGCAACAGCCCTGGCTTTTCTGCTGGTTTTATTAATTTTAACAGGCCAATACCCGCACGTTGCCTAGAGTGCCACGGCACCTACGCCAAGGCCCAAGAAGACAGCACGGCAACCCTGTTTGACAGGCAAAGCATACTGTATGGCATTGACTGCGAACGCTGCCACGGGCCTTCGGCGCAACATGTGGCCTACCACCAAGCCCACACAGATGATACATTTGCCAAATTTGTGGTTAGCGCCAAACGCTTGCCAAGGCAGCAAAGGCTGGATGCCTGCGCCCTTTGCCACTCAGGCTACCGGCGCCAAGTACAGCCAACGTTTTCGTATGGCGTGGGAGATGATTTAGAAAAATATTCACTACCCACTTATAAAACCGACAGCACTTCGGGCCTGGATGTACACGGCAACCAATACGGCCTGCTAACCAGCAGTAAGTGTTTTATGCAAAGTGCCGAAATGGATTGCTCAAGCTGCCATAATGTTCACAACAACGAAGTAAACAGCCCGCAACTGTATTCAACCCGTTGCATGGCCTGCCATAACGATGCAGCCCATAACAATTGTACATTGCCAGCGATGGAGGGGTTAACGAAAGCTGATAATTGCGTTGACTGCCACATGCCACTGTTGCCCAGTAAAAAAATATTCTTGCAGTTGGCAGATGCTAAAAAATCAACACCCGATTTAGTGAGAACGCACCATGTGGGCATATACCCCGAGCAAACCAAACTGTTTTTAGCAAAAATTAAAAAAGGCATGTAACAAACCCATGCCCAGCGGAGCGTTACTGCGCTAGCCTAATATTTGTGCATAGCTTGTACCCAAAATAAAAGTCCATCGTCCATAGCCCATGGCGTGAGAGCAGGACCTTGGTATATAGTCCATCGTCCATAGCCCATGGCGTGAGAACAGGACCATAGGGCATAGTCCATCGTCCATAGCCCATGGCGTGAGAACAGGACCATAGGGCATAGTAAAAACATCAGGCGAAGCCCCTCCTGGTGGATGACTGTATCGGATGGATGCCCCAGAAAAGCCAATACGCGACTCAGGAATGATTGCAGCCTAGGTTGGGCATTTTAAATATGGCCTAGCCACCATGGACCATCAACCATGGACTATGGACTGCTTCTCTACCCCACCAAAAACGAGAAACCCCAGGTATATGCACCGAGGCCGATGAGGTAAGCAATACCAAGGGTATCGGAAACGGTGCCACCCCCACTGGGAACCAGGCTGACAGCCAATGCGGCAACACCTAAGGCCACAACGCCCATGGTGCACCCTACGGCCACTGCGCGGCGTTTGATGAGCGGCCAATATTCAAACCGGCTTACGGGTATGGCCAGGGTTAGCAGGATGAGGGCCGGGTAAAACTGCGCCTCCCCCACTGCATGCGTTAGGCTGCGGCCTGCAAAAGCCAGGGTAACAGTGCCCAGCAGGCAGGCATATACGGCGGCTGACACAAACTGCTCAGGTCGGGTTAGCACATACTTGCCATCCTTACTTAACAGCAGCATGCCGTTGGCAATGGAAGTACCCACCCAGGAGAAAAGGATGAACAAAACATATCCGCCCAACAGCACGTAAATAATAGGCGTTAACACCGGGCTGCCCGGGGCACGGGAGAGTAACTGCCCCCCCAGCCAAATAACTAAAATGATGGCCCAGCGTGTTTTTTTTGACTTATTGCCCAACCACAGACTGAACATGAGCATCCAACGGTATGGGGGCAGGTTGGCCTTTAGGCTTTCCTTATAGCCCTGGCGGGCCATGCCATTGTTGGGGTTTATGCGCAGGGCCTGGCGAAAATGGTCGCGGGCGGCTTTTTGCTTGCCCGTTTCCATAAAATGCCAGCCAAAATTAGTGTGTGTAAAATCGTCCTCAGGGTCAACGGTAAGCGCCTCGCGTATGGTGTCGTACGCCGCTGCCTTATCCTTTAACCTAAACAGGGCTTGGCTGCGGGCGTTAAGGCAGGGCATGTCTTGCGCGTTTACGGCCAAGCCCAGGTTGGCTTTATCCAACGCTTCGGCGTATTTGTTCTCCTCCAGTAGTATATAAGCATACAGGCCGTAGTACCCGCTAGCGTAGGGGTTTAGGCTAATGGCACTTTGTAGGCTAACTAAGGCTGTGCTTTTGTTTTTGGTGCGGTAATGGGCAAAGGCGAGCAGGTAATGCACATAGTCTTCCCCCGGCTCAAGGCCCAGGCACTGCTGCAACAGCTGTATGGCCTCAGCATACCGGCCCGTGTCCAAACGGCAATGGCCGAGTATCTGCAATGCGTCGGCATCGTTGGGGTTGCCCTGTAATATGGCACCGGCGTGCTGTTCGGCCTCGCGGTAACGTTTTTGGTGTAGCAATAACCTTGCACGCTCAAGGTGGCCCTGCCTGCCCAGTTCACTCATTTCTTTAGGTTAAGGTATTGCAAAATTTCGTCATACAAGCCGGTTTCGTTGGCGTATAGGGCGTAGTTGCGGGCGGTGGCAAACCATTCGCCGGTGGTGGCTTTATGGTCCTTAACGGCCTTGGCAATGTCTTTTTGGGTAATGGGCTGCAGCACCCCCTTGGCCATGGACTCTTCCAGCTTGTACTCCGTGGCAATATCTACCACAGCTTTTAAATCGGCACCGGAGTAGCCTTGGGTTAGCTTGGCTATTTGGGCCGCGTCAATTTTGTCAGTGGGCTTGTCTTGCAGGTGACTTAGTAAAATGTCCTTGCGGCTCTCCTCGTCTGGCGGGGCCACAAAAATAACACGGTCAAACCTGCCCGGCCGGCGGAACGCGCTGTCAACACTCCAAGGGGCGTTGGTGGCAGCCAGTATCAGCACGCCCTCGTTACTGTCTTTCACGCCGTCCAGCTCCGCCAAAAACTGGTTGATGATCTGGCGCATGGCAGACTGGCGCATGTCGCTGCGGCTGGCACCCAGTGCATCCACCTCATCGATAAACAACACGCAGGGCGTGTTTTTCCGCGCCGCCGTAAAAATGTCATGTAGGTTTTTCTCGCTGCTACCCACCCACATATCCAGTATGTCGTGCAGGCCCAGGCTGATGAATTTTGCGTCAATTTCCCCGGCAGTGGCCTTGGCTATAAAGGTTTTGCCGCAGCCCGGCGGGCCGTACATTAAAATGCCGCCGCCTATTTTTTTACCGAAAGCTTTGTACAGGGCCGGGTTTTTAAGCGGCTGTATAATTTTTAGGCCAATTTCGTTTTTGAGCTGTTTCATGCCGCCTACGTCGGCAAACTTCATGGTGGGTTTCTCCATAAAATATTTGCTGCCGGGCTGGCTCAGTTCCTCCAACAGTTGGTCGGGGTCGCTGCCGGTTTCCATGCCGGGCATGCGAAGCACTGCGTCAATGTCGGCATCTTTAAAATTGGGCTGTTCCTGTAAGGCCTGTTGGTATAAATCTTTTGCTTGGGCAATGGAGTTTTCCTTCAGCAGGCAGCGGATGTATTTTATTTTGCTATCGAATGTAAGGGTGCCATCCTGCTGCAACTGCTCGAACATGATGATGGCTGTGGAATATTTTTGTTGCCGGTAATACACCTCGCTCAACCCTGCGAGCGCCTTGGCGTTGCCCGGCTGGCGGCGCAACACGTCTGAAAATTGTTCGCCGGCCTCGGCCACCAGTTTCTCCTTCAGCAGCACGTCGGCCAAGTGCAACCGTAAGGGTATATTATTGGGCGAAATTTGCAAAGCTTCCTTTAGTTGTTCAATCATTTCATTCATAATCCTACCGATAGGGCACAAAGATAGACTGAAATAGTGAATGGGTGGGTGGGGCTTCAGCCGCTTGGCAGTAGGGCCAGTGCTGACAACCATTTTTAATTGACCAATGCCAAAATAGCCATTATCATGTCGCCGCAATACCTACCTTGGCAAAAATATCAGGCTATGCGCAGTAGCCCTTTTGTATATTTTTTGAAAAATATGCAGTTGCGACAGCAGGTAGGAGAAACCGGGGTTGCTGTAGGCATAGCCTTTGATTAAGTAATTGGTTTCTGCACCGCCCACGGTAATGTGAAAAAATGCATCCCGGTAAACGATGCTGTTCGGCTGGCTGTGGTCGGTTTCAACAACCTGTTTAAAACCACATTGTTCAATCACCTGCCTGTTAAGGTATATGGGCCGCAGGTCGGCGGCGAAATGCTTGGCCGAATGCTCCTGCCCAAAAAATTTTACGTTCACCAAGGCCTGGGGCAGCCCTGCGGTGGCCATATATTGGGCAGCGCGGTTGCTTACCATTACCCAGCTGCCGTTTTCTAATTCATCTATTTTAATGTGCATGTGTGTTTTTGCGTGGTATGGTTAACAATTTTATACCCACATTGGTGGCTGTTGCAGCGGCTACAACTGCCTACATCGCCTTTTTTATCATCGCTTATTTTCTTAAAACAGCGCGAGTGGGTATTGTTTCGGCAAACATCCCCATATTCGGGGCGGATGGGTTATCAATTCAGGAAATGCCTTTACCAATACCGGAAAACCAACTGCCGGTGCGCATTACAGGGATAAAACCAGCAATACTGCGCCGTTCGCCAATTATTTGTTACTTTGGGCAAACAACCATGCACGGGCAAATTGGATGCGCTTTTCCATCCAATGTTGGTACGTGGTTAACACCAACCAACATTATGCAAACAGATGAACTTGCGGTAACATTTGGGCAGTTGCGCAGCCAACTTACCTCCTACTTATTGCGCATTACCGCAAGCGTGGCCGATTCGGAAGACCTTACACAAGACACGTACATTAAAGCCGCCGAAAAAATAAACACCTTTAAAGGGCAGTCATCTGTAAAAACATGGATATTCGCCATTGCCTCCAACCTGGCAAAAGACAACCTGCGGGCGAAGCAACGCTGGCTTGAAAACGTAACCGATTTAGCGAAAGAAGCTGCCTTGGCAGATGCCCAGTTTATGCGCGAGGCCCTGCATATACACGCAACATCGCCACAGGGGCAATTTGAAATTAAGGAGCATATTGCGTTTTGCTTTACCTGCATCGCTAAGTCGTTGCCGCTTGAGCAGCAAATATGCCTGCTGCTAAAAGAGGTATACGCTTTTACATTGGATGAAATAGCCCACATTACCGACACTACCGAAGCCATGGTAAAATATTACCTGCATACCGCCAGGGCCAAGATGATAGCCGTTTTTGACAACCGTTGCGCACTCATAAACAAGCAAGGCACCTGCCACCAATGCAGCGAACTAAACGGGCTATTTAACCCTAAACAGCAGTTGCAGGAAGCTTTAGTGAAGGTAGAGATGGCCCGGCAAGCCGAAAAAGGCGGCAAGGAGTACCTGTTTGACCTGCGGATGAAAGTGGTGCAAGGCATTGACCCTTTTAAAAGCAACGCCGCCGACCTGCAACTGCACCATTTGGCGCATAACAGCAGGCTAATGGAAAAATTTATTGAAAAAAACATGGCCTAACCCTATCTTTTTGTAAGGCCCAACCGTCTAATTAGGTGTAACGTAAAATGACTGCGATATTTTTTTACAAATACCCCGGTTATTAAAAACAACACCATGAAAATTGTAACAGTTACATATACGACCACGCCCGGGTTTGCCGCACAAAACCAAGCCAATATTAGGGCGGTTATGCATAATTTGCAAGCCCTACAATACGCTGGCATACACTACCATTGCTGCCTTTGCGCCAATGGGCAAACATTTATACACACGGCGTTTTTCAACACGGCGGAAGACCATCAATTATTGAACGAGCTACCGTCATTTATGCATTTTCAAACAGCCTTAAAGGCGGAAGGTTTTGAAAAACCGCCCAATCAGGAAGTGCTGTCACTGGTGGGCTGCTCAAAGAAAATTTTTACTACATAAAAAACCATAACATGGCACATAACATAGGCAACAAAGAAAACCCGATGGCATTGAAAACACCGCCACAAACATCGGATTACACGATGCACCAAGATGTAAAAGACGGAAAAAACGTACTGGTTTGCACTGTGGGCAAAACCGTGCTGCTATACGATTACCGCTGCATTGCCGATTTACATGCGATGCTTACGGCACATGGCGGCTGGATGGAATTGGGCAGTGCTGACGAACAAAAACTCGCAAAAGACGGCACTGTTGAGGCCTGGGGCCGCAGCGAACACAACCCTGTGGGCGGGTGGTACGGGTTAAAGAAAGGCCTGCGTGGCCGGTTTGGCATGTATATACCGCCGCTGATGGAAGCGTTGGGCCTAGCTGAGGTAACGCATGAGGCAAAAGGCAACAAAATGCGGGCTAAATAAAGCCGGCAAATAGGTATGCGGCATGGCAACTTGCTATTGAGCAGCATACCTGTTTGCAACTTTTGGGCAATGCACCTGCTAATGGCGGTCATCATGGTCATGGCGGTCTTTGTCGTGCCCATGGTGTTGGCGGGGCGCATAGCCTGCGCGATCCCTGTATTCAGTGCAACCACCCAATACAAAAACGAAAAAAATTGCCATAACGGAAACTAAAAACTGTAGTGTTTTCATGGTTTATTATTTTTCATGGTACTCTTGCACCCCAAAATTTGTATTGGTGATGTATTCATAGATACCTTAAAAACCGTGCCGCATAGCGCGCCAATCGTTTCAAAATGGTATAGCATGTGTTAACCTATACATTTGAGTGGCTTACAATTTTTTTTAGAAATGCAAGCTTGCTACATCAGTATAATCTTCATAAAATCCTGCATATACGCACAAAACGTTTTTTATATTTTTCGCCAAAAGTGGTAACTATCACCGCCATTTCCTTGCCTGAGGTGGCGTGTATAAAATTTAATACGTCGTCGCCATGGTAGGTGACTAAGCCGATATGCCCCACGCTGTTTGAGAGCCTGTCAGTGCCGGTAAACAAAATAACATCCCCCCTTTTTGCATCGTTGAATGCTATGGTTTTACCCAAGCGGGTAAACTCATACGAAGAGCGGGGAACCAGTATATTAAAATGGCTAAAAACATAAGTGATAAAACCTGAACAGTCAAAACCAACTTTAGGGTCGCAAGATGCATACACATAGGGAACGCCAATTTGTGCTTCTGCAAATGCCATTAACGAATCAGGAGTGGTAGTTTGTTGTGGCTTGCGCAAGGGCAATATGGTATCTTGTACGAATTGAAAAATGCCCGGTGCCAAATTGGCCATTGCAGGCATAATTGTACCAACCTGCTTAAAGTTGTTGCAACCGCAAACAACCAAAATTAAAATGGCAAACAATAATTTCATTTGGCTAATTAACAAAAAAGTGAAAAGAATTTCAAAAAAATCGCAACCTGTTAGGTCGTGTAACATTTTGCGCTACCATACATTATCAGGTAAAATACTTAATGTATGCGCATTTAAAAAGTTCATCGCTCCCTTTAGGTAAATAGTAGCGCTAAATATAGTGCCAGCTTTTACAAATACGCAAATCAGTCTTAAGAGTTTTAAAAACTTTGGAAAGTGCTTTGGGGCAATGTAAAGCAATAGGCACCTAAAGAATAACCTATTGCAGCGGCCTAGTTTTCAATGGAAAATACAACAGAGATGTAGTGTTGTAAATAGAGCAAGGGAGCAAAGGAATGGAACTTTTAAGGCCGCTACACAGAACGTTTATTGGTGCTTTTTTTAGTAACAAGGCAAAAAATAAAATAGTATCACCAATAGCTGAATACCAAATAGGGAAGGTAGCAATAGCACCTAAAAATTAAAATTTACACACCAGCGTATGCGGTAAAACAACCCCCGACTTTAGGAAAATGCACAAGGTAACCACCTTGCAAATGGGCGATGTTACTTGGGCTAACCCCGCCCCTTGGCACCACCGCTTTTAATGCCCGTGAAATGGGCGGCCACTTTGGCTGGAACTTGTTTGAGGGCAATGAGCGGTTTTGCACGAGCCTGGCATACTGGCCTCCGCCTGCCGAGTAGCTGGCGTCTTCAAAAAATATCCCAAACAAATCGGGGCTTCCCGCCTTGGCAGTGGCGGGCAAGGGCCTTTTTTGGCTGGCCGCGAATAGCGGCAGCAGCAGTACAGCAAGCTGTATGTTTTTGGGCGAAGGCATGAATCGTTATTGTTCACTTTAAATAATTGTAAGAATTACAATTTATATGCGAAAAAATACTTTTTACGGCGTCCAAATATCGGTGCTTACCCAAAACAACCGTCCAGTGCGAATGCAGTAGCGTTAACATCTGCAACAAAGCCATGTTGTTAACCACGCAGCTTTGCAATTAAAATTAATATAACACTGCCCAAGCGATAATGTACGTATCTTTTCATAGTTTAGCTACCCTAAAACGATTGTAAGACTATATGGAACAGAACACAGGACACTCCGTGCAAACCGATGCAAAAGGCGCCGCAAAATGCCCGTTTCACGGCGGCGCAATTAAGCAAACCGCCGGCAGCGGCACCAGTAACCGCGACTGGTGGCCCAACCAGTTGAAATTGAACATTTTGCGCCAACATTCAAACCTATCGAACCCGATGGGAAAGGCGTTTAACTATGCCGAGGAATTTAAAAGCCTTGACTTGGCTGAGCTGAAAAAAGACATATTTACGTTGATGACCACCTCCCAAGACTGGTGGCCGGCAGATTACGGCCATTACGGCCCTTTTTTTATACGGATGGCCTGGCACAGCGCCGGTACATACCGCATATCCGACGGGCGTGGAGGCGGCGGCTTTGGCACGCAGCGCTTTGCCCCTTTAAACAGCTGGCCCGACAATGCCAACCTTGACAAAGCACGCCAGTTGCTTTGGCCGATAAAACAGAAATACGGCAAAAAAATTTCGTGGGCCGACTTGATGATACTTACCGGCAACTGTGCCTTGGAGAGCATGGGCCTTAAAACATTCGGCTTTGGGGGCGGCCGCGAAGACGTTTGGGAACCTGCGGAAGATGTATACTGGGGTGCGGAGAAAGAATGGCTGGGCGACAAACGCCACACCGGCGACCGTGAGTTGGAAAACCCACTTGCAGCCGTGCAAATGGGCCTGATATATGTTAACCCCGAGGGCCCCAACGGCAACCCCGACCCGCTGGCTTCCGCGCGCGACATACGTGAAACATTC
Organism: uncultured Parafilimonas sp.; assembly: GCA_903882935.1. Taxonomy (GTDB): domain Bacteria; phylum Bacteroidota; class Bacteroidia; order Chitinophagales; family Chitinophagaceae; genus JABDFW01. The sequence continues at coordinate 13,028 of CAIRZB010000046.1, read as the reverse complement.
GGCCGCATGGCCATGAACGACGAGGAAACCGTTGCCTTGATTGCGGGTGGCCACACCTTTGGCAAAACCCACGGCGCAGCAGACCCCGGCAAATACGTTGGGCCGGAACCCGCAGGCGCAGGTATTGAGCAGCAAAACCTTGGCTGGAAAAACACCTACGGCACTGGTAACGCAGGCGACACCATTACCAGCGGACTAGAAGGTGCCTGGACCACCACGCCCACCAAATGGAGCAACAACTACTTTGAAAACCTTTTTGGTTACGATTGGGAACTTACCAAAAGCCCGGCAGGCGCCAACCAGTGGCAACCCAAGAACAATGGCGGCATAGGCACCGTGCCGGATGCGCACGACCCGCACAAACGGCATGCGCCATTTATGCTTACTACAGACATAGCCTTGCGGGCCGACCCGATATACGAGAAAATCTCCCGCCATTACCACGAGAACCCCGATAAGTTTGCGGATGCATTTGCACGCGCCTGGTATAAGCTAACCCACCGCGACATGGGGCCAATAGTACGTTATTTGGGTGCTGAGGTACCCACAGAGGTATTGATTTGGCAAGACCCATTGCCTGCCGTTAACCATGCGCATATTGATGCAGAAGATATTGCGGTACTAAAAGAAAAAATATTAGCCTCTGGGCTTTCAATAGCCCAATTGGTCTCAACCACCTGGGCCTCGGCGGCAACCTTCCGGGGTTCTGACAAACGTGGCGGAGCCAATGGGGCACGCATACGTTTGGCGCCGCAAAAGGATTGGGAAGCCAATAACCCTGCCCAATTGCAAACAGTATTGGCAGCACTGGAAGGAATACAGCAAACCTTTAATGGCGGGCAAACAAACGGAAAGCAAGTATCACTGGCCGATTTGATTGTGCTGGGCGGTGCAGCAGCCATTGAGCAGGCGGCAAAAGCGGCAGGCCATATGGTAACGGTTCCGTTTACGCCAGGCCGCGTTGACGCAACACAGGAAGAAACGGATGTGGAATCGTTTGCCGTGTTGGAACCCAATGCCGACGGCTTCCGCAATTACATAAAAGCCAAGCACAAAGTTTCGGCCGAGGAAATGCTGGTTGACAAAGCGCAACTGTTAAACCTAACCGCGCCAGAAACAACGGTTTTGGTGGCTGGCCTTCGTGTATTAAACGCCAACGTTAACCACAGCCAGCACGGTGTTTTTACTAACCGGCCAGAAGCACTTACAAACGATTTTGTGGTAAACCTGTTAGACATTGGCACCGTTTGGCATGCCGCCGACGCAAAACAGGAAGTGTTTGAAGGGCGTGACCGTAAAACGGGTGCGGTTAAATGGACAGCCACCCGCGCAGATTTGATATTCGGCTCAAACTCGGAGCTGAGGGCGGTTGCCGAGGTATACGCTAGCACCGACGGAGCGGAAAAATTTGTACACGATTTTATTGCGGCCTGGGCCAAAGTGATGAACCTTGACCGTTTTGATTTGGCTTAGCCTAGTAGCATTAATGAATATTTTTACAGGTGGCCCGGTACAGGGCCACCTTTTTTTATTGCTGACAGACCATGGTGCAAAGGTGTAACCAATTACCAAATGCAGAGGTGTATATGCCACGACGGTGCGCACGACCGCCGACACACTGTTTAACATTGCAGGCCGTTTAAAGCTAAAAAGAACATTGCCTACCAATAAATTCCCAAAGAAATGCCTAAGCGGTATCATGAAGGATAGTGACTTAGTAAAAAAAAGCGCATTCCCCCAAAAAGCATTTTTTGCTGGGTTGCCTACAATAACTGGGTATGAATCAACACTTAAAACACATTACTGGCTAAATATGAAGTGTTTGTAATCTTGGGCCAATAACACACAATACCTTTCTTCATCAATTATCTACCACAGTACAAAATACAAAAAATAGGCTATAAAGCACCTATTGTGTATACTTGCACGAAAATTTACATACGTTGTTCCACGTAAAAATGATTTTTTAGGCAAACGTTTACGTGCAGCAGCAAAAATTAAAGCAAAATTATTTTCTTGTAACATCGTTAATTGCTAAAAAAAAGGCATTTTGCTTTGTAACATTAAAAATATTTCATATCTTAACAACATCGATAAAATTTGCGTAGCACATTTTATCCCTTTTTAACCAATATCTTATTTGGCTTAGCTATGCCAGACCTCCACAAATCCAATATGAAATATTCTATTAGCCTAAGTTTTGAAGAAATTAAGTTACCGCCATTCCAAGATATTTTGGTATTGGGCAAGCACTCGGCCCAAGGCAAAATAGGCCTGGGAAAATCGTTCGAGTTTTTGGTACCGAATGGTTTTGAAACGGTAGAAATAAACAGCGGTTTTGTGGAGGCCGTTTTTATAAACAAGCGCATATTGGCCAAAATACCGGCAGACAAAATCATTTCCATCCTTGCACCCAAGGTTTTTCCCTTTGTTTCGGAAGGCGAGCTGTTGAAAGTTGATTTTAGGGTGATGGTTTCTTACGCAAACATAGAGGAAGAATTATTATGAACTCAATAGCCGGTATAATATCATCAACCTATAAATCAACGCCTAGGTACGCAGGTATTCAGTCATGGAGGAACGACCTGACGCAAAATGATGGCTTGGTAGTGTTTAATGAGGAAACCAAGGCATTTTTGGGAGTGCTTACACCGCGCGATGTTATAGAACGGCCACACACGCTGGCAATAGACTGTCTTTCCCAAAAGCCGGCGTTAAATGCCGATTGCCAGTTAGAGCATGCACTCGAGGCCATGTTTGAACACCAAACCAATGTATTGCCGGTGCTTACAGAAGCCGGAACCTTTGCAGGGTTAGTATTTAAAAACGATCTACTAAAAGCCATTTGGCAAAAAAAACAAGCACTGCGCAGTACCCTAAAGGAAGAAAAGCAGGTTACGCAAAGGCAGCAAGTGTTGTTGGAGAAAGCCGAAAAAATTGTTATCGGCATGTACAACAGTACGGCTGAAATGCATTTTTTAGCTGCACCAGATTTTACTTTGCTTTTTTTTAATAAAGCAGCTTACGACCAAAGCACAGCCAGCAAACGGCAAGCATTAAAGGTGGGCGATAACTTGGCAGATTTTATAGAACAAACGTTTGACAAAGCCCTAAGTGGCTTTGTAACCCACTTTGAAATGGCACTACGGGGCCACCATGTGGCCAATGAAAACAAGGTTAGTTGGCAAGGGCAAACCGTTTGGCTGAAAACCGAATACCATCCGGTTTATTTAAATAATACACTGGCTGGCACTTCGGTGGCCATTAGCAACATTACCGAGAAGAAGAACAACGAACTAAGCCTACAGCAACAAAACAAGTTGTTGCGCGACATTATTTTTGCCCAGTCCCATATCGTTCGGCAGCCAGTGGCCAATATGATGGCCTTGATAGAATTATTAGACAGACCCCAACTATCAGAGGAAAACAAAGAAATTATTGACCTTTTGCACGCCTCGGTAATACGCATGGATAAAGCGATACGCAACATTGTTGATCAATCCCACGCGGCGCTTACAGATAAACACGCAGCACTATAAGTAAAAATCATCTGCGGCATAAGGCACCAAAACGCAAAAACCCCTGCCATATTAGCTTTCGGGGCTGAGTGCTGGCGCTTGGCGCATTTACCGATGTACTAGCATATTTAGCACCTGATGCACGAAACAAGCGCGCCTAAAACGGGTACCCAATCGCCAGATTGTACACTAACTTGTTACGGGTAAGATTGTATTAGTATGGCTTTAATATGGGGTAAGCCACATCAAGCCGCAACACCAATATAGTTGGGTCAAAACGGAGGCCCGCCCCCGCGCCGGCCGCAATTTGGCTTAGGGAGTTGCCAGTAAATTGTGCGCAAGGCCGGGCGGAGTCTGCCCTTTGCGACCAAATATTACCTGCATCAATAAACATTGCGCCGCGCACTACCGAAAATAACCTGGCCCTTAATTCAATATTTGCCTCCAGTTTTACATCGCCGGGCTGTTGGGGCAGAAAAGCACTGTGCAACGTGTCGGCCGAGTTGCGATACGAACCCGGGCCCAGAGACCTGGATCGGAAAGCCCTTATGTCGTTTGTGCCGCCCGCAAAAAAGGCTTTCGCAAATGGCAGTGCGGTGCTATTGCCATATGGGTGTTCAATTAAAAAAAATTAATGTGTTCGCAATTTTTATGCATATTGTAACAGGCATATACTATGCCAAACATTAAGGGGGCGTATAACAGCTTTGGGGTACGTTAACTAAAGCGGGCTAATTTTGGCAATACGCCCAAGCCGGATGCACTTGGGCAGCCTACAGTACTACTGCCAAATTATCCATGCCTGTGGCATAAATGGCAAACGGCGATGCGTGTTTATCTTTTCATTAACAAAATGTCACTGCCTATCTATTGGCCATTTCCATCGTTCTTACCTAAAAAAAACGGCCCGGGCTAACTTGGGTGGCCGCCAGGCACCACCCAAATCAAAGGCTGTTGGCAGGTGAAATTTTGTCATTGGGGTATGCCGTTTGGGTAGCGTAGTGCATTTTTAACCTGCCAAACAAGGCCAACTTAGGCCGCTTAGAGGCAAAAAAAATGAAAAATTGGCCTTTTTAGCCCTGTGGCACAAAAATAGCTAACCCCGTAACAGTAAACTTAAATGTTCATTTTCTAAAAAATCAATACGATTATGGCACAAACACTAAATGTTACCCCTCTTCATGACAGGGTGATTGTAAAACCTGCCCCCGCGGAGGAAAAAACTGCTGGTGGTATCATCATTCCAGACACTGCTAAAGAAAAACCACAACGCGGTACCGTTGTAGCTGCAGGCCCAGGCAAGAAAGATGAGCCTGTTACCGTTAAAATTGGCGATACTGTATTGTACGGCAAATACGCCGGTACTGAAATTCAAGTGGAAGGTGGCGAATACCTTATTATGAGGGAAAGCGACATTTTGGCAATAGTGTAAGCAAATTTGAAAATGAGGCAGTTTGAAAATTTGGAAATGGCAAAAGCCACAAATTTTCAAAAATCTTGTTTTTCATTTTCAAATCTAAAATGCACGAATTTTCAAATTTTAAAATTAAAAATTTTCAAATTAAGTATTTATGGCAAAACAAATATTCTTCGATATCGAAGCCAGAAACCGGATGAAAAGGGGTGTTGACATCCTTGCAAACGCAGTTAAAGTAACCTTAGGCCCCAAAGGCCGCAATGTGGTTATTGAGAAAAAATTTGGCGCTCCTTCTATCACTAAAGACGGTGTTACCGTTGCCAAGGAAATAGAACTGGAAGACCCCATTGAAAACATGGGCGCACAAATGGTGAAAGAAGTTGCCAGCAAAACAGCTGATATTGCCGGTGACGGTACTACCACTGCAACCGTTTTGGCCCAAGCTATCATTAGCGAAGGTTTAAGGAACGTTGCCGCTGGCGCAAACCCAATGGACCTGAAACGTGGTATTGACAAGGCTGTTAGTGTGGTTGTAAAAAACCTACAACAACAAAGCCAAGCAGTAGGCGAAGACAGCCAAAAGATTGAGCAGGTAGCGTCAATTTCTGCCAACAACGATAATGAAATTGGCAAGTTGATTGCACAAGCTTTTGCCAAAGTGGGCAAAGAAGGTGTTATTACCGTTGAAGAAGCAAAAGGCACCGACACTACAGTTGATGTAGTTGAAGGTATGCAGTTTGACCGCGGTTACCTGAGTGCTTACTTTGTAACCAACAGCGAGAAAATGGAAGCTGAGTTGCAAAACCCATACATACTGATATATGACAAGAAGATATCTGCCATGAAAGATATTTTGCATATATTGGAGAAAGTTGCACAAAGCGGCCGTCCGTTGTTGATTATCTCTGAAGATTTGGAAGGTGAAGCATTGGCTACACTGGTGGTAAACAAACTGCGTGGCACATTGAAAGTTGCCGCTGTTAAAGCCCCAGGTTTTGGCGACCGCAGGAAGGAAATGTTACAAGATATTGCCGTGCTTACAAAAGGCACCGTGATAAGCGAAGAACAAGGTTACAAACTTGAAAACGCCGACCTTAGCTACCTTGGCCAAGCTGCCACTGTTACCATTGACAAAGACAACACCACTGTTGTTGGCGGCAAAGGCGATAAAGAAATAATTACTGCACGCGTTAACCAAATTAAGGCGCAGATTGAAACCACTACATCAGACTACGACAGGGAAAAACTACAAGAGCGCTTGGCTAAATTGGCCGGTGGTGTTGCAGTATTGTACATTGGCGCTGCTACTGAAGTAGAGATGAAAGAAAAGAAAGACCGTGTTGACGATGCCCTGCATGCAACACGTGCAGCTGTTGAAGAAGGTATTGTACCTGGCGGTGGCGTAGCTTATATACGTGCTATCGAATCATTGGAAGGCTTTAAAGGTATTAATGCCGATGAAACAACAGGTATTGCCATTATTAAACGTGCCATTGAAGAACCCCTGCGCCAAATTGTGGTAAACAGCGGTATTGAAGGCAGCATAGTGGTACAAAAAATTAAAGAAGGTACTGCCGACTTTGGTTTTAACGCCCGTACAGAAGTTTACGAAAACTTACTTGCAGCAGGTGTTATTGACCCAACAAAAGTTACCCGCATTGCGCTTGAAAACGCAGCTTCAATTGCTGGTATGTTGTTGACTACAGAAGCGGTTGTTGCTGACAAGCCAGAACCTAAGTCATCTGGCGCACCTGCTATGCCAGGCGGCGGCGGAATGGGTATGGATTATTAGTAAATTCCGTAAGCGAATAGGCACTCAACCAACTAATTGAGTTGCTACAACTAACAACCCCCTGTTAAGTAATTAACGGGGGGTTATTTTTTAAGTATAGGCCGCCAATACTAAGCCAAATGCAACTACGCAATGCTTGCGTAAGCACCCAAATAGCAAGCAATCATAGCTAGTTTTTTATAAACTTAACGGCACCCAATACAAGCAGTACCTGCGCCCCACCGTATGTTAACATTACTGCGCAACCTATATACGCTGGCAAATCGATAGGTGGCTTTTCGAAAGGGTAAAATTTCAAGATGGCTATCAACGAGTCTGACAAAACGAATAATATAGCACCCGGCACAAAATATTTCCAAGCCACCTTTTTTGCCCTTTTTCCGGTACTGGCATTAACCGCGCCAATAAACATTAAGGATAAGGATAGTGAATATACAATTACCTGCACGGCTAGGTCATTCTCTTTTATTTTGGCCCAGGTTGCGCTTAGCAAAAAATATTGGTAAACCGCCACCACCACTAATGCCAACCCAATTGCACCCGCATTTTTAACAGCAAAATGTTTGATTCTGAAAAAAAATAGGGCATACAGTATATGCACCACCAAAAAACAAAGCAACCCGAATGTAAAAAAAGACCTCTCGTTATTGTTTAGCAATAGTATGTCGCCCCCAAATGAAAAAAGCAACAAAAGACTAACGATGAGTTTGGAGCGTTTGTGCGATGTGTCAACGGTTTCCAATGCCATTAGAATATACAATACTGGCATTATCAGTGGCTTGGAATAATGCCGGTATTCGTCCATGCGGTTAAACAAAAAAACGCAATCAATACACAGCACAGCCCAATACAGCACAAAAACCAAGGAAGAGCTTAGTTTCATAATATTAGTTTTTTACACTTGGCAGTTAGTTTGCCACAACCCTTACCGGCCGCGAAAAATATTTTTGTATTGAGTCTTTAACATGGGCAGTATCCTTTGCCAAAAGGTTTGCCTTCACAAATAAATGGTAGGCAATATTAGTATCTACCTTTGTACTGTCGATAAATACATGTTCTCCCCAACTTTTAAGACTGTCATATCGGTTATGCGCCCGGGTTTTACTAAAAGTGGTTTCAAAAATAAACCTATAATAAAGGCTGTCGCCCATTTGGGCATGCGGGTTTACTGCATTTGCGGCTGTGTCGCTGGTGTTAATTTGCTTACCTACAGTAGAGTCTGCATTAACGGAGGGCATATCAGTTAATGGCTGTTCTGCCTTTTGGCGGTCAATATATTTGTAAATGCCCCACCCTAAACCAGACGCTATCAATATTACAATTAACAACGCAAAAAACATCACGGCGTTTCTGCCGGTTTGGCTTTTGCCTTGTTTTTCTGTTTTGGCCTTAACTGCATTGTTGTGTGTTGCCTCTACGGCTACCACATTACCTTGCAATGGGGAGAATACATACTCACCAGACCTGTTTAACGATAGCATGCCCAACCCCGCTATAGAAAATGCCTTACCGATATTAATGTACTGCCTGGCTCCCTCAAAAAACGATGCTAAATCGGAGGATACCAGTGTTTTGTTTTTCCCCGTTTCCTTTACAATAAAGTCTATTAATGCCTCGCTGGTCTCCGCCCTTTTGTTAAATTGAAAATCTATAAACTGTGCGTCAATAACCTTATCCTCGCCAACAGGGCGGCTTAATGAAAATACCCCGATCTTTTCTACCGATACTTCCTTTGCCTTTATCAAGAAATCTTTAATATTATGGTCGTATTTACTCACTTTTGCAACTTTTCGCGGAAAAATAGTGATTAAAATCTGAACCTTTCCATAAATTTATAAACAACAATGCATAACCAGTAAAAAGCAATACTACAATGCTTACCACGGAAGAGAATAACTTTTTAGGCTATTGGCTTATATATAGGGAACGCGAGAAAAATATTGTTCGCCAAATATTTTTTGGTTTACCTTTTGGGCTGCTGCTTGGCATAGGGGTGTTGGTGGTACTCGAATCAGGCTGGTACGAACGAGCAAACATGGTTGCAAACAGCCAGTCTAGCCCATGGCTGCTGGTTATTGCCATTGTTGCCATTGCGGTTTTTACTGGCGTATTTTACAAAAAATACAAATGGGAAATGAATGAACAACGGTATTTGGAGCTATTGGTGAAAAAAAGAAACGAAACCACAGGCCCAGATGCAACAAATTAGCTGTTATAGCAGTCTTAATACTAAATAATAACAAAACATGAAAAGAATTTTGGCGGTTGCGGCAATATTATCCGTTACGGTATGTGCTTGTGTAAAAAATGCGGGCAGTTCGCAAACGGTTACCTGCACTAACGTAGAGCCGTATGCGGAACAGTCGCAAATTTTAGCGTTTTTATCAGTGCACAACCTTTCGTTTAACAAAGATACCAGCGGGGTTTATTACCGTATTGACACTGTTGGCACGGGCAATAGTGCTACCATAACCTCAACGGTATCATTTACTTATGTGGCTTCGTTGCTTGATGGGTCTATCATCGACAAATCAACAACCCCTATCACCTATCCGTTGGCAAGTACCATACCGGGGTTTGGCAAAATGGCAGGGTATTTCAAAACAGGCACCCATATTAAACTGGTTATTCCTTCGTCTTTAGCGTACGGGTGCGAAGGGTTAGTAAGCGGTACCATTGGCGTACCCGCAAATGCAATACTGTATTACGATTTGGTTATTACGGCAGTGCAATAACAAACATTAAAAAAGCATTAAAATACCGGCAGGCATTTGTTTTGCCGGTATTTTTTTATGCCCATTATATAAATGTCAATTCCCCTATCTTTGCCGCTCACAAAAATTTTGAAACCCTTACAGTATGCAACTTAAAGGTTTAGTGCGTTTTTTTGCGATTGCGCTTATATTAATTTGTTTGTACCAACTGTCTTTCACATGGATCGTGCGCAGCCATGAAAGCAGTTTAGAGGACAAAGCCAATAAATGGCTTGCGTCCCGTGGTTACATTGCTGCAGACAAGAAGTATCCAAACGACAAAGCCCTGAGGGAGGCCTATCAGGATACGCTGGATGACTTGAAGAAACAGCGGCTGCAGCGCCTCGAAGACAGTACCAAGGATACCAACATCGGCCCCTTTGGTTTAACAACGTACCAAGATGCTAAAGACAAGGAACTTATGTTGGGCCTTGATTTGCAGGGCGGTATGAGTGTTACCATGGAGGTTGGCCTTGATGTGCTTATCCATTCCTTAGCAAACAACACAAAAGACCCCGTTTTTGTAAAAGCACTAAACAGTGCCGTTAGCAGAAAAGCAACCGGCGGGGCCGATTTAATTGGTTTGTTTGGCGAGGAGTTTAAAAAAGCGTCTGGCGGGGCTTCTATGGCTACCTATTTTGTTGCACGCAGCAACGGAAAGGTAAAATACACCGACTCTGACAACAGTGTTTTGGCGTATTTGGCCGACCAGTCGAACACGGCTTTTGACAACACCTACAAAATATTGGCCAATAGGATTGACCGCTTTGGTATCAGTTCGGCCACTATTAACAAAGACAAATCAAAAGCCATCATTTCCATCGAACTGCCCGGCATCAACGATCCTGAGCGTGTTCGCAAAAACCTGCAAGCCACTGCCAACCTGCAGTTTTTTGAGGTGTACAGGATACCGGATATTGCCGAATCGTTCCAAAGTGCCGAAAAAGCACTCAGTGACTACTTAAACGGCGTAAAGACGGTTAAGGACGCCGCCACTGCAAAACCATTTGATACTACAGCAGTTGCTAAGGCCGATACCAGCAAAAAAGCCACAGCAGCAAACGCAGTTGATACAAACAAGCTGAAGCAGAATGAATACCCTTTGCAAAAAATACTGCAGATAAGCACCGGCACACGCGACAAAGCCACTGGCAATGCAATATACAGCCCAAATATTGGCTACATAAGAACCACGGATACGGCCCAATTGAACCAGTACCTAAGCTTGGGCTTGGTGAAAAACAAATTCCCGTCTAACCTGGTGTTTATGTACGGCCCTGACGAACACAGCAAAAACAAAAACGTTGTGTTGCTGTATGCTGTTAAAACACTGGAGAACGGTAATGCCAAATTAGACGGCAGCCACATTAGCAGTGCCCGCCAGGATTTTGACGAAAAAGGTGCCCCAGCCATTAAAATGGAAATGGACCCTGTTGGTACAGGCCTTTGGGCTGAAATGACAGGCAAGAACATTGGTAAGCCAATTGCCATAGTATTGGATAACACTGTTTACAGCGCTCCCAACGTTATTGGCCAAATACCCAATGGCTCCTCTGAAATAAGCGGTAGCTTTAGCGTACAACAAGCGCAGGATTTATCCAATACGCTGGAATCAGGCAAACTGCCTGCCCCTGCAAGGATAGCTTCTGAGCAAACCATCGGGCCCACACTTGGTAGCAATACCATACATGCCGGGTTGTACTCCTTCCTAATCTCTTTTATAGTAATATTTGCTTTGATGCTTATTTACTATAACACGGCAGGCTGGGTAGCAAACATTGCCCTTATTTTAAACCTGTTGTTCACCGTGGGTATTTTAAGTGCGTTAGGTTTTACACTAACCGCCCCCGGTATTGCTGGTTTGGTGTTAACCATAGGCATGGCCGTGGATACCAACGTAATTATTTTTGAAAGGATAAAAGAAGAGCTGAGCAAAGGCAAAGGTTATTTAACGGCGGTAAACGATGGCTACAAGCGCTCCTACTCCCCTATCTTGGATGCCCACGTTACCACATTTTTAACGGCTGCCATTCTGTTCATTTTTGGCCTTGGCCCCGTACTGGGCTTTGCCACCACACAGATGCTGGGTATTTTGTTAAGCCTGTTCTGCGGTATACTTGTATCCCGCCTTATCACAGATATCTATACCAGCAAACAAAGGCATTTTGAGTATTTTACCGGCGTTTCGCGCAAAATATTCAAACACACCGCGTTTAAATTTATCGAGTATAGGAAAGTGGCCTACGGTATTTCAGTAGTTGTATTGCTACTAGGCATCGGTTCTGTAATCCATGGTTTTGACGAAGGCGTTGAATTTAAGGGTGGCCGCAGCTATACCATCGACTTTAAGAAAAAGGTGAACACTGAAAGTGTAAGCAACGAACTTAAAACCGTACTGCACAATTACCCCATAGTAAAAACGGTAAACACCAACAACCAGCTGAATATTACCACCGACTTTTTGATTAACGAACGTGGCAACAATATTGACGACAGCGTGGAGAAAACTTTGTTTGCCGGGTTACAAAAAGCAGCCTTTATACCTGAAAACGTAAGCTATAAAGAGTTTGACAAAAGCTATAAACAAGATTCTAAAACTGTTGAGCCTTCCATTTCAAACGAATTAAAAGGCGGTGCAATCAAAGCTGGCATATTTGCCATCATCATTATTTGCTTGTACATCTTTATCCGTTTCCGTGACTGGAGGTATTCTTTGGGTACCATCGTATCCCTGTTGCACGACGTACTGGTAATATTGGCAGTGTTCAGCTTCTTTAGGGGCATAGTACCTTTCCCGCTGGAAATTGACCAGTACTTTATTGCAGCCGTGCTAACGGTAATAGGCTTCTCCATGAACGACACGGTAATTGTGTACGACCGTATACGTGAGGACGTGAAGGAAATGACAGGTGCCAGCAAGGAGACCATTATTAACCGCGCCATCAACCAAACATTAAGCCGTACGGTAATGACGTCGTTAACAGTGTTCCTTACCATTCTAATCCTGTTTGTTTTTGGCGGTGAGGTTACAAGAGGCTTTGCCTTCGCAATGCTGGTAGGTGTTATAACCGGCACATACTCGTCTATTTTTGTTGCAGCCCCCATATTGGTTGACTTCGGCAGAAACAGGCCACTTGGCAAAAACAGTTCATCCCCTGCCAAAAAAAGCAGCGGCATAGATGTAAAAAAATAAAGAGGCAATAACAACTGCTATAAAAACAAAACCCTGCCAACTGGCGGGGTTTTGTTTTTATAGCAGTGTAGCCAATACTACTGCTTTAACATAATGCTTGTTGCACAAAACCAAACCGTCATCTATGGGTTTTGCTACAGCAGCAAATGAGCACAATTACCTTACATTAACTCGCGTACTAACGTAAAGTGTTCAAAATTAATTTAGTATAAAATTATAGGAATTAGCACTTAGGTCGCACTTTAAAATTAGAAGATTTATATTTGCGACATGGATATGTTGGATAAATTCAAAGGCGTGAATTCTATAAATTTTCATAAGCGGTTTACGGATGACGATTCTTGCTTGGAATATC
>CAIRZB010000045.1 GCA_903882935.1 uncultured Parafilimonas sp. | reverse complement strand
GATATTCCAAGCAAGAATCGTCATCCGTAAACCGCTTATGAAAATTTATAGAATTCACGCCTTTGAATTTATCCAACATATCCATGTCGCAAATATAAATCTTCTAATTTTAAAGTGCGACCTAAGTGCTAATTCCTAATAAATAAAATTGGCCGGCTCATTTTTTATTGTTTTAACTATTTCATCATTAACAGATGAATTCCCAAGAAAATTTCTTATATTTTCAGTAAAAAGTCTTCTGCCATATTTTTCCCAAAGCAATCCTAAATCCGTGCCTGTAATTTGACCGTAATAAGATTTAAGTGGTTCTTCAATATGTCCCCAGTTTGAAATTAATATATCTTCATTGATTGGCGCAAATCCCACTCCTGTTTCAAGCCCTTTGTAAGCTTTGTCAATGTTGAAATCAGTAAAAAACAAAATTTCATCATGGTCGTTTTGCTCGTCTAAAAGATCCTTTATTGAAGCTTTGTTATGTGATGAAAGCTCTTTGCCCGTATATGCAAACAAAAGTTGGATTTTTACAGAGGCATCATCCAATGCCTCGAGTATGTCATCTTGTTTGGAATTCACCTTATCATTAAATCTGGAAAAGTCCCCGTCTATCAATTTTTTTACGCCTTTAGCAAATTTTTCGATATCGCCATTGTCAATTCCTCCGTTACCACTCTCAATAAATTTTGATTGCACAAGCCAAAGATTATTTGCTGGTTTGTCAAAGAAAACAGCGTCGATTCCGTTATCGTCAAAACCATCTGTGACTGCATTACCCGCATCGTCAATGGATGTTCCTGCAATTACAGTTAGGCTATATGCAGATAGCGCCCTTGAAAGAAAATTCTTATGTTTATCTTCCGGCGATTTTTTACTGAGATCAGTAATATCAATTTTGTCTTTAAAAGTCCTTTCCAAATAAGACTTGATTCTGTTTACAATTATTTTGCTCATAAAATATAAAAGTTAAAAAATGATTTTATCAATGTTGCAATCACATTGAATGATTATTTATTTAGCTCCTTTGCTTAGGGTGGTCCCCAAAGGGTGTCCCGATGCACGAAGTAGTTTATTCCAAGTGGTCTGTCATTTGAATGCGGAGATTGGTCAAAATTATTTTGTTTTCATTTGAGGTAAGCTCCCTATGTTCTTTAGGTAGAAGATTCATCTGCTTTTTAAGTTGTTTATTCGTAAAACGGTTCGGTTAAGATAATACCCACTTTTCATATTACATAATCTTTCCCAACAAATTCCCCGCGATTTTAAAACAACTTGCATGTTTCCTCCGCTTTCTCAAAAAAAAACTTGCATAATCCCGCAAAAACACTTTACATTTAGCCTCACAATTGCAACGCTTGCCGCCGCACCGTAGGTAGGGGATAAGAACGTGTGTAGCATAACCGGCAACAGGCAGCAACCACAATACGCCATAACACAGAACATAAAACACAAAACATAGAACCAAAAAACACAAAAACCATACAACAACATATAACTCACCATTTTATGAACGAAGAAAAAAAGGAAGTTTCCCGCAGAAATTTCGTTAAAAACGCCTCGCTTGCCGCAAGCAGCTTTATGATTATTCCGCGCCATGTAATGGGCCGCGGTTTTGTTGCCCCAAGCGACAAACTGAACATAGCCGCAATAGGCGCAGGCGGCAAGGGCGGGGACGATATTAAAAACTTCGCCACCAGCCCCAAGGTAAATATAGTGGCCCTGTGCGATGTGGATGAGGTGCGTAGTGCAGAATCGCGCAAGCGTTTCCCTAAGGCCAAGTTCTATAAAGACTGGCGTGAGATGCTGGCCAAGGAAAAAAACAATATTGACGCCTGCAATGTTTCCACGCCAGATAATGTGCATGCCATTGCATCGTTGACCGTTATGTCGCTGGGCAAGCACGTGTACACGCAAAAGCCGCTTACTCACGATATTTACGAAGCCCGCCTGATGGCCGAAGCTGCTAAAAAATACAAGGTTATTACCCAAATGGGCAACCAGGGTGGCAGCAGCGACGGCGTGCGCCAGGCCAAGGAAATGTACGACGCGGGCATGATTGGCGACGTGCATACCGTACAGGTATGGACCAACAGGCCTATTTGGCCGCAGGGCCTGCCAACGCCAACCGGCAAATTTGCGGTACCCAGCACGCTTGACTGGAACCTTTGGCTGGGCCCGGCGCAATACAGGGACTACAACCCTGCCTACTGCCCCTGGAGCTGGCGCGGCTTTAATGCCTTTGGTACCGGTGCCCTGGGCGACATGGCCTGCCACATGATGGACCCTGTGTTCAGGCTGCTGCCCATCGACTTCCCCACACAGGTGGAGTGCAGCATACCCACCAGTTGGACGGCCGACGGCAAGGAAGCGAAATACCCCGACGGCTACCCCGCTGCCAGCATGATACATTTAAAATACCCGCGCAAGGATGGCAAGGGTGAAATAAACGTTAGCTGGTACGACGGCGGCTTGCTACCGCCCCTGCCCGACGAATTATTGCCCGGCGAACAGTTTGGCGGAGACGACGGCGGTTGTTTGTTTATAGGCACCAAGGGCAAGCTGATGGTTGACTGCTACGGCGAGCGCCCGCGCCTGCTGCCCAGCAAACTGATGAGCGAAGTGCAGATGCCGCCCAAAACCATTGCCCGCGTACCCGAAGGCCACTACCTACAATGGGTAAACGCCTGTATAGCCGGTTATGGCAACGCCACCACCAGCAGTCCGTTTGAATACGCAGGGCCTTTTACCGAAAGCATTTTGATAGGCAACCTGGCCATACGCAGTTGGGGATTGGAAAACCCGAACAAGAAAACGGACAACGACCCCGACAACCCCGGCAGGATAAAGCTGCTGTGGGATGCCAAAAACATGCGCATCACCAATTTTGAGCCAGCCAACCAGTTTGTAAAACGCGAATACAGGGAAGGCTGGAATTTGCCATCCTCGCTCTCCTCAATATAACATGCAGTAAAAATTTTATACCGTAGTACCCGTTCCGGCATTGGCTTGCCGGCAACGGGTATTATTATAATGCCATTGCGCTGTGCGAAGCGTCTTCGCATTACACATTATTCTATCGCCTCCGGCGATTGTGGTAAAGGGCTTGGCAATCTTAGCAAAATGGTGTCCGTCCAACGGACTCCTTGGGTGAGACACCATTCATAATATTGCGAAGTCTGGAAACTCAGCCGAGCGAAGGAAGCTTACCAGCAGATTTGAAACGGAAGTTTAGGGTTTGGAGAAACAGCGCCAGCCACTGCAGCCGCAGCATGAACGAGCAATGATACACCATCACGCAAGATGCCAAAAAGTAAAAAAGTGCGCTGTTTCACATGGGGAGGCGTAGGGCGGTCGGGCGCGCGGAGCGTTTGCCCCGACCTTGATCTTTTTTGTTTCTTTTCTTTTTTCTCCAAGGGAGTCTCTGGGACAAGAAAAGAAAAGTACAAGACAGAAGCAGAAAAGACAGGAATTATAGTGCTGTTTGAGTTATAATGCGACACAACCTCGAATTGCGCACGATGCATAAAAATGGAAAAGCTTACAAGCAGATTTGAAACGGAAGTTTAAGGTTCCGAGAAACGGCGCAAGCCACAGCAGCCGCAGCATGAACGAGCAATGATACACCATCACGCAAGATGCCAAAAAGTAAAAAAGTGCGCTGTTTCACATGGGGAGGCGTAGGGCGGTCGGGCGCGCGGAGCGTTCGCGCCGACCTTGATCTTTTTTGTTTCTTTTTTCCATCAAGGGAAAAAAGAAAAAGCCATGGGCTGGCAAGGCCAAAAAGAAAATTAAACATAAGAAGATATGGGAACTGCTAAACATAGGCAAGTAATTAAAACCAATCTGCTGCGGCTAATATGTGCCGCCATAATAAGCTTTGCTTGCATGCACCAGCAAGCAAATGCCCAAACCACCTACCTGCAAAACCTCCACATCGTAACCGGCACCGGCCCTCTGCCCAACGCGCAAAAAGCCGCAGCCGTTATATTGGCCGAGGAAATAAAAAAGCGCACCGGGCTGCAAAGCACAATAACATCCACCTGGCCTGCTACGGGCAATGTTATCGTGCTTACCACGCCATCACAAGCGGCAACCAGCCAAGCGACATTACCCGCCACACCGGCGTTGATACAAAAACCAGAATCGTACCGAATTCTTACCCAACAGAAAGGCGGCCGCACCGTTGTAACCATTGAAGGCTTTGATGCAAGGGGGGTGCTGTATGGTGCCGGCCAATTGTTGCGCGATTTTGCCTACAAGTCCGGGGCTGTTGGCCTGCCTACAAACCTGCCCGTATCAACAACACCGGCAAAACCCATACGCGGCCACCAGTTGGGGTACCGCAACACCGCCAACAGCTACGATGCCTGGACGGTGGCCCAGTTTGACCAATACATTCGCGAACTGGTGGTGTTTGGCACCAACAGCATAGAAAGCATACCCATATTTGAGGAAGAGAAAAGCCCGCATTTTAAAATGGCCCCGGACGACATGAATGCCGCCATCAGCGGTATTTGCAGCAAGTACGGACTGGATTATTGGGCCTGGGTGCCCGCGCAGTTTGACGCGAGGGACACGGCTAAAAGAAACCACTACCTGGCCCGGATGGAGAAAATAAGCAAAATGTCGCCCACGCTAACGGGCATCTTCTTCCCCGGCGGAGACCCCGGCGACAACCCGCCGGAAACGGTTTGGCCGCTGCTGAAGGACATGGCAAAGGTGGTACAGAAATACCACCCGGAAGCCCTGGTATGGCTTTCGCTACAGGGTTACACGGCGGCACAAAGCCAAACTATTTACCAATATGTGCGGGATGAAAAACCCAACTGGTTGGGTGGTTTGGTAACCGGCCCGAGCAGCCCGCCTGTGGAGGAAACCAGGGCAGCGCTGGCGCCTAGTTACAAACTGCGCTATTACCCCGACCTTACCCATAACGTACGCTGCGACCTGCCCGTACCATGGTTGGACCCTGTGTTTAACTTCACACTCGGGCGAGAGAGCGTTAACCCCCGCCCCATGCATTATACTGCCATGTACCGTTTTGTAGAACCGTTTATGGACGGGTTCATCTCCTATTCGGACGGGGTGCATGATGATGTGAACAAAATAACCTGGACGAGGCTGGCTTGGGATGCCAGCCTTACCGAACGCCAAATAATGACGGAATACGCCAATTTCTTTTTTAATTCAGGCGTGAAAGAAACCGCGGCAGACGGCCTGCTTGCCCTGGAAAAAAACTGGCAGGGGCCTGCGGCCGCCAACGGTGGTGTGCAAACTACTTGGACGGCCTGGCGACAGATGGAACTGCAGAACACCAGCCTTGCCGGTAACTGGCGTTGGCAGATGTACCTGCTGCGCGCCAATTACGATGCCTGGGCCAGAAACCGGGGACGGTTTGAAGCCGCCCAGGAAGAAAAAGCGAACGATATTTTGCGCAATTCCGCCACAATCGGGGCTGATAAAGCAATGAGCGAGGCACTGGCCGTGTTGGAGGAACCGCTGCGTAACCCCGCCGACACCATGTTACGCCGCCGGGTTATTAACCTGTGCGACACGTTATTCCACTCCATCGGGTTGCAAACCAGTGTTAAAAAATACCGTGCCTCCGGCGAGGAGAGGGGTGCGGTGCTTGATTTTATTGATTACCCACTTAACAACCGTTGGTGGCTGGAAGACCGGTTTGCAGCCATAAAAAAATTACCTGCCAGTGAACAAGTGGCAGCACTAACCACCATTGCCAATTGGGAGCATCCCGGTCAGGGTGGTTTTTACGACGATATTGGCAATGTGGCAAAATCGCCACACGTGCTGCGAGGCGAAAGCTGGCAGACAGACCCCTTGCTGCGCAAGGCCGACACGCCCGGCTTTGGCTGGTGGAACGATGGCTTTAGCCGAGAACGCCAATCGTGGATAACCAGCCTCCGCTGGCCGGTGGGTTTGGAATACAACACTCTCGACACAAACGTTAGCTACACCATACGGGTTACGGGCTTTGGCGATTGCCTGCTAATCATCAACGGCCAACGTGTGGCACATACAATGTATGGCAAGGGCTTGGGCGAGGTAAAGGAATTTCCCGTACCGAAGGAACTAATAAAAAGAGGTAAAATCACGGTTGGTTTTGAAGACATCAATGAGGACAATGTCAACTGGCGGCAACAATCCCGCATTACCGAAGTGTGGCTGATAAAAAGCAATTGATGGTTACGGCGTATGGTTTTGGGGCAGATTTGACAACTTTTTTAAAGTTGTCAAATCTTAACCGGGAACATCTACCCTATCATTGGCGTTTCAACGTATCAATTACTTCCTGGGGTAAAAATTGGGACGCATCGCCATGGTGTTTTAAAATATCCCTCACAATGGTGGAGGCGATGGAGGTGTACTGAGGCTCGCCCGTAAGAAAGATTGTTTCTATAGTCTTGTCCATCGTCCGGTTTGCATCAGCGATGGCTTTTTCGTATTCAAAATCGCTCACAAAACGGATGCCGCGCAAAATATAATTGGCACCAATCTCCCGGCAAAAATTAATGGTTAAGCCTTCATACACCATGCTCTCTACCTTTTGCTCATTTTTATAGATGAGGTTAAACCATTCCATCCGCTGCTCGGCACTGAACATCGGCTTCTTGGCCGAGTTAATGCCGATGCCCACCACAATCTTATCAAACAACGGCAACGCCCTGTTAATAATATCAACATGCCCGCGTGTAACAGGATCGAAGGTGCCGGGAAACAAACAGATACGTGGCATAGCTTTAAATAGGAGGTTAATAGTATAAAATTACAAGACAAATAGCTGTTATCAATGTTATGCAGCATATCTAAGCCCAACCGGTGCTATTGGTAAATTAGCCAGCCACATCCTAAAAATTTAAGAACAGAAACCACCATGCCACCCCAACGCCATTAATTCTCCCTGTTAGCCAGCAGGTACAAAACCGCCATCCGAACGGCAACGCCATTTTCCACCTGGTTTAGGATGATAGAAGATGGTCCGTCCGCCACATCACTATCCAACTCCACGCCACGGTTTATGGGGCCGGGGTGCATAACCACAATCTCCTTACCAAGGCTTTCCAACAGGCGGCGATTAATGCCGTATGCTAGGCTGTACTCGCGCAGAGAAGAGAACAGGGGCTGGTTCTGCCGCTCCAACTGTATGCGCAGCACATTGGCCACATCGCACCATTGCAGGGCTTTTTTAACGTTATATTCCACCCTTACGTTAAGGGCTTGCTCAATATATTTTGGTATTAAGGTTGGCGGGCCCGCAACCGTAACTTCGGCACCCATTTTATTCAACAAGTAAATATTGCTCAATGCCACGCGGCTGTGCATTATATCGCCGATGATGGCCACCTTCAACCCTTGCAGCCTGCCCGTTTTTTCCCGCATGCTAAAAGCATCCAGCAGAGCTTGGGTAGGATGCTCGTTAATACCATCGCCTGCATTAACTATGGCCGCATTAATATGCTTTGCCAAAAAATGTGGCGCACCGCTGGCACTGTGGCGCATCACCACCATGTCAACCTTCATGCTCAGGATGTTGTTCACCGTGTCGAGCATGGTTTCCCCTTTTGCCACCGATGAGGCACTGGCCGTAAAATTAAGGGTGTCTGCGCTTAACCTTCTTTCGGCAAGTTCAAACGACATGCGCGTTCGCGTAGAGTTTTCGAAAAACAGGTTAACGATTGTTACATCCCGCAGGGAAGGCACTTTTTTAACAGGCCGCTGTAAAACATCTTTGAATTGTTCTGCCGTTGAAAGTATAAGGCTTATATCTTCTGGTTGAAGATCCTTGATACCCAGCAAATGTTGCGTAGATAGTTTCATTAAAGGGCGAAGATATAGGAAAACTGAATTAGTTTTATTTTTTAGATTGGGTGTTTTTACACTAGGGTAACACCTTGTTATAACACGCTAGGCAACAGCCAATCCATAACCAACCCGCAAACTTCTTGCTAGGCAAAGCACCCATCGGGAAGTTTTCTATTCCAAGCTAACCAAATAAACGCCATTTTTTGCTGTATTAAATTCAGCAACACCTGCTGCATTGTATTGAATACCAACAGCCGAACCCTTATTGGTGATATTGCCGTGTTGATTACCGGGCAGTTTAAACCTGCATACTCCGCCGGCTTTTGACCGTATTTCGAGTTGGGTAACCTTATCTTTTTTCCATTGCAGGTTAATTTCAAACCCGCCCCTGGCCATCAAGCCTTTAATTTCGCCGTCTACCCAAGCTGCAGGCAGGGCCGGCAATACCTCGATAAAACCTTTTTGAGACTGCAACAGCATCTCACTTATACCGGCCGCCACCCCAAACGTGGCATCAACCTGTAAGGCACTGCCACCCTTGGCGAACAATTGGGGGAAGCACTGCTCCTTTAAATACCCTTTAAAAATTGTATCGCAGTGGTTACCCTCACCCAGTCTCGCCCAAAGGCACATTTTCCAGGCCCTTGAAAAACCGTTCATGCCATCGCCGCGTTCTTCCAACAGCTTTTTATAGGCCGCCGTAAAAGCCGGGGTTTCCTTTACCCATAGCTCATTACCGGGGTATAAACCGTACAAAGGGGATAGGTGCCTGTGCTTATCCTCCAGCTGGCCCCAATCGTCTGCCCACTCCTGCAACAGGCCATCCTTGCCTATTTGCGGGGGCACAAGTTTTTCCCTGGTTTTAAAAGTAGAATCCGCAAAGGCAGCATCAACTTTTAAGGTTTTGGCGGCGTTGTGGTAAAATGTAAACAGATCGTACAGAATTTGCATATCAATGGAGGAACCGGCGCAAATGGTGGTGCCCGGTATCATGCTGCCGGTTACTTCGTCAAAATATTCTTTGTTCCCCTCCCGCTTAGGGAAATTTTCCGGCGAGGTGGAAGGGTTGGTTACCAACCACCGGCCGTTGGGGTGCATCACCAAAAAATCCGTAAAAAACAGTGCTGAACCTTTCAACAACGGGTAAATGCTGCGCAGGTATGCCGTGTCTTGGCTAAAAAGGTAATGCTCGTACAGCATATTGGTTAGCCAGGCACCTGCAGTGGTGAAAGTACCCCAAGTGGGGCCGTCCATGGGTGCAGCCACCCGCCACAAATCGGAGTTTTGGTGAAAAACCCAGCCGCGGCAGCGGTAATGTTCCCAGGCAACCTGTGCACCTTGGTCGGTAATTTCGCGCACAAACTTCACCAAGGGGTCGGCGCATTCAGGCAGGTTAAAACTTTCCACCGGCCAGTAGTTCATTTGTAGGTTTATGTTGGTGGTATACTTGGCATCCCACATAGGGTTAGCGTCCTGGTTCCAAATACCCTGCAGGTTGGCAGGCTCACCTCCTGGCCGGGAAGATGCAATCATCAAGTACCTTGCAAACTGGTAACACAGTGCCGCCATGGATGGGTCTGGCGCGCCTTGCGCACGCTGCTGCCGCTGGTTGGTAGGCCAATACGAGGCCTCCGTATTGGGGAGGTGGAATACGACCCTGTTGAATAAATTTTGATAGTCCGCAATGGCATTGGCGCGTATTTGGCCGAACGCCTTAGGCTGGATGGCCTGCCAGTACGCCCCTACCCTTTTATGGGCGTCGCCACTTACATTTTTATAATTTATAAAGTTGGTAGCCGCCACAAAATAAAGCGTAACCGTATCGGCATTTTTTATCACCAAGTCAATACCGTTTTGGATTGATGTAGAACCGCCTTTGGCTTCAGCAGTTAAACGGGCCTCGTATTTTAAAGCCCCCTTCACGCCCATGTAATCAGCTGATTTACCTGTTAACACCAGGCAGTTGCTCCCTTCTCCGTCCATCCTAAAATAATCCGTGGCATAATTGGAGTGGGTTTGGTTGCGTACCCCATGCAGGTTGGCTTGTAACGCTATGCTGGCAGGCTTATTTGCCGTTATGCGTATGGCAATTACCTGGTCGGGCGTTGAGGCAAGCACTTCCCTTTTGTACGTTACGCCTGCGCTTGTATAAGTGGTGGTGGTGGTGCCTGTTTCAAGGTCGAGCCAGCGTTTGTACTGGGTAACATGGTCTTCACCGGGAAACTTGAGGTAAAGGTCGGCGAGGCATTGGTACTTTTGCTGCTCAACCGGGTATCCCATCATATTGCGCCCAAATAAGTTGTGCGCTTCCAAATATTTGCCTTCAAAAACTTTCTGCTGTACTTCGTTTAACGATTTGTAAGCCCCTTTTACTACGGTTGAATACGGTCCGCCAGTCCAATAGGTACTTTCGTTCAGCTGTATCCGTTCCTCACCGGGTTTGCCAAACACCATGGCACCTAATCGACCGTTGCCAACTGGCAATGCTTCCTCCCATTTGGCGGCTGGGGTATTAAACCAGATTAACGTGGAGGGATCGAAGGTTTTGGCATCAATCAGCGCGGCTACATCTTTTTGTTGTGCGCAAACAGATATGGCACTTATCAAAATAAGCGGCAGTAGGTATATTTTATTGAGGTTCATCGTATTATACCAACCGACTAAACAAGCACCACTTCGTCTACTTCATTCTTTTCCTTCCACCGTACCATTACTTTTTGGGAAGCAAATGTGTCAATGGTACGGCCCACATAGTCAGCATGAATCGGAAGTTCTCTGCTGAAACGCCTGTCAATCAGCACGCATAACTCCACTTTGGCAGGCCGGCCAAAGTCTAACAAGGCATCTAATGCCGCACGGATGGTACGGCCTGTCCACAATACATCGTCAATTACTACTACCTGTTTGTTTTCTATACTAAACCGTATATCGGTTTTGTTCGCAATCTTTAATTCCTTGCGCACATCGTCTCTGTAAAAAGTAATATCAAGCTTGCCATAATTAATGTTTTCTGGGCCAACCAGTTTTTTTAATTCATCAACAATCCTGTCGCTTACATAAATACCACGGGGTTGAATACCAATCAATACAGTGTTTTTCAACTGTATATGGTTTTCTAATATCTGGTGGGCCAGCCTCTTTATGGATAATGCAACCTGCTGTTCAGTTAAAATGGCTTTCAAAATCAATCAATTTGCCACTAAAATACTTTAATACGGCACATCGGCAAAAAAATAGCCACTGTTTGGCTTTATTAAGCAATAAAACCCGCCGATTATGGTATAGCGGCGGGTTTTACCAGCAAACGAAAGGTTTTGCTGCCATATTTTGTACAATTATTCTGTCAAACTAACGCCATTTGCCTGGGGACTGTTTTAAACAAATCGGCGGGTAGTTCTACTGCTGCCACCAGTTGATCTTCCAGCATTTGGGCAAATGTTTCAAAGTAGGCAATCACGTCTTCCCGCTTATTTCTTTTAAGCCAACGGAAACCGCCGGGCAGTTGTTCCAGCACGGCGCGGTTATCTAAATACTCCAAGTTGTGTATGTCGGTGGGCGTTAACCCAATGTCAGTAAGTTTTGATACCAACAGGCTAAACGGCGCGTCAGTAACCCCGCAGTATTCTTCGGCAAGTTCCGTCCATTCGCCAATGCCTGTATGGGCGTACGTTAATATTTCTTCTTTTGTTAGCTTGGTTACGCTTTGCACCAGATTGCCGCAGTTGCAGGCACCATGGTTGCCCCAGGCGTAATGTGCACCATTGGTTAATTTTTTTGCAGTGTCCCTCAAAGCTTCAATCAATTCGTATGTAGGATGTGCCATACACAAGTGTTTTGTTTATTAAAGAAAATAAACAAATTTAGCCATGTAAAGTTTAGCGTTTAAATTTTTTACACCAAAAAAGGCTGAATCCCAAAAAAGGTTCAGCCTTCTGAATATAAATGCGGCAAACTTACTCCTCCCCTAAAAATGCATACCGGTAATCTGTGGGCGGCACAAGCGTTTCTTTAATCGTTCGGGCACTCAACCAACGGTATAAGTTTAACATACTGCCTGCTTTGTCATTAGTGCCGCTGGCTCTTGCACCGCCAAAAGGCTGCTGGCCTACCACAGCACCGGTGGGCTTGTCGTTTACATAAAAATTACCGGCACTGTTTCGTAACAGGTTGGTAGCGAGCAAAATGGCTTGCCTATCCTGCGCTATAATGGAGCCTGTTAACGCATAAGGGCTGGTACCGTCAACCAAGGCAATGGCTTCTTCAAAAGCATCTGCATCGTACACGTAAATGGTTAACACCGGCCCGAATATTTCCTCACACAGGGTTGCATATTTTGGCTGTTTGGCTTCAATAACCGTTGGCTCTACAAAATAGCCGTTGGTTTTATCGTAGCTGCCACCAGCAATCACTTCAGCGTCGGCATCGTTCTTTGCCCTGTCAATATAACCGGCAATTTTGTCAAAACTTCTTTCATCAATTACGGCATTGATAAAATTACTGAAGTCTTCCACCGTACCCATCTTCATGGTTTTTAATGTGGCGACCAGTTTTTCTTTTACTTCGGCGGCTAGGTTGCTTGGCAAATAAGCACGGGACGCAGCGGAACATTTCTGCCCCTGAAATTCAAATGCACCGCGTGCAAGTGCGGTAACAGTGGCATCTACATTGGCGCTTTTGTGCACCAGCACAAAATCCTTACCGCCGGTTTCGCCCACTATCCGGGGATAGCTCCTCAACTTGCCCACATTTTCCCCTATGGTTTTCCAAATTTGGTTAAACACGCCGGTAGAGCCAGTAAAGTGTATGCCTGCAAACTCCTTGTGGCCGAAACAAATATTGCCCAACACAGGGCCGTCTACATAAATAAGGTTTATCACGCCGTCTGGCAGGCCGGCTTCCTTCATGATGCGCATAAACATTTGCGCGCTGTAAATTTGGGTGAAAGCAGGTTTCCAAACTACCACATTGCCGCATAACGCAGCACTACAGGGCAAGTTACTCCCTATGGCCGTAAAGTTAAACGGCGTTATAGCCAGCACAAAACCTTCCAACGGACGCCATTCCAAACGGTTGTGCATACCGGGTGCCGAGATAGGTTGCTGTTTCAATATTTCGCTTAAAAAATGCACGTTGAGGCGTAAAAAATCTATCACTTCGCAGGCACTGTCTATCTCGGCTTGGTACACGTTTTTACTCTGGCCCAACATGGTGGTGCCGTTCATGTAGGGGCGGTATTTGGTGGCAATAAGGTCGGCCGCTTGCAAAAATATATGTGCCCTTTCTTCAAATGGCAAGTTCGACCAACCGTCTTTTGCTGCTAAAGCGGCGTCTATTGCCTGTTTAACATGTTCTTCGCCGCCTTCATGAAAATAGCCAAGTACATGGGCTTTTTCATGGGGCGGGTTTAGCGGCAACGTCTTGCCCGTCCTTACCTCTTCTCCGCCAATGTACATGGGTATGTCTGCGGTTTCACCCTTTAACTCGGCAAGCACTTTTTTCAAAGCGGCTTTTTCGGGGCTGCCGGGCGCATATTGTAATATTGGTTCATTGGCGGGCAATGGGTAGCTAAACGTTCCTAAACTCATAAAATGGTTTTAAATGTGCAAGAGGGTGCAAAATTATGGCAATTAGCAGTACATTGCTAACAGGTATTAGTATAAAAATGAGGGTGCTGGCCTAACTTGATGCTATACATCATACAGTATGCCTTAAACAACAATTCACAAAAAAGCGGGGTATATTCCATGATAGATTGAAACATACCCCGCATTAAATTATCAAAAATTAATACAAGAAATTACGAGCCGCAGCTGATGCAGCCGTCCTGCATGGTACAGGCTGGCCCCGTTACTTCCGTAGCCTCAATATCCAAATCATTGTTCTGGCTTTGGTCAACGGTTGGTATTACCGGTTCCACTTGGTTGCTGCCCTGTTTTTCAACGGTGAACTGCACCGCTTGGGTGGCCGCCTGTGAGCGCAGGTAATACATGCCCGTTTTAAGGCCTTTTTTCCAGGCATAAAAATGCATGGAGGTGAGTTTTGACACCGAAGGTTTGTCCACAAACAGATTCAACGACTGCGATTGGCAGATGTATGCACCCCTGTCTGCCGCCATATCAATCAAGTTGCGTTGTTTTATTTCCCAAACGGTTTTGTATAACTCTTTTATTGAAGCGGGTATACCGTCGATATTTTGTATGGAACCGTTGGCGGCAACAATTCTATTTTTCATGTCGTTGTTCCACAATCCCAGGCTCACAAGGTCTTTCATCAAATGCTTGTTCACGATGATAAACTCGCCGCTTAGTACCCTTCTTGAATAAATATTGGATGTGTAAGGCTCAAAACATTCGTTGTTACCGAATATCTGCGAAGTGGAGGCTGTTGGCATGGGTGCCACCAGCAGCGAGTTTCTTACACCGTATTGCCTTACTTCTGCTTTCAAAGCAGCCCAATCCCAACGGTCGGTTGGGGTAACACCCCACATATCAAACTGGAAGATACCTTTTGACACGGGTGAACCTTCGTATGTTTGGTACGAACCTTGCTCCTTGGCTAGGTCTTTACTGGCCGTCATGGCAGCAAAGTAGATGGTTTCAAAAATGTTCTTGTTCAGCATTTTTGCCAGGTCGCTTTCAAAAGGCAGCCGTAACATGATGAACACATCCGCAAGCCCCTGCACACCAATGCCTACCGGCCTGTGCCTTGTGTTGGAGTAACGGGCTTCTTCCACAGGGTAAAAGTTATTATCAATTACCGCATTCAGGTTTTTGGTTACCTGCACAGTTACGTCAAACAACTTCTGGTGGTCAAACTTACCATCTATCACAAAACGTGGCAGCGCCAATGATGCCAAGTTACAAACCGCCACTTCCTCAGGGCTGGTATATTCCATTATCTCTGTGCAAAGGTTGCTGCTTTTGATAGTGCCCAGGTTCTGTTGGTTGCTTTTCGCATTGGCCGCATCCTTATACAATAGGTAAGGTGTGCCGGTCTCAATTTGCGAATCCAGTATTTTAAACCAAAGATCTTGCGCTTTTATTGTTTTACGGGCCTTGCCTTCCACTTCATACTTGGTGTAAAGCTCTTCAAACGCTGCACCCCAGCACTCACTTAAGCCGGGTGCTTCGTTGGGGCAAAACAGGCTCCAGTCGCCGTTGGCTTCCACGCGCTTCATAAAAAGGTCGCTTATCCAAAGGGCATAAAACAAATCCCGGGCGCGCGCTTCTTCCTTGCCGTGGTTTTTCTTCAAGTCTAAAAACTCAAATACATCGGCATGCCAAGGCTCCAAGTAAATGGCAAAGGCACCTTTGCGTTTGCCGCCGCCTTGGTCAACATACCTTGCAGTGTCGTTAAATACGCGCAGCATGGGTATAATGCCATTGCTGGTACCGTTGGTACCGCCAATATAACTGCCTGTTGCCCTTACGTTATGTATGGCCAGGCCGATGCCGCCTGCACTTTGCGATATTTTAGCAGTTTGTTTTAGCGTATCGTAAATACCGTCAATACTGTCATCTTTCATGGTTAATAAAAAACAACTGCTCATTTGGGGTTTTGGCGTGCCTGCGTTAAACAGTGTTGGGGTGGCGTGCGTAAACCAACGCTCGCTCATTAGGTTATAGGTTTTTATAACACTGTCAATGTCATTTTTATGAATGCCCACAGCCACGCGCATGTACATGTGCTGGGGCCGTTCGGCCACCTTGCCGCCAATGCGCAGCAGGTACGACTTTTCCAACGTTTTAAAACCGAAATAATCAAAAGCAAAATCGCGGTCGTAAATGATGGTGCTGTCTAACAGTTCAGCATGCTCATTTATTATCTGCATCACGTCATCTGCAATTAAGGGCAACTTTTTGCCAGAAGCTTCGTCAACATAGTTATACAGCTTACGCATGGTTACCGAAAAAAGCTTGTCGGTATTTTTGTGCAAATTGCTCACGGCAATCCTAGAAGCCAAGATGGCGTAATCTGGGTGCTTTATAGTTAAAGAAGCGGCGGTCTCGGCAGCCAGGTTATCCAGTTCCGTGGTGGGCACGCCTTCGTATATACCCTCAATTGTTTTCTTGGCAACTTCTATCACATTTACCAATGGACTTAGGCTGTAAGACAGCTTTTCAATGCGCGCTGTTACTTTGTCAAATTTTATTGACTCTTTCTTACCGTTTCTTTTTATTACAAACATGGTTATTTTATTAATGGGTTAAAAATCTTCTTCTAGTGAAAATGCCTGTGTTTCCTTACTTGACATCACGCCCGACTTTTGATAGTCCCCCACCCTTTTCTCAAAGAAATTGGTTTTGCCTTGAAGGGAAATCAGCTCCATAAAATCGAACGGGTTTGTGGTATTATATACTTTAGTGTAACCTAGCTCGGCTATCCAACGGTCGGCCACAAACTCAATATACTGCTGCATCAGTTTTGCGTTCATGCCTATCAATGCTACAGGCAGTGCATCGGTAATAAATTCTTTTTCTATCGCCACGGCATCCATAATAATGGCATGCACTTGCTGCTCGGTTAACTGGTGCTGCAGCATGCCATACAGCAGGCAGGCAAACTCGCAATGCAGGCCTTCGTCGCGGCTAATCAGCTCGTTGCTAAAGGTTAGCCCCGGCATTAAGCCCCTTTTCTTAAGCCAAAAAATAGAACAAAAGCTGCCGCTGAAAAATATACCCTCCACAGCCGCAAAGGCCACCAGCCGCTCGGCAAAACTGCCGTTCTTTATCCAGCGCAAAGCCCATTCTGCCTTTCTTTTAACGGCAGGCACCGTGTCAATGGCATGAAAGAGTTTATACTTTTCCTGGGGGTTTTTAATGTAGGCGTCAATCAACAACGCATAGGTTTCGCTGTGTATGTTCTCCATCATAATCTGAAAACCGTAAAAACACCTCGCCTCTGGTAACTGTACCTCGCTCATAAAGTTCACGGCCAGGTTTTCATTCACAATCCCGTCGCTGGCGGCAAAAAAAGCCAGTATATGGCTTATAAAATGCCGCTCGCCATCATTTAGGTTTTCCCAGTCTTTCATGTCACCGCTAAGGTCAATCTCCTCGGCGGTCCAAAAACTGGCCTCATGCCTTTTGTACTGCTCCCAAATTTTGGGGTAGTTTATGGGCAGTATCACAAAGCGGTCTTTGTTTTCCTGCAATAATATTTCATCCGTATGCTGCATAATATAATTGTTTAAAAACCGGCGGCTAAAAAGACGAAAGATTAGTGCTGAGAGTACAGGCCGTTATTTAAAACAGCTATTACTAACAGTACTAGACTTTTCACCCGAAAGCATTGTTACTATGGTTGAACTTGGCAGGTCTTCTGACTTACTCCGTTGTTTTAAACCTTCCCGGCCCGTATTATGGGGACAGTGGCATGTAGATTGAACAACTTTTACTAGAGCTTACAGCTACGGGGATAGTCCGGGATTTTCACCTGGTTCCCTTTTAATATGGTATTTGCGTACATACTATAACCAATGTTCAGGGTGCAAATTAGACGGTAATGCTTACGTGTTACCAAATTGTTATTCACGGTATGTTGAAAACCTTTTTAATGTTTGGCACGGGTATTTTTTGATAACTATCTGGTTAACGATGTTGCAGGAGATATTACCAGCGACATTAAACAAGTGGGGGTTTTGGGTATAAATGCCCCAAAACCCCCATCGAAATAAGACTTTGCCACAGTATAGTGGTGTAGGTAAATCTGTTTTTGCCAGGGTTACACCGCCGGTTCCTGCTGGCTAAGGCAATGAAAACTGCCCAGGCCCCAAATAATATCCGTGGAATCAATACCCACTACTTCACGGCTGCTAAAGCAGCTTGCGATAATTTGCAACGCTTTATCATCTTTCGGGCTCCTAAAGGTGGGTACTATTACATGCTTATTGCTGATGTAAAAATTTGCGTAAGAAGCGGGCAGCCTTTGGTCGTTGTAAATAACATCGTCTGGCATGGGCAACTCCACTATATTCAATTGCTTGCCGCTGGGCAAACGCACTTGCTTTAGCTGTTTTAAATTGTGCTGTAGCAGCGCATAATTTTCGTCTCCCGGTTTTTCCTCCACTACTGTTATCACAGTGTCCTCATTAACAAAACGCACCGTGTCGTCAATATGGCCGTCGGTGTCATCGCCCACTATACCCTCGTCTACCCAAAGCACTTGGTCGACACCGTAAAAATCCATTAAAAAGGTTTCAATCTGCTGTTGGTTTAAATTTGGGTTACGGTTGGGGTTTAGCAAACAAGCCGTAGAGGTCATCAACGTGCCTGCGCCGTTAAATTCCACTGAACCCCCTTCCATAATAATACCGGGGTAAAACACCGGAAGGTTAAACTGTTTGGCAATTAACGTAGGTATAACATCGTCTAAATCGTATGGCGGGTATTTGCCGCCCCATGCGTTATAGTCCCAATCAACAACTGCTTTTTTTTGCTCGGCGTTAGGGTTTATAAGGAATGCAGGCCCATGGTCTCTGCACCAAGCGTCGTTCGTGGGGTGGAAAAAGAATTCAACATTGGCCATATTGGCACCCGCCGCAGTGATATGCCCCAAGGCAAATGCCTTCATAGCCTCATCGGCTACGTTGATGCGAACCTTCTCGCCCAACGAAAGGTATTTTATAAACTCAGCGTACTTTGGGAAAATGGTGTGTATTTTTCCCGGCCAGCTTGCCTCCTTGTGCGGCCAGCTTAGCCATGTTGCTGAGTGGGGCGCAAATTCGGCAGGAAAATAGTACCCGAGTGATTTGGGAGTAGCATTTTTATTGTCCATAGTCAATAGTTAATAGTCAATGTTATAGCGCATGATCAATAGTTTTTATACACTACAAACCAGAAACTATACACCATAAACACAATTTAATCTTCATCAATATATCGTTTGGTAATCGGTTGGTAGGAGTCTATCCTCCTGTCGCGCATAAACGGCCAGTGGGTACGGTAACGGTCTGTTTCAACCGTGTCAATTTCCACCACCGTAGTTTCCTCCTCGTCGTGCGATGCCTTATAAATTAGGTTACCGAATGGGTTGCTCACGAAGGAACCTCCCCAAAATTTCATGGCCCCGTTCTGTTCAAAACCAACACGGTTAACGCTTACCACATGCACGCCATTGGCAACAGCATGGCTGCGTTGTATGGTTTGCCAAGCATTGTATTGCTCGTTGTTGGTATGTTCATCCTGGTGGGTGGCCCAGCCGATGGCCGTTGGGTAAAACAGTATTTCCGCTCCCATCAGTGCTGTTATGCGCGCTGCCTCGGGGTACCACTGGTCCCAACAAATAAGAATGCCTATCGTGGCAAACCTTGTTTTAAAAGTTTTGTAACCCAAATCGCCGGGGGTAAAATAGAATTTTTCGTAAAAAGCGGGGTCGTCGGGTATGTGCATTTTACGGTATTTGCCCAAGTAGGCGCCGTCTGCATCCAACACCGCCGTGGTGTTGTGGTAAATACCATGGGTTCGTTTTTCAAACAGCGAGGCTATGATAACAACACCCAGTTCCTTTGCCAACGCACCTAGCGTGTCAGTGGTGGCACCAGGAATAGCCTCTGCCAGTTTAAAGTTCTCGTAATCTTCCACATCGCAGAAGTACAGGGAGGTAAACAACTCCTGCAAACACACAATTTGTGCGCCTTTTGCGGCAGCCACACGCACCTCGGCGACGGCTTTATTTACATTAGCGTGCTTATCAGCCGTGCAGGCCATTTGCACCAACCCAATTTTCACTTTTGACATTCGTAAAAAATTAAGGGTGCGAAAATAACATAAAGTAACATAGCCTGCAACTTGTAATGGCTTATAAGCCGGCCGGCGGGTTATTATTCTTTTAAGCGTAAAAAGCTTTGCATCCGTTTGGTTAGGTAATTTACAAAGCCGGTTTTTTTGTTGCTACCACCCGCCAATACTAATTTCTGAAAAAAGGGCTTCCCTGCATTGTTGACCACGTAAGCGCATTACAAGGGGCTTTTTTGTACCTTGCCAACATACGAACCAACCAAAAAAGTACCCCTATGTGCAACTTTATGGGCTATAGAGTAACAATAGACCAGTTTATTAGGCTAAAACAACTTGAAAAAGAATTGGGTACCCTGGCGGCAATGGACGCGTTGGTAAGCGGGTTTAGCTATGGCGACTGGCAGGTGGTTACCGCCAATGGCGCGAACGACATTGAAATACGAAAAATGCATTGGGAGTTTATACCTTGGTGGATAAAAGACGAGGCCCAATTAAGAGAAACGCGAAAACAAGGTATACCTTGGCTAAACGCCACCAGCGAAAAATTACTTGACAGTAAAATGTTTAGGGAGGCGGCTTTGGAACGGCGCTGCCTGGTAATAGCCTCCTGGTTTTATGAGTGGCGGCATTTTAAGCCGGTGGGGGCCAAAAAAGAAAATGCATACCCCTATTTAATATCGTTGCCGGGCCACGAATACTTTTACATGGCCGGCATTTGGCAGCCTTGGGTTGACAAGAGTACGGGTGAAACCATAGACACCTTTGCCATAGTAACCACAAAAGCAAACAGCCTGATGGAAAAGGTACACAACATTAAAAAGCGCATGCCTACCATACTAACGGAAGACCTTGCCCATGAATGGATACTCGGCAATATTGACGAGCAGCGCATAAAAGAGATAGCAGGCTTTCAATACCCGGCGGAAGGGATGGCCGCACAAACCATACAAAAAAACTTTAAAACCGTACCCAACCCGGTTGAGCCCTACCATTTTGCTGAATTGCCGCCATTGGTGTAATTGGCCCATCGGAAATAAGAAACGGCAATAAGCGCGTTAGCAACGCAACTATCGCCTTTTATTTAGCCCAACATAAGGCCTATTTGAAAGTGCCTTGGTTTGTCTAAGCCAAACTACGCCACCACCCTCTTCATTGTAGGAGAAAGCAAATGCATCAAAAGCCAAGCCAGCACATAGGCACAACTGCAAATAACAAAGATAATATTGTACCCTGCGGTAATTTTGCCAAGTACCTTAAAATGGTCTAATATACTACCTATAAGCATTGGGAATAGGATGTTGCCCATGGCACCGGCCATGTTGCCGAGGCCAATGACCGAACTGATGGCTTTTTTGGGGAACATATCCGATGCAGTGGTGAATATATTGGCACTCCACGCTTGATGGGCCGCAGCAGCCAAGCTAACCAAACAAACTGCCGACCATGGGTTGCTGGTATTTTGTATAAAAAAAACAGGCAGCACGCATAAAGCATACAAAAACATGGCTGTTTTTCTGGCCTTGTAAACAGGCCAACCTTGTTTCATAAACCAGCCCGACAAGTAGCCGCCAAACACGCTGCCAAATGTGGCAACAAAGTAAATGGTTGACACATACACCCAAGAGCTTTTGAGGTCAATTTTATAGGTAGTGTTAAAGTAGCTGGGTATCCAAAAAAGGTAAAACCACCAAACGGGGTCGGTAAAAAACTTGCCTATAATAAATGCCCATGTTTGGCGCACACCCAGCAGGCGGCCCCAGGTTAATTTGTTGGGGCCACTTTCTTTTTCCTCGTCGGCATCGCCGCTGTGTATGTAATCAAATTCAGCCTGATTAATCCTTTTTTGGCGGGCAGGCACTTCGTAAAAAACCAGCCAAAAAACCAGCCAAACAAACCCGATGATACCTGTTAAAAAAAACGCTGTACGCCAGCCATAGCTATGGTATATAAAGTAAATAACACCAGGACTAATAACTGCTGCTATATTGGTGCCACTGTTGAAAATACCGGTTGCAAAAGCCCGCTGCTTTTTGGGGAACCATTCGGTAACACAGCGTATTGCCGAGGGAAAATTACCACCCTCCCCCAAACCAAGGCCTATACGCGCACCAACAAAACCACCCGTGCTTTTAACCAAAGAGTGGGCAGCCGCTGCTAGGCTCCAAAAAACAATGGAGGCAGCATAGCCAATCTTGGAGCCAACCCTGTCAACCACAATGCCAAACAATACATTGCCCATTGCGTATGCCACGTTAAACCAAATTACAATATTGCTGTAATCTGATTCCGTCCAGTTAAAGTCTTTTGCCAAATAGTCTTTCAGCAGACCGATAATCTGCCTGTCGATATAATTAATGGTGGTGGCGAAGAAAAGTAGTGTAACCACTACCCACCTGTAACTTGTTGATTTTTCATTGGCCATAGCGAAAATATTTTTCAATTCACGATTCACGTTTCACGCCCCCAATCCCCTGCTGATGCCCAACTCCAATCCACGCAATTCCGCCAATCCACGCAGCCTGCCAATGGCACTGTAGCCGGGTTGGGTTGTTTTATGCAAGTCATCCAGCATCTGGTGGCCATGGTCTGGCCGCATGGGTATCCGAACGCCGCGCTTTTTCATCAACAGAACAATTTCCTTCACCACTGCATACATATCCACATCACCGTCCAAGTGGTCGGCTTCAAAAAAATTGCCCTCGGCATCGCGTTTAGTACTCCGCAGGTGCAAAAAATGAATGTATTCGCCAAACCGCTGTACCATACCCGGCAAATCATTATCGGGCCTAACACCATACGAGCCTGTGCAAAAACACAAACCGTTGGCAGGGCTTGGGGCAGCGTTAATTAATTCCAAGGCATCTTGCTCGGTGCTTACAATCCGTGGCAGGCCAAGTATAGGGAGCGGGGGGTCATCCGGGTGGATGGCCATTTTAAGCCCCTCAGCCTCGGCTACGGGAACCACTTGTTGTAAAAAATAGAATAGGTGCTGTTTTAGCTTTGCTGCATCGATGCCGCTGTATGTTTTTAGGGCAGCCAATATTTGCGCTTCTGTAAAACGCTCCTCGCTTCCGGGCAATCCCATCAAGGCATTATTATACAGCGTTTCTTTTTCCAGCGGGGTTAATGCTGCAAAACGTTCGCGCGCCTTGGCTATCTCATGTTGCGTATAATCTTTTTCGCTGCCAGGCCTTTTAAGTATAAAAAGGTCTAACGCAATAAACGCCGATTTTTCAAACCGCAACGCCCTACTTCCGTCGGCCGTGGGGTAGGCAAGGTCGGTTCGCATCCAATCAAGAATAGGCATAAAATTGTACGTAACTACTTTTAGGCCGCAGGCAGCAACGTTATGCAGACTTTGCTTATAATTTTCAATAAACAGCAGGTAATCGCCCGTTTGCTTTTTTATGTCCTCGTGCACGGGCAGGCTTTCAATTACCGTCCATGTAAGTCCTGCGGCCTCTATCGCTGCTTTTCTTTTACTTACCTCTTCAATGCTCCATATTTCTCCCACCGGCACATGGTGCAACGCTGTTACAACACCCGTACAACCCGCCTGGCGTATATCCTGTAAATTAACCGGGTCTTCCGGCCCAAACCAACGCATCGTTTGCTCCATCAACATACTTACAAAAATTTATACTTAATTGCCGCGCTAATGTACTTTTTATAAACTTACCGTAGCACCTCCCCTTCATGATATATGCAACGCCAACTGACCCTGTTAATTATATACCCATTGTGGTTAAATGTAATAGGCCTTTTTTAAACCCGCTATTTTTCAAAATACGCCAGCGTGCCACCCACCCATTCTTTATCCTTGTTGTATCGTACGCCTATCATTTTGCCTTTGCTAAGGCGGGCGAGGTTTTGGGTGGCTATGGGGCGGGCATCGCCGTCCTTCCAAAAATAGAAAACCCTTATTTCGGCTTTGGCAGGCCCATCGAGGGTTTTAATAACATCGGCGTATTTTACTTTACGTTGCAATATCCAATTATGGCGGTCTTTCACAGCTTCAATATCAGCAAGGGTAACATCAATCACCACGCCTTGGCCCGAGAATGAAAAAAGCGGCTTTAACACGAAATTCTCTAAATCGGTAGGTATTACCTTTAAATCACTCAAAAATTTCGTTTCTGGTATGCAGGGGTGGTCAAGGTAGGGCAGCGTAAACTTGCTGATGCGGTAAAACCAGTTCGGGTGCGGGGCCCATTCAACGTCAAGGTCCTCAAAAAGTATTCTCCCTTTTTCTTGTAATACTACATTCTGCTGTTGCAGGTCGTCAAAAATAATTCGGTTGTAAACGCGTTTAATTTCTATTGTCCGGCCATCTTTTTCGTAGTACAGTTTTCGGCCTTCCTTAATAACATCGGCAAGGTCCACAATGGGTATGCCCAGATAATCTTCGGTAAAATAAAAGTCTATCCTTGTTTTTTGTTTGTGCGGCAAAATCTCCAGCAGCACCACATTTTCCGGCGCATGGCCTGCCACAATAATATCTTTAAGTAATTGCAGATAGGTTTGTTTGTTAAAGCCGTTAAGGTACGAGCTGTAACCGGCCGGTAACGTAAAATGTTTTTCGGCAACTTCGGGCTGAAAAGCCTGGAAGGCAAACAGCGTGGGAAAGCCCTGCATTTCAATAAGCTTGGGCACCAGTTGGCCCTCTTCATCCTCGCAAATACCAAAGTCGAAGGCTATAAAATGGCTGTGGCTGTTTTCGTTGGGCACCCTCACCTCATCGGGTATGGCGTGGGAGGTAAGCTGTTTAAAATTGTACTGGGTTATAACATCCACAATACTTTCACAGGCCGAAAGCATTTTACCAGTAAATGCTTTATCCACAAACACAGGGGTTTCCGCCACCCTAAAATCAAGCGCGCCGGGGTGCGGGGTGTTAAGGTCGTGCAGGTAAGCCTGGTATTTCTCCTCCGTAAAATTTTTATTGAACCAACTGCGCATTGACGGTACCATACTACAACTTTTTAAATAAGCAGATAAAAATAGTAAATGAAATGTTATGTACGCGCAGTAATAATAGGCGAAATGGCCATATATAATAAATAATTAAAAAACTCGCTCCATAAATCAACACGTGTTTTGAAAAGTAGCGCCTAAAAAACAAAAAGGCAGTGCCGAAACACCGCCATACAGACGTTTGGTTACCTTGGGCAATTGAAAATAATTTATTTGCCGCGCCCCCCGGTAACCGATGGCTCGCCTACCAATTTGCCCGTTTAAACAACGAGCATGTAACCAGAAACTGGCATTTGGTTATTTACCAAAGGGTGTTTTTATACTAAGCACATCTTCTTTTACACTTTTTGCAGTGTTACTAGTAGTTGACCAACAAAAGCCGTCGCCATATTTGGCACAAACGCCCGTCCAGTGCAGGCGTTGCCGCCTCCTGCATAGGTAACCTTTGCATCGCACCCACGTGCGCCGGGTACAACCAGCACATAACCATCCAGCAATGCACGCCCAGAGGCATCGTTATTTACCGGTGCCGAGGTTTTGCAGGCAAAATAACCGCCAACATTGGTTTTAAGGAATATAGGCGCATCCACGCTTTTGTCAGTAACGCCCTTCGGGTATGTAAACCAGGCCCCGGCTCAACAACCTTGCCGTACGCACTAATCCTGAGCGTTTAATAACCATTGTACCGTTCTCAATCGCTGTGTCAAACATTACCGTAAACTCGCCCGCCGGGTGTTCAACTGATACCGTACTGCCAACAGGCAACGCCGCACAGGACTGCCATGCAATGGTGCCGGCTATAAGGCAGGCTGCAGCAACCGAAGTTGCCCCAAGAACACCTATCGCCTCATGGCAAACATGCGGTATAAACGTACGGGTATTTATAGTACCACCATGCATCGGTTGAGAAATGATGCACATTTTTGGCACTGTTTGGTCCAGTACATCGCCTAAGTGCATCATTGGCCCTGCTGCCAAACGGAGCGACTCAAGTGTTTTTTTGAGCGTGTTGTCTGCATCAAGTTCGGCAGGCGTTTCGTAACCCGTGATACCAAGGTCGGCGGCCCTCACTAAAACAGAGGGCATTCCGTTGTCAATACAAGTAACACCAATGCCATTAATAACATCTACAACGCTGCCTGTAGGCAGCAAAGCACCGCAGGTTGCCCCTTGAATTTGTAGGTAGTTGCAAATAACCGGGGCGGCAGTTCCCGGCACACCATCCACTTTCGTGTTCCCAGAATAATTAACCCGCTCGTCAGGAGTTTCAACAGTAACTTCACAAATGCCGCCAGTATTTACCATTTTAACATTTGCCACAGTATGGCTTGAATGCGCTCGCAGCATGCCCGACTCAATGGCAAAAGGCACCACCCCGGCTAATATGTTGCCACAGGTTTGCGCGGCTGAGACAACGCCTTTGCCCAAGACCACCTGTAAAAACAGGTAATTGATATCAATACCTAACTCATGAGAAAGGCTAACAACCGCAACCTTGCTTGTTAACGAAGTTCCTCCGCCAAGGCCATCAATCTGGCGTGCATCACCAAGGCCTAGTCCTTCCATGGCTGCCAATACCATTTTATTGCGCTGCCGTTCATTAGAAGGCAGGTCGGCAGCATTGAAAAACAAGGCTTTGGAACTACCGCCGCGGAAATGCATATATGGGATAGGTAACTGCATAGCTTGCCCTGTTTATTACTGAAGTATCGTTTTTTCGTTGTTCTGTTGAATTTTCGCCAAGTTATCCTTAGCAGCTGCGGCCATCAGCGGCTCGATCCCTTTTTCTTTTAGCATATGTACAACCGCTTCCATTTCGTGTATCCGCCGCGCTGCATGTTCGTGGCTGCCTTGTTCAAAACGGTCAATCAGCGAATCGTTGCCGCCTACCACAGAACTTATCTGGTCCCTGATGTAGCTTTCCAGGCCAAAGGCCCTGCCGGCTTCCAAGGCTTCGCATATAACCGCCGCTACGCCTTTGTACACGATGGACCGCAGTAGTTTGCGCATTGAGGCATCACCAACAGCTTCGCCCAGCACCTGCACCGCTATGCCAAGCTGTAAAAAATTTTGCTGTAGTAAAAATGCGCCGGGGCCCGAAGCTAAAAAAGGGGTATGAATGCCTTTGGGCGGCACCGGCGCCATGATGGCGAGGTCTACAAACTGTACGCCTGATGGCCGCAGGATGTTGTAAACCCGGTTTTTTTGTTGTGGTGAAGATGTATTCATCTCCACATATATCTGTGCAGGTGTTAATACCGGCTGCACTTCAGTGGCTATGCCTTCTGATGCTGATGAAAGATTAACACTTAATATGATGTCTGCACCTTGTGCTGCTGCCGCATTGCTTTTCGCCATTATAACACCTTTTGCCAACGCCCTGTTGGGCGCGGGATCCCAACCGGTAACTTTTGCACCCAATAATGCAAGGCCATTGGCAAAATGGCTGCCAGCCTCACCCAAACCAAGTACCGCTATATGCATGTTCGTAGTAATTAGTACCCAAATTGTTTGTCCCAGCCATATATCTGTAGCGAAGTTTTACCCTCCCGCAACTGCGTTCGTACATTTTCTTCTTTCGCTTCCCTCACAGTCGCTTTTTCAATGGCTTCTTCAACCCTGCCCTGCGGCACTACCACCACCCCATCACGGTCGCCTACAATAATATCGCCCGGGTTAACAAGTACTTCGCCCATTAAAATGGGTTCGTTAAGGGTGCCTTCACCGTAGTTAGAAGTACCCCGTATACAAAGCCCGCGGCTGAAAACAGCAAAACCAAGCGCCTCTATATCATCGGCATCCCGCACACAAGCATCTATTACCAGCCCGTTAATGCCTTTTGTCTTAGCGCCCAGGCTCATTAAGTCGCCCCAGTAACCGGCTTCGTAAAAGCCAGAACAGTTCGCAACAATCACATCGCCGGGTTTTGCATACGCGTAGGCACGGTGCAGCAAAACATTATCCCGCGGCATGGTTTTAACGGTGTATGCCGGCCCACATACTTTCATGTGGGGGTTGATAGGTTTTATGGCGGAAGGGAGGTTGCCGTATTTGCCCAATGCCTCATGCAGCGTGGCTGCGGAAAATTTACTGAGCGCTGCTATAAAATCCATACAATTGTTTTTTAAAAAATACTGGAGGTTACACGCGGAACCATGCTTTGGTGGGCTTCCGCAAATTTTATGTCTTTTATACCGGAAATCCGCCGCGCATGGTTGGCCCTCCGGGAGGCCAGTTCCGCATAATAGTCCTTCAGGTAAGTTTGGGCACCCATGCAGCGCATGGCGGCAATTTTCTTTTCCATTACGGAACTTATGTCAATAAACGTATCCGGCACAAACCCGCAAAGCTCCGGCTGGTGAGGCTCGAACGAATACCAAGCAGGGGGGTCAATATTTTTAAACGCGCTTGGTACCCCGGCTCCGGAACTCAGGAGCCTTGCACGCTGTACTGCCTGAAAAGCCAGCGGGTGGTCAGGGTTGAAGGGGTCTTTTTCGCTATGGGTTAAGATGACTGTTGGTTCAAAATCGCCGATGATAGCGGTGAGCTGTTTTATCCGCTCCTCGGTAAGCAGCATCGGGTAATCGCCCCAATCAAGAAACAGGATTGGGGTGCCCAAGATATGCGCTGCTTGTTCTGCCTGCGCGTGCCGTATTTTCTTAACACTGTCTTCAGAGCGGGCGGGATCTTCCTTCCAAAGTTCGCCCGACTCCCCTCGTTCCCCGTAACTCATGGCAATAACAAGCGTTTCTGCACCTTCTTCTATCGCCTTGGCAATGGTGCCCGCGGCACGCCATACAAAATCGCCGGAATGTGCACCTGCCACCAAAAGCTTTTTTTTCATACTCTTCAACTTTTTTTTATTTGGTGTTGCGGCAACAAATTCCACTTGCCCGCAGCACAATGCGTTCTAAAGATCTTCAGGCATTGGTGTGCCCCTGGTGTGAAAGGCGGGGATGGTGGCCAAGCCCCATGCCTGTCCTTTTTTTCTTT
Organism: uncultured Parafilimonas sp.; assembly: GCA_903882935.1. Lineage (GTDB taxonomy): Bacteria > Bacteroidota > Bacteroidia > Chitinophagales > Chitinophagaceae > JABDFW01. The sequence goes on along the minus strand of CAIRZB010000045.1, from coordinate 7,102 downwards.
CCTCTTGTGTCCAAAATATGGTTTTATAATCCGGGTCAACAATCAGCCTTGCAGTTGCATTCGCAACTTCAATGCGGTTGCCCCCGGGCTCATATACGTACAAAAAAAATGTTTGCTGTATGCTATGCTTGTGCGGCCCGGTTTCTATCTGAATGCCGTTCTCCAAAAATATATCAGCCGCAATCAACACTTCTTCGCGGCTATTGCACACATAGGTAACATGGTGAAACCTTCCGCCCAGTCCAAGATGGTCCTCTGTTACTGCAAGGTCGTACGATTTTGAATTTACCATAAACCATACTGCTTTGGGGTTCAGGTCATCCATATTGTCTACAATCGTTTCCGTCAGCACACCGCCTACGTTTGTCAGCTGAAAGTCCCTGAATGCCCGCACGTTGTTTGAAAAAAGATTTAGGTGATCAATACGGCGCACGTTAACACCCCTACCCGGAAACCTGCTGGCTGTGTTTTTTAACGCCGAAGTGTCGCATGGGCCCGACTTGTACTTAACCGATTGAAAATATATTTCCATTTTATGCCCGTCTGGGGAAAAATATTGGTAACTGCGGCCATGGCCGGTATTATTTTCCTTCCAGCCAATACCATAGCCGCTTGCTGCTATGGCGTTTACCCTTCTTTGCAAGGCCTGCTCACTTCTTGCACGCCAAGCAAAATGCCCCATACCGGCATGCCGGTGGGCAGTGAGCTGTAAGGAGTGGTGCTCGTAATCATCATAGGCGCGCAGGTATATGGAGCCGTCTTTTATCTCGGTTATGCTCATACCAAGTATATCGGTAAAAAAGCGGGTGCTTTCTTCCAGTTTTGGCGTAAGCAGTTCAACATGCGCCAAGTGCGCTACATCCCAAATATCCTCCTGTTCCATACAATTATTTTTCCTGGGGTGATTTAATAAAAAGAATCAGGACCGCCGCTATAAACGCCGGTATTGCAAACACAATAAAATTCCACTGTACTGAAAGGCCGCCTGCTATTAACAACCCGCCAAAAAAAGGCCCTGCTATTGCGCCAAGGCGCCCCACACCAATGGCACTGCCAATACCAGTACCCCTAATTTGTACAGGATATACGCCCGCTGCAACAGCATACAACCCGGTAAAACCGCCTTGTATACCAAACCCAACAAGGCCAAAAAACAGCAAAGCCAGGTAAGGGCCGGTAAAAAAGCCAAACAGTGCCATCAGCAGGGCCGTACCCAACAAAAAGCTGCACAGCACTTTTCGTATGGCAAAACGAATGACCAAGAGACCTTGCGTAACCACACCAATGAACGCACCCGCGTTAAATAAAATACCCGCATAAATTGACTGCTGGGCCGACATGCCAGTGATGGATGCAAGCTTGGGTATCCAGCTTGTTAAAAAGTACAGCGCAGCAAAACAAAGCAGGAAGGATGCCCATAATAAAATAGTCGTGTTTTTTCTACCCCCGGCAAATAACACCGCCACCGTGGCTTTTTCCGGCTTTTCACTTTTAAAAGGTAGCGCATGAAGCAGGCCCAGCTTCATGGCTGCCAAAATTTTATTGGCTCTTGCCAATGCATTGGCTGGCTGGGTTTTATACAAAAATTCTATGGATTCCCGTAAAAGAAACAGCACAATGGGCAGGGTAAAAAGGGTGGTGATACCCGCAAAAAAGTATATGCTGCGCCACCCGCTGGTTACAATAAGTTTTGCTGCCACTAAACCCGACAGTACAGCCCCAACAGAATAGCCGCCCATAACAAAACTTACCCAAAAACCCTTTGTTCTTTCCGGGGCATACTCCGCAGTAAGTGCCGAAGTGCAAGCAAGCATGCTGCCTATGCCAAGGCCCGTGACAAAGCGTAGCGCCAGCAACTGGGTAAAATTAGTAACGGTAGTGGTTGCCAGTACGCCACATGCCATAAGTAGTGCACAAAACATAATCATCGGCTTGCGGCCAAAAATATCAGCCAGCGATGCAAGCAGCATTGCACCCACCGCCATGCCCAGCAACCCAGTGCTGAACACTACCCCAAAACCGGCGGGGTTAACAGCCCACTCTTTTGCGATGGCCCCTGCGGTATACGAAACCACCATCACGTTCGTACCGTCGCACATGTTCATCAGAAAACAGATAAGCACAACGGCATAATGAACATGGGTCATTTTGCTTTTGTATGATAATAATTTGGACTGGCCGCTTGACATAATGATAAGTGTTTTGCTTACATACCCGTTGCTTCCGGAATCGTGAAGTTTTTGCTTGGGCCTACAGATGTTGTTGTTTATCGAAAAAACTTGCTATCAAAGCTGTATTTGCCCGGACCGGCGATAAAAATAGTGAGGAAGCCACCAAGGTAAGCATACACCAGTTCTGCGTGGCCGTCCATAAAAGAAAACTGGTGCATAAAGGTGAATACCACAAACATATTCAACATTATTACCAATGCTGCAATGCGTGTGGCAAAGCCAAACATTACAAGGATGGATGAAATGCCATCTGAAAGCAAAGCGAACACCAGTCCAGTCGTGACACCAACATGCAACGGGTTAGGAAAATGAGTTTGCATTTGCGGAAACGTAAACAGTTTTTCGATACCATGTTTTACAAACAAGCTGAGGCTAAGCCAAATGCGCAACACAAGCAGTGCAGTATCGGGGCTGGCTGGAACAAAATTAAATGCCAATATTTTTTTCATATACCCGGTTTTTTAACATGCGTTTTAAAAAATCTCTTGCTTCACAGCTTTGCACGCTTACAAGTCTTTATACAACTCTAAAATATTCCCTTCGGGGTCTTTAAAATAAATCGTTTCAATACCCGCGTTTTTGTTAATATTTATCTCCCCAAAAAATGCCACACCACGGCTTTTTAATGCCTGATAAGCTTTTTCAAAATCAGCGGGTTCAAAAACAATATGCCTCAGGCCCTGTGTTTGCAAATGCTGTGGCGCAGGCGCCGATTGAATTTCAGGCCTGTTTGACCCTTCCACTTGCAAAAGGTCAATCCTGAAACCATCAATGCCCATCCATATTACCACTCTGCCCGGCCGGTTATACCGGCGTAGTTCTTTAAACCCTAATTTTTCAGAATACCATTTTGACAATGAATCGGCATTGCGTACCGATATGGCGGCATGGTGTATTTTAAGGCCGAGGGCATTTTGCTGACACCGGGAAATTGTAGGCGAAAAAAACAAAAAGACAGCCGCAGCAAGCACAAAGAAAATTATCATCCTTTCGCTGGTACGCGGAATAAAATGAAACATCGTTGGTTATGGTTTTAGAAATCTGTTGCAACGAAATTATACGAACAATACCTTTGTAACCGGATACTAATTCAGTAAATCCGGATACAAAACAAACATGCCCCCACAATGAAAAACCGGATGTTGCAATTTGACGGCCTTTACGGTGATTTAAACGGCCATCCCCAGTCAGATTATATTTTCCTTGAACTGATTGCCACCCGCAGCAAGCAATTTGACTGGACCATAAGGCCACACATCCATACAAGGCTGTACCAGTTTTTCTTTATTGAGTCTGGCCATGTGGAGTTTACCAGCTCCACAACAGAAATGGAAATTAGTACCCCCTGCGTGTTGATGATACCGCCAAATATGCTGCATGGGCTGAAATACAGCGTTGATGTTAAGGGCAATATTCTTACTGTCTCAGATACTGTAATGGACGGCATTTGCCGGGACGCACCTTCTGTGCCAGTAAGCTTCGAAAACGCTCACGAGCTTTCATTTGACGGCAGCAATGACCCAGATTATGTGAAAATTGCCTCCAAGTTGGAGGAAATGAGAGACGAACTTTTTACAAGCAAACCAGAAAAGGAGGCCATGCTGCGCGCCGGCTTCCAACAGCTTTTTATTTTTTTAATGCGGCTATGCTATTCAAAAGAAACACAGCTTCCAGGCGACGGGAACAAAACGCTGGAACATTTTAAAAACTTCCAGTCGCTGATAAAAAAAGCCGCTACGCCGCAAAGTATTCCCCAATTTGCGAAACAGTTGGGGATTAGCACGGTTCACTTAAACAGGATTTGCAACCAAGTTTCGGGTAAACCTGCGCTATTCCACGCAGAAGGTTACAAAATAGAAACAGCAAAAAACTACCTCTCACATACAAGCTATTCAATTTCAGAAATAGCCTATTTGTTGGATTTTGAATACCCAAATTACTTTGCTAGGCTCTTTAAAAAAATGACAGGGCTTACCCCAACCGAGTTTAGGAACCAAAAACGAGCGAATGGGTTGTTATCATAACAGAGCAGTAAACCCCGCGTACGAAAGGTCTAATAGGTTGTTTATAACGCGTTAGTAAAACAGCACCACCAAAAAATCCAATCATCTCCCCTTCCCCATTTTATACAAACCACAAATACCCTAAATTGCGTGGGCGGCAAACGGTTGCCGCATATACAAACGCCCTTTAACATGAGGAAAATACTGCTGCACTACGCTTTAGCCACTTGCTGCCTTTTTGCCTGTATGCCCGCCATTGCACAAACGGGCGTGGATATAAAACGTCTCGATTCAGGCCTTGCCGCCCTTAGCCAAACCGGCCAGTTTAACGGCACCGTGTTGTACGCAGAGAATGGCAAGCTGCTGTATAAAAAAGCCTTTGGCATAAATGATATTTATACCAACAAGCCCCTTACCACCGCCTCGTCCTTTAACCTTGCCTCGGTAAGCAAACAGTTTATGGCCATGGGTATTTTACAGCTACTGGAAGCCGGCAAGCTGCAGTTGGATGATGCCGTGGTGAAATACATTCCCGAACTACCGTATACTACTGTTACTATTCGCCAGTTGTTAACCCATACATCCGGCATACCGGAATATTTCGACGTGTTCGAACGCTACCGGGGTACCTTGGATACCCTTGACAATGAGGGGATGATTAAAATGTTTGCCACCTACAAGCCAGCACCAGACTTTGCGCCCGGCAGCCAATGGAACTACTGCAATACCAACTATGTGCTGCTGGCCAGTGTTATTGAACGCATTACCAAAACCATCATACACGACTACCTGCAGGCACATATCTTCGGCCCCCTCGGCATGAAAGATACTTATGTGTACAACGATTTGATGCACACCGTGCCGGCCAACCATGTTTTGGGATTTGAAGAAGTGAACGGCACCAAAAAATTGGCCGACCTTACCCATTTGGACGGCGTGGTGGGCGACGGAAACGTTTACTCTAGTGTGGATGACTTGCTGCTATGGGACCAAGCTTTGTACACCACCAAACTGGTTAAAAAGGAAACACTGGCCTTGGGGTTTGAACCCGTAAAACTGAACGATGGCACAACGCATGCCTACGGCTTTGCTTGGGGTATAAACAAACCGGGTGAATATTACGCCCACACCGGCAGTTGGATGGGCTTTAAAAACCTGATTTGCCGGGATGTAAAAAACAAACGCACCCTGGTTGTGCTTAGCAGCGGCACGGTGCCGGTGGCAAGGCTGTTTGCCAAGGCATGGTTTGAGGGCGAAAAATACAACCTGCAGCCTACCACCATTTTTACCAACGTTAAGGTGGTTGACGGCACGGGTACCAATACCCGCAATGCCAACGTACGCATACAAGGCAACAAAATTATAGCCGTTGGCAACCTGGCACCTTACCCTGGCGAGGAAACCGTTGACGGCGGCGGCAATGTGCTGGCCCCGGGTTTTATTGACAGCCACAGCCACCTGGGCGGCTCGTTCGGCGCACACCCGGACGCACTGGCGGCGGTAAGCCAGGGCGTGACCACCATAGTGGCCGGGCAGGATGGCGACGGCGACCCGATTGACACCATTAAAGCGCACATACTAAAAACACCCATCGCCATAAACCTGGCCACTTACACCGGCCAAACAGCCCTTCGGGCACAGGTAATGGGTGAAAATAACCTGAGCAGGATATGTACCCCGGCGGAACTGAAAAAAATGAAGGCACTGCTGAAGGTGGAAATGGAAAAAGGTTCCCTAGGCCTTTCTACTGGTCTGGAATATGCAGGGGCGTATTTCTCCAACAAGGATGAGGTGATTGAGCTGGCCAAAGTGGCCGGGGCGGCCCACGGCCGTTACATTAGCCATATACGCAGCGAGGATGTGGCTTTTGACGATGCCATTGACGAGATAATAACCATTGGCCGCGAGGCCAACCTGCCCGTGCAGGTAAGCCATATAAAAATTGCCCTGAAGGACAGTTGGGGTACGGCCAACCAGTTGCTGGCGAAACTGGACGCTGCCCGCCAGGCAGGCATAAATATAACCGCCGACAGCTACCCCTACACCTATTGGCACAGCACCATACGGGTACTCTTCCCCAAAACGGATTATACCAACATGCAAAGCGCGCAATATGCGGTTGACCATACGTTTGACGCCACAAAATCTGTTATGACCCGGTTTGCCCCTAACCTGCAATACCAGGGCAAAACCATCAGCGAGATTGCCGCCCTGCGAAACGAGTCGCCCGCGCAAACACTGATTAGCCTTATTGCTATTGTGGACACCTATGAAAAAGCCCACCCTGAAGAGGGGTATGTAGAAGGCATTGTTGCCAGCAGCATGAGCGATGACGATGTTGCCACACTTTTACAATGGCCCAACACCAATATATGCTCGGATGGCTCCAACGGCGGCCACCCGCGCGGCTACGGCACCTTTACCCGCGTACTGGGTTATTATGTGCGGGAAAAGAAAATAATGCGCCTGGAAGAAGCCATCCAAAAAATGACCAGCCTATCCGCCGAGCATGTGGGCCTGCAAAACCGCGGTACCATAGCCCCAGGCTATTTTGCCGACCTGGTATTGTTTAACCCCGGCACCGTGGTTGACAAAGCCACCATAACCGACAGCAAAGCCCTATCCGAAGGCATATTAAAAGTGTGGGTAAACGGGAAGTTGGTATATGCCGATAAAAAAGTTACAGGGGTGAGGAGCGGGGAGTTTTTGGGGAGGTAAGATTATTACTAACCTGAGTTCGATTAATCAAAATGCATGTAATTGGATAGAATAGTCTTTTTGATAGCTGATGGCCGGTTTTTTAGGGAGGAAGTTGTAGGCCACAAGCCCGGCAATCATATTAACGATGAAACTGATAAATGAGCGGTG
>CAIRZB010000044.1 GCA_903882935.1 uncultured Parafilimonas sp. | reverse complement strand
CATTAGCGTTGCGTCATAAGTCGAACATATTCAATTGGTTATGATTCTGTTCTTTGAAATATTGTAATTGAGTGAGCTGAAACAGTTGATTTATGGGCATTTTTTCGAAAATAGAGATGCTCAAAATCTGTAATATTTCGTAAAGTGTGCTTTTTAGCATGAATTTCTTCTTTGCTATGGCCACCAAAACATATACGGCTATCGCTATCCACACCTGGGTCTGCACTGCATTTTCTGACTGGCCCCAAAAAGATTTTATTTTTAGATGTTGCTTGATCCACTTGAAGAATAATTCAATTTTCCAACGGTGTTTATAAAGCTGAGCAATATCCTCTGCTGAATGATGCATGTTATTGGTTAAGAAAATCAAAACCATCTCTGTTGACGGGTCAATGAATTTTATCCTCCGTAATTTTTCGGGATAATATTTCATGGTGTAGTACCCGTTCAACATAATAACCTGGTCATAGATAATCCCATTGGCTTTATTTGCCGACCGTGAATATAAGCGCCTGTAATCCATGTTATCCTTGCACCGTGTTATAAAGAATGCGCCGGTTAGATGAATCCTGTAAAGCCGCTTGTAGTCTACGTATCCCTTGTCCAGCACATAAAAACTGTTGGCTTCAAAATGTATAATATCAAGCACATTCACATCGTGTACGGAAGCCGTTGAAAATAAAATAAATTCAGGGATGGATGTTTTTAAATCTATTTGAGTGTGCAGTTTTATACCTGCTTTTGTAGTGCGGAATGTGGCCCAGTAAAAACATGAGAGGCACAAATCGATAGTGGTTGCATCAATGGCAAATACTTTTTCTTTGAGGTCAACCTCCAAATCATTGTCGTCAATGTATAACAGTTTTGCTTCTTTGATAAGCAGCATGGCAAGGTCTTGGTAAATAAGGTAAGGGCGTGTTTCATTGGCCCTCGAAAGGGTGCTTGTTGCGACAATTTCACCAATGCCCAAATGGTACATTTTACCTGCGTTTGCCTTTAAGCACAACACGGTATCGCTTAAACTCTCGCGGTGGGTAATCTGGCCGAATGCCATACAAAGAAACTGCTTCCAACACGTAAAATCCTTAACCTTGTAATCGCCAGAATGCCTGCTGACAATGGTTTGGAACGATGTTGGGGACACTAAACCCATGATTTGGGAGAAGATATATTTTCCTGAATTCACAATTTGCTGATTTCCAGCAAATTACAACTTTAAAAACTCCCAAAAAATCAAATCGTCTTAGGCTCAAAATCGGCTGTAACTCAATATTGACAATACTTTCAAAGAACTATTTTTCTCAACGACGCAATGCTAATGGGCACAAGTATAAATTAACTAATTTATGATTAATAAAGCCACAAACGTAATTGTAGTAATAGGGGCAGGCTCAATAGGCCAGGCCATAGCCCGGCGGGTAAGCGCCGGTAAACATGTATTGCTTGCCGACCTTAGGCCCGAAAGCAGCGTTGCCGCTGCAAAAGTGCTTAGCGAGGCAGGCTTTAAAGTAAGCACCACCACGGTAGATGTATCGTCCCGCCCATCGGTGCAGGCCCTGGTGCAAACCGCCGCCGCTATAGGCAGCATAACGGGCCTTATACATGCGGCAGGCGTATCGCCAACGCAGGCATCCCCCGCCACCATACTAATGGTAGACTTATATGGCACCGCCCTCGTGCTGGAGGAGTTTGGCCATGTAATTGAGCAGGGCGGCTCCGCAGTGGTAATCGCATCGCAATCGGGCCACCGTTTGCATGCGCTAACCGCCGCAGAAGATAAAGCGCTTGCCACCACCCCTGCTGATGAACTGTTATCGTTACCCCTGCTGCAGCTAAGCAATGTAAAAGATTCGCTGCACGCTTACCAGTTATCAAAACGGGGCAATTCGTTACGGGTAAAGGCCGAGGCAGTACGTTGGGGCAAACGCGGCGCAAGGGTAAACACCATTAGCCCCGGTATAATTATAACCCCGCTGGCAAAGGACGAGCTGGCCGGGCCGCGTGGCGATGGTTACCGCCGTATGATTGAGATAAGCCCCGCAGGCAGGGCTGGCACCCCCGATGAGGTAGGCAACGTAGGGGCCTTGCTGATGGGGCCAGATGGCGCCTTTATTACCGGCAGCGATATTTTGATGGATGGCGGCGTTACCGCCGCCTGGTGGTATGGCGACCTTGCCCCTAAAGAGCAGTAGTAAGTGCTGCGTGGCATAAGGCTTTTGTTTGTGGGCTGTAGTGCAGGTGGCATCGCCTGTTGTGTCACTCACTTTTGCGTTCGGCAACACTGTTCAGCATAAGCAAGTTGTTTTGCAACAACCGTAAGGCTTTTGTGCAGGTGTTTTACAACTGTTGTTTAGCCATCTGTAAAAGTAATAAACAATACTCGAAAAATCTTTCATACATAGCGAACATCATCATGAAAAATAACCGCAGAAACTTTTTAAAAACCGGTACGGTGCTAAGCGCATCGGCACTGGCAGCCTCTATGTTAAGTGCCATACCTGCACGTGTAACAGCATCGCCTGTAACAACCGGCGATAATGGGGGCTCAAAAAATCAATACCGCACATTGGGTTCGGGCAAGCACAGCATAAAGGTATCGTATGGCCTTGGGCTGGGTTGTATGGGCATGAGCTTTAACAGAAGCTTTATACCCAATACAAAGGATATGATTACAGTAATACGTAAAGCCTACGAAATGGGCGTAACGCTGTTTGATACCGCTGAAGCTTATGGGCCTTTTACAAACGAAGTATTGGTGGGCGAGGCAATAGCACCCTTTAGAAAACACATAACCCTGTGCAGCAAATTTGGGTTTGATATTCAAAATGGCAAACTAACCGGTGGTTTAAACAGCCAGCCTGCACACATAAGGGCTGTAGTGGAGCAATCGTTAAAGCGCTTGAAAACAGATGTGATAGACCTTGTTTATCAGCACCGTGTAGACCCTAAGGTGCCGATGGAAGACGTGGCAGGTACCATAAAAGACTTGACTAAGGAAGGGAAAATTAAGCATTTTGGTTTAAGTGAAGCCGGGCCGGAATCCATACGCAAGGCCCATGCGGTACAACCGCTCACCGCATTGCAAACAGAGTTTTCGTTAATGACAAGAGAGCCCGCCTTAGAGGTGTTTAGTGTTTGCGAGGAGCTGGGCATAGGCTTTGTACCCTACAGCCCGCTGAGCAGGGCCTACCTTACCGGCTATATTAACGAGCGTACAAAGTATATTGCCACCAACGACAACCGCCCCGGCCTGCCACGGTACAAACCCGAAGCCATTGTAGCCAACTGGGGCATTATTGATGTACTTACTGCGTTTGGCAATCAAAGGGGCTATACGGCAGCACAGGTTGCACTGGCCTGGCTTATGGCGCAAAAGCCCTGGGTGGTACCCATACCAGGCACAACAAAGCTGGCGCACCTGCAGGAAAATTTAGGGGCCGCAACTGTTGATTTAACGCCAGATGAACTGAAACAAATAACCAACGACATTACTGCTATTAAAATTGTGGGCGACAGGTGCGCAACACCACAAACAAAATAAAAACTTTTACTTAAAACACCACCCACATTATTAATGAAAAAAGTAATCATCATAGGTGCCACAGGAAGCCTTGCCCAATATGTAATTGAAGCGCTTAAACAGTTACCTGATGTGCAACTAACATTATTTGCCCGAAACAAAAACCGGCTGTTACAAAACACAGCACAAGGCTGCACGGTTGTTCAAGGTGATGCAATGCATTTTAACGATGTTAAAAATGCCATTAGCGGCCACGATGTTTTGTACGTAAACCTTGCAGGTAACCTGGAACCAATGGCAAAAAATATTGTAACTGCCATGCACGAAACAGGCGTTAAAAGAATTATTGCCATTAGCTCAATAGGTATTTACGGGCTGCCTTTAAAACCGGTGTTAATACCGTACAGAAAACTGGCAGATGTAATTGAAGCATCTGGTTTGGAGTACACCATTTTACGGCCAGATTGGTTTACAAGCGCTAATGAAGTTAACTACGCAATTACCCGCAAAGGCCAGCCCGAAACTGGCTCTGCCATATCGCGTAAAAGCATTGCGGCTTTTGTAGCAACCATCATTGCAAATGCAGACTTGTACAAAAATGAAAATTTGGGTATAAGTAAGCCATAGCCAATGCGCAATTCTTTATGCCTCTGCAAAAACAAGCTGTAAAAAATATTTTCCGGTAAAGTAATAAAGCCTAATAAATCTCAAGTAAATAATTTTTTACATCCACTTTAAGCCTTACGAAGAACACCGCTTTGTGTAAAAGTATTCGCCGCCGGTATTTCAGGGTTTTGCAGCTACTTCGTTAATGCTTCGATACTCTTTTTTATAAAAGCCTCCTTGTCTTTATGTATCAGTGCAAGCAGTGGCTTTCTTTCTTCGGGTATGGGGTAGTATTTTTCGGCCCATAAATTTATTTCAACCATAAGGGGGTATAAGTCTATGCCTTTTTGGGTTAGCTGGTATAAAAATTTTGCCCGGCTTTCGGGGTGCACTGTTTTGGTAATAATGCTGTTTTCTTCCAGTGCCTGTAGGCGGGCTGCCAAAATATTGGTGGCAATTTTTTCCGGCGCTTTTAAAAAATCGCCGTAGGTAAGCTGTTTAGCAAACATTAAATCCCTGATAATCAATAACGACCATTTGTCGCCCCAGGCTTCTAACGAGTTGCTTATGGGGCATGCAGACCGCTGTTTTACCACTGCCATAAAAAATATTTTAATTTACTTGCATTTTGCAAGTAAATGTATGTATATATTTGCACTTGCAAAATGCAAGCAAATTTACAAATAAATTTAAACATTAAACAATGAGCAAGACTATTTTAATTACAGGGGCTTCACGCGGGTTTGGTAAAATTTGGGCAGAAGCTTTTTTAAAAAGAGGGGATAATGTAATTGCCACTGCCAGAAATATTGACGCTTTACAAGATTTAACCGCTGTATACGGCAGTTCAATACTACCCCTTACACTGGATATAACCAACAGGGCACAGGTTTTTGAGGTGGTAAACCAGGCAAAGCAACACTTTGGCAAGCTTGATGTGGTGATTAACAATGCCGGTTATGGTTTGTTTGGCACTATAGAGGAGGCCAGTGAGCAGGAAGCCCGTAACCAGTTTGAAACCAACGTATTTGGCACCTTGTGGGTTACCCAGGCAGCTATACCCATACTGCGCAGCCAGGGGCATGGGCATATTATACAGGTATCAAGTGTATTAGGCATTGCCACCGTACCCCTTTTGGGCCTATACAACGCTACTAAATGGGCTGTTGAAGGCATTACCGAAAGCCTTGCGGCTGAAGTAAAAGGCTTTGGTATTAATACCACTTTGATTGAGCCTATTGCTTATGCAACAGATTTTTCGGGTGCCTCGGGTGTAACAAGTGCGCCTATTGCAGCCTACGATGGTTTGAAGGCCGTGGTGTACGAGCAGTTTAAAGCCATGCCCAACGGCAACCCTGATGCTACGGCAGATGCAATTTTAACATTGGTAGATGCGCAAAACCCGCCGCTGCGCATATTTTTTGGCAAAACAGCACTGCCTTGGGCTAAACAGGTGTATGCAGGCCGCCTGGCTGAATGGGAACAATGGAGCAATTTATCGGAGGCGGCACATGGCTAGCATATTTTGATAATTACTTTACGCAAGGCATTTACGTACACAACGTAGATGCCTTTTTCTTTAATGATATTGAAAGGCAAAGGTTTACGGACTTAACACTGCGGCACACTTATTGCCTTACCAACCGAAACAATACTACGCACCATGAGAAACAGGGATTCCGGTATTCTTTACGCTGTGTTGGGGCTTTACACGTTAATGATAAGCTGGTACTACAACCATTCAATTGTGTTGCTGGTAATCCATTGGATATTTTGGCCGGTGTATTTGGTGTATGAACTGCTGGTTGGCCACCTCGCACATGACATGTGGAAGACTATACCGCAGTCGTATTTTAAGTAAACTATGTTTTTTGGCCCTATTTCAGTTTCATCTGTGCAAAATATGGATGGTCGGGATTTACGATGAGTTCCTGCCTCTGAGGATGGATAAGTACATCCATGTCTTCAAGGGGAATAGCACCCAGTAACACTTCGTTATCGCCGGGCAACACCATTGCATTACACACTGTGCGCCGGTTTTTAAATTTCAGCTCTATAGGGCCAACAACGTCATACGCCCTAAGGCTTCCGTCAGCCATCTGCCCTTTTCTTTTTTCTAAAATGGGCAACTGCAACTGCTCTTGTATATTTTCATTTATGCACTACATATGGGCACCGGTGTCAACGAGCGCGGTAACCCACATGTGTTTTACTTCGTCTTTATCAATAATATTTCGGCGCACTAAGGCAAGGTCATCCCCGTTTATCAATTCTATCTCTGCATAAATGAGTCCCATTACGCGTTATTTCCCCAAAATTACAAATTGCCGACAGAACTTTTACAAAGATAAAAAGGGATCACAAAATATTTACTGTAGCTTAATGGATATCCGGGCTTTTGTAAATTTAATAGTGAAGCCTTCGCAAAAGTGCTAATTCTATAACAGTCGGTAGTACATGGTATACTTTTCTTTAGGATTGCATGGTGGGCTTCTACAGTTAACCAGTCATTGCCGGTTGTTTTTTCAATCATAAAACCCATTTCCTGTATCTTTAAAAATCATTTTCTGGATCACTAATTATATTCACCGACATCAACAACGAATCCGATACCGTATGTTCAACAACTACCTAAAAGCTGCCCTCCGCAACTTGAAGAAAAGCTGGCGTTTCACTCTTGTAAGCGTGGTGGGGCTTACTATTGGTACAGGGGCATTTGTTATATTGGCAAACTATGCCAATATTGAAAACAACTATGATGCTTTTAATAGAGACGCTGACAGTATTTACCGGGTGGAGGCTTATTTTGAAAAAGCCGGGGTTGTAACGGACTCCTGGGTTACCAGTTCCTTTGGCTATGGCCCTGCCATGAAAAAAGAATTCCCGGAAATAAAAGAGGTAACCCGCATTAACAATTACGACTGCGAGCGCATGGTGCGGTACAAAAACATCATACACCGCGAACCAAGGGTGGTTTTTGCCGATTCCAATTTCTTCTCGTTTTTTAATTACAAGATTATCACGGGTGATGCACATACCATGTTGAAAGAACCCAATGTGGTGGTGCTTTCTGCCAGCGCGGCCAAAAAATATTTTGGCACTGAAAGCCCCATCGGCAAATTTCTCGATATTACCACACAGCTGTCTGCTTACCATTGCATGGTAACCGGCATATTCGAGGATTTTTCCGCGCAGTCGCATATCCATTTAGAGATGATGGTGTCGTACAGCTCCACCCAGCAATGGCAGCGCGACACTTGGTACATGCACGAGGCCTACACCTATGTAAAAGTTAACAGCCCCGCCGATGCGGCATCCGTGGAGCGGAAATTTCCCCAATTGGCAGAAAAATACAAAAGCGAACCGGCGTTGAAAGACAAGGTTTGGGGCGTAAACCTAATACCACTGCGTACCATACACCTCAATGCGTTTAAACCTTATGAGCGAGAGGCCAAGGGCAGCCGTAAAACAATCGGTTTCATCAGCATTATTGCTTGGATAATACTCATAGTAGGCTGGGTAAACTTCATCAATACCCTTGTTTCAAAGGCCATGGAGCGGGCCGGTGAAATTAGCGTACGTAAAATTGCAGGTGCTGCCAACAAGCATATTTTCATGCATTTTTTGGTAGAGTCGTTACTCATCAACTTTTTTGCGTTGTGCCTGTTTTTTCTGTTTTTACTGGCGTTTATGCCGCTGCTGGAGAACCTCTCTGCAGACACTTTGTTTTACCATTTTTGGCAACGGCTGTTTGTTTGGCAATTGATAGGCTTTACGTTTGTTACCGGTGTGGCCATTACCACTGTTATGCCGTTTTTGGTGCTGCGGGGTGTTGACACCGGAGCCGTGCTAAAAAACAAACTCGCTTTTAGTGGTGGCTTTGGCAAACTGCCCAAGCTGGCATTAATTGTGTTCCAGTTTTTTGCGGCCATGGTGTTAATTGTTACTACTGCCACCGTACACCAGCAGTTAAGCTATATGCGCAGTGTTGACTTAGGCATTGGTGTTGACCAAACGCTGGTGTTTAAAACGCCCGCCAAGGCCGATAATTACGATGCCAGGTTAGAAACCTTGCTGCAAACCCTTAGGGCTGTTAACGGCGTACAATCGGTAACTGCCAGCAGCACCGTACCCGGCCGCAGCGCGCCTTTTGTTATGAGCAATACCCGCGACAATGATGCTTTAAAAACAACACGCCTTTGCGATATGGTGCGGGTTGATTACGACTTTGTACCGTCTTATAAACTAACCTTGCTGAAAGGCCGCAATTTTTCGCGCAGCTCACCCGCCGATAAAGAAACCTCTGTGATACTTACCGAAAATGCCATGCAATTGTTTGGCTTTAAAAACGCCGAAGATGCCATTAACGGCGCGGTTAATTTTGAAGGCCAGGCTGGCAAAAAATTCCCCGTGGTAGGGGTGGTGAAGGATTTTCACCAACTGTCGCTGCGGGAAGGTTTCCGGCCCATTATCCTAATGATGAACAACCCTTGGGGGGCCTGTAACATGCAGTTTGTTTCGGTAAAGTTACAGGGAACCGCCGCGCAAAATATAATGGCCGAAACGGAAAGGCAATTCAAGGCCACTTTCCCCGACTCGTCCTTCGATGCTTTTTTTCTGGATGATTATTTTAACAGCCAGTACCGGGATGATATTAAATATGGTTTTATAATCACGGCGTTTACCTGGCTGGCGTTGGTTATTGTGTGCCTGGGTATAGTTGGTCTTTCCAGTTTTATGCTCATCAAGCGCAGTAAGGAGATTGCCATCCGCAAAATAACCGGCGCGGGCATCTTGCAAATTTTGCGGCTGTTGAACCTCGATTTTATGCGCTGCATAGCGGTGGCGTTTTTGCTGGCCATGCCTGTGGCTTGGTATGCCATGCAGCAATGGCTGCAAAACTTTACCTACCGTACCACGGTAAGCTGGTGGGTGTTTGCATCGGCCGGCATTATTACGTTAATCATTACCATCGCCACGGTAAGTGCTATTGCATTTAAAACCGCTATGAGCAACCCGGTGAAGAGTTTGAGGATTGAGTGAGGGTTTATTGTATTAATAGGAGAGTGGATTTGGGGGGATTTTTTTGAATGAAGACAAGCGGGTAGGGGAGGAGTACCCAAAACTATATTATGAAAAAAAAATCTTTGATACCAAAGCGAAATACTGCCAGAAAGAAAACCATCTTCCTGCTGCCATTGGTTGCTTTTATTGTTTTTATGGTGTTTTCGCGGATAGCCAACGATACGATTTTTTATAAAGCCAGCATCAATGGTAAAATTGATACTATTTACCGTAACAGGGAAGATGTGATGCTGCGTGTAAACGGCGTTGACTTTAGTATTATACCAGTACCCACAGATAACGAACCATGGTTGGAACATATTGGCAAAATTGGTGATTCTGTTTTCAAACGCGCTAATAGCGACAGCCTGTTTCTAACGAACACTGGTGCTGGCGTTTTTAGATACACAGTAAAAAAATACTAAGGGCCCGTGGTATTATGCTGGTGCCCACTGTTTCGCCAGCACCTGTATCAAAGATTCAATTTAGCTTTCCAATAATTTTTTATCCTGTCAATCTCCTCGTCACTAATACTGTAGGTTCTGTTTTCGATATTAAAATGCCAGCTAAGACTGTTGTAAGTGAACGTAACAAATGATACCGGGCTATTGATAGAATCATTTTTATAATTATAGGTAGTTGTCAAACCGGCTTTTTCTGGCTCAAATATTTTAAAAAGGATCAGGTGGCTAATTACTGTTTTCGATTCGACAGACAAACTCTTAAATAACATAGCGGCAACCTGTTTTTCATCAAACCGTGTAAGCTCTTCGGCATTTGGTGAAATTTTCAGGTGTGCCAAATAAGTGACTGCTATGGTAAAAGAGTTCCAGTTTAAGGAGTCTAAATGTTGTTTTATTGAATCGGTTTTATTTATTTGGGCAAACAAAAAATTACACTGCAGAACTAATAATAAGGGTAATATTTTCATGACATTTTTTTTAATTATTTCCTGAGAAATTTATAACATCCCCATTCGAAATCGAAACAGCCAATTCCATAATATGCCTATGCGGGTTATCTGGACTATTTGGAAAAATTACAGGTGTCAACATCTATGAACTTAGGCTCCTCAAATTGTTAGAATTCCCCTGTCCTTGGAGCATTTGGCATTTACCAACCAACGGGCTTTTACCAAGTCAAACTCATTCTCAATATAGTATTTTCAGGCTTGTTTGACACATCTTTCAATGCTCCGGCATTTGTGTAAGCACCAATAATACACCCAGTCAAGGTGTTTTCAAACGAAAAATATAATTCTTCATCGTAAGGAACGTACTTCTTTGAAAATTTTGGGAAAATACCGATCAATTCATCTATGGTAATTTTTGGGTGAAACATTAAGGACGAAATGAGCACTGGGTTGTTTTTATTTATGGTGATAGAAAATCTATTGGACGCATTACTCTTTAGCTGGAGGAATATACCACCGTAGTTATTTTGGCTAACAACTTCACTTTCCAGAAGCATTTTATCTACAATTCTATTTTGTTCAAAAAATAGTATTGCTTCACGCAAGTTTTCGCTATTGATATTATTAAGTTGGTCTAGCATATTTTTTATTGTTCAATCTCATAAACAAAACAAACACAACTCCTACAAAACTAAACCAAAAAGCCAGCCACACATCCCTGCATGGCTGGCTTCAACGCTGTCAGACGGGGACCGTCAGACAGCGTTGCTAAAACACATTATACGCAAAGCTAACATAATACAGCGCGCCGATGGACGGGTTGCCGAAAGCTGTGGTGTAATAATGGTTTAATATGTTGGTGCCGCCCAGCTTGATGAGCGATTTTATTTTGGGCAGTTTGTAACTAACCTGCGCGTCGATGGTGGTAAAGGCCGATACATCGCCTTGTTTAAAGTCAGCCTCGGTAAAATAGGCATCCTGCCAGCGCAGGTTTACATTAAAGCCAAACAGTTTGCCGGGGCCAAAGCCGCTGTTGGCCACACCTAAGTTGGCGCGGTATTTAGGCGTGTTAAAGTACGTGGCAAAATTGGGGTCGGGGTTGTCAATCACATCGCTGGATATATTGCCACTGATGGATAATGTTTGTGTCAGCAGATAATCGCCGCCAATGCCAAAGCCCTTGGTATGCACCGTGTTGGGGCTGTTAACCGAAATAGAGAAACCTGTTTTTGTGGCCAGCTGTATGGCCGATATACGGCCAATAAAATCCTTATAGGTTGTATAATAACCATATACATCCAATAGAAACCTTTTGCCAAACAGGCCTTTGTAGCCCACCTCGTAACTGTTAACAGTTTCGGGTTTGTAAGTGCCAAAGGTTTGCTCCACAAGGCTGCCGGGGTTGCCGCTGGCCTGGTAGGCCGCCACGCTGGCGGGGGTGTACACCTTTTGCGTGTTAAAGTTGTAAAAATCGCGCAACTGGGGCAAGCCGCCAATCAATATACCCGCGCCAGTGTTAAGGTTAATCCACTGGTTTTGGTTACTAGGGAAACGGTAGGCGTTCTGGTACGATACCCGTATGTTTTGGTCGGGTGCTACAGTAAGCACGCCGCTTATCCTAGGGGTAAACTTGCCTTTAAAGTTATCGTTTTTATCGTAACGGCCGCTGGCGG
Organism: uncultured Parafilimonas sp.; assembly: GCA_903882935.1. Taxonomy (GTDB): domain Bacteria; phylum Bacteroidota; class Bacteroidia; order Chitinophagales; family Chitinophagaceae; genus JABDFW01. The sequence goes on along the minus strand of CAIRZB010000044.1, from coordinate 36,449 downwards.
TTAGTTTCAGTTTGTCATCAAAAAATTTCTTGGCCACTTGTATATAGGCACCGTATTCGGCGGTGTTAATGGGGCCGGTACTGTCAGCAAACAGGGTGCCTTGAGAGTTTAGGCGGTACACACGGTAGCTGCCGCCCACTAATACTTCGGCAAATTTTACCATGCTGGTAAGGTTGTATTGCCCTTCAAAATGGTAGAGATTTGTTTTATCCAAAAACTTGCCGCCTTTGGGTATGGGTTTGCCAACAACTTGGCTAAAAATTGTTTTAAACTGGTCGCTGCCGGCAACTGGGCGGCCTTGGTCGGCATAGGCCCTGGCGGCGGCATTGGCTGCCGTGGCTGAGGCACCGGAGGCTATCGCCTGAAAATAGGCTGCCGTGTATTGCGGGTACCAGGTTGTGCTGGGCTTCCATGCTTCGTTAAAAAGCTGGCTTGCTATGGTGGCATTAAAGGCATCGCCGCTGTTTTCCAAAGTGGCATAGGCCTTTACAAACCATTTGTCGTTTCTTATCTCAAATTTGTACTGGCCAATTTGCAGGTTTTTTAGCGAGTAACGGTCGCTGCCGGTGTACACGGTGTTGCCAGTGCCGTAGTTGCCCACGAGCGACATTTCGGTGCCGGGTGCCAGTTTATAATACAGGCCGCCGCTCAGTTTTATGTCAACGGTGTTGTTGTTAATAATTTCATTTTCCTTGTAACCGGTGCGGCTAACGTTTTGGTTGGGTATAAGGTTGTTGCGCAGGCCAAAATAAAAAGGCACCAGGTTGGTAACAGCGCCTTGTAACGCCGTGGGCAGGCCGCCGATAAAACCACCTATTTGTGCTTGGGTGGCATTGGCAGGCAACAAGCCGTTCATTAATGCCACAATATCAACCGTGCCGCCGGTGGCTGCCAGTATGCCTGCCCTTGTTTGGCTTTGTACGGAGTTTGCCACACCGTACATATTGGCCCGTGTTTCGTCGCCATACACGTTCACGCCCTCATAGTTAGGGTCGGTAAGCCGGGTGCCGGGTATAACGTGGGCGCCGCTGCCGGTGGCCGCCCCCGTGTAATTGCTTTCGTTGGTGGCCAGCCAATCTTTGGCCTGTATAAACTGCGCGCCTATTTTAAACGCAAAGCGGCTGCCAATTTTTTGGCCCCAACGCATACTAACGTCGGTAAATGGCGATACACCCACGGGGTCGCTGCTGCTGCCACCGCCGCCAACATGGTTAACGCCCATTTTAACCTGTGCGCTAAAGCCCTGGTATTTAAAAGGGTTTTTTGAGTTGATGAGCAAGGTGCCATTCATGCCGCCGCTGCCGTATAGTGCTGATGATGCACCGGGCAGCAGTTCCATGCTTTCTACGTCAAGCTCTGTAAGGCCCACTACCGCACCCACCGAAAAGTTAAGGCCGGGGGCTTGGTTATCCATGCCATCAACAAACTGGTTAACCCTAGTGTTGCCGCTGCCGTTAAAGCCCCTGGTGGTAACGGAGGTAAAGGTTAGGCTTGAGCTGGTTACATCTACACCCTTTAATGTTTTCACGATGTCGTAATAGCTGGTTGCGGCAGTGTTTCTAATCGCGGAAAGGCCTACCCGCTCAATGGAAACAGGCGACTCCAGTATGCGCTCTGGCACGCGGGATGCGGCCACCACAATATCCTGGCCCAGTGCAAATGCAGCATCTAATAAAATTTCAGGCTGTTCGCCTGGCGTGGTTACTTGTACCTCCTTGCTGCCGTAGCCGATGGAACTGACAACGATTGTAAATGGCAGGGGCTGGGTGGTAGATAGTTTAAATGCACCGCTCTCGTCTGTAAAAGTACCCGTACCCGTACCTTTTATGGTAACTGACACAGCGGCTAGCTTTTCCTTTGTTTTTGCATTGTTAATGTGGCCCGTTACGGTGGTAGTGCTTTGGCTAAAGCCGGCAGTTGATGCCAACAATGCCACAAATAACAATACCACGGATATTGTTTTTTTCATTTGGCAGTAATTTTATAGCAAGCAAAGTAGCATTTGTTATAAACGTGGTAAAATTATATTGCTTATAATCAGTTCTTTTATCATCTTTTAAGGTTGGTTGGCGTAAATTGAATGGTATGGGCCGCACAGAATAGCCATGGGTATAGTTTTTCTTAAAATTGCGTAATGCGCTGGTGCCCGCGTTTAATTATAACAGTTATTTTTGCGGTATGGCAACATTCCAATTCCCCCAGCAAACGGCTTTTTATAAAGGCAAGGTTAGAGACGTGTACACCATTAACAACAATTGGCTTGTAATGGTGGCCAGCAACCGTATTTCTGCGTTCGACGTTATTTTGCCCGAGCCAATACCTTATAAAGGCCAAGTGCTAAACCAAGTGGCCGCCTATATGTTACATGCCACAAAGGATATTTGCCCCAACTGGCTGATTGATGCCCCTGCGCCAAACGCAGCTTTAGGCTTGCGCTGCCAGCCGTTTAAAATTGAGATGGTGGTGCGTGGCAACCTTACTGGGCATAGCTGGCGCACCTATGCCTCAGGCAAGCGCATGCTTTGCGGAGTGCCGCTGCCCGAAGGAATGAAGGAAAATGACTATTTCCCCACACCGATAATCACGCCTTCCACCAAGGCGGATGCGGGGCATGACGAAGACATATCAAAACAAGAAATAATAGCCCAAGGCATTGCCACTGAAGCCGACTGGGCCATACTGGAGAAATATGCCTTGGCACTTTTTGCCCGCGGACGTGAAATTGCAGCCCAAAGGGGGCTTATACTGGTAGATACGAAATACGAGTTTGGCAAACTGAACGGAGAGATATTTTTGATGGACGAGGTACATACGCCAGACTCAAGCCGCTATTTTTATGCCGATGGCTTTGAAGAAAGGCAGGCCGCAGGCGAACGCCAAAACCAATTGAGCAAGGAGTTTGTGCGCGAGTGGCTGATTGCCAACAATTTTATGGGCAAAACCGGCCAGGTAGTGCCGGTGATGGATGCTGAATGGGTAAACACTATAAGCAAAAGATATATTGAGCTATATGAGCTGGTTACCGGCAGCACATTTTTGCCAGAACAATTGGGCGATGATGATACATACGCCAAAATATTGGCTTCGTTGGAGAAGAACGGTGTGTTGGGGTAAGGCTCCAAAGCATGAAAATAAATTAAAAGAGGCTGTTGCACATGCTGCAACAGCCTCTTTTTCTTGGTAGCTTACCCTAAGTGCCTACAACCTCCCCAAGCCTAGGCCTTAACCGCACCTTGCGCTTGCTGAAGATGTTTTGGCCTTTGTCTATGCCCTTGCGCAGTTCCTTCTGCCGTTCCTCGGGCATGTGTACCGTGTCTTTGCATTCAACGCTGCAGCAGCCATCGTATTGGGCAGCGCAATCTTCACATTGTATAAACAATAGGTGGCAGCCGTCGTTTTTGCAGTTGGTATGTGTATCGCAGGGTTTGCCACATTGGTGGCATTTGGCAATAATGTCGTTGGTTATACGCTCACCCAGCCGCTCATCAAACACAAAATTTTTGCCGGTGAATCTGCTTTCAAGCCCTTGTTCCTTTATTTGGCGGGCGTAGTTAATAATGCCGCCTTCCAGGTGAAAAACATTTTTAAAACCTTTGTGCAGCATGTATGCGCTGGCCTTTTCGCATCGTATGCCGCCGGTGCAGTACATGATGATGTTTTTTTCTTCTTGGCCTTCCAGCATACCCACTGCCATAGGCAACTGCTCGCGAAAGGTGTCGCTCGGTACTTCCAGTGCCTTTACAAAATGGCCAACTTCGTACTCGTAATGGTTTCGCATGTCAACCACAATGGTATTTTCATCCTCCAGTAAGGTGTTCATTTGGGCGGCGTTTACATAGCGGCCTTTGTTTTCCATGCTAAAGGCGGGGTCGTTGATACCGTCGGCAACAATCTTCTCGCGTATTTTTACACGAAGTACCCAAAACGATTTTCCGTCATCATCCACCGCAATGTTCAGCCTCAGCCCGTTTAGCGGCTGAATGGAATATAAAAACGCCTTAAAGGCCTCAAGATTTACGCTGGGCACGCTTATTTGGGCATTAATGCCTTCCTGGGCCACATAAATGCGCCCAAATACGCGTAAGGCAAAAAAGTTTTTGTACAAATAGTCCCTGAATTCCTGCGGGTTTTGGACGGGGAAATAGCAATAAAAACTGATGGTGGTTCGTGGCTCTGCCTCCTCCAATAAACGTTTCTTCAACTCCTCGTTGGAAACGCGGTTGTGTAAAACTGACATGTTAATAAGTTTCAGACATCAGGCAAAACCATGATGACCGTAGTTTACCTAACCCTGCAAAAAATGCTATTTGGGTATGGCACAACGCCAAAATAATGCTGCCTAATATTCCATTAATAATATGGACCCGCTTGCAGGGCGGGCAAAATCGCCGCAAAAATACACATTATGATTTTAAGTGCATTTTAATAACCCCCTTAAAATACCTATAAATTATGATGGGTGGCATACAGCGCAGCACCTAATACAATAAATTCGTTTTGTAATCATGTACACCTTGCAAAACAATCTTACTTCATTCCAAGTTTATGGCTTGCAAAAGCTGGCTTCTTTTAGAAAGAAGTTTTATGTAAGCGAACACCACTGGCTAACCAAGCCGGCTACCAAAAAAACAAGCCGGGAAAAGTTAATGCAGGAGTTCGTGGATATTTTTTGCGAACATAATTTTGCCGACACCGACTACAGCGTTATTCAGCAGGAGCCGTTGGAATTTGAGACCATGGACGAATGGATTCAACAAGCGTCTGTTTCCGCTATCTTAAAATCGTTTACCTATTTTATTTGGACTGACAAGATTGTGGAAGGATATTTTATTGGCCGTATTGAAAACCGCACAGTGGAAAAACTGCTGCTACGCTTAGAAGTTGCCATTAAGGAAGAACATATTGCCGCTTGATGCGCTGCTAACACCATGCGGGCAACGCCGGTTTATATTAAACTACATTGCGTTATGCAAAACACGTTGTCTATCTTTTAGTATTTATCAAGGCAGCTCCCTAGCCTTTCTTCAATTGGCCAGCCAAGCTACCTGTTAATGCAGCAAAACCAGACACAAGTGCACCTGTAACCGCAGTAACTGTTATTATTGAGATGTACGACCCGCCAAGCGGCAGGATGGAGGCTATTTTTTGGGAGAGCAGGTGCTCGTTCTTTAGGTCAATAAAATAGCTCAGGCCGCCCCATAAAATGAATAGCCCTAAAAACCCCGCAAAAAATGCCAGCCACCATTTTTGTTTTACCAACAACGCCACAATGGCTGATGTTACAGCAAAACTCCACCAAGTAAAGTATAAGGGTGCTGCAAAGCCAAGTAACGCAGTAAGTATGGAGGCAATGATAAATTTCATTTTGAATATTTTTATACTATTTGGGACTGTTGGTTAAAGTTTGGCGCATTAGGTATTCTAAAGGTAACGTTGCGTTATTAAAGTGAAGTAACACCACCCTAAAGGCGCAAACTGTTTACTACCATTTATTAAACGTTATAACACCCAAGTTTTTTTGCCGGGCCATTTCGCCCTTATTTAAAATTTGGATGCGGTAATACTTGCCTGCCGCCCATTTGTTAATAAATGTCTCGTAGTACTGGCTTCCTGGGTTACCATTTTGCCCGCCTGGGTAAAGCCCATAGGCTTCTGTAACATCGGTAAGGTGCACAACCATGCGCCAACTGGGGCCATGGTAATGCGAAAAGGCATTTATAACGTCTTTACCCCCGCCAGCCGACAAATGCAGCCTGCTAAACACCGGTATCCTAAGCAGGTGCCTTACCCCACCGTCTTTAAAACGCCCCCAGGCTAAGTTTTTTTCTTGTTCCTTTTGTTTTAGTACGGGTATTGTTTTTTTAAACGCTGCGGTAACAATATCCCTAAAATTCTCTTTTTGCGGTGTGTTAATGTTATCCGCAAAAACATAGTTGGGTTCTTTCAGCAAGGCATGCAACAGGGTGGTTTCGTCAACCTTAGGCAGGGGTAGCTTTGTGGCTTCTAGTTCGTCTTTATAGGTGGCATCCATCAAATTATCCCACCAGGTGGTAAACACCGTGGGGCCAAATTCGGTGCTGTCGTCCCTCAAATTCCAAGCCCTTACCATTTCAAGGTATTTTTGCTCCTCTTTGGTTATTGTTGAGTCGTAAATGTATTTCATCAATGCGGGCCTGGCCATTTCGGCCAGCAGGTTGTAATTGTCGTTCTGCATCTGCTGCATATCTAAGGCAGTAATATCCCGCATATTGGCTAGGCTACGGTTAATAAAGTTGGCCCTAAAATACTCAAAGCCTTTGCCACCCAAGTAATAGGGGTAAGTGGTATCGTAGGCATATTGGTTGGCACTGCTAACAAAGCCACTTGCGGGGTTTTGCAATACAATATTTTCACTGTCTGGTACAGCTTGGTAAGCATAGCTGCTGTCCCAGCCGGGCATTACAAAATCGCCCTGGCGCCGCCATTTTGCCCCAAAACTGCCTTGTTCCTTTATGGCAATATCGCCGTTTTTACTGGCGAATACAAAGTTTTGGCCGGGGCATTTAAACCCAGCTATAGCATTTTTGTAGTCGTTAATATTTTTAGCCCTGTTTAGCTGCATAAAGGTTTTTAGCTCATTGGTACTTTCGTGGGCCGTCCACCGTAAGGCATAGGCTTTGTTAGTACCAAGGGCGTTTGGGTAATCTTTATCGTACATCACCGGCCCCCAAAGGGTAATGGGTAGTGATTCAATATGGTCGGCAGTACCCCTTACCCTTATAGTGTCAGCCACGAAAACGGTTTTCTTCCATTCGTAGTTGTACAGGTAGTGCTGCATGGTACTATCTTGAAACTTTACCTCATAATAATCCTTCACATCCCTGCCCGCATTGGTTACCCCCCAAGCGCAATCATCATTAAAACCAATCACCACCGCAGGTGTGCCGGGAAAGCTAACGCCATACACATTATATCCGGGGGCAGATATTTGAATTTCGTACCACAACGATGGCAGGTTTAGGCCCAAATGCGGGTCGTTGCACAATATTGGCCTTCCGCTGCGGGTTTTGGCGCCGCTAACCGCCCAGTTGTTGCTGCCATTGTGCTTGTCGGGCTTATTGTTCATACCCGGCACTACAATGCTGTCTTTATAGTTAAAATATAAACTGTCAGCGGTTTCGGGTAGTTTTAACGCTATGCCAGGTTTTTTAAAAGTCGTACCCTTAGGGATGATATTCTGCACAGAGTCGTGCCCGTAGGGAAATAGTTGCTCAAACTGGGTTTTAGTAAAAACCGATTTTGCGTTCGTCATTTCAAAATCCTCGTCCCCACCGGTTAAATCATAACTCATATATTTTAAAAATAAGGCCGACTTAAGGTTGGTCCATGGTTCGGGCTTATAATCCAGCAGTTTGTATTCCAATGGGTAGCCACCGTCATTTAGGGTGTTAATGTAGGCGTTCACGCCGGCTGTGTAGGCATCCAGTGCCTGTTTGGTCTGTGGGTCAGCCTCCATTGCCATAAGGGAATTTTTGGCACCATACACCATGCCCATACGCCTAAATTTAATGTCGTTGGCTAGGGCGGCACTTGCACTGGCGGAGTTACCCAATATTTCACTTAACCGGCCAGCCGCCACATAGGTTTGAAACTCCATTTGCCACAGCCTAAATTTAGCGTGTAGGTAACCCTCCGCAAAATAAGCATCTGCGTCATTGTCGGCATATACATGGGGCACCAGCCTTTCATCAAAATACACCTCCGTGTTCCCACTCAGGGCTGGCAACCTAACAGTGCTATTGAATATGCTGCCTGCGGCCTCGGCATTTTGCCAAAAGCCTTTTTGTGGCGATAAAAAATAGCCCAAACGTGGTGTTTTGTTACCGGCAATGGTTAACGGGGTATTTAAAATATAGACTAATGCAATGGTTATGGCAGCTGAAAGAATTACCAATACTATTCTCATGACGAGATTTTGAAATGAAAGTACGGAAAAACCAAATAGTGTGTTGAGGATAATGTACTTGAAAAAAATAAACAACGGCCGCCGCCAATTTGCGGCCCCCCCTTTTGATGTTAACGTAGGCTTTAAAGTCAGTTGTTACAGCAAATTTATTCTTTTGAGGGGCCGGTGTATGTGATTGGCCATCAACCCTGGATTAAAGGCCAGCCAAAATTTCCACCAAACGCTCCACCTCAGCCACTGAGTTAAAGGCATGCAATACAATACGCAGCCGCTCTTTGCCCTTGGGTATGGTGGGGTAAAGGATAGGCCTTACATCAAAGCCATGTTGCTGCAAATTTGCCGCCAACGCTTTTACGGCTTCGTTACCTGGCACAACCACCCCTTGGATAGGTGTTTGGGACACAAGTTTTTGATAAGGGATTGTTGCAGACTGGAACAAGGCCACCAGCTGCTGCAGGTGTTGCCTTTCTGCAGTCATGCCGGGGAATAAACCATAGCTTGCTTTGATAATTGCTACTGCATGTGGCGGCAATGACGTAGAGTAAATAAAACTGCGTGCAAAATTTATTAAGTAATCTCTCAATCGGGTGGTGCCCAGTACCGCAGCACCATGGCAGCCACAGGCTTTGCCAAAGGTGTGAACCCGGCAAAATATTTTTGTATGCAGTTGTAATTGCTGCGCAAGGCCCTCACCATTTTCGCCGATAACGCCCGTTGCATGTGCTTCGTCCAAAATAAGGTGCGCTCGGTAGGCATCACACAGTGCAATTATTTGCGGCAGGGGGCATGTATCCCCATCCATGCTGAACACGGATTCCGTTACAACAAATATGTTGCCCATGGCCTGTGAAAGCTTTTTCTCCAAGTCAGCTAAGTCGTTATGGGCAAAAGGAAACGACTGCGCGAAGGAAAGCCGGATACCGTCGCGTATGGAGGCATGGGAAAGTGCATCGTAAATAATGGTGTCTCCCCGTTGTGCGATAGACGCCAGCAGGCCTATGTTGGCATCGTACCCTGAGTTAAAAAGCAGGGCGGCCTCACTTGCATGAAAGGCCGCAATACAGGCCTCGGTTTCTTCCGCCAGGGCATAATTGCCTGCCAGCAATCGCGAGCCGGCAGAGCCAGTAATATTTGCTGCCAGTGGCAGGCTACTTGTTTGGAGAAAGTGCCTTCTTACAATGCCTAGGTAATCGTTGCTGCAAAAATCAATTTTACCATTTGGTAAAGTAAGCGCACGTAATGCATTATGCGATTTTCTTTCCGCCAATTTGCCGTCTAAAAAAACATCATTGTACATCGCCAAAAAATAAATGGGTCAAAAAGTATTGCGCAAATGTACGGGCTTGTATTGGGTGATTTAGATAGTGGCAAAGGAAGGGCTTCTTTATATCCAGGGCTGTTCTTGATTGGTAATTTAATGCACCGGCTGCGCATTCTACAGCTGATATTTACTTTAAGGTATTACTGGTTTTACCGCCGTTGTTACATTGTGGTATTAACTGGTAACCTAGCTAAAGGTTTGGATGCGGTAAAAATGGCTTGGTAGCTTGAAAAGGTTTTGCGATAGGGTAAATATTGCCCCTCCCCAAAAAAAAATCTCACAACCAGTACCAACCGTTAACGCTTGCGGTATTGCGAGTGGTTTTCTTACCACTCCTTAATTTTTGATGGCTTTCAATATTTTTCTTCCCCTGCTCTTAAAGGCTGGTGTTTCGCCATCCCACAGGGTTTCAATAATTAATTTCAATTCCGGCTGTATTTCGGGGTAGTAAGTTGACAAATTATGTAGTGTGGTTAATGAAAATGCTTTTATGGCTGCGGGGGTGTTAGGCTTTTCAATAAACGTAAAGCATGCATTCATCACAGCTGCATGGCAGTCTTCGGGTATGTCGGTCATTTCAAGTACACGTATGCTGTTTCGTATCACGGCATTATGCACGTCGTTACGGCTTAGCTGGGCCACCAATTGTTTAATATAGGGTTTTATCAAATCAGGCCTTGCCCTGCCCGCCCAGCTAACGCTCCATGCTGCGCGCTGTGTTATGCGGTAATCGTTGCACAAAAAGCAATCCATCAATTCTTTAAATTGTTCGGGTGATGAACAGGCATAGTGGGTAATCTCCGTTGCATGTGCTTTGGAGTGTACCTTTTCTCTAAGCAGTTCCTCGCGAAGGTTCATGGTAGTGGGGCCGTATTTTCTGTTTGGGTTTAATGTTTTGGGGTTTACGTTTTTGGTTCGGGTACCTGCAAAAATACCTGCCGACTGATGCATGCCCCAATTCGCGAGACCCATTATTATTTTATCTGGCCGGTTTTTTGGGCATTACCGCTTTGGGTTGCGGTACCGCCTGCACGGGGTTGCTACCCGGTTTGTTGGCTGGCTTTGCGGGTGCCGCCGGTGGGTTGGGTAACTGGCTTTCTGGCGCAATATCCTGCGGTTTTAGGTTTTTAGGTATGCTGTCGCCATAGTCTCCCGCGCTGCCGTTACTGGTACCTTGGTTTTCGGGCGCTATGTGGTCTGGCAGGGTGTTTACCCAGCTTTGGTCAAAGTCCCCAGTCATTACATCAGGTTTCACAAATGTGCTCTTAGTATCTAACACCAAGTTTTTATCACTGGCTGCCTTGCCGTAAAAATATGCCCAAATAGGCAGCGCCAAACTAGAGCCTTGCCCAACGGCGGTGCTGTTAAAACGGATAAACCTATCGTCGCAACCCGTCCAAGCACCGCAAAGCAGTTGGGGGGTAAAGCCAATAAACCATGCATCGCTGTTGTCGTTTGTGGTGCCGGTTTTGCCTGCAATCTCTCCGTCAATGCCATCGTAGCCCCAAATGCGGCGGCCGGTGCCGTACTGCATTACACCCTGCATCATGTTTATAACGGAGTAGGCCGTAACATCGCTTATCACCTCTTTGCGTTGGGGCACAAATGTTTGCAGGGTATTGCCGTCTTTGTCTTCAATACGGGTAATATACAGCGGCTTTACCGTGTAGCCCCTGCCTGGAAACATGCTGTAGGCCTGCATCATTTCAGTTAAAGATATTTCTGCACTGCCTATCGCAATAGAAGGGTAGGACGGGATGGTGCTGGTTACGCTGCAGTCCCTCAAAAAATCTACAAAGCGTTTGGCACCTTTGCCACCATCCCCCAATTGCTTCATCACGTAGGCGGTGGCGCAGTTACGGCTTAACGCAAGTGCTTCGGCCATGGGCATGGTTTCGCCGGTGCAGGTAGTTGACGTGGCTGGCACAAGGCCGTAGCCGGTAAAATCCTGCTGCTCATCTACCACTTGGCTATTGGGGGTAAAGCCCGCTTTTTCAATCGCCAAGCTGTATAGCAACGGTTTTATGGTACTACCCACCTGTCGTTTGGTGTTTATGTTTACGTGGTCGTACTTAAATGTTTTAAAATCAATGCCGCCAACCCAAGCTTTTACCTCGCCGCTCAATGGGTCCATGGCCATAAAGCCTGCCTGCAACATTTGGCGGCAGTATTTTATGCTGTCATAGGGGGTCATCACCGTGTCGGCAATCCGGTTGTTGTTCCAAGCAAAAATCTTCATATGGGTTTTTACCATAAACCCTTTGCGTATGTCCTCGTCGGTAAGCCCTTCTTTTTTGCCGTTACGCCAACGGTCGCTTTGTTTCATGGCAGCTTCCAGTACGTTTTTATAGTTTTTCCAAACGCTGCCGTCCTTAATATTGTCCTGCTGGTTTAATATGGTTTGCATGTACGCCATGTGCTTGGCAACCGCCTCTTCGGCATACAGCTGCATGCGCGGGTTTAGCGTGGTATAAATTTTAAGGCCGTCTCTGTAAAGGTCGTAGTTGCTGCCATCATTTTTTTTATGCTGCTTGCACCATTTTTTTAGCTCTTCTCCCAAAATCATTCTAAAATATGGCGCAAGGCCGGTGGTTTCGTCCAGCTTACGGTACATGCTAATGTCGTTGGGTATGCGTTTTATGCTGTCAGCTTCCGTGGGTGCCAGGTTGCCGTTGCGGGCCATTTGGTTAATAACCACATTGCGCCGGTCCAGTGCCATTTTGGGGTTGCGGCGCGGGTTATACAGTGTGGGGGCGTTAACCATGCCTACCAGCATGGCCGCCTCCTGAACATTAACCCTGTCTGGCTCCTTGTTGAAAAATGTTTTTGATGCGTTGCGCACGCCAAAAACATTGTCGCTAAAGGCCACTGTGTTTAGGTAGAGTGCTACAATTTCATCTTTGGTAAAATTGCGTTCAAGCTTAACCGCAATAATAGCTTCCTTCAATTTTTGTATGCTACGCAGTAAAATGTTTTTTGTTTCCCAGTGGTTGGTAAAAAGGTTTTTGGCCGTTTGCATGGTAATGGTGCTGGCCCCTCCACGCGTACCCAGCGCAAGTATAGATGTGGCTAACCTACGGCTGTCTATGCCGTTGTGTTCATAAAAACGTTCATCCTCTGTACTAACCAATGCCTTTACTATGTAGGGGCTTATGTCGCGGTAGTTAACGTTCAGCCTGTCTTGCAGGTAATATTTACCCATAATGGTGCCATCATCCGCATACACTTGGCTGGCGAGCGATGCGCTGGGGTTCTGGAGTTCCTCAATGGAGGGCATCTTGCCGAGTAAGCCCCAGTCAGCCAAAAGAATCACCAATATAAAAATGCCAAGGCCCGCAAAAAACACGCGCCATAAAATTTTTACCGCTATTTTCATTCTGCTGCTATTTTAAAGTTTTGCAAAGCTTTGAATGCCCGGAAATGCAGGCCAGATTGCAAAAACCTATGGTAACACGAAAGTAGAGCAACTATCAACATCTTGTATGGGCAGTAATTAAATTTCGCAATTCATTTGGTGGGTTTAAAGGGTTGCCTCTGTTTTGTTTTGTTGAAGAGGAAAAAGATCGTCTCCTTAAATTGGCATAACCAGATAGAGAAAGGCTTTTAATTTACGGTTATGCAGTTAGCTCATTTTAGGGAAGGGGGGGCGCCACAGTCGGGGGTATACTAACGACAAAGCAATATCGCAAGTACAAATTTAAAGGCACAGGCAGCTACCGCCGCCCGTGCCTTTAAATTTCTTTCAAACCAATATTTTTATAATCTATTTTTTTTCCAGCGTTGGGTAAGTAATGCCCAACTGTTCCAAATAGGTTTTGTATTTGGTGGGGTCGTAATAAAATTTCTTCATTTGCTCCCTGTAAAGGTCCATTTTCTCTTTGTTAAGGTAGGTTGGCGGCGGGTCGTCTTTGGTAATAAAGGGTTTGTACTTTATATCTTTCGTTTGCACATTGGTAAAATAGTCTTTTGCCTCGGCAAGCAATGTTGGGCGCACAAACAAATCAACCAGCGTTAGGGCTGCGGCCTTGGCACCGGCCAGGCTGCCTTTGTGCGCAATGGGTGTAGCCATGGCAATGGCATCGCCCCAGTGGTGGCCTTTGGTGCCCGGTATGTTGGCTGGGTAGCCCAGCACCACCGTAGGCACATTCCATGAAATGTCAGCAATATCATCTGACCCGCCACCCCATGAAAACGGTACCGAGCCTTTTATGGTGTCAATGGTTGTTTTAAGCCCTTTAATAGCCTTGCCGTCATCATCTTTGGCGGGGGCATCCAGCAGCTTTTGCACCGCCACGGCCAGCTGGTTGTCGGCATCTGTCCAAACGGGCATCCCGACCTGCTTTATATTTTTATACATGGCTTCTGCAATGGCTTTGTTAAAATGGCCTGGCCAGGCGGTACCCAAAATTTTATAGCTCATTTTAGTATCGGTCATCAGTGCCGCGCCTTGCGCAATTTTTATGCCTGCGTCGTACATGCTTTTTATATCATCGTAGGCACGCTCCCTAAAATAATACCATACACCGGCTTTGGACGGCACCACATTGGGCTGGTCGCCGCCATCGGTTATTACGTAGTGGCTGCGCTGGGTGGGTTTAAGGTGTTCTCTTTTAAAGTTCCAGCCAACATCCATCAGCTCTACCGCATCAAGCGCACTTTTGCCACGCCAAGGCGCACCCGCGGCATGGGCTGCATCGCCGTCAAACGAAAACTTAACTGATACTAGCCCGTTGGCCCCGTCATCGCCATAGTTGCATTCAAACGCGCTGTTCACATGGGCAAAAATGCAGGCATCCACATTTTTAAAATACCCGTCGCGCACAAACCAGGCCTTGCTGCCCAATAATTCTTCTGCTATGCCCGGCCAAATAATAATGGTGCCGCCGATATTGTTTTTCTGCATTATTTCCTTCATGGCAAGTGCCGCATAAATAACCACTGCCTGGCCTGAGTTGTGGCCCTCGCCATGGCCAGGCGCACCTTCCACAATCGGGTCTTTATACGCCACGCCGGGTTTTTGGGAGGCTTTTGGAATGCAGTCAAGGTCGCTTCCGAGTGCTATTACTGGGCTGCCGCTGCCCCACTTGGCCATCCACGCGGTGGGTATGCCGGCAATGCCGCGGTCAATGGCAAAGCCGTTTTTTTCCAAAATACCGGTAATGTACTTTGAAGTCTCAAACTCTTGGAAACCCAGTTCGCCGAAACTAAAAATCATGTCAACCATTTCCTGGATGTTTTTTTCCTTGGCGGAAACAAGCGTAAGTGCCTGTGCCTTTAGTGCTGCGATGGCGGTGCTGTCCCATTTTTTTTGTGCTTGCAAAGGCTGCGTTGTTACAAAGCACGCCAAGCATAGGAGGCTGGTAATTGCTTTTCTCATGTGCGGTTGGTATTGGTAAAAAATTAAAAATGGGGTATGCGTTGGATGTATAACAAAACATCCACAAACCTGGTGATAAACTTACGGAAAACAGGGATATTATTTGTAACTAGGCATTAATTTCTGTAAAAAGTCTGCGGCGAAATACTTGTTCGCAATATGTTTCAGGCGAAAAAACAGGGAGGGAAGAAAATTTTTTAAAAAAAATATACAGACTTGTCTGTTTTGTAAAATTATTGCTATCTTTGTTTTATGAAAGGGAAAAATAAAGTGGGAGCGAGGGAAAGGATAGTAGAAACGGCCTGCCGGTTGTTTTATACACAGGGGTATAATGCAACGGGTATAAACCAGGTAATTGCTGAGGCTGAAGTGGCTAAGGCAAGCCTGTACCAACATTTTCCGTCAAAGGAGGACCTGTTGGAGGAGTACCTGCGGTTAACTGCCCAAAGCACCAACGAAACATTACGGTCACTCGTTAACACTTATAGCACGGTAAAGGAAAAAGTTTTGGGCCTATTTGATTTTTTGATAGCGTTTGCAAAGCAAACCAGTTACCACGGCTGCCATTTCTTAAATGTGGCTTCAGAAATACCCAAGGAAAATGAGAAAGTGAAGGGCATGATAAAACTGCAAAAAAACCAGATCAGGCTTTTGTTTGCAGATATTTTAACGCCCGATGGCAAAGAGAACCTCGCCGACGAGATGTATGTTTTGTTTGATGCAGCGTTGATTGCCAGCAAAGTGTACGGAGAGGATTGGCCCGTGGAAACTGCGCGCAATATAGCCGCGAAACTGGTGTAATACGAGGCAAATGGTTTGGCCGGCTTAATAGTAGGAAAGAGAATTTAAACAATTCAAAAAACAGACTTGTCTGTATAATTTTATAAAACAAACAAAACAAAAACAATGAAAAAAACAATCGCAACTGCAGCCTTTGCATTACTAATTGCCTCAATGGCTTTTGCTGGTCCACAAAAGGGTTACTCGAACAAAGCCGCTACTAACGTAGTAAGCACCAATAAAAATGCTGTGCACTATAACAGCATTAAAATAGACGGACTAAATATTTTTTACCGGGAGGCCGGCGATAAAAACAAGCCTACAATCCTGTTATTGCATGGTTTTCCCTCGTCGTCGCATATGTACAGGGATTTAATAAGCGACCTAGCTGGTGATTACCATTTAGTGGCCCCCGATTACCCTGGCTTTGGGCAGAGCAGCGCGCCATCCATTACCGATTATGCGTACACTTTCGACAATTTGGCAACCACGATTAGTCATTTTATTGATTCGCTGCACCTCACCAAGCTATGCCTTTACCTTCAGGATTATGGCGGGCCAGTCGGTTTTAGAATTGCCACCAGGCGGCCAACTTTGGTGCAAGCATTGATTGTGCAAAATGCAAACGCTTACAACGAAGGGCTTGGGGATGCGCTAAAGCCATTAGTGGCCTATATACAAAACCCCAACGACACCACGGTTGAGCCTGTGAAAGGTTTTTTATCGATAGCCGGTACGAAATGGCAATATACTAACGGTGCCGAAGACCCCACAAGAATAAGCCCCGACAGTTACATTACCGACCAATATTACCTAGACAGGCCGGGTAACCAAGAAATTCAACTCGCCCTTATACGCAATTATGGCACCAATCTGCCATTGTATGGCATATGGCAGGCATATTTTAAGCAGTACCAGCCCAACATGTTGGTAATCTCAGGCAAAAACGACCATCTTTTTACTTACCCTGGGGCAGAGGCGTACAAGCGCGACATAAAAGATGCCCAGATTAGCTTACTTAAGGGCGGCCATTTTGTGCTGGAAGAAAAGCATGCAGAGGCTGCGTTGCTTATTGAGTCATTCCTTCGCGAAAAGGGCATAAAATAATTTTTTTTAAATATAAAAACAGACCTGTCTGTATTTAATCACTCTTTTTAAACTTACCAAATGTCAACGTCCAATCAAACGGCAGTAATTAACAAACAAAACGGCGCAGCGCGTAATATTTTAGCCAGCGGTATAATAGCAGGCTTGTTAGATGCAACCGCAGGCGTAATTGTATACTTTATTTTTAAGGGGCTTAATCCGATACAGGTTTTACAGTATATAGCCAGTGGTGTTTTTGGCAACAATGCCTTTACAGGCGGGCTGTTAATGGCCGCTATGGGCCTGTTATTGCATTTTGCCATAGCGCTTGCTTTTGCGGCAGCTTTTTTTGTGGTATACCCTAAAATAAAGCTTTTACACAAAAAGATTTGGGTAACGGGCTTACTTTACGGGCTGTTTATTTGGCTTTTTATGAACCTGCTGGTGCTGCCAAACTCAAACATACCTAAATCACCAAAGGATATTGTTTCATTTATTGAAGCCGTTTGGCACATGGCCTTGGTTGGCTTGCCCATAGCCCTGCTAACAGCAAAATATTTTAACGCAAAAAGCAAATAAAAAATTAGTATGAAAAATTAAATAATGGGCTATGCCTCCGAAATTTCACTTGACGTGCCAACTTTATACGATGAATGTGGCGATACCCTTTGGGATGTGGTGTTGCAACAGGCTGGAAACACCACCAATGGCGTAAAGCCAAGCAACAGCCTTGGTAAGGTGCCGCCTGATAAAGATTGATATGCAAGTAAAACGCCGGTTGTAAATTACACCGGCGTTTTACTTGCAGCTAATAACAGTTTTCGGGTGAACAATATGAACAACGCAAATTTTGTAAAAACCTTTAAAACATAATATTATGGCACACAATTATGCTGAATTAGCTTTTGGCGACGCGGCCAAAAAATTGCAAGAAGAATATGGCAGCCGTAGCACTTATGCTAGAATGGAAAAGCAAACCACTTATGATGGCCTGACGGAAGCGGAGGAGGGCTTTATTGGCGAACGGGATAGCTTTTACATGGCCAGCATAGGCGAAAATGGCTTTCCTTATATACAACATAGAGGAGGGCCAAAAGGCTTTGTGAAAGTTATAGACCCATTCACGTTGGCCTTTGCTGATTTTAGGGGTAATAAGCAATACATCTCAACGGGTAATATAGCCACCAATAACAAAGTGGCATTAATATTCATGGATTACCCACACCGTGCAAGGCTAAAAATCTACGCCAAGGCTGAGGTTTTTGGGCTTTCTGACGATGTTTCGCTTGCTGCCTTATTGGCACTGCAAGGGTATACTGCAAAGGAGGAACGCTATTTGAAGCTTACCGTTGAGGCTTTTGACTGGAACTGCCAGCAACATATTACCCCACGGTACACTGCCGCCGAAATTGAAGCCGCGTTTGCGCCACAGCGGGCCTATATGGAGCAGCTGAAGGCTGAAAACCAGCGGCTTAGCGAAGCATTACAAGCCAAAAACAAGGCGTAGTTATTTAAAGGTTTAAATGCTTGGCCTTAACGACTGGCAGCCCCTTATTAAACCTGTATAGGTACAAAATAATTTGGCCTGTTGGCTGGTTTTGTGTGGCAGGGTGGCCAAAAAACAGGGCGCTGCACCCCGCTTTAATTCCGCTGTACCATCTGTACAAAGTTGCCGCAGGTGTCTTCTAATACGGCAATGGTTACCGGCCCCATGGCGGTTGGTTTGGTTTTAAATACTACGCCCGATGCCAGCAGCCTATCGTATTCTGCCTGTATATCGGTTACGCCAAATATGGTACAGGGTATGCCCGCATCAAATAAAGCTTTTTGGTACACCTGTGCGGGCGGGAACGCCATAGGCTCCAGCAGCAACTCAACACCATCTGGCGCTTCGGGGCTAACAACAGTCAACCACCTGTATTGCCCTCCCATGGGTATGTCAGTTTTTTTAATAAAGCCCAATACTTCGGTATAAAATGCTAAGGCTTTGTCTTGGTCGCTTACCATAACACTGGTAACTATTATTTTCAAGGCCATATATGCTTCTTTTTTATTCTGCTTTATACAAAAACGCAAATGGGGATATTTCCTCTAAAAACCCTGGTTTGCGGCAAAAATTTTCCGTGGCAAAGCTGGTTTAATGTGTAACTGTTTGTTAATAAAAATATGTATTACTGTTTAGTTATCAAAAAATTTTATGCACGAATGTTAAACAAAATGATATTGTATTAAATGGTGTATTTTTATATTCGTACACACACTGTACGAAAACGGACAACATGGGTTGGTGGCTAAAAAACCAAACCTATGATAGTAAAGGGTTTCAGCACTTGGCACAACCTTTGGAAAGTTGTGTTGTTACCTTTTTGCGAAACAAAACCAACCGTATGTTTTTTTTCTATCTCAAATCATCGCTCAGGAGCATTGCGAGAAAAAAAATGTTCTCCGCTTTAAATATTTCTGGCCTGGCCATCGGTTTGTGTGTTTTTTTATTGGCGCTGGAGTATTACAGCTTTGAAATGGGCTTTAATCGTTTTCACCGCAACCTGCCTAACCTTTACAGGGTAAACATTGCGGCGCAAAGTGGCAAGTCGCGGTTTACCTTCCCAACCGTTGCGCCAATGATGCAGGCCAATATACCGGGTGTAAGGCAAGCCGTGCGTTTTGCAGATAATTTTAGCTATGGTACTATCCTGTCTTACCAACCAGCCCAAAAAGAGGTTCCAATAACGGCTTTTAGGGAGGATGGCTGCGTGTTTGTTGATGCGGCGTTTCTCCAAGCCTTCAGTTTCCCTTTTGTAGCCGGAAGCAACCAACTCGACAGAACCAATACTATTGTACTTACGCAGCACGTTGCGAAAAAGTTTTTTGGTGCAGACGGTTCCGGTGCGGTAGGCAAAACGCTACAGTTGCATAACCAATTTGGTGCAGTGCCTGTTGTGGTGTGCGGGGTTATTGCCGATATACCCGACCAAAGCGACATACAGTTTGGCAGCCTGCTCTCTATACAAATATTAAATAACCCCGGCTATACCAATGGTGCTGACTGGGCAAAGCTGAACAACTGGGGCAATGACTCCTATACAAGTTTTGTATTGCTTAACGGTAATGCAAACCCGCGAGGGATTGCTGAACAGGCAAGTGCGCTTTTGCGGAAAAACGATCCCTATTACAAAGCAGAAATCGGGAGTATCCAATTACAGCCGGCAAATGAAATTCATTTGGGTGGCAGCCTTAGCGATGACAGCCCAGTGTATGGCAGCATGCCGATGACATACTTTATTTTGGCCCTTGGCATACTGGTATTGTGCATAGCATGGATTAACTACATCAATTTTTCAACGGCTTACGCCATCAGCCAAGCCAAGCAAATTGGCATCCACAAAATTGTGGGCAGCGATAAAAAACAAATTGTTATCCGGTACATAACCGAGGCTGCGTTACTTAATGTGTTTGGCCTGTTTTTGGCCATGGGGTTTTCTGGTATTTTACAAGGGTTGTTTAATTACCTAATAGGCCGGCCGCTGGCCTTGCATTACATAAACAATGCGTCAACTTGGTTGTACAGCGCGGCCATAGTGTTGGGCGGTGTATTGCTATGCGGTGCTTATGTGGGTACAATGCTTGCCCGGTTTAAGCCCATTGCCATGATGCGGTTTAACGATGCTGGCAATTTTGGCAATGTGCTGTTGCGCAAAGGTTTGGTGGTATTTCAGTTTGTTATTTCCAGTGTATTTATAGCTGCTACGATTATTGCATACAGGCAAATTGATTTTATGCGCCACCACGACTTGGGTATGAACATTAACAGCCTTGTTGTAATAAGCGGGCCCAACGTAAAAGATTCGGCTTTTAAAACCAATAAGGTTGTATTTAAAAACGAA
Source organism: uncultured Parafilimonas sp. (assembly GCA_903882935.1). Taxonomy (GTDB): domain Bacteria; phylum Bacteroidota; class Bacteroidia; order Chitinophagales; family Chitinophagaceae; genus JABDFW01. Next base: position 16,056 of record CAIRZB010000044.1, on the reverse strand, counting down.
ATGGAAAGACTGCCCTTTGTGGAAAAATTTAGTGCAACAGGCAGCGTACCAGGTATTGGTAGCGGCCATAATTTTAATGCAAACGGAATTACCGGCACAAACATGCAAAAGGGCGATGAGGATAAGGGGTATTACTTTTCGGAGGTGGATGAAAACTATTTTGGCACGTATAAAATTTCCTTTTTAACGGGCAATAATTTTACCAGCGCGGATGCAGACCAAAGCCTTAAAGGTGATAGGCTTATTGTAAATGAAACCGCTGCACGGCAATTGGGGTACCTGCCAGCTAACGCTGTAGGCAAGCAAATAAACTGGGGCAAAGCTTACCGCATAGCAGGCGTTGTAAAAGATTACCACCACAGCTCGCTAAAAGAAAAGATTGAACCCATTGTTTACATACCCCAGCATAACAATGCATGCTATACTGTTAAACTTAACAGCGGCAACCTGCCGCAAAAAATGGCTGCCGTACGCGCTATATACCAGCGGCTTTACCGTGGCAACCCGTTTGAATATACTGTTTTAACCGAGGCCTATGATTCGTTGTACACCGACGAGCAAAGGGCCGGCCAAGTAGCCCTGAGCATTTCGGTATTGGTTATTTTGATAGCCTGTTTAGGTTTAATAGGGCTGTCTGTATTCACCGCCAAACGCCGTACTAAGGAGATGGGTATACGTAAAGTGTTGGGTGCAAGCCCACAGTCACTTTTCAGGTTATTGTCTCGGGAGTTTTTATGGTTGGTAGCCACAGCCATAATTATCGCCACCCCCATAGCTTGGTTTGGTATGCATAAATGGCTTGATGCATTTGCCTACCGCATAGCCATACCTTGGTGGGTATTTTTGGCAACAGGGTTTACCACCCTATTTATCGCCTTGGCAACCGTAAGCTTGCAGGCCGTAAAAACAGCTTTGGTTAACCCCGCAGAAAGCCTACGGAGTGAATAAATCAGCCTTTGGGCAAAGTACCCTGCACGGCAGCACAGGGCTGTTATCAGTATTATTGCCTTTTTTGCGTTACCATACTTTGGGTAGTAAATGGGGCACCTTTTGTTAGCGGTTAAGGGCTTGGTGCAATGTAATGGCAAGCCATTAGGGCTGTTAGGCCCCGAAAATGGCATAGCGAACAATAAGTTTGTAGGGTTTATGCAACTACAAAATTGCTTTAATATTACATGGTAAACTTTTGGCGCAACCCGCGGCCTACCCCTTTTGTAAATATTTTTAAGTTACTTTTGCCGCGTCGCTTTGTTAAGCTAACTTATTAATTATTCAAATTTAGTGCATGTTACCAAAAATTAATCCAACTACCACCCAGGCTTGGTTGTTACTTAGAAGGCATTTTGACGAGGAGATGAACCGCTGCCACATAAAAACCCTTTTTGATAATGATGCAGAACGCTTCAATAAATTTTCCCTCAATTTTGGCGATATATTGTTTGATTATTCCAAAAACATCATCACGGCCAAAACCATGCAGCTGTTGTTGCAGCTTGCAGCAGACTGCCGCGTACCGGAGGCCATTGAAAGTATGTTTAGGGGTGATTTGATTAATGAAACGGAGGGCCGGGCGGTGTTGCATACTGCCTTGCGTAATTTTTCCGGCAACCCCGTTTATAGTGCTGGCGTAGACGTGATGCCCGATGTAATTAAGGTGCAAGCGCAGATGAAAAATTTTTGCGAAAGCGTGCATAGTGGCGTTTGGAAAGGCTATACCGGCAAGAAAATAAAATACATCGTAAACATCGGTATCGGCGGCAGCGACCTTGGCCCTAAAATGGTTACCGAGGCACTGAAGCCTTATTGGGTAGAGGGCATACAAGTGTATTTTGTAAGCAATGTGGATGGTACAGACATAAGTGAGACACTTAAAAAGGTAACGCCTGACGAGACGATTTTTCTTGTAGCCTCAAAAACTTTTACCACCCAGGAAACCATGACCAACGCACATACTGCACGGGAATGGTTTTTACAATCCGCCCAGGACGAACGGCATATTGCGGGGCATTTTGTGGCCCTAAGTACTAATGAAAAAGCGGTGGAGAAATTTGGCATAAACCCACAAAACATGTTTGTTTTTTGGGATTGGGTGGGCGGCCGCTACTCCTTATGGAGTGCCATCGGTCTGTCTATCGCGCTTACGATAGGCTACGATAGTTTTGAACAATTGTTAAAGGGTGCTTATGCGGTGGATGAGGATTTTAAAACCGAGCCAGCCGACAAAAACATACCCGTTATAATGGCCCTCACCGGGCTTTGGTACACCAATTTTTTTGGCGCACAAACTGAGGCTATTTTGCCGTACGACCAGTATATGCACCGTTTTGCCGCTTATTTTCAGCAGGGTAATATGGAAAGCAACGGCAAACATGTTGACCGCCAAGGCAGTGAAATAAATTATAGCACCGGGCCTGTTATTTGGGGCGAGCCCGGTACCAACGGCCAGCATGCTTTTTACCAGTTAATACACCAAGGCACTGTGCTTATACCCTGCGATTTTATTGCACCGGCCATAAGCCACAACCCCATCGGCGACCACCATGTAAAACTGCTGAGCAATTATTTTGCCCAAACAGAGGCCTTGATGAACGGAAAAACTGAAAAAGAAGTGCGGGCTGAACTGGCCGAGGCTGGTAAAACGCCTGAAGAGATAAAAAAATTACTACCGTTTAAGGTGTTTAAAGGCGACAGGCCAACCAACTCATTTTTGGTTAAGCAAATAACACCCTACACTTTGGGCAGCCTTATTGCCTTTTACGAGCATAAAATATTTGTACAGGGCATTATTTGGAACATATTCAGTTTTGACCAATGGGGGGTTGAACTTGGTAAGCAACTGGCCGGTAAAATTTTGCCTGAATTGAATGATGATGCGACTGTAACTTCTCACGACTCCTCAACCAATGGGTTGATTAATGCTTACAAGCACATGCGGGTTGCGGGTACCAAAGGGTAAAATGCAAAAGTTGGGAATTTTTGGTTTGAAAAATTACGGGGCAGATAAATAACGAGCCAACATAAAGTGGCCGTGCCTAATATTAAAAAGCCGTTTTGCGATGTAAATTTCGCAAAACGGCTTTTTGTTGAAAGGATGCGCAGCATAAAAACGCCGCCCATAAAAAAACCTGCAAAGCATTGTGCTTTGCAGGTTTTGTATTGTTAAACCAGTGTATGATTGCTATTTCTTCTTGGCCGGTTTAGTAGGCGCCGGCGTGTCAAACGTTTTTATCACGGCGGGGGCTTCGTTAACTACGGGTTGCGAAAGCTTGCCGTAGGTTTGGTGCAGGCTGTTTAACTCCTGTATCAGCTGGAAGTTTTGCATTATTTCCTGTTTCAACATTTGTTGCTTTCTGTCAAAGTTGTTGCTCAGCAGTTCTTCGGCAGCCTCGTACTGTTGCTGGGTTTGTGCATTGCTGGCCATATCATAGTACCGGTTAAACAGCGTGGTAAACGTACCGGGGGCCATACCACCAAGGCTGGCATAGTAGCTTGTTTGCTGGTCAAGGTCTTTTTTAATGCCATTGTACACCTTTGCCGCAAGGCTGTCATCGCCGGCAAAGTAACAGGCCTGCAAAAACCTTAGGGAGTGTTGGTTATGGTCGTTGCCCTTTGAAACCAAGCCATATGGGAAGTTGCTTTCCAACAGCATTTTATCTGAACGTTCCAATACTTTTTTGGCATCATCCTTCCTGTTTTTGCTGGCAAGATCAAAAGCCAGTTCTGCATCTGCCAAGCGTATAATATTCAGGTGCCTGCGGTTTTCCTCGTCATAGTAAACACCCGGTAAATCAGCATTGCCAAAGCTAAACTTGGTGTTGAATACATTCAACATATAGTCAGTGTTCACGCGGCCTTTGGGCACCACGGGTACCAGCCTGTAGCTTAGGCCATCTCTTCTGATAAAGCTGCCAAAACCTAGCTCGCCATAATCCATGGTAAAATAAATAGGGCGTTTCCATTTATTGGCCGCGATGACGTTTAGTATCGCCAAGTCATTTTTTTGCAAAAGGTTCTTGTTCACCTCAAAGTTTAATGATGCCAGTACACTGTCGTCGGCATTTGCTGTGCCATTGCTTTTTACCAAAGCAGCGTCAACCGGTACAGAAAACTTCTTCACAGGAAAGGTGCTGATGTAAGATCCGCCACCCTCATCTTCTTGTTTAGCTTGGTCGTCGCTGCCTACGTAGTAGCGCATGATGCTATCAAGGTTATAGTGCCTGTTTTCAGGGTAGGCTGGGTTTGCCTTGTAGCGTATATAATTGCGGGTGTTGCCTTCAATTTGGTCTGCGGTCCAAATAACATCAATAGCATCACTCTTGTTAACCTTGTAGCGTAACTGGTTAATATACCAGTCAATACCCAACAGGCTGGTGTTAATTACGCGAATATCGGGGCGTATGCCCTCTACTTCCTGGGCATACCAAAGTGGGTATGTGTCGTTGTCGCCAAAGGTAAACAGTATGGCGTTGGGCGCGCAGCTTTCCAAGTAGTCTTTTGCAAGGTCGCGTGCCAATTGCTTGCGGCTGCGGTCGTGGTCGTCCCATTCCTGGGCACCCATCCAAATAGGCACGCACAATGCCACCAATATGGTTGCGTAGGTTATTGTTTTGGGGTTGCCGAGGTATTTTAATATGTAAGGCAATCCAAAAGCCACGGCGGCAAACAGCGCAGCGACCCCGATACCCAAAATAAGGGAGCCCTGTAGGTAATGCGTACCTGAAAAAGTGCCCACGGCAATTAAAGATGCAATGGCTGCGCCGCTAAATGCTATATATGATACCATTTTTTCGTCCCATTTACTGGCCAGTTCCGCCAAATAAGGTACCGCCAAGCCTATCCAAATGGCAAATGCATAAAACGAACCCACATAGGCATAGTCACGTTCACGCGGCTGGTACCCTGCTTGGTTAAGGTAAATTACGATGGCCAGGCCAGTCATAAAAAATAACAGGAAGGTTACGATACCGTCATCAGACCGTTTTTTAAACTGGTAGAACATGCCAATCATGCCCAAAATAAACGGCAGCATAAACAGGCTGTTGTGCGCCTTATTGTTTTTAATGCTGTCGGGCATTTTGCTTTGGTCGCCGTAAATGGCATTGTCCATAACGGGTATGCCGGTTATCCAGTTACCATCGCGCACGTTGCCGGTAAACATACCCTGTACGTCGTTTTGCTTGCCGCTAAAGTTCCAGAAAAAGTAGCGCAGGTACATAAAGTAGGTTTGGTAACCCCAGAAAAAGTACATATTGTCCGCAAAACTAGGCCGCAAATAATGGCCGTCGTCCGACTTCTCAATATCCCAAGTGCCGTCTTTCAGCTTGTTTACGCCTAAAAATTGCGCGTAGTAGGTGGCATGGCCCTGCTCCTCGCTCATATCCCACATACGCGGGAACACCATTTTGTCCTCAGGCGTATATATATAATGGCCATCCCTGCCAATGCTCACATATTTGTCCTTGCCTTTTTGAAATTTTTCGGGGCCTTCCTTGTAGTCAACTGGCTGGGCATCAAATTTTTGGCCATACAATATCGGGAAGTCTCCGTACTGGTCGCGTGCAAGGTATCCCACCAAACTCTGTGGGTTATCCACGTTGTACATGTCAACGGCAGGGTCTGCGTTGCTGCGTACCATGGTAGTTAAATAGCTGCTGTAGCCTATCAAGGTAAATGTTACACACCAAACGGCCAGGCGTAAGTACAACCAGCCCTTTTTGGCTGCTATACGGTTGGCCAGCCAAAGTGCGGCAGCCAAAGCGACAAAGAAAACAGCAAACCCTGTGAAGAAAGGCAGGCTAAGGCTGTTTACGAAAAATATATCAAAATCGCCGGCCATTTTAATGGAGTATTGGATAACACCCACTTGCACAACGCCGAGTATAATGGCGCCTATAACAAATGAAATATAAGCACCGCCGTAATATTCTTTTTTGTCTTTGTCCTTGTTAATGGCTTCTACCAAGTACAACAAGCCGATAGCACCCAACGCGCCAAAAATCATCAAGGCACTCATGGTGTTGTCGGGTGCAAGGTCTGTTTGCCTTGATGTATGGGTTTCCGCCGTGGCACCTATCAGCGCAAAAATGGCACCTAAAACGCCGCCAATAATAACCACCCAGATAAAGTATTTTTTTAGCTGGCGGTAATTGATGGTATCCCTTCTTTTAAAATAATACGCCAGTACAATAGCCGGTATGCAAAGCAAGCACAACAGGTGTACGCCTATGGAGAGACCGATGAGGAAGAATATAAATACAATCCAGCGGTCACCCCCCGGTTCGTTGGCATTGTTTTCCCATTTAAGGATAGCCCAGAACACGATGGCGGTAAAAAATGAGCTCATCGCATACACCTCGCCTTCTACGGCGCTGTACCAAAACGAATCAGTAAAAGTGTAGGCCAAGGCACCTACAATGCCCGCGCCCATAATAATGGCCAGCTGGTTGCCAGTGGCTTCTGCGTTAAGGTTGCCCTTTAAAACAATTTTGCGGGCGTAGTGGGTAATGCTCCAAAACAGGAACAGTATGGTAAACCCGCTGGCCAGTGCGCTCATTACGTTAACCCCTTTGGCAGCGGTATTGGGGTTGTCGCCAAACAGCACAATAAATATCCTGCCGATTAATACAAACAGCGGTGCGCCCGGCGGGTGGGGTATTTGCACTTTAAAGCAACTGCTCACAAATTCGCCGCAATCCCATAAGCTGCCGCCGGCCTCGGCGGTCATTATGTAAACAGTGCAGGCAATTAAACCTATGATCCAGCCTGTAATGTTGTTGGTCCGTTTAAAATTCATCAGTTTCTGGTTTTTAAAGAGTCGCAAACATACCTTAATAATTGAAAAAAGGGAAATTGAATACTAAGAATAATATGTTTTTAAGAAATGATTGAGAAGTTTGGTTGAAAATTGGCGGGAAATAAAAATCCTCGCATCATGGGGCCGGCCTTTCTTGACTGCATAAACGATGGTTAAAGGTAATTGTGGCAGGTAGGCGCAAGGTGAAAACAGCTTTTTTTTGGGGTACATTTTGATGGGTGTAGGGTAACACCAACAAAAAAGCCCCGGCACAAATGGCCGGGGCTGTAGGTGGTTATTTTTCACAGATTAATGCGATACCACAAATTTACCCACAGAAACCGCCTGCCCGTTGTTGGTAAAACTGTACAGGTATAAGCCACCAGCCCATTTGCCGGTAGCAACCAAAGCTTGTTTTTTACCACCCAAATTAACGGTATACATGGTTTGCCCGTTGCCATTTACAATTTTTAATACAATATTTTCAACCCGTATGGCCGTGGCATCAAAAGCCACATAACCCTGTGCCGGGTTAGGGTAGGCAAACGCGCCGGCGGGTTTATTGGTAGCATCCTGTGTTCTCCAACCGGGTATGTTGAGGTAGGGCTTCAGGTTGAAACCAGGCTTTCTTTCGTCAAGAACAATAAGCGTTTTGGGGCCAAAAGGCTTTAAGCCCGCAGCCTGTAATATGAGCTGCGATGAGGTGTCTGACACAAAAACGCCGCAATTGTTCAGCCCACTCATTATATGCCTTACCCGGTATATTAACCCCGCTGAAAAAATGCCTGTTAGGTTAGTGCCCGCAGTGCCTGTGCCGTTATAACCCGGAAAAACGGTAGGTGCCGTTGCACCCTAGGCCGCAGCGGTAAGTTTGGTACCGGGTATGTCGGTAAAAGGGCTTACTGCGTTTACTTGGCTAACGAAAAACTGCGAGTTGCAACCTGTAACGTAGTTTGAGGCTGTAACTGAAAAAGTGGTGTTGTTGCCCACCAAAACGCCTGTAAGCGTGAAATTTGGGCTACAAGGCAAAGCTTTTGCAATACAGGTGTCGCAAGGCTTAGTGCCAGTGGAAACGATACAGTTGATGGGGTAGTAGTTGGTTGCAGGGGTAACTGCCAGGTTAACGGCCACTACTTGGTCGGCTTTAGCAAACGTGCTGTCTGCCGTTACTGTTGTAAGCACCCTGGCGCAGGTTGTATCCATGCTTCCTGTGGCCAACGGCGTTTTAATTAACACCCCCCTGGTAAAGCCCGCCACAACTTTATAACCTATTGCGAAAATGTTGGGGCCATCAACCAAAAAGCTTGTGTTAAACGGTTCGTAGTTAAAAACGCCCTTGTATTGCCTCGCCCATTGCGGCACCCCGGTTTTATCGGTGCGGATAAAAAATATTTCACCGCCGCCATCTTGAACCCCGTCACTCCAGCCACCCTGTGCAATATACCCGTTGGCATCCGTTTCAATTTTTCTTAAAGTACTGTATGGAAAAGCTGGCACGGCAATAGGGTTGGTAAACTTATACTGTTTTTGCCACACGGGGGCCAAAGTGCCCGCGTTAACGCTGCTTAAGCCCATTACAGTGTGGTTGCCCAGCGCGGTTGTTGGGTTGCCATACCAACTATATAAAATGGTTTTGTTGGCCACGTCTTTTACAATGCCAACATTGTACAAGCTGCCTGTTTGGGATGTTTGCACATCCATCAAATACCTTTCGCCTTGCGCAAAAGCAAGTGTGCCTATGTTGTGTTTGTTAAGCCACGGGCGGATGGTAGAAGCGGCACCCGTGCTTAAACCGCCGGTTACAAAAATTGCCGGTTGTACTACTGGGTTAGTGGGTATGTCAATCAACAGCGAAGCATAGGTGTCCCTGGTACTGGCAGTTGCCGAGGGCTGGCCATTAAACTGTGCAATAATCGCACCGGTGTTGCGGTCTAGCCTCATTAGCGCAGCATCCTGGTTGCTTGGGTCGTTGCTGTAACCACATACATAGTAGCCATCGTTGGCACTGTTTGCTTTATAATCTTTTACATCAGTAAAGGCCATTTCGTACACCGTGTTATTGTTTGTATAAACAACATGCAGCAACACACTCAATGCTGGGCTTAGCTTCATTAAAAAGGCCTTTAACGGGCTTGATGCTGGTTTTGTAAGCCCCACAATAACAATGTTAAAGTCAGCATCTACAATCATGGCATTGAGCCTGTAAAAATTACTACTGTTGTTAATGCCTAGGCCCACGAGTTTTTCCCTTACAATATTGCCGCTGCTGTTAACTTCGGCCACATACACTGATGTATCTTGCAAACCCGCAATAAAATAATTACCGCTTTGGGCTTTTGCAATACACTCAAATGAAAGGTTTGCATTGGGAGTTGGCACATACTCCCTTACAAACTGCGAATGCGCATAGGTGTGCATTGTAAGCAATGCAACGATAAACATGTAAAATTGTTTTTTCATACGTTGTTATTTAATTTGGTGACTAGTATATTTTGTTAATCAAACAGTAATACTTTTTGTAATTGCGTGCGCAAAAAAAGCGGTGCTGTATGTTTGTTCTATTGGGTGTAAATGCTTTTTTTACAGAAGCTTTTATGGCAGCAATGCTTGCGTATTTACCCCTGCATGGTTTTTTGGTACTAATGGATTGTTTTACATTCAAATTTTGTTACAGATACTAAAGTACTTGTATAGTTATTTGTTTAAACGCAATTTGAGCAACACATGTATATGGCGGTGTGAGTGGTACGAATGAATGAGCGTGTGGTAACTTTGTTTGTTACTTTTATTGTAGGATTAATAATTACACTGTGTAAGAAAAAAGCAATTATTGTCTATCCGTTTGCCTGTACCCAAGCTTTGTAAAGCCCACCTGGTACAAAAATGCTAATGGTGGTACCAGGGTTTGTTGCGTTGTCGAAGGCCGGCTTAATGGATACTGTAATGGAAGACTCACAAACCCTGCTTAATGCAGCAATGCGTTTTTCAATTAATTGCATGCCTAGGCTTTTATGGCTGTTATTGGCGTTTAGGGCGCGGCTGTTGGCAATGCCTATGCCGTTATCAGTTATGGTTAACAAAAGGCTGTTGTGCTGTACCGTACAAGCTATCACCACACGGCCATGTACGGTGGAGGGCATTATGCCATGCAGCAGGGCATTTTCCAAAAAAGGCTGTACAACCATGGTGGGTATCATCCATTCATCGGCATCAACATTTAGGCCCATCTGCACTTCGTACTCAAACTTACTATTAAAGCGCATCTGCTCCAGTCGCATGTAAATTTTTATGTTCTCCAATTCCTCCTCAAGTGTGATAAAGTATTTTTGCGATGCCTCAAAGCTTTTGCGTATCAGCGATGCAAAGTCGCTCAGGTATCGGTTGGCATTTTGCCTGTCTTGCAGGTTAATGTAATGCTGTATACTGTTAAGGGCATTAAACATAAAATGCGGGTTCATTAAAGCTGTAAAAGCCTGCTGCTCCAACGCAGCGGTATGTACCAACGCAATTTTTTTAGCCAGTGTAGCCTCCCGCCGTTTTTTATGCTGCCTGCTTACCAAGTAAAAAATAATACCCTGCAAAGCTGCTGCAATAAGGGCCCAAAACCAAACGGACTGCCAATAGGGTGTTGCAACGGTAAACCGCACGGTGAGTGTTTTGTTGCTGATGTATCCGTTTACATCCATGGCGCGTACCTGTATGGTATGGCTGCCACTGTTTAGTTGCAAGGTTAGGGTGTTGTCGTCAAGGGTGGTCCAAGGCTGGTTGTCATCAAGGCTGTATTGCAAGTTTTTAAAGTGGCCGTTCAGCTCAATGCCAGCCATTTTTAACTGTATGTTACGCTGGCCGTAACCCAGTTTGTAAGTATTGGCAATTACGGTATCGCGCTGGTTGATACTAACCCCGGTTATTTGCACAGGTATGTTAAACGGTGCGATGGAAATACTGGCAGGAATCACAGATATGCCCGATGCCGTAGCGGCAAACACAGTATCATTGTTATAGGCCATTTCGTTAACCACATTGCTGGTTAACCCATCGTTCACAGAGATATTTTGCACAGTGCAGGCAATGCTGCCATTTACCAGTTTGTATTTAATAACACTTATGCCCTTGCCGGTGCCCAGCCAAACCTGCCCGGGGGCGCCTGCAACTATGCTTCGCACGGCGTTGCTTGAAATGCCAACTTGCTCCGTTACATGGTATAATAGCGTGTCGGCGTTTACCACGCCCACGCCGTTATCTGCAGTAGCGGCCCAAATAAGCCCGTCAGTTGTAGTACAAATGCCTGTTATGCGGTTGGCAAGCACAGTATTATTCGGGGCCACGCTTTGGTAGCTGTTAGTTGGGTAATCGAATTTATACAATCCATCTATCGAACTGAAATATACGGTGCCGCCTGGCCCTTTTGCCAGCGAGGTAACCCTTTTGTTTACACTATTCAGCTGGGTTGTTTGGAGGGTAGCCGTATTTATTTTAAACAGGCGGCCAACATTGCCGCCAATAATAATACTGTCGTTATAGTTGATGGCCGTTTTACCATACACCAGTTTAGTAGATGGAGAAGTAAGCAAGCGCGAATAATTTACGTTAATGCCCCATTCGGAAACGGTAAAAACCTTGTTTTGTGACAGCAGTATTTTACGTATGCGTATAATGCCTTTTGCTTTTGTGGCCACATTATGTACAACGGCTTTGTTGCCTTTATGCTGAAGTACTTGCCCGTTAAAATTGCCCGCCAGCAACGTGCCGTTACTGCTATGGGCAATGCTTAAAAAACTGGTATTGGTAAAGCCGGTGGGCATTGGCAAGCTGCTTACCTGCTCGTTTTTATACAGCACAAGCCCTTTATCAATAGTGCTAACCCAAATATTGCCCCTGCTATCTTTAAAAAGCCCATCGGGGGCATAGTTGCCCTGCATTACAAATATTGGCTGCAGGGTTGCGCTGTTGTACACATACATTTTACCTGAGTTGCCATAAAACACCAACCAGTTGCCTGTAAAGCCATAAAAAAAACAGCTTTCGGTAATCCGGATTGAATCTTTACCGTAGCGCAGCGGTGCCGTGCCAAGCTGGCTGTACACATAACAAAGGTTTTTATTGGCGCAGTAGGTGAACAACACGCCGTTGTGTAGCGCTGGTACAGAATAACGGTCAGCGTTACTGTTTGTAAGCGTAACGCTATCCACCGCCCGCTCATTTTTTTGCTGGTAAAGTTTTGTTACGTGCAAGCCGCTAGCTTGGTTAAAATCCGAGTTGGCCCAGGTTAACATCGTGCCGTCAGGTTGTTCGCTAACGAGAAAGGTGCCATTGTTTGGCCCTTCAAGCGCTACAAGTTTATTTTGCCTGAAGATGTAGCTGCCGTCGCCCGTATAGTACATAACGCCCCCGCCGGGCAGCGTGTACAGGTAACGGTAGGTGGCCTGCTTGTTTGCTTTAGCTAGGTTTGTATCTTCATTAGCGTTAATAAAGCGGTTTTTAACTTCATCAAACCAAGCGGGGCTTTTTTTAAAGCAGCTTACCCAAATGCGGCCATTGTTTTCTTTTACAATTTCCAGTACCTCGTTATCGGGCAAGCCGTCTTTTGTGGTAAACACTTGAAAATGCCTACCATCAAACCGGGCCACCCCGGCATCTGTTGCTACCCATAAAAAGCCTTTGTCGTCCTCAATGCAACGGTAAACATAATTACTGGGCAGGCCATCATTTACCGTAAAATCGGTATAGTGCCCCTGCTGCGCATGGCAGGTAAGCACGGTGAAAAAGATAATGAAAACGGTTACCGTAAAGCGCATAGTTTTTTAATTATTGTGTTGGCATCATAACGCAACGCAGCATGGCTATTTGCCAAACATCAGGCTGTTTGTTTTCATCTTGTCCAGAAAAAAATCAAGCAGCCGTCTGCTGATGCTCCATTGGTTACCGTCGGTCATTTTTACAATACTGCCATCGGCTGTGCTGTACTCTTTTATGTATCTAAGTTGTACGATATATGATTTGTGGATGCGCACAAATTGGCTATCATCCAGCAGCTCTTCAAAATCTTTCAACGTTTTGCTCACCACCAATTTTTGCATGTCTTTGGTGTGTATAATGGTATAGTTGCTGTCGGCCTGTAGGGATACCACATCATCCAGCTCAATAAAATTAATGCTGCCCAGTTGCGGCAGCGCAATTTTTTTTGGCGGTTGTTTTACGCCTATGGTTTGCAGCAGGTGTTGCAGTAACTGCTGGCTTTGGTTGGCTACAGTAGGGTTGGCAGTTAATTGTTTAATTTTTTCAACCGCCTTTTGCAGCTCGGTAATATTTACAGGCTTTAAAATATAGTCTACTGCGCTTGCCTTAATGGCCTGTAGGGCGTATTCGTTGTAGGCGGTAACAAAAACCACGGCGAAGTTTTGTACGGGTAGGCTTGCCAAAAAGGCAAAGCCATTTTCGCCTGGCATGTTAATATCTAAAAAAACCACATCGGCTGTATTGGCCTGTAGCCATTGGCGCGCCTGCTGGGCGTTTTTAACCATGCCAGCTACGTGCACCCCATCGCAATCGTGTTGCAGCATAAACTGCAAAAGGCCAAGGTTATTGTCCTCATCATCCACCAGTAAGGCTTTTAAAGGCATGTTGTTCAATGTTGGGTAATAAAGTTAGGCTTTGCCATTCACATATTTCGGCGTAATTGTGCCAGCCCCTATTTTGGCTGTGTGCTATGCGTGTGCCAGTGATTAAACGGCACTTCGCCACAGGCTAACATTTCATAAAAAATAAAGAAAGCGAAAACCGGTGCCGGGTTGGCGTCCTGGCAAGTGTAACCCACCCCCCCCATCAAAAAACCATAAACTTGGTTTATCTTTGCACGCTTATGGACAAAAAGCGTTCCGTTGCATTCCACACATTAGGCTGCAAGCTTAATTTTTCTGAAACCTCCACACTCTCGCGCATGCTGGAGAACGACGGGTTTGAGAAAAAGGAGTTTGAGGAAACGGCAGACGTGTATGTTATAAACACTTGCAGCGTAACCGACAATGCGGATAAGGAATGCCGTATGCTTGTGCGCCGCATACAACGCCGCAGCCCCGAAAGCCTGGTAGTAATAACAGGCTGCTATGCGCAATTAAAACCAAAAGAAATTGCCGAAATACCCGGTGTTGACTTGGTATTGGGGGCAGGCGAAAAGTTTAACATAGGCGCCCATTTACGGGAACTGGCCAAGGGCGATTCGGCAAAAATATCCAGTTGCGATATTGAGGAAGTAACAGGGTTTAACGCCTCTTTTTCAGCAAATGACCGCACCCGCACCTTTTTAAAAGTGCAGGACGGGTGCAGTTACAACTGTAGCTTTTGCACCATACCCATGGCACGGGGCAAAAGCCGCAGCGACAGTGTGCAAAATGTGGTTGACAATGCACGGAAAATTGCTGCTGGAGGAGTGAAAGAGATTGTGTTGACCGGGGTAAACCTAGGTGATTTTAGAACCAACGCAGGCCCCGGGGCGATTAATGGCAGCGAGCAGGATTTTTTTGATTTGATACAGCAGTTAGATAAAGTAGAAGGTATTGAGCGTTACAGAATATCGTCCATTGAGCCCAACCTGCTTAACAACGATATTATTGCCTTTGTGGCAGAGAGCAAAAAGTTTATGCCCCATTTCCACATACCGCTGCAAAGCGGCAGCAATAAAATACTGGGCCTGATGCGCCGCAGGTACAAACGGGAGCTATATGCGGAAAGGGTGGGGTTGATAAAGCAACTGATGCCGCATTGCGCCATCGGTGCTGATGTGATTGTGGGCTTTCCGTCGGAGACGGAAGGGGATTTTACAGAAACTTTTGATTTTCTGCACCAACTTGATGTATCTTACCTGCACGTTTTTACTTATTCGGAAAGAGACAACACCAAGGCGTTGGAAATAAAGCCAGTGGTGCCGGTACACATAAGGAATGAGCGAAATAAAATTTTGCGTAACCTTAGTTACAAAAAGTTGCAGTACTTTACTGAGCAACATATTGGGCAAACGCGCAAAGTGTTGTTTGAAATTTTTAATAAAAACGGCATGATGGAGGGCTACTCGGATAACTATATACGCGTAACCACCCCATACCGTGCCGAATGGGCCAACAAACAGGTTGATTGGACATTGCAATAACGAATGCTTGCCTGGTGTTATAAAAACAATACAGGCGTATGAAAAAGTACCAGGCCATAATACGGTTTGAGATGGATGAACAGTTTATGAACCTTGTTCCCCCACACCGTACATACATTAACTACCTCATCAACAAAAACATTGTTGACAGCTATGTGGTAAGCATGGAGAGCCAAACCGTGTGGATTACCATTAATGCAGAGAGCAAGGAGGAGGCAGACAAATACTTGGGTAAAAGCCCCTTGTATAAATACTGGACCTACGATATTGAGGAACTATTTGTGTACGACGGGCAATTATATAGGCTGCCCGTGGTGCAGCTAAATTAACACGATAGCAGGCCCCGCTTTTTTGGGCGAAGCCTGCCATGTATTGATACAAATAGCTGTTTAAAGTGTACCCTAGTTACTTAGTTTGATATCATCGTATGGCTTTTTATATCAACAGTTACCGCGTCTGACGATGATTTTTGGTCTATTTCCGCATCGTGGTATTCAATTACCAAGTTGGTCTTATCTACCACTACACGCAAATAGCCGTAGTTTTTATCGTCATAGTTCTCAAATATCAGTTCATCGCTTAGTTTTACGGGTGTTCTCAGCGGACCTGCATTGCTGCTGTTTCGTATGGCAGTTAAACCATGGCCTGCATTGCCAACTACTATATAAGGTATGTCGTGGCCATCCACAGTGCGGGTGTACCGTTGGTAGTTGTGGGCATGGCCCGAGATAAATGCATGTGGCCAAAAGTTTGCTTTTTTACAGCATGCATCCAAGTCTTTTAACATGGCAGGGCTGGCGCTATGGCTCTTGCCAGCGGTAAAAGGCGGGTGGTGCAATGCAACAATTACAGCATTGTTGGTAGCCTTAGCCCTTGTTAGCTGGGTTACCAAAAAATCAAGCTGTTCATCAGTAACAACCGATGATTTGTCTCCCTGGCTAGAAATAACCCCTGGGTCTTCCAGCACATTGCTAAAAAACCTGAGTTCGATTAATCAAAATGCATGTAATTGGATAGAATAGTCTTTTTGATAGCTGATGGCCGGTTTTTTAGGGAGGAAGTTGTAGGCCACAAGCCCGGCAATCATATTAACGATGAAACTGATAAATGAGCGGTG
>CAIRZB010000043.1 GCA_903882935.1 uncultured Parafilimonas sp. | reverse complement strand
GAGCCTGCTTCCGTTTTACTTGATTAAACAAAATTATATCCATTATTTTACCCCTTCAAAATCGTCCCCAAAAAACAGCATTACTTTTGTCCATTAGAACAAAACACCTCAAAAACAGCATTACTTTTGTCCATTAGACCGAATTTGGTTTTCATCTTCAAAATAAACCCTTATAGTACTATTGCCTGACACACTTACAAAACTATCAAAATAAAAACGCTGTTCATCTTCATCAAATGCTACTGTAATAATATCGCCTAACGAAACGCGTTTAGCAATAAAAGGAATATTGTCAATTTCATAAGTGTCGGCGGTGGTTTTAATGCACCACATGTTTTCGGTTTCAAATGAACCATCTTCATATTTGTGAACAAACGCAACTTTTATTCTTTCAACACCGTCTGTATGTATCTTACGCATGTTTAGGGCATTATTTGGCGGTGGCATTTAATACATTTACAATTTGCTCAATATAAAATACCCCAAATGCATCTCATCCGTTGCCGCATCGGCGTTGGGGGTTAGCACCAGATTATAACGCTGCTTTACAGCCTCTGGCAATATGTCTTCTATCGCATAAATATCGTCCACATCCACACCATATTTATCATCAATATGCGATTCTGCGGTTTTAAAGCCTGTATGTTTATAAAAGGCCGTTTGCTTTGCTTTTTGTATCGCCTCGCCTTTATTGCCGGCCACCGTTAGCATTTTATAATGGTATTCCTCAAACTCATTTTGTTTGTAACCACCAAGGTTTATAAAAAATAGCTTTGGCCCGTTTGTATCCAGGGTGTTTATTGGGGCATCACCCATTTTTTCTATGGCGGTTATGGTAAAACCATCCACTGCTGTTACTTCCCGCCACGCATCAATATGTATTTTGCCTTCGGCCTCCGGCCAATATGTAAGTATACCCGGTACCATTTTCCTAAGGTTTTGCGCAATATCAAAGTAAATATCATGTTGCTCTATATGCCGCCCCTTGGGTGTGCTGCCCAATAAAAGCATGTATAATCGTACGTTTTGCATGCCAACAATTTGTGTATTTTTAAGATGGTGGGCAAATTATACGGTCTGCGCTAAACAGCTGGTTAAATTATTACTTGTTAAAAACAGCTGGTTTATAAAATGTTTAATGACTATCCTCAATTTGGTTTAAGCGTAAAAAAATTCCCGTTTACTGGATTTGTGGAGACACAAATCTGTGCGAACGCCTCCGGTTGTGTCTCCACAACCGTCTTGTGGGCTTGACCGTACAGCCTTGGTTTTTTTCAAAAAAATCAGCTAAACCAAATTGCGGATAGTCGTAAAATGTTTACAACAAAAGCGTTTACGGCTTGCTTAACCCAAAATAGACTTTCGGTAAGCAATGGGGCTGGTGTTGTACCTTGCCTTAAACTGCCTGTTAAAGTTTGAAAGGTTGTTAAACCCAACACTGAAACATATTTCTGTAACCGGTAAGCTACCCTGCGCAAGCAGCGTGCAGGCATGGCTTAGCCGCACTTCGTTTACAAAGGCCGTAAAACTTTTGCGGGTGCGCTGCGTAAAATACCTGCTGAAGGAGTTTTGTGCCATGTGTACCAAGGCCGCCGCCTCACCAATCATTATTTCGCGCATAAAATTCTTCAACACAAATTCAATCACGGCATTCAACCGGCCGCTGTCGGTTTCATTACGCCCCTGTAAGGCATGGCTGCAAATGGGCTCCGTTTCGGTTGAGGCTGCCAGCATAGCTAATATGTCTACCAACCCCAGCCACCTTGCCAACCCTTGCATACCGAGCAAGCTGTGCATTTTTCGGCTTACAACGGCATTTGTGTCGCCCGTTATGGCCAGCCCTTTGGCACTGCGAGCAAACAGCTTTTGCAACTGCCCAGTTTCTGGCAGGGAAAGAAAACCGCCGCCAAAAGAGTTTTCAGAAAAATGGATTACGATGGATGAGGCCCTAAGCCCTGTTTTACCGCTATAATAGGCAGCATCGTTACGGTACAGGTGTGGCAGGTTGGGGCCGATAAGTACAAGGTCGCCGGGTGTAAAATGGCATATGCTGTCGCCAATAAACCGCTTACCCGTGCTTTCGGTAACCAGTACCAACTCATACTCTGGGTGAAAATGCCAAGGTGTGGGGTAATAGGGGTAATCAAAATATTTTACCACGAACGATTCTTTGGCATCCAACGGCAAGTGTTCTAACACAGGTTTCATTATACAAGTTTTATGCTATTAATCAATCCGTTTCACCTATTAACATGGTATAAAAGTACAGGTTTTGGGTTATATACGTGTAGTGTGCCAACGCCTTACATATTACTTTGCATAAAATTTATGCTATGCCAGGGGTTAACTTATCTGCCGGCCAACTGAAGGCCTACGAGACAGACGGCTATATTGTAATAAAGAATTTCTGCTCCGCCGAGGAGATCCACAAATTATACGGCACCGCTTTAGAAGATGGCGCGATGCGTAAAAATGCATTGGACCTGAACGACCAGAGCGGCAAAAAAACCAAGCTGTCGTTGTGGTTTACGCCGGGCAACGATGTGTTTGGCTACCTTACCCGCAGCGAAAAAATGATTGCACGGGTGGCACAACTGCTGGATAGCGACGCGCCGGTTTGCCATTTCCACTCAAAGCTTATGCAAAAAGAGCCAAAAGTGGGCGGCGCTTGGGAATGGCACCAAGACTATGGCTATTGGTATAAAAACCAGTTTATGTTTCCTGGGCAGCTTATTAGCGTAATGGTGGCACTTACGCCTGCCAATAAGCAAAACGGCTGCCTCCAGGTAATTAAGGGCACCCACAAGCTGGGGCGGCTTAACCACGGCTTTGCAGGCGAGCAGGTGGGGGCTGATATGGTAATGGTGAACAATGCACTAAAAACCATGGAACTTGTTTACTGTGAGTTAGAAGCCGGCGATGCACTATTTTTCCACCCCAACCTGCTGCACAGGAGCGAGGCCAATCTATCTGACTATCCGCGGTGGTCAATTATATCCTGCTACAACGCGCAATCCAACCCCGCCTATAACGAAACCTCCACCAGTTGGCAGGTGCCGGTGCAGGTGGTGCCGGATGAAGCCATCTTGCATTGGGAAGCCGAATCGCTCTCCAATGCCGACTTTCTAAAAAAAGAAAACGACCCGGCTTTGAAAGAAACCGGTTGGGAAAAAGAAGTGGTGGTGCAGTAAAGAGCGCATAATTGATGGAAGGCAGATTTATCGGATTATAATGATTTACAGGATTGGCTTACCGAGTAGTGTTCGTAAGCTTGTCATAAACAATCAATATAGCCCTATAAGTTTTCAAAAAACTTATAGGGCTTTTACATAATCACCTCTACCCGCTCAAATACGCTTCGTGAGGCCTTGCTACTTAGCCTCGCTTTTATCATTGCCCAGCCACACATATTCATTTCACTATTTGTGAAAACACAAAACTTCCAAATCGACAATTAGCAGAAAATGGTGGCCAAACCAACTTGCATACAACCAGTAAATGATTCTTATTATTTACCGCGCTAACCCTTACTTTGCAGTACCAAACTAAATACCTCCATGCAAGAACAAAATTTTAAAAACCACCCCAAATTTGCGCCGCTGTACCATTACATTTTATCCTTGGTAACGTTGGCCATCCTTATTTTGTCCATTATCAACTTGGTGCAGTTGGGCATAAGCCACCAAACTGTGCTTTTATTTTTAATGGCCCTGGCATTTTGCCTTATTTTTTGGCTGATACGCAGCTTTCCTTTGGCCGTGCAAGACCGCGCCATACGGGCGGAGGAAAGCCTACGTTTTTATGTGCTTACCGGCAAATTGCCCGACAACCGCTTAACCAAAAGCCAAATCATCGCGTTGCGTTTTGCACCCGATGAAGAATTGCTTGCCCTGGCAGAGCGCGCGGTGAAGGAAAACCTAAGCAATAAGGAAATAAAACAGGCTATCAAGAACTGGCGGGCCGACCACGACAGGGCTTAGAAAGCCGGTTAACAAACGTGGTTATTGCCTTACCACTTTAAAAAATAAGCCACCACACCAACTGGTGGCTTATTTTTTTTGGCTGCTCCATACAATATTTGGTATTTTTGTTAACTCTATAAAAACAGTAGACAAAAATATCTTATTATGGCAGATGGAATATCCGGTCAGCAAGAGGCGAGGATAAATGAAAACAAAGTGCGCCTGAATGCTTTGTGGGCGTTTATATTGGTAACGGTTTCATTGTTTTATGCAGGCTTGCCTATTACGGTGTTTCTGGCCCTTGACTTTTTTCTCCGTGGGTTTAATTTCGGTAAGTATAGCCCATTAGCCAGACTGAGCGACATTGTTATAAAACAACTAAACATTGCCAATAAGCCCATATTCCAGGCACCCAAAAGGTTTGCCGCCCGGGTGGGTTATGTACTTTCCGTGCTTATAGTGGCAGCCTTACTGGTGCAGCTGAATGTTGTTGCGCTCGGGTTGGGCATCATATTTTCGGCTTTCGCCTTTTTGGAGTCGTTTCTTGGCTTTTGCGCGGGCTGCTATGTCTATTCTTTTTTACTGCAATTAAAAATAATAAAGCCCTAACGGTTGCTTAAACCGAGGGCTTTTGCTTGCTGAAAATTTTAATATTACCGTATATTGTTTACGGCTGTGTTGGGTTGGCCACCTGTATATCGTTAAAGGCCGTGGTATCTACCCATTCCTTTTTTATAATCGACCACCAGTCAATCGCCAAGTTATCCAACAGGTATTGGTAGGGCAGCCATCCGTAGCCCTTTTCGCCCCAGGTTTCGCCCCATGAATTTTTAACTAAAAAAGCCCCCTTGGTTACCTTGTCTGGGTCGGCCCGGTTACAAATTTCCTTATTGTCGTCAAAGCCAAACACGGCCAGGCAATGGCCCCCTTGTATGCTGTCGTATGCTGCTGGGTAGGGTATGCAGCCTTGCTTATCGGCATCGCCGTCGTACTGGTTGTAACTGTTGTACAGGGTAAAGCCGCACATGCTGGGTATGCCGTTCAGCAGGCTTTTTTTAATATCGCACAACACTACATCCTTTGGCACCCCTGCCCCATCGTGCCTAAAAAATTTGAGCGTTTTATAGTTTTGGGCAAACGAGTATAAAAATGCCGGTGGTTCATTATCAAACTGCGACTCGTCATATGCCCAGTAGCTTTCGGGCGGCACGCCAAACAATACCATGGCGGCCATGGTGTTGCGGGGGTTGGCACCACTGTCGCCGGTGGTACGCATATAATTGCGCGTTACCTTGTATAAAAAACTGCGGGAATATTTTTGGAACGATCCGAACGTGCGCTTTTCATAATACTCCATCAACGATGTGGCCGCGTGTGCCGTGCAGGAGCATAAGCCGCCTTGGTGTTCCACCGGCGAACAAAATTCCCGTAAATCTACCTTTTCGGCCACTGCCGTAAGCTCCTTGGCTAAGGTAAAAAGTAGCTTTTCGGCATGCTTGCCATTTTTGGAGCTTTTTTGTTTGCCTGTTTTATGGTCATCGGTAAAATTGTGGATGCTAAAATCCCTAAAATCAGGAAAATCTGGCTGCCATCCAAAACTGTGTTTATTAATGGGCATAGTACACTGTTATACGGTTGCAATGGGTTAGCCGGGAAAATAGACAATTTTATTGACTTGGCAAACGACACGCAGCGGTGTTGCTGCAAGCGGTAACACAACACTAGTATTTAGCTGCCCGTGAGGTCTTTTTGCAATAAGTCCTGCAACTGCTTTTGGTAGGTATAACTAACGGGTATGTTTTTGCCGGCCACCGAAATAGCATTTTTGTTCCAACTGATGATTTTATCTACCGGCACAATGTAAGACCGGTGTACCCGAATAAATTTTGAGGCTGGCAGTTTATCCAACACCATTTTCATGCTCATGTGTATCAGCATAGGCTTTAAGCCTGTGTATATTTTTATATAGTCGTCAAGCGCCTCAATCAGCTCAATATCCTTAAAAAAAATCTTATTCCACTGGTAGTTGTATTTTACAAAAAGGTAGCCCTCGTTTATCTCTTTGTTAAGGCGGTACTCAAAAAGCTCTCTTGCTTTATTTACCGCTTTGTAAAAACGTTCGTATTCAAAAGGCTTAACGAGGTAGTCAATCGCATCTAGGTTAAACCCCTCCACGGCATACTGGCTAAAGGCCGTGGTAAAAATAACCATTGGTTTTGCGGTAAGGTTATTTACAAACTGTAGGCCGGTTTCATCGGGCATCTGTATGTCTACAAAAAGCAGGTCAACTGCCTCCGCTTCAATAAAGGCCTTTGCTTTGGTTGTGTCGGTAAACACAGCTTTAAGCTCCAGTTCGGGCGTTTGCGCAATATAATTTTTAACAAGCTGCAATGCTAAAGGCTCATCATCAATGGCTACACATTTCATGGCGTTTATTTTATTGGCTGGCTGTAATAATTTAATCATTCGGCACCGGGGCAAGCTGCATGGCTTTTAGGGTTAGCGTAACGCTAAAGGTTTCCATCGTTTCCTGTATATCAAGCACATGCTTACCAGGGTATAGCAATTCAAGCCGCCTTTTGGTGTTGCTTATACCCATACCGGTACCTTTGTTTTTTAACGCAATACCGGGAAAGTTGGTGTTTACACACGTAAACTGTATATCCTTGCCCTCAGCATTAATCTCTGCGTGTATGTTGGACTCGTTGTGGGTACTTATGCCATATTTAAAAGCATTCTCAATAAACGGTATCAGTAACAAGGGCGCAATAGAAACCGAGCCAGTGTCGCCCTTGGTTACAAATTTTATGCCCACATTATCGGTAAGCCGTATTTTCTGCATCTCAATATAATTGCGGATAAACTCAATTTCCTGCGCCAGACTTACAATATTGCTGTTGGCTTCTTCCAGCGTATACCGCAGAATGCGTGAGAGTTTCATTACCGCATCGGACGTTTGTTTGCTGTTTGACAGCGACAGCGAATAAATGCTGTTTAGCGAATTAAACAGGAAATGTGGGTTCACTTGCGACTTCAGGAATGACAGCTCCGTTTGTAACTGCTGCCTGCTTATTTCCTCCTTTTTTTGTTCCGCAGAAAACCATTGGTTTACCACATTTGAACCAAGGCCCACCACAAACACCAATAGGAAAAGCGCAATGGGGCCTGTTGAAAAATAACGCGGCCCTGGTTGAACGTAATGGGGGTCCATCGCCAGCATTTTCTTGAGGTAGTTCTTAAACTCTACCGAATTTAGAAGATCCTTATGCTCCCGGGAATGCAGCACGATGATGTACAATATAGTGAGGTATAAAAAAAAGCAGGCAGTTACGGCCGAAATATACAAGATGGTTTTTTTACGGGCCAGTATGTTTGGAATAAGGTAGCCCTTGTTGAAATAATAAAAATTAACAATCAACAAAATGGCGAAAATATAGGAGTAAACAAATCGGTCGCTTTTAAGGGCGATACCCATGTTGTTGGGTAAAAAGTAAAACCAATCGCTTTTGGTAACAACCACGTCGTTTTTAAAGGGAAAAAGCATAAACGGCAGCCACAAAAAGCATAGCCAAGCGGCCACGCTTATGATGTTTTGAACCTTTTCATTTCTATTTTTAAGCTTTCCCATGCAAGCCACTCATTTATTTCAAGTGTAACCTACCCTATTTAAATGCCGTGGAATTTTTTTTTAGACAAGGGTAAACTATATTTCGGTGGAAGCCAATTTGCCGGTAACATTTGCCCGGTTAGTACGACTCGCCTTCATTGGGGAAATCGCCGGTTTTAACATCGCTAATGTACTGCTGCACAGCGCCAGATACTTGCTCGAAAGCGTTAAGGTACTTCCGTAAAAACCTCGGCTTAAACTCTGTGTTAATACCCAGCATATCGTGCATTACCAATACTTGGCCGTTGCAGTGGTTGCCCGCGCCAATGCCGATGGTAGGTATAATTAGGCTTTCGCTTACCTCCTTGGCTAACAGCGCAGGTATTTTTTCCAACACTATGCCAAAACAACCGGCTTCCTCCAGCAACTTGGCATCTTTTTTAAGCTTGTTGGCTTCGGCCTCCTCTTTTGCCCTAACGTTGTAAGTGCCAAACTTATAAATGCTTTGGGGGGTTAGGCCCAAGTGCCCCATTACCGGTATGCCGGCAGAAACAATTCGTTTTACGCAATCAATCTCTTCCTCGCCGCCTTCCAATTTTATGGCGTGCGCGCCGGTTTCCTTCATAATGCGTATGGCAGAGGCCAAGGCTATTTCCGAATTGCTTTGGTACGAGCCAAAAGGCAGGTCTACCACTACCAGGCAGCGGTTAACACCCCGTATAACAGAAGATGCATGGTATATCATATGCTCCAGCGTTATTGGCAAGGTAGTTTCGTACCCCGCCATCACGTTGCTGGCACTGTCGCCCACTAATATAACATCTATGCCGGCTTGGTCAAAAATTTTGGCGAAGGAATAGTCGTAGGCCGTTAGCATGGAGATTTTTTCGCCCGCAACCTTCATCTTTTGAAGGGTATTGGTGGTAACCTTACGAATTTCTTTGGAAACAGACATCTGGATAATTTTTTGGGGGAACGTGAATGAGTTTTCTACACCAGCCATACGGCAAGCAGGTATGCCCCTGCTTTAGAATAACGCACACCCAGATGCCAAATAAAAAAGAAGTGTAATGTAAACACTTTTTTCAAATACAAATAAGACTCATGACAACTTTTAGAAGAATAAGGGGAGGAAACACTTGGATAGATGGCCGTGCTACCCAGCAAAAAAAGCGTCTTTAAGCGTGTTGCAAAAATTGGTCTCAACCATTTTTTCGGCTAGCAATACCATGTTTTTAAAAGCTACCGCACTGCTTATGCCATGGCCAATGATAACAGGCTTTGCCACGCCAAGCACCGGGGTGCCGCCGTAGTTTTCGTAGTGGAAACGGCTTAGGTAGGCATCTTTCTCCAAATTGCGGGCTTGGGCAATATCGTAGAACGACTCTGCCATTTTAAGCACCACATTGCCGGTAAACCCATCGCAAACAGTTACATCGGCTTTGCCGTACACCAAATCGCGGCCTTCAATATTGCCCACGAAATGTATGTCGGTATTGGCTTTAAGCAACGGGTAGGTTGCCTGCGCAAGCAGGTTGCCCTTGCCTTCTTCCTCGCCAACATTTAGCAATGCCACCCTTGGGTTATCAATACCGAGTATGTGCTTGGCATACAAACTGCCCAACACAGCAAACTGGTTAAGGTTTTCAGGTTTACAGTCGGCATTAAGCCCCACATCTAACAAAAGGCTGGTACCGCCGTTTAGCTGTGGCACCACGGTTGCAATGGTAGGCCTGTTAATGCCCGCAATGGCCTTAATGGTATACATAGTACCCACCAGCATTGCACCAGTGTTACCGGCACTTATAAAAGCATCAGCTTTGCCGGTTGCCAACAAATGAAAGCCAACAGATATTGAGCTTCGCGGCTTTTCCTTCAGCGCACGTGTTGGGTGCTCGTGGTAGCCTATTACCTCGGGGGCATGTATAACCGTTGCGGCAGATATGTTATGCTGTTGCAATAAAGGTGTTACAACAGCTTCGTCACCTATGCACAAAACATTTGCAGCAACACCAATACTATCGGCTTGCTGCAAATACAAAGCGAGGCCTTTTACCGCTTCTAACGGCGCAAAGTCTCCCCCCATCATGTCTAATGCAATATTCATTGCGAAGAATTTAGTTTTTAGTACCTGCTTTCAGTTTCCAGTTATCAAAGCGAAATAGCGAGCATTACATCAAGCATTTTTCACAGTACACCTATTATCCGCAAAACTTGTTCACTAAAAACCAACCCAAGGCACTGCTTTTAGGCAAAAGTGGTTAAAAGTTAAGCCTTTAACGGTGCCTTTTCAGAAACCAGCTTTCCTTTATAAAACAACTTTCCCTCGCTTACGTGTGCGCGGTGGCGTACATGCAATTCACCGGTTGTGGTGTCTTTGCTTAAGGTAACTTCTTCAGCTTTATAGTGTGTCCTTCTTTTTGCACTCCGTTGTTGCGAGTGCCTCCGTTTGGGATTTGGCATAATTGTAATTTATCAAAATCAAAAAAACTATTCTAAATTTTTAAATTTATCCAATGCTTTCCATACTTGGTTGTTGTCTCTAAAAGCCTCTTCTTCCATCTGCCTCAACTTGTCTAGCACTTCTTGGTTGCACTTGGGGCCGCCAATTTCATCTTCGCTGCACATCCGCTGCATGGGCAGGCTTAGGTTAACAAACTCAAATATCCAATCAGCAACGCTAATATGGCTTTCCGTTCTGCTTATGTAATACACATCGGGGTCTTCCTCTTGGGTATTCATCAGCTCCGGGTCGTCAACCATCTTCACAACCACCTTAAACTCATCCCACAACTGCATGGGTAACATGTTGCCGCACCTGTCGCAATGTACATCCAGCTTGCCGTCAACATCAAACTTCAGCATCATAAAACTGTTGTGCTTTTCAAGCGCCAGCTTTATTTTAGCAGTACAGTTGGTAAAATCCTGTTCCCCGTAGTTGGCAAAAAATTTGCTGTCTACACTGTATTCAAATGCATGAGTGCCTGGTTTAAGCCCTACAAACGCAATCTCAAACGCTCTCCTCTGGCTCATGACTGATTTTTTTGGGCTGGCAAAGGTAACTAATAAACATGTTTTTACCAAATAGTTTATAGTTAGTAGTTTGCAGCCTGCACCTTTTACTTTTAACAAACGCTAAAGCTGGTAAAGGTAACGCATACATTTGTTGCACATACCAATAAATACAACCCCTTAGGTACAAATTAATTATATGAAAAATAGCAGGTGGCTTTTTTGGGTAAAATTTGGCATATTAGCGGCTTTGGCAACCCTAATAAAATTTGTTTCACTATCGCCCGCCTTGGTGGAAAATGCCTATTCCGCACACATATACCCCGCTATTGCCATGGTGTTACGCTTGCTAACCGCGTGGCTGCCCATAAGCGTGGGCGATGTTTTATATGCAGCGGCAATACTGTGGCTGTTGGTTAAGGCGGTTAAATTGGTTACGCTGCTAATACGCCGCCAAAACAGCTGGGCCGGCTTTTGGCAAGGCGTTGCTAACTTTACGCTTAGTTTATTAACGTTATATGTTCTGTTTTACGCTTTGTGGGGGTTAAACTATAGCAGGCGCGGCATAAGCTACCAACTGCAATTATCTCAACCACGGTATACCACGGCAGACTTAAAACATGTAACGGCCTTGCTGGTTGAAAGGGTTAACAGCCAGCGTAGCCAATTGGGCGACAGCCTGTTTACCTACCCGCCCATTAAAACCATTTACGGCGTTGCAGCCTTGGCGTACGATTCGGCAGCTAAGCAAAACCCGTTTTTGCAATACCGGCATACTTGTATAAAAAACTCGCTGTTTGGCACCCTAAACAACTATTTTGGCTTTTTGGGGTATTATAACCCTTTTACGGGCGAGGCCCAGGTTAATACTAAAGTGCCCAGTTTTATAATACCCTATACGGCCTGCCACGAAATTGCCCACCAAGTGGGCTATGGCAGCGAAAGCGAGGCCAATTTTGTGGGCTACCTTGCCGCAAAGGCCTCTGCAAACCATATACTGCTGTACTCAACCTATGCGGATCTCTTTAGCTACGCCAACAGCGAGTTGTACGTACGGGATTCCGCTGCAGCAAGGGCCAACTTCCGCTTATTGGATACCCTGGTTAAACAGGACTACCGCCAGTACCGCAAGTTTATGTTAAGCTATAAAAACCCCATAGAACCCGTTTTACGGCTTTTTTATGGCCAGTACCTAAAAGCTAACAACCAACCCAAAGGCATAGACACCTACAATGAAGTGGTAGCCTGGATAATTGCCTACGAAAAAAAATATGGTAATTTGTAAGCAACGCCGGCCCAAAACATTAATGCACGCTGGTTACGAACCTAACCCTAGTTGCAATGCAGCCATGCGTTTGAAGGGGGCGGCATTAATGGGTTACCAAATCGGCAATACCCACATCCAAAGCCCGGCTAATCTTATATAGTGTTAGTAGCGTTACGTTTGTTTTACCGGCCTCAATGCGCGACATGCTCGCCTTTTCGAACTTACATAACATGGCCAGCTCGTTTTGCGATAATTTCTTGCCTATGCGCACTTTTTTTATTTTGGCACCCACTTCGGTAAGTAACTGCAAATCCTCCATATGCTCAATATTAAAGATTGGCAAGTTGCATTTATTGGCGATTGACATATATGACAACCGTCACTACAAACCCTGATTAAAATCAGTTTTTTGTGCCCTAATGGTTGAATATTTCAGCCGGCCACCCCCATTCAATAATTACTGGAGATGCCGCAATGGCAATTAAAGCAACAAGGGGTTTTTATTTTAAGCAAAGGCAACGCCAGTTGTGCTGTTTACGGTAAAAGGTTGCAAAACAAAAAGCCGACCCATCAAAAGGGGCCGGCTCTTCAATTATTTAAGCAATGCCCAACTACCGGCCTCCGGGGGGGCAATATTGGCGCAGGTAATCGGTATATAAGGAGGACAGATGCCTACGTGTACCCTGCCCTTCCGAAATACTGTGCGTACGGTTGGGGTAGGCCATAAACTGGAATACTTTGTTATCCTTAATCAATTCATTCAGCAAAAGTTCCGCATTTTCGTAATGCACATTGTCGTCGCCGGTGCCATGTATATACAACAAATGCCCCTGTAGGTTTTTGGCGTAGGTAATGGGTGAGCCTTTAATAAAGTCGGCTTTACTTTCCTGTGGCAGGCCCATGTAGCGCTCCTGGTAAATATTATCGTAAGTAAGCTGGTAACCCACGGCAGCAATGGCTATGCCTGTTTTATAAATTTCCGGGTGTTGAAACATAAGGTTAAGCGTGGCAGAGCCACCGCCGCTCCAGCCCCATACTGCCACACGGCTGGTATCAACATAGGGCCATTTCAATATTTCTGCGGCTGCCTTGGCCTGGTCATTAATATTCAGCAGCCCAATTTTATGGCTTATGCTTTTGCGCCAGTCGTGCCCTTTGGGGCAAGGCGTGCCGCGGTTGTCGATAGATATATAAATATACCCGTCATTGGCCATGCTGCCGCTATACAAGCGGTTTTCTGCAACACCATATTCATCTTTTACATTTTGCCCCGCAGGCTCGGTGTACACATAAAAAACCACCGGGTATTTTTTGGTGCTGTCAAAGTTGGCAGGCTTGGCCATCCAAGCGTCCATCTCAACGCCGTCGGTTGTTTTTATGGTAAAAAAGCTAACGTTCGACTTGCTTTTATCTGCCGCTGCTACTTTCTTGTTGATGTTGTCGCCATCAATAGACTTGTGGGCCGGCAGCGACACTACCTCATCGGCGTTGGGCGTATAATAATTGCTGAAAGAATGGAAGGCAAACTTGCCCGTAGGCGACACTTCGTAATCGTGCGTGCCGTTTTGGTTGGGTGGGGAAAGCCTTTCGGGGCTTGCACTGCCATCTAACTTTGTGCGGTATAGGTATTGCTGGGTGGCGTTATCGGGCGAGGCAGAAAAATACACATAGCCGCTTTGTTCGTCAAGGGCATTAATGTTCATCACATCGTAATTGCCGGTGGTAATCAGCTTTACGTTTTTGCCGTCTCTGCTTATGCGGTACAGGTGGCGCCAGCCGTCTTTTTCGGTGGCCCAAACAAACTCCTTGCCTTTGGCCAGCCAGTCCCAGCCGCCGTATCGGTAGTTCCTACTCCAGGCGCTGGCAATGTCAATCCAGCCGCCGGGGTCTGTTTCATGAAAAACTGTTTTGGATTCGCCTGTACCCACATTGCAAAGCACTACATCGCTTTCGGTTTGTTTGCGGTTAAGGTGCTGCACTACCAGCTCCTCATTGTTGCCAGCCCACTCCATACGCGGCACGTACGATTGCAGCACAGGGTCGGTGGGTATGTTCATCCAGGTGGTTTTGGTGCCTTCAATGTCTACCACACCAATTTTAAAAGGGCTTGGCGGCTCCCCAGCCACCGGGTATTCCACTGGGTTTACAAAGGGATAAATTGAATCGGTATTGTTAATCATTAAATACTGCTTGGTGGCGTGGGCATCAATGTTCCAAAAAGCAATTTTCTTGCTGTCGGGGCTCCAACGAAAACCATCACGGCAGTCAAACTCCTCCTCATAGGCCCAATCGAAAGTACCGTTGATGTTGGTGCGCGTGCCATCTACAGTAAGCTGCCTGCTTTTTCCGGTGGCGGCATCTTCCACATACACATTGTAGGCACTTACATAGGCAATTTTTTGCCCGTCGGGCGAAAATTTGGCAAACATCAGTGATGAGGCAGGCAAACCTGCACCCACCTGCCGCAGTTGTTTGTTGGCTATATCAAGTACCCAGTAATCGCCGCGGGTATCGTAGCGCCATACTTTTTGGGTGTTCGTGTAGATAAGTACCTTGCCGCCATCGGCCGAAAAAAAGAAGTTGCGTATACGCAGCGCTTCTGTTTTACCGGCAGGCACCAGTGCGCTTTTCTCCACCAGCACTTTTTTACCCATATTATTCAATTGGTACAACACTATGCTGCCATCCTCGGTATCGTAGTAGCCGTCCCCCGCTTTGTTCCAACGAACCCCCGACGGCGGCTGCGCGTTGCCAGCCGCAACAAAAGCAACACAAATAAATGCAAACAGTAATTTACGCATACGTATAGATTATTTTGTGAAAATAAGGAATGTGGAAGAAATGATGGCCGGAAAATGGTGTGCAGGAAAGCTCTTTAGGAAAGATGCCGAGACGGAAAACCTTATTGCACAATGGGCACATGTTATTTTGGGTGTATTTACCGCCCCGTTCAGTTTACCTAACCTGCCCAACCTTCCCTGTCCAGGCTGCGGTACTGTATTGCTTCGGCAAGGTGTTCGGGCCTAATATCCTGGCTGGCCGATAAATCGGCAATCGTACGGCTTACTTTCAAAATGCGGTCGTATGCGCGGGCCGATAAGTTGAGTTTTGCCATCGCAGCCTTCAGCAGGTTTTGGCCTGCGGTGGTAATCACACAAATTTCCTTTAACTGCTTGCTGCTCATGTGGGCGTTTGCAAACACACCGGGGCTGTCTTTAAACCGCAAAGCCTGCACGTCCCGGGCATCCATCACCCGCTTGCGTATCACTTCGGATGTCTCGCCCACTTTTGAGGAAGACAAGTCGTTAAAGGCTACAGGCGTTACCTCCACATGCAAATCAATCCTGTCAAGCAACGGCCCCGATATTTTGTTTAAATATTTCTGCACGGCACCCGGCGGGCAGGTACAAGCCCTGTCTGGGTGGTTATAAAAACCGCACAAACAGGGATTCATAGAACTGATAAGCATGAAAGATGCTGGAAAGTCAATCGCTGCTTTCGCCCGCGAAATGGTTACCCGGCGTTCCTCCATTGGCTGGCGCATCACCTCCAACACGGTGCGTTTAAATTCCGGCAGCTCGTCCAAAAAAAGCACCCCGTTATGGGCCAGCGAAATTTCGCCCGGCTGCGGTACGCCCCCGCCACCTACCAACGCAACATCGCTGATGGTATGGTGCGGGCTGCGGAAAGGCCGTTTTGAAATCAAGGTGGCATTGTCTGGCAGTTTGCCCGCAACGCTGTGTATTTTGGTAGTTTCCAACGCCTCCTGAAGGGTCAGTGGGGGAAGTATGGTCGGCAACCGTTTGGCCAGCATGGTTTTGCCGGCACCCGGCGGGCCAATTAAAATGGCGTTGTGCCCGCCTGCGGCGGCAATTTCCAGCGCACGTTTAATGTTTTCCTGGCCTTTTACATCGCTAAAATCAATTTCAAACTCGTATTGGGAGTCGAAAAACTCTTCCCGCGTATTAACTACAATAGGCTTCAGTTTGTTATCGGGGCTAAAAAATGCAATCACATCGTTTAAATGTTCCACCCCAAACACTTCCAGGTTGTTTACCATGCCTGCCTCGCGCGCATTTTGCTTAGGCACCAGCAAGCCTTTAAACCCTTCCTTCCTGGCCTGTATGGCTATGGGCAGGGCCCCTTTTATAGGGTTTATGCTGCCGTCGAGGCTCAATTCCCCCATAATCACGTATTTGCTCAACCGCTCGGGTTCCTTTATCTGTTCCGTTGCACCCAACACCCCCACGGCAATCGGCAGGTCAAACGCGCTGCCGCTTTTTTTAATATCTGCCGGTGCCAAGTTTACCACCAGTTTGGTGCGGGGCATGTACAGGTTATTAGTCTTAATGGCGCTTTCAATGCGCTGCAGGCTTTCCTTCACCGCATTGTCGGGCAGGCCCACTATGTAATAATGCTGGCCTTCGCTAACGTTTACCTCAACCGTAATGGTGATGGCCTCCACCCCGTATACCGCACTACCAAATGTTTTTACAAGCATGAAACTTACAATATGGGGGTAAAGATATTTTGTAGCGGCTTAAGTACATAAAATTATTGTTTTTTACAATGTGGGCGAGGCCCAAATACCCGCCTGCCAAGCCCGCGCTGCATTTGCCATTGCACTGCCCCCTACCACGCACAGCAAAAAAACCGTATTTTTACCCCAACAGCCAAAATACATAAACACATGGGCATGAATAATAACCGCACAGCTACCCTGCCGCTGGCAAAATACCTTACGGGCTTGCTGCTATGCTGCCTTACCCTTAGCACCCACGCACAAACCATTGTGGTAAAAGACCCCGAGATTGAGCAGATGCTAAAGGAAGTTTCAGCTGATTCGCTGCATAGCTATATAAACAATCTGGTAGGCTTTGGCACACGCAGTACCATAAGCACCAACACCAACCCTATACGCGGCATAGGTGCTGCCCGCACCTGGGTGCTGGCCCAGTTTAACCGTTTTGCACAACAAAGCGGCGGCAGGCTTACCGCCTACGTTGACACTTTTACCCTACAGCCCGACGGCAAACGGCTTGACAGCCCCGTGTTTATGGGCAACGTGGTGGCCACCCTTAAAGGCACCGACCCCAACGACCGCCGCATATTTTTAATTAGCGGCCACCTTGACAGCCGCCGCAGCAACGTGATGGACAGGGTGGGCGACGCACCAGGCGCCAATGACGACGGCAGCGGCAGCGCGGCCGTTATTGAATGTGCCAGGGTAATGAGCAAGCACAGTTTTGCCGCCACCATTATTTTTACCACAGTAAG
Organism: uncultured Parafilimonas sp.; assembly: GCA_903882935.1. Taxonomy (GTDB): domain Bacteria; phylum Bacteroidota; class Bacteroidia; order Chitinophagales; family Chitinophagaceae; genus JABDFW01. The sequence continues at coordinate 149,105 of CAIRZB010000043.1, read as the reverse complement.
CGGTGAAGAACAGGGCCTGCTGGGGGCCTACCATATGGCCGAAAAATGCAGAAAGGAAAACATTAATATTGAGGCCGTGCTGAACAACGACATTATGGGCAGCAATAACAGCAGCGGCACCAATATTGTTAACAACACGCAAATACGGGTTTTTAGCGAGGGCTTGCCCTATTACGAGCTTGACAAAACAGCCAAAACCATACGGCAGCTTGGGCTGGAAAACGACGGCCAGGCGCGCCAACTGGCGCGGTATGTTAAAGAAACCGGCGAGCGTTACGTGGATAACCTGCAAGTGGTGATGGTATACCGCAACGACCGCTTTTTGCGCGGCGGCGACCATACCCCCTATGTAGAGAATGGCTTTGCCGCCGTGCGCATTACCGAAATGAACGAAAACTACTACCACCAACACCAAGACATACGCACGGAAAACAACACCCAGTACGGTGACCTTGCGGAGTTTATGGATTTTGAATACCTGCGCAAAAACACCTGCCTTAATTTGGCAAACCTTGCCAACTTGGCCAAAGCCCCCGCTATGCCGGATGCCGTAAAGGTTGACGTGAAAGACCTGAGCAATTTTACGCACTTATACTGGGCAGCACCAAAAACCGGCAAGCCAAAAGGCTACTACATATTAGTACGCGAAACCACCAGTGCTTTTTGGACCAAGAAAATATTTACCCCACAAACCGATGTAACGCTGCCCCTGAGCAAAGACAACTATTTTTTCGCAGTGCAAAGCGTTAACGAAAACGGCAACGAAAGCCTGCCAGTAGTACCGGCCGTGGGTAAGTAAGGCAGCCTGAGCATTGCCAAAAGCCTACAATTGCAAAAGCACCCATACGTGGGTAAAAAGCCAACACCCGTATAAACCATGCTTCAAAGATGACAGGCGGTTATCATATTGCCGTATAAGTGATTACTTTTGCAAAGTGGGAGAACTAGCCTACAGCGGATGATAGTGTTATCGAAACACACTATCTGCCAATGGCGATGAGGTTCTTACCATGGGGGATGGGCTTCGGCCTTTAAAAGATGGGCCGTTTACCATTCACTAACAACCAAATTGCTATACTTATGACCACTAGCATTTACAAAACCTGCGTGCTATTATCTTTTTTGGCCATGTTGGCATCCTGCAAAAAAAGCGGGCCTGTTGCCGTTAATTACGACCCCACAAAACAGCTTACCATAAAAAATGTGGCCTATGGCAGTGACCCCGCCCAAGCAATGGACGTGTACCTGCCCGCCGGCCGAACTGCGGCCAGCACTAAAATAATGCTAATGGTACACGGCGGCTCATGGGAAAGCGGCGACAAAGCCGACTTTGACAGCGCGGTAATGGCTATTTACCCACAGCTGGCGGGCTATGCCATTTTTAACATCAATTACCGGCTGGCACTAAATGGCAAGAACACATACCCTGCCGCAGTGGAAGATATTGGCACGGCCATCAGTTATATTAACAGCCGCATGGCCGACTATAATGTGAGCACCCAAAAAATAGTAATGGCGGGTGCCAGTGCCGGTGCCCACCTTGCCATGCTACAGGGCTTTGGCAAAAACACAGACGGGCATATAAAAGCAGTGGTTGACCTGTTTGGCCCTGTTGACCTTTACTGGCTATACTTTAACGAGCCGTTTCCACAATTGGCAGACCCTGTGCTGAAAAATTTTATGGGCACTGATGCCGTAAAAGACTCCGCCCTATATGCACAAGCCAGCCCTATAAACTATATAACCGCTGCGGCACCGCCCACCATCATTTTTCATGGCACAGCCGATGCCATCGTACCTTTTAATGAAAGTGAACGGCTGCACGCAAAATTAGATACCTATGGCGTGCCCAACAGTTTTGTGGTGTACGACCAAGAAGGCCACGGGTGGGCGGGTGCAAAACTTACCGACACGTATACCAAGATTGTAAACTTTTTAAACCAATATGTTCATTAATGGAATTTAATTGGCGTTGTGCCACCTTTGACGAACTAAGCGTGCATGAATTGTATACCATAATGCAGCTGCGCAGCGAAATATTTGTGGTTGAGCAAAACTGCGTTTTTTTGGATGCCGACGACAAAGACCAACGTTGCCACCACTTGGCAGCATGGCATAACGGCAACTTAGTTGCGTATGCAAGACTGGTGCCGCCCGGCGTTGCGTACGCCGAAATGTCTATAGGCCGGGTAATAACTGCAAAAAAATACCGAGGCAGTGGGGCCGGCAAACAGTTGCTGCAAAACGCAATATTAAACTGCACCTTAATTTTTGGTAAAAAAAACATTAAGATAGGCGCCCAGCTATACCTACAAAAATTTTACGAAAGCTTTGGTTTTCAACAGGTTGGGGAGCATTATATGGAAGACGGCATAGAACACCTACATATGTTGAGATTTTAATATAATCATGCCAAAATTGTTACTATATTTGCCAATAATTAATCTGTACTACTAAATTTTCCGCAATGAAAAATTTTTTCCTGATGAAAAAATTTACCAGTGGTGTATTGCCTTTGGTACTAACCTTTGGTATACTTTTCATCAACATAAAAAGTGAAGCCCAAGATGATGAGTTAGAAGATATTGCCGGCCACTGGGAAGTGGGGGTAACAGGTGGTGCCAACACCTTTTTGGGAGATTTGGGTGGTAACAGAGGTAAAGGGCAAACCTTTATTAAAGACTTTAATGCGCCTACCACCAAGCCGTTTGTTGGGGTGTTTGCAGATTATTTTCCCTACAGTTGGCTAGCTGTTAAATTGGCATTTAATTACACTACTGTAACAGGTGCTGACAGCCTGATTAAAAACACCAACGACTTAGAGCGTTGGAGGTATTACCGCAACCTAAGCTTTAGATCGAGGATTTTGGAAGGAAGTATAAACGCGGACGTTTACCCAGTAATGATTTTTGACAAAAATGTAGAAATACACAAAATAAGCCCTTACATAGGCTTTGGCTTGGGTTTGTTCCATTTTAACCCCCAAACCTACTACCAAGGCAAATGGGTTGACCTTAGGCCGTTGCATACTGAAGGCGAAGGTTTTTCAGGTACTAATACCTACACCGATGCACGCACGGGCAAAACTGTTAGTGTACCTTATGCAAAGCAATATAGCCTGTTGGGCGTTTATATACCAGTTACACTCGGCGTAAAATTTTATTTTGACAATACATTCGCCCTTTCTGTTGGTGTTACCTTCCGCCATACATTTACCGATTATATTGACGATGTACACGGTTATTATGTAAACCAAAGTGCTTTTGACCAAAACCTTTCACCAACGCAGGCAGCACTTGCCAAGCAGTTATCGGGCTATTCACAGTCTAGAACGCCTTGGAAAGTACACCCGGCGCTGCTTAGGGCCGACGGAACCCAAAATGATTCTTACACCAATATCTTCTTAACACTAAGCGTGCGGTTTGGCAACGGGCCTAAGTTTTACTACGGCGGTTAAGCAATACATTTAGCTACAATTAAATACAACAGAAGGGTGTTTCTATAACGGAGACACCCTTCTGTTTTTTATCAGTCTTAATATTTTTAAAAACTTAATGTAATACATTTACCAAAACTTACTTAGATGAAGAAAATATTGGTATTAGCACTGTTAGCCACAAGCGCGGCCGTTTTTGGCCAAGCCGTAAGCAAGCCATGGTTGGTTTCCGGCTCAGTAAAAGGCATTAAAGACACGATTGAAAAAGTTTTTATTGTTTACATGCATGACGATGCCCGTGTAATTGACAGTGTACGGGTAAAAAATGGAACATTCTCCTTCCGGGGTAGTTTTGGCGAGCCAGTTAAAGCCATGGTGTATGTAAAATATGCCAGTGCCAACCCAGCATCAAAGCAAATAAATTACGACCGCGACGCAGTTTCTATATTTATACAGCCCAGTGCCGAAACAATTATTGCGTGTGTAAAAAACAATTTTGCTGAAGCAGAAATAAAAGGCGGCGCACTAAATACCGAACTGCAAAAAATTGAGGAGGGCGAAAAAAAATATGACGCCAAAATTACGCCGCTGTACGATGCCTATTCAGCCGCCCGAAGGGATAAGCAAAAAGGCCTTGCTGACAGTTTGGAAAAGCAGATTGATGCGCTTGACAGTGCCAAAACAGAAGATGTATATGGTACTTATATTAAAACAAACCCCGCCAGCCCCATAGCAGTTTTTGTATTGCAAGACTATGCGGGTTACCAAATAGATGCAGATAAAATAGAACCCTTATACAACAAACTACCCAAGGAACAAAAGGCCTATGCAGCCGGCAAAAGCCTACAAAGCAAGATTGACATAGCCAAGCTTACAGGTATAGGCAAAACCGCGCCTGATTTTTCGCAAGCCGACACCCTGGGCAACCAAGTGAGCCTTACCAGCCTGCGTGGCAAATATATATTGCTCGATTTTTGGGCAAGCTGGTGCGGACCCTGCCGCCGCGAAAACCCCAATGTGGTAGCTGCTTTTAACAAGTTTAAGGATAAGGGCTTTAGCATATTAAGTGTATCGCTTGACCAGCCGGGCGCCAAAGACAAATGGTTGAAGGCAATACACGACGACAGGCTTACTTGGACGCACGTATCTGACCTTAAATTTTGGGATAATGCAGTGGCTAAACAATATGGGATACAGTCGATACCCCAGAACCTGTTGATTGACCCAACCGGCAAAATAGTGGCAAAAGACCTACGGGGAGACGACTTGGTGAATAAACTGTCGGGGATATTTGCCAATTAGTTACATATTTGCGATAGATAATGACTATTCGTAATTTGGTTTTACTGTAACTCAGCGCGTTTTAACCCATTAGGGTCGAATGTTTATAGCAATTAAATTCAAATATCCGAATACGACCCCTTGTGGGGTAGTATGTGCGAGAATAAGCGGCTTTACTATAAACATTTGACCCTAGTGGGTCATAAATTAAAGTTAAGGCTGCTAGCAACCCAAATAACAGATAGTGACTCAATAGTACATTAACCCAAAGGGCAAATATTACTGCAATCGCAGGCAATATTTGCCCTTTTAGATTGTAAAACTTGCCCACCGCATTACCACCAGCCGAACTTTAGCATCATTTTTTTAAAGACAAATACAAAAGGCTTTCCGACACCCCTGGCCGCAAGGGCTAACTGGGTTGTATGCCCCTCTGTCGTTGCCAACTACCTGAACCATAATACCAACAGAAAGAAACTGCCAATTACTGGCCGTTTTGCCGCAACAAATCAAGCGTGTGCTGCAATGCATCTCTGCCAGACCAGCCAAAATGGCCAGGAATAACATCTTCCGCATCTGGAAACTTGGCGAGCAGCCGGCTTATGGTGGAAGGCCAAGCGGCAACATCTGCATCGGCAATATTCCCCAAGCTTTTATTGTCAATGCTTTTTATTAAGCAGCCCCCGTAGAGTATTTTTTGCTTGGCAAACCAAATAACAATGTTATCGGCAGTATGGCCTTTGCCAGGCCAATAAGTTTGAAATGCATAACCGCCAACGGTAAAGGTTGTGTCGGCTGTAAATATGTATTTGGCCCGGCTGTCCCCGTGTTGCTGGCATAACAAATCTGTTTGCAGCGATGTGTAGGTTTTAACCCCATGCTGGCGCAAAAATGCAAGCCCGATGGTGCGGTCGTCGTGAAAATGGGTGGCTATGCACAACACCACTTTTTGATGGTGGCGCAGTTGTATGCTGTCTAACAGCGGCTGGCACTGTGCGGTGTCCCAAGGTGTATCAAATAGTACAACGCCTTTATTGGTAACCAAGTACATGCTGTTGGAGGGGAAGGGGCTGCCATCCAACATTTTGTAGGTTGTGTACACATAAAAATTGCCGGAGAGGTGTGCTATTTTTAGCCCTTGCGCATTGGTTACCCCAGCAATGCAAACAAAGGCTAACAGTAAAATATACACAAGGTGTTTAATGAATTTCATATTGCGGTATATAAACTGGTTAAAACTCTCTCCTTTTGCTAGCGGCAAAGTTTTCAAAATAGCTTGGGCCTCTTGCCAATTTTAGTCGCCAAATCCGCCTGTGCAAGCAAGGATCTCTCAAAGTTGTCTGCCTCGTTAATAATTTAGGAGATACCTGCCTTCGCAGGTATAACGTTTCCGCCGCTTGTAGTGCACATAATTAGTTTGACGGAAATCCTAAAAAGCCAATGCAGCCCAACCCTTTTTTACAAAAAAACATGTGCCGCCTTAGGCTACCCCACATTTTTCTTAGGCACGTTAAACAGTATGGAGGTTATGATAGGGATGAAGAAAATACTTACTGTAATGGCAGACATGGTAATATCGGCGGCACGGCTGTCAAGAAATGCAGACAACGCGCTATCGGGTACAAAATGTTGCACCAACGAAAGCAGCAATTTTATGCCCAGTATGCCTATCACTACAAAGGCAGAGGTTTCCAAAAAGCTATACTTCTCCATCAGCTTAACAAACCACTGGGCAATAAACCGCATGGCCAATATGCCAATGAATACGCCGGTACAAACCAGTATTATGTTGGGCGTAAATGCCACGGCGGCAAACACATTGTCAATGCTAAAAGCCATATCCATCAGTTCAACAATCGCAACGGTGGCCCAAAAGGTGCCAATACTGCCCACCACAGTGCGGTAAAGCCAGTTGCCTTGCTTGTCAATGGCTTCATCGCCGCCGCCTTCGGCCTGCTGGCCTTTCCACCAATCCCACACCAGGTACAACAGGTACAACCCGCCCACTGGTTTAAGCCACCATATTTTTATGAGTAACGAGGCAAATAACATTGCAAGGCCCCTAAATACATAGGCACCCAATATGCCATAACGCAGTGCCCTTTTACGCTGCTTGGGGTCAAGGTCCATTACCATAGTGGCGAGTACAGCCGCGTTGTCAACCGACAAAAGGCTTTCTATAATCACTAGGTTGCCAACAATAGCCAACGATGGCAACGGGTTATCAATAATTTGTTGTATTAATTGGTTCATGGTACAAATGTATGGTTGGTTTTTGTATGGTGTTGCTGTTACGAGCCAATTCTGGTTTTGAGATGCTTTTGCCACCTTCACCGTTTCTGCGACCACTGCCGGCTTATAGAATGTTCTTTTTGTCTTGATACAAAAAGAACCAAAAAAATCAAGGCAAAACCCGATCGCTCCGCGCGTTTTTGCCATCCCGCGCCTCCCCAAATTTAACGACGCACTTTTCACGTAAGCTTCTTGCGTGATGGTATTTTTGCGAACAGGCTTAATTTTTCGCCTGGTGCTCTTGCGCTGTTTACTTTGGCCTAATACTGTGAGATTTAATGCTCAGGGTTAATTACTTGTTCTATTTTATTAAACATCAAAAACCAAGAGTACGTCAAAATAAGAATTAGCCATATTACAGCATATCCGTATCCAGCATGGTTTTTAAAATATTGGCCTGTATATCGGCATTGCTCAGGTTGTTTAAAAAGTCTATTTCCGATACTTTTTTATACGTATCATTCAGTATACTCTTGATGTCGTTGGGCATGTACGCCTTCATTACATGCACACTGGCATTCAACTTGTCGTTTTTATTATTTAGTTCTTGAATGATCCGCTCATTTTTTGACACCGTGTTGGTCCAGTCAATGCCGGTTATACTTGCAATATCGCAAAATAAAAACAGGTTCTTGGCCGGGGCAAAAAGAAAATACCTGTCAACCTCCAAAAATTTATACACTTCCATCATTAGGCTGCCTGCCTTAAGGCCACAAAAAAACTCCGTTTTAAACTCGTATTTGCATAGCAGGCCCATCAATTTTTTTTGTATAACGGCATAGGCATTGGTGTACACATCAGCGGCGATGTATTGCAACACCTGGCTGAAAAGATCGGCATTTATCTCGTAAAAAAAATCGTCTGAAAACCGGGCACCAAACGCATTTACGTTTTTAGAGAATGGATACTCCGCAGAGTCGTCCGAAAGCACCTGGAACAACTTTCGCAATGAGTTGTTGATCTTTAGTGCCTGCCGCTGTTTCTCTAGGTTGAATGTTTTTTCCGACAGTAACTGGTTGTTCAACTTGTCAATCAAATCCTTGTTCAGTTGTATTTCGTCAAAAAGCAGGCTTACATTACCCTCATTGTTCTTCTTAATTTTCTTAAGCAAATCAATAACAGGAGCCGTAAACTGTAGATGGAACAGGTCGAGCTTGTTAATGTCAAGCGTAGTATTGTTTTCAAACAGTTTATGGATGACCCCTAGGCGTAAATATATTTTGTAAATAATATCCTCCTCAAAAAAAACGGCGTACACCTGTAATTTGTTGATTACCCTGTTTGATTCGTTGAGTATGTTTATCCGGTTTTCATCCATTGCTTACCATCGGGAAAGTTTCTTAAAACGCAAAATGGTTTTCGTTATGCCTCGCTTTTAGGTTACATCCGCAACATCGCACTATACCGCAACACCTATACCTGCTTTAGTCTTGGCGACCTTAGTTTTAGGCGTGCATGTGAATTATTTAGGAGATACCTGCCTACGCAGGTTTTACGTTTGCCATTTGCTAACTGCTCACCAAAACGCTTAACTATTTTACTTAACATTGGTTACGTTCTTCCGCAGCTCTGTTTCAAGGGTTTGTAATTCGGTGTTCAATACCTTCCTGTTTTGGAAACCTTCATCGTGGATGCGTTTTACTTCGGTAAGTGTTTCAATCAGCGACTGGGTAGTTTTCTTCAATGTATCGATAGATACCACTGTTTTCTCATTCTCCCTGGCAACCTCTATGCTGTTTTGCTTAAGCAAGTCAGCATTTTTTTGCAGTATGGCATTGGTAGTGTCAGAAATTTTTTTCTGCATTTCCACATTAGCCTTCTGCCTTTGCAGGGCCACGGCTATGGTAAGCTGGTTCTTCCAAACGGGGATGGTGGTGGAAATGATAGACTGTGCTTTCTCCGCAATAGAAGTGTTGTTGTTCTGCACTACCCTTATTTGCGCAAGGCTTTGCATCATAATAAAGCGCACAATCTTCATATCGGCCAGCCTTTTATCCAGCCGCGTTACAAAATCGCGCAGGTCGGCAATTTCATAATCGTTGTAATTGGCGGCACTGGCTTCCATTTGTTGCAGCTGGTCGTTCAGTTCTTTGTACTTTAGCTGCCCTGCTATAATCAGTTTCTCCATCTGCTTAATGTACTCCACGTTGCTGTCGAACATGGTTTGCAGCGAGCTGTTGTCTTTTATCGAGTTTAAACGGCCGGCCTTTATCTTGTTGGTTATCTTGTCAACATTGCCGATGATGGTATCGTATTTATCAAATAACTTCTTCGCGTCAAACACCAGCTTTTTTACAAAAGGAATGTTGGAGAAGAATTTTTTTACTGGGTTTGTTTCCAGCTCATCAACATCAATATAGTTTAACTCCGCTAGCAAATCAGTAATGAGTGTGCCCACCTCACCGGAGTTGTATGTACGCACGGATGTAAGAAACTGGTTGCTGTACCGCTCCATGCTGGCCTGTGCCTCAACGCCATAGTTTAATATGCTGTTGGCATCGCCGGGTTTAAGGTCTTTATTTATCTCACTGTATTGCTGCACTTCCTGGGGCGTAACCAGCGACAAATCCACGTTGCCGTCCTTGTCTAACCTTACTGGCGTTAACGACGGGCTGCCCACTTGGGGAATGGCCAAGGTTGGGTCAACCGTATTTTGAAAAGTATCCATAAAAAACGTAATTTTTATTTAAAAGTAGGATTTATATTGATGGGGTACAAACCAAATTGTAACAGCATTTATCACTTCATCCCAACCGCTCACCTTGCAGAGAGGGGCTTTCCACCACGTATTTTTGATAATTGAAATACTTATTATAAAAAACTCGACTGAACCGTTTTTACCGTTTCGGGTAATTTACTGTCGCGGGTGGGTTCACCAATAGCATTAAACTTCCACTCGCCATTGCGTTTGTAAAATACGCCCATTACCATTGACACATGGCCTGCAAAACCAGGGCCGTGGGCAATATCGTATTTGGCAAACACCTCGTTTACACGGCTGGGTGTGCCCTCATAAATGCGGATGGAGGCAAAAGGGATCAGGCCAAAATCTTGCCCGCGAAAGCTGTTTAGCACAAAAGCCACATAGGCAACTTCTGGGGTAAGATGGCTGAAATCGACTGTTATCACTTCATTGTCCAGGCCATCATCCCCGTCCATATCACCCGTTAGGTCGTCGCCACTGTGTATCACGGAACTGTTTTTTGAGCGCAGGTTACCAAAATACACCACCTCAATCACTTGCTTTTTGTCATCGTACAGTATGCAGCTGGCATCCAAGTCAACCGCTTCTTTGGTTTTTGACAAGCCAAATAAGCCTTTTTTCTCAATGGCACCCCAGTTTATACCCACGCAAACGTATTGCAGTTTGCTGCCATTGCTTTTTTGTAGGTTTATCCGTTGCCCTTTTTCAAGATTTATTGCCATAATATTCAGTTATTATCATGTTAGATTTTAACCAAAGAGGAAAAGGAGTTTTTAACACAGCCTTTTATGTGTTTTTTGCTTTTGGTAACTTGCAGTTCCAAAGCATATTTTTTCGCTTTCGGCAACGTTCATTTCGTTGCCGAAGGCAACAGCATACAACCACGGAACTACAAATTCTGCGGACCGGAGTTGCACCCTATAAAGCTATAAGCTAATAGCTAATGGCTGGTAGCTATTTTTTTAATTGTACTTATTTAAATAATCCTGCAGGCCACCCTTCATGCCCACACCAACAGCCTCAAATTTCCATTCGTTATTGCGTTTATATATACGGCCAAACTCCACTGCTGTTTCAATGGAAAAATCTTCTTCCAGTTCGTATTTCAATACAACCTCATTGGTGTCGGTGTTGACTATTCGTACAAAAGAGTTACGCACCTGGCCAAAGTTTTGCCGGCGGTTTTCGGCCTCATGTATGGTAACCACCACACATATTTCTGTTACCTTACCGTCAATTTTAGACAAATCCACTTTTATCTGCTCGTCATCGCCGTCACCTGCGCCGGTAAGGTTGTCGCCAGTATGTTCCACCGCCCCGTCGGGTGATTTTAAATTGTTGTAAAACACAAAGTATTCATCGGCCACCAGTTTTTTGTTATCGCCGAGTATAAATACGGAAGCATCCAAATCGAACGCAGTGCCTGTGGAAGAACTATTGGTATCCCATCCCAAGCCAATCGTAAATTTAGGGGCGTTAATCACTTCGCGCTGCCCTTTTTGTAAGTTTATTGCCATGTGTTATGTTTTTATGTTTTTCAATTTGCTGGTAGTTGTTTGGTTGCCCAAATACCATACCGCTGTATGTTACAAATGCTTACCATCCCTATTACAGGTGGCTTGCTCCTCCAGGTAATGCTGTATAAAGGTAAGGTTTTGGGTGTAGGCATCAATAGTGTGGTAGCCGTTGCCCAAAGCCATGTTGTACAAAAGGTTTACGAACGCCGCAGACTGGTTTTGCAGAAACACACAAAACGCTTGAAACGGGTAATTGAGTATATATTTTACAATGCGTGTGTTTATAAAAAAACGGTCGTTTTGGATAATATCGTTTAAATCGACTATTGATTTTACCGAATAATAATTCAGGTGGTTTTCAATATTGGGGTGTATGGCCTTGTTGGCCAACTCGGCAAAATACAGCATAAAAATGTCATTGGCCAAGTTGTGCGCCTGCACCATCTTCATAATCATCCGTTCGTGGCTGCCCGTTATTTTTATATCATCCAAAAACAACACCGTTTTACCCAACAAAAAAGCACTGTCTATGTGAAAATGGTCATTGCCAATTAAGTTTATCCGTTGTTCGGCATCCAGTTCACCGTAATCATCTTTATAAGTAATGGTGCGGTGTACTTTTGTTTCCTGCACCACAGGGTAACCATTGCCTGCCAGCCATTTGTTAAGGCGGAACACAAAATGGTTTTTCATGGCAAACGTAGCCGTTGGTATAAAGGCATAGGGGCTAGATACCACGACCAATTGCTGGCGAATGGGGTTGCCACGCAACTGGTGCTGTATAAAACCCTCCGCTAAGCTGGCACCAAATTTTTCGGCCACAGCCTCATCACCAAATTTAAACCGGCTGTAGTCGGCAGGGGAAAAACCAAACTCGGTTGCATTATGGATAGTATGTAAGGAGTAAGTGGTTGCCATTACTGTAGCAAGCTGGTTATGCTTACGTTGTTTGCGTTGATTAATATACCTGTTATGCCCGCGGCACTTGCCCCATAAATATCGGCTACTTTGTTGTCGCCTACATGTACTATTGTATTGATGTCAATATTGCCATTGCGAACGGTTGCTATATTACCCAGCATGGCATCAAATATTATTTTGTTAGGCTTGGAAGCACCAATTTCATCGGAATAGATTTGAAAATCGAAATACGCTGCCAAGCCAATCCTCTCCAATACCTTTCGTAGCGAACTGCCCTTTATAAACGCGGTGTTACTCAATAGGCTTATTGTAACACCATGTAGTTGCTTTATTTGCTGTAGCACGGCGGCTGTGTTTTCACAATACACTACTGGCTGGTATTTCAGCAACAGTTGTTCCATTTCATCGTACAGCGATGTTAGTTGTATGTTATTAAAAGCATTGCTATAATTGTTTATGCCGCTTATTACCATCAGGTACATCTCTTCCGAGGTAATGTTTCCGCCTGTTTTTTCATTAATGGCATTGCACATGTTATCAACCGTCCTAAAAACAGCACATACCTCCTCCAAGGTTTTGCCTTGGTGGTTTAGGTTATCGTAAAAAAACTTAGCCCTTGCTTGCTTAAAAGCAGGGTTAGACTTTATAAGGGTCATCCAAAGGTCGAAAGAATAGTGTTGATAGGCTATCATGTATTGCAAATTGCCGGTAATGAGCAAGCTGTTTGCAGCCCCACTTTTATTGCTGCACGAGGCAAACGCCAAACGGGCGGCATCAGGCTTTACCCCTATGCATTGGTATATTTCTTTAAAATATCCACAAACGTATCCGTGTTGTGCGGCTCGCCTATGGCCCTAAATTTCCAAGTGCCGTCCTTGCGGTACACCTCAGCAAACACCATGCTGCACATGTTGTTGTAGGTGGCATCCCCGCTAAGGCTAAAGCGCGTTATTTCTTTGCCCCTGTTATCCACTGCACGTATAAAGGCGTTTTCAATCATGCTGAAATGCTGGTGTTTCTGCCTGCCTTGGTAAATGGCCACCACAAACAATATTTTCTGGTAGCGTTGGTCCAGGCTATCTAACTTAACAATAATCTGCTCATCATCGCCATCGCCTGCACCGGTGCGGTTGTCGCCAGTAAGCCATATATTGCCCGATGGGTGCCGCATGGAGTTGAAAAATACCACATCACCCTCGTACAGGCCGATGTTTCTGCCGTTTTGGGTAACAGTTCTCCCCAAGTTGGCCACTTTGTCGTGGCTGTCAAGCAAAAAAGCAATCGCGTCTAAGTCGTATTCCTCTTCTTTTTGCTCGCCGCCTAAAAATTTGCTAAAAAAACTCCCACCTGTGGTATGTTTCTTACGTACATCCCAACCGAGGCCTATGGTAACGGTTGAAAGGTCGTATGTATCGCCTTGGTCATTTTTGCGCAGGTCAATCGTTTGGCCTTTTTGCAGGTTTATTGCCATATAAAAAGATTTATGGTGTTATTGTAATATGTGTAGCACTCCGCATAAAACCTTACCAACAATTGGTTTGCCAGGGTGCTATTTAATAATTTGCCCTTTATAGTATTTTGATAGAAAAAAGGCCAAGTCTTCCTTATAACCCACACCGCTGGCCTCAAAGCGCCAACGGTTGTCACGGCGATACAAGCGGCCAAACTCGACGGCTGTTTCGATGGAAAAATCTTCGCCCAATTCATATTTCAGTACTTCGCTGCCTGTTGCATCATCCACAATACGGATGTAGGAGTTACGCACCTGCCCATAGTTTTGCCTGCGTGCGAAGGCATCGTATATGGTTACCACAAAAATAATCTCCTGTATGCGGGCATCCACCTTGCTAAGGTCAACCTGAATAATTTCATCATCGCCCTCGGCACTGTTGCCGCCGGTGGGGTCATCGCCACTGTGGTGCAGTGCAGTGTCTGGCGAATCGGTATTGCCATAAAAAACAAAAAACTCTTCCACAGGTATCAGGTGGTTGGCATCTATCATAAAAGCAGATGCATCCAAGTCAAAAGCATAGCCCGTGCCTTCATTAGGTTGCCAACCAAGCCCTACGCTCATTTTGGTAAGCCCTATGTCTACCCGTTGGCCTTTTTGTAAATTGATTGCCATAGTAAATATTGTTTAGCGTTGTGTGTAGATTTTATTGCAGCACCCATAGTGCGGTAATTTGGGCGGGAAAGTTAGCATATTTTAAATTGCCCCCAACAGCCAAATTATACCTATGGTTATTTTGCCGTGCAGTACCAATAAATACCTAGTTTAACGGCAATAAGCTACTAAAAACCAGTGCTTTATTTACATACTTACTTTAATACAGCTTGCGCCTGTTTACACATATTGGGGCAAAAGGAATGTGCGGTAATAAGCAAAAAAAAGATATATTTTATCCGTTGGCACACGTTTTTGCATAACGGGTGCTTAAAATTTTCGTAAGGCCAAAGAGCCTGCCTATAACCAAAAGTAACTTTTTCGGCTATTAACATTGGGGAACAACCTACAACCCAAAAGCATTATTTTTTTACCATCCAGAACGACGAGGGTTCCTCATAACTACCCGAAGCTAACACCGGAAATTTTTCAAGAAATTCTTTGTTGTACTTGTGGAAAAGATAATTTGTTGCGCCAATTATTTTAAACCGGTCGTTGTAGCACAAAAAGGCTTCCAACAAATATTGTTCGTTCCACAAAAAATGCTTTTTCAACCATTCATCAGGGTATTCGTTCGGCGTAAAAATATCGTGTATGTGAATGATGACACCAGGTTTTAACATGGGCAGCAATTGAAGGTACTCAAACAAAACATCCCCCTGGGGCCGTATCATATGCGAAGAATCAATAAACAATATGTCGTTTTCCCCCAGATCGGCAAACACTGAAAGATCAACATCTTCCACCTTCATGCGAATAATGTCAATGCCCAGTTTTTCCAACCACAGCATTTCATAGGGTTCAATACAAACATGTTTGCATTGGTAACCAGCATCCTCCTTTTGATTATAAACCACCGCATTTCTGGCCATCAGGGTTGAGTTTCCACTGCCAATTTCAACAATTTTCCTTGGTTTATAATGGCGGACAATACTGTACAAATACTCCGCGTCACCCGGGCCATAGTTAACGTTGCTATAATTGTATTTAAAATTGCCCGAAGTGTCGTTTGCAATGGCTATCAATTCGTTGTGATAATTAAATGCTGACAGCATCACCAACTGTTCTTGGTCATTATCAAAACTTATACCCGGCAGGTTTCTGTTTTTCTTTAACGAATCCTTTAAATATTTACTGGGGTTTATCATCGGCTCATAATAATGGTCGAATATTGGCAACACGCCCACGCCCATAAATATTTTTTCGGTAGCCGGCATGCCGCCCTGCCCAAAAATATTCAGCATCTTTCTGGTAAGTTTTACCCATACAGTTGCAAGCAATGTAAAAGGGCTTAAAAGAATGTCAAATACTGCAAAAACCACCTTACACTTTACCAAAGCGTTTTTTATTTTCTCTTTCATGGGTGCGATGTAACTGTACGAAAAATGAATATTGAATCGTTAGCAATTAAAATACAACAGGCTTAATGTACGAAGTTATGGAATTTTTTACTTGCAAGCGGTTACCCTAATTGCCGCAAAGTTACCAAGCAACAGTACGTGGTACCGCATGCATTACCGGGCAGTTGTTACCCTGCTAAAAAGCCTGCTGCCTTGTTAGCACACCTTTTTTTCACTGGCTTTTTAAACCAGCAAGGCACCTGATAGTAATACGACTTACCCAATTTAACGGCAATAACAAACGATGGTATAGCAATTTACAACCCCGGCGCCAGCCTTTTGCCTAAATTATTTAAGGCAACTGTACTGCTTAGGATGGTACAATACTGCGGTCGCGTGCACATGGTTAATTATTGCCTGAACCCAGCATTGGAAAAAATTGCCCCTCCATTTTGGCACCCGCAGGCACCGGTGGAACGCCGTTTAACAGCACATCGTTACTGGCAGAGGTTACACCGTCTTTAAAAACGTTTAACACAAAAGCCCTCCGTGGCCGGTCGCTTTTGTTTTCGCCCGAGCCATGCAGCGTAAGCGAATGGTGAAAAATAGCCTCGCCAGCTTTTGTTTCAACCGGTATAGGTTTAAATTCCACTTGCTGTTGCGGGGTAAGAAATTGCATGATGCCCATTAAATCGCCGGCAAGGTTCGGCTTGTCAAGCAGGCCCCAGCGGTGGCTGCCGGGCACATACAGCAGGCATCCGTTTTCCTGCGTGCTATCGTCAAGGCCACACCAACCGGTAAGGTGTGCCACGGGGGTGGTACGCGTCCAATAGCTGTAGTCTTGGTGCCAGGCCACCACCCCGCCTTTTTTAGCAGGTTTGTAAAACAATTGGTCGTGCCAAAACCGCACCGGCACGTTGCCCAGTAACTGGCTTGCCGCCATTACAAAGCGGGGGTTCCACAACACGTCGTGAAAACCGGGGGTTATGCGCCAGGCACCCAGCGCGTGGAAAAGTATGGTATTGGCATCGGCCGATTCGTTGCTGTGAAATTCGTAAAACAGGCCATGGCCGGGGTGGTGCGGGTCGGTTATTTGCCGCAGTTCTTCGCGCAGGGTTTCAATCTGTAGTTCGTCCAGCATTTTAACGCCCGCCAAATAACCGTTTTCGTTAAAAAAATCTATTTGGTGCTGGGTAAGCCTGTATTCATCCCACCCTGCCTTTGTGGTGGGCCATTTAAACATATCACTCACAAGGTGGTGCACAGTGCTTAGGTCTTTTACATGCATGGCAAACAATTTGGGTTAAAAATACAATGTATTTTGGTACCAAGTACCAACATTTGGAGCCGGATAATTTACCTTTATTTTTATACCGTTATACCTATTACATATGAGTACACCAGCTAAACATGCCATCGCCGTTATATTTGAAGTAATACCTGCCGAAGGCCGCAAGCAAGAATACCTTGACATTGCCGCCAGTCTACGGCCACAGCTGGACACGATAAAGGGCTTTATTTCGATCGAACGTTTTCAAAGCCTTTACCATCCTGAAAAAATATTGTCTTTGTCTTTCTGGAAAGATGAGGAGGCTATCAAGGCTTGGCGAAATATTGAGCTGCACCGCACGGCGCAAACGAAAGGCCGGGAATATATTTTTAAGGATTACCACTTAAGAATTGCCCAGGTGGTGCGTGATTATGGGATGTTTGACAGGGAGGAGGCGCCGGATGATAGCAAGGAAACGCATGCCAAGTGAGCTGCAAAAAATGGCTTATCTTTACTACTGAAAATCTTAACGCAAGATGGCCAAAAAATTAATCTGGTTTGATTGGGCTGTAAAAAAACTGTTGCGCAACAAGGCCAATTTTGGCGTTTTGGAGGGTTTTTTGAGCGAATTACTGTACGATGACATTAAAATTGAACGAATACTGGAAGGCGAAAGCAACCAAGAAACGGAGCGCGACAAATTTAACAGGGTAGACATACTTACCCAAAATTCAAAAAAAGAACTGGTAATAGTGGAAATTCAAAATTCGTATGAAATTGACTATTTCCACAGGATGGCTTATGGCGCATCAAAAGCGGTTGCCGAGAACCTTTCATTGGGCCAACCTTATACCGAAGTGAAAAAAATAATTTCCATAAACATTGTCTATTTCGACCTTGGGCAAGGGCTGGATTATATTTATAAAGGCTGCACAACGTTCAAGGGCCTTCATAATAAAGACACCCTGAGCCTGTCTGACAACCAACGAGCCTTATTTGCCAAGGATAATGTGGCGGATATTTTTCCTGAATATTACATTATCAAGGTGAATAAATTTAATGATATTGCAAAAAACACCTTGGATGAATGGATTTACTTTTTAAAAAACAGCGAAGTTAAAGATGAGTTTAAGGCAAAGGGATTGAAGGAAGCAGGGGATGTGTTGGATATTATGCGGCTTCCGCCGGATGAGGAATATAGCTACAACCGTTATTTGGATTACCTGCATTATAAGGCAAGCGAAATGTTCACGATAAAAGCGGAGGAACAGTGGAGGATTATGGAATTAGAAAAGGCCAAAAAAGAAGAACGAAACATGCTTAATAACAGCATTGTTGAAAAATGCATACTAAAAGGCTTGGACAACCAAACCATTGCCGATTTAACTGACCTGCCCCTTGAGCAGATTGAAGCGATAAGAACGAAATTGAAGGGGTAATAAATTTTCCAGAAGATAATTCCACGGCTTGTTCTAAAATCTTAAATGCAAATATAACAAAAGGCACACATCGCAAGTTTAAAAAACTGCCATGTGTACCTTTTATTTTTTTATCACTCTTTGCCGAAAAACTTCTTAATTCTTCCCCATCAACTCAACACTCCTGTTAATAAAGTTGGTTAACGCGGCACCTTTCAACAAACCTTGCGAAAGCAGGGCCAGGTCAGCAAGGGAGCGTACTTGCTTTTCTTGCGTATCCTTATTGGCTTCCTTCAACAACGCTTGGTAAATAGGGTGGTTGCCGTTTACGGTTAAGGTAACCTCATCGGGCATTTGAGCATAAAAAGCGGTCATGCCGCCACCCATGGCACCCATATCCTTCATGCGGCGCATAAACTCGGGCCGTGTGGCAATAACGGGGCTTGTTTCAGGGCTCAGGCCCTTTATTTCTACCGTTACATGCAACTCAGGTAACTCAAGTTTAAACAGGTCTTTCAAGGCGGTTTCCTCATCCTTGCTCAACACGCTTTCTGCGTGTTCTTGTTTGTCAATAATGTTATCGGCAATGTCGGCATCAACACGGGTAAAGTGTACATTTTCCCATTTGGTTTCCATGTTGTTTATAAAGGCCGCATCAACCAATGTTTCAGCCTTCACCACAATGTAACCCTTGGCAGTGCACGCTTTTATGTAAGCATCCTGCTGTATGGGGTCGGTTGTATAAATAATAACCTGTTTGCCTTCCTTGTTTTTTTGCAGTGTTTCGGTGGCCAGTTTGTATTCTTCCAGCGTGTAAAACTTTGCCTCGCCGCCTTCGGGGGCAGCGTCCTGCATAATTAAAAACTTGTTAGCTTTTTCCAAAAACTTGTCGTCGGTCATCATACCGTACTTCACAAACAAGCCCAAGCTGTCCCATTTTTCTTCAAACGATTTCCTGTCAGTCCTAAATATTTCTTCCAGTTTGTCGGCCACCTTTTTGGTAATGTGGGCGTTAATTTTCTTCACATTAGGGTCGCCCTGTAGATAGCTGCGGCTAACGTTCAACGGAATATCCGGGCTGTCAATCACACCATGCAGCAACATCAAAAATTCCGGCACAATATCCTTCACCTCATCAGTTACAAAAACCTGGTTGCTGTACAGCTGAATTTTATCTTTTTGTATCTCGTAGCTCTGCTTAATTTTCGGGAAGTACAAAACACCGGTAAGGTTAAAAGGATAATCCACATTCAAGTGTATCCAAAACAACGGTGTTTCGCCAAACGGGTACAGCTCCTTGTAAAAATTTTGGTAATCCTCGGGCGTTAACTCCGATGGCTTCCTGGCCCAAATGGGGTTGGTGTTGTTAATGGGCTTTTCTTCGCCTTCTTTCTTTTCGCCTTCCTCGGTAAAATAAATGGGCACAGGCAAAAAGCGGCAGAATTTCTCCAGTATGCTTTTAATCCTTTGGCCATCCAAAAACTCGGCACTTTCCTCATTAATGTGCATCACTATCTTAGTGCCGCGGTCGCTCTTGTCAATTTGGTACAACTCAAACTCTGGGCTGCCGTCGCATTTCCAGTAAACGGCATTTTCATCCTTAAAGCTCTTGGTAAAAATTTCCACCTCACTGCTCACCATAAAGCTGCTATAAAAGCCCAAGCCAAAATGGCCGATGATGTTCGCGTCTTTATACTTGGTTAAAAACTCTTCGGCACCGCTAAAAGCCACTTGGTTTATGTATTTGTCAACCTCGGCTTCGGTCATGCCCACACCTCGGTCAATAATGCTCAAGGTTTTTTCCTTGGCATCCAACACCACGTCAATGCGCAGGTCGCCCAAGTCGCCCTTCGCCTCGCCCAAGCCAGAAAGTGTTTTTAATTTTTGGGTGGCATCAACCGCGTTGCTTACCAGCTCGCGTACAAAAATCTCATGGTCGCTGTACAAAAATTTCTTGATGATTGGAAAGATGTTCTCCGTTTGAACACGAATCTGACCTTTTTGCATAATCTTTATTGTTTAAAAAGTTTGAGTGTTTGAAAGTTTGACAGTTTTATGTTTTACGTTTTGGGATTGGTGGTTGATGAACACAAAACATAAAACTAAAAGCCTTGCCGAACCCCCACACCCTCAAACCTAATACCAAAAACCGCCCAACTGCCAGTATGGCAATAATAACCCAATGCAACTGCTGTTTTAGTACATTTGCAGGCGTTATTATACTATTATGAAGCAATTTGAAGTGCCTAACATATACCGCAGCGGATTAATAAGCGCCATTAAAGCGAAACGCCGCCTGCAAGACAAGCTGAAAAAAGACTTTACCCCTACCCTGTTGGATTTTGGACCAGTGCAAATTTACCTTGCCCGCCATTTTGGGTTTTGCTACGGGGTGGAAAACGCCATTGAAATTGCCTTTAAAACCATTGAGGAAAACCAAGGCAAGCGTATTTTTTTGTTGAGTGAGATGATACACAACCCGCAAGTGAACGCCGACCTGCTGGACAGGGGCGTGCAATTTTTGCAGGATACCTATGGCAAACAGGTGATACCTTTTGAAGAATTGACAGTTGACGACGTGGTGATAATACCTGCTTTTGGCACCACACTGGAAATAGAACAACTACTAAACGATAAAGGCATAACCACCGAAAAATACAATACCACCTGCCCTTTTGTGGAAAAAGTTTGGAACCGCAGCGAGCAGATTGCCCAAAAAGGGTACAGCATTGTGGTGCATGGCAAGCCAAAGCACGAGGAAACCAGGGCCACCTTCTCCCACGCGTCGCAGCATACGCCCACTGTGATAGTGAATGATATGGCCGACACCATTGAACTGGCCAAATACATAACGGGCGAAAAACCGGCCGAACAATTTTATACCGAATTTAAAGGCCGTTACAGCGTGGGGTTTGATGCCAACCTACACCTGCAACGGATTGGCGTGGTAAACCAAACCACCCAACTGGCTACCGACACACAAGCCATTGCCGAATATTTAAAAGGCGTTATAAAACAACACTACGGCTTAACAGATGGCAATATAAACACCCGCTTTGCAGATACCCGCGACACGCTGTGCTATGCCACCAACGACAACCAGAGTGCGGTTACGGGCATGCTGGAAACCGAAGCAGACTTGGCCGTGATTGTGGGCGGCTACAACAGCAGCAATACCAGCCACTTGGTGGAGCTTTGCGAACAGAAGCTGCCCTCATTTTTTATAGATTCAGCTAACAGGCTGCTTTCCAAAAACGACATTTTGCATTGTAACTGGCGCACCAAGGAAGAAACATTAACCAATGGCTTTTTGCCCGAAAAGGCGCCCGTAAAAATATTGGTTACCAGCGGTGCCAGCTGCCCCGATGCCGTGGTGGAAGAAGTGATACGGAAGCTGGTTAGCTTTTTTAATGCCGATAAAAGCGTGGATGAAATGGCAGTGCTGTTCGAATAACAACGATGGCCGCCCAGCAGTCTGACGGTCTCGGTCTGACTGCGTAATTATACTCTACACCAGCAGCCTCACGGTCGCCGTTAGACTGCGTAATCTATTCTACGCAACCATTCTAGCGGCCCCGGTCCGACTGCGTAGATATCAAAATCAACAATGCAGTCAGACGGGGACCGTAAGACTGACGATAAAGAATTAGCAATACCCTATTGATTCAGAGACCCTTCATCCCAAAACAACCTTCTCAATTCCGGCGTGGGCAGCCAGCAAGCATCCTTTTTGCCCAACCATTTGAAACGGTTTTTAGCAACAAAACTATATACGGCATTGCGGAGGAAGGGTGGTATTATTATAAAAGCGTACAGCAGTTTATACAACCCACCCAACTTACGGGTTACCCGCAAGGCCCCGGTTGATTTGGTAAAAATGCGGCCGTTTTCCAGCAATATAAACGAATTCAGTTCTGTAGTAGGCAGCCCAAACTGCTGCAATACGGCCTGCCCAAAAGGCGATTGTAGGGACGCAAAACGGTACCGCCTTTTTTTATCATGCCTAATGATAAACTGCACCGTGCCGCTGCAAAGGTTACACAGCCCATCGAACAATATTACCGGTTGCCCAAGTGTTTGTAATTCGTACATGGTTTGCAAAGGTACAGCCTACCACCTTGCATTTTGTTTGGCCAACAGTATTTTAACACCTACCATAGGTAAGAGCCAACCAACTTTGCATATCTACAAAAGCGTCCACTGCAAAAATCCGTACAGGCCCTTCAAATATACTTTCAGCCATCGCCCACCTGCTTTTTTTGAAGCGTTGAATAGGGCCAGGGCTAATATTTGTTCTTCGCTTAAGGGTAACTGTACGATTTTGCCATGAAGATAGGGGGATTGGGGGAGATGGGAGAAAAAGCGCGGGCGGGAAAAAATTACGCCTGATGGCGTTAAAATAATCCCGTTAATTTGTAACGTAAAAGCCATCGATTATTATGCCCAGTAATGTTACCTTAAACCAATTATTACTAATTATATGCTTTATGGGCATGGCATGTAATAACCACGGGCCCAGAAAAATAACCAAAGGCTTTTATTACTGGAAAACCAACTTTAAGCTGTCCAACTTTGAGGAACAAAAATTAGACAGCCTCCATTGCAATACTATATACATCCGCTTTTTTGATATTGATTGGAACGCTGCTACCTATGAGCCAACACCTGTTGCCATTAGTAATATTAAACAACCTTTACAGAAAGGCTTTTCGTTTATTCCGGTAATTTTTATCACGCAGGATGCGCTCAACAAAACTTCTCCATACCAATTGGAGACTTTGGCCAAGCATTTCACCAACCTGTTGTACGAAAAATGCGTTCAGGCAAGAATAGCCCCCACCGAAATACAAATAGATTTTGACTGGACTGCCAATAACCAAGTAAAGTATTTTCAACTATTGAAGTTTTGCAAAAAGCAAAACTTTTTTAAAGGCAAAACGCTAAGCTGCACTATAAGGTTACACCAAGTACGTTCGTTTAAAACTGTTGGAATACCCCCTGTGGACAAAGGCTTGCTGATGTGTTACAACATGGGCAACCTTAAATTGCCCGGCAATAATAATTCCATTCTTGATGTTAATGCAGCAGAAAGATATTTGGACAACCTGCAAGACTACCCCCTGCCGTTGGATGTTGCCCTGCCATTGTTTAGCTGGTGCCTGTTGTATGATAACCAAAACCGTTTTACAGGGATATTAAGGGATGTACAGGAAAGCGACCTTGCCAATAATAGTATTTTTTACAAGCGGGCAAAAAACACCTATTTGGTTAATACAGACACCCTTTGGAAAGGCTATAACTTACAAAAAAATGAGACGGTGCGTTACGAAAACTGCGCGGCACCAGAACTATACAAATTGGCTGGGCTTGTTGCTAAAAAAATAAACGGGCCGTCTTGTTCTTTGCTCTTTTACCATTGCGACAGTACTGTTCTATCAAAATACAACAACTATGAACTGGAAAAAATCTATCACTATTTCAATTAGTGCGGTAAGCATTTTGTTATTGGCAAGGTTTGCCTACAGTTGCATTGGCGGGCTGGTGTATTACGACTACCCATCTTTTTTTGGTAACAAGGCAACCGAAAAGGTAGCCTACCGGCCTTTTTTTTACATAAGCGAAGACCTGTATTATAACAACCGTGAAGACCGGAACCAAGATGATGCCGACCTGCTAAACGCGGCTAATATAAAAGAATGGCAAACCTATACCAAGGCAAATATTTTGGCGGATGATATTGACAGCGTGCTGAACAGTTTTAACCTTAAAGATTTAATAAACGTATCAAACGGCAGGCAGGCCATAGTAGCACCTGCCAAAAAAAACAATGCGTTTACACGTTGGCTGGCAGCCAACAATTCAAACGGAGCGGCTAATTACCTAGTGTATGCCAAACAGTGCGAACCCTATGTTACAGCAAACGATTGGGATACCTTGACGGTGAATAGGGCAGCATCGGAAATACTCATCAACAAGGGGCTGGCCATGGTGCCCAAAACAGGCGACAATTTTCTGCGGCTGCGTTATGCGTTTCAAATAATTAGGCTTGCCTTTTACAACAAGCAGTATGCCAGAACATTGGCACTGTTTGACCAACTGGTGGGCAATGCCCAAGAACCCTCACTTACCCTTGCACGCTGCATAGGCTTTAAGGCCGGTGTGCATTACAAGCAAACCAAGTATGCACAGGCTGCCTATTTATATTCCAAAATGTTTGATGCCTCGGATGGCCTGAAACGAACGGCCATGGTGTCCTTCGTATGGAGTGCAACCAGTAATGACAGTTTAAAAAATACCGTTGCCGCAGCAATGGCATTTTGCAAAAACAACCACGAACGGGCAGTTATAACCGTTATGCAGGCTTTGCGGGAATATAACGAGGCCTTGCCTTTAATACAAAAAGCCTACCAGCTAGACCCCGCCATTAAAGGCATAGATGTTTTGGTGAACAGGGAAATAAATAAAGTTGAAGAACGCTACCAAACACAAAAACTATACAAAGAAAATGGCCCTTTATACGACCGGTATGCGCGATATTACGACCAGGACCAGCAAGACCCACAAACCCTGGCCGAGTATAAGGCGTACCCCGCCTATCTAAATAGGTTAAACGATTTTGCCCTGCAGATGACACTTGACAAAGAAAATAGCAGCACGGCCTTTTGGTACTTAACCTCAGCATATATCAATTACATGTTGCACAACACAAAGGGCATGAACGGGGCCCTGCAACTTGCCAACAAATTTACCATGGGCAACCAAGAAAAGCAATTGAACCAAATACTGCTGTTGCTGTATGCCATACAAAACCAGCCAACTATAACGCCTGGCTTGGAGGATGAATTATTACCCCAGTTACAAGCCTTGGACAAACTAAGCGGGCAAAACTCCGATGCGGAAAACAACCTTAAAAACATTATGAATTACTTGCTTGCGCCTAAATACCTGCAACAGAAAGACACGGCGAAAGCACTGTACTGCATGTTATACAGCGAGAGGGAGATAAATGGGGAGGGCATTGGAAACTCTGTTGTAGACCAAGCATTCCAAGACAGGCCGGGTGTAATACTCGACAGGATGACCATTACAAGCCTGCAAGGCATTGAGGCATTTGCGGCCAATACCAACAAAACGCCGTTTGAGGCATGGCTGGTGTTAAACAATGGTTACGACAAAAAAGCACTTGCCGAGCTGGAAGGCACCAAGAATTTACGCATGTACAATTTTAAAGCCGCCGAAAGTATTTTCGCTACTATACCCAATTTGGACAAGCTGCCGTTTCCCTATGAGATGCGGATTAACGATTATGAGGATACCGTGTACCGGCAGGACACTGCCCTGTTAAACAATAAATACACCTTTGCAAAAGAAATGGCCCGCCTACAGGATACCATAGCCAAAAACCCAAACAATGCGCCCGTGTTGTACAAGTATGCGCTGGGGCTATACGGCATGAGCTATTATGGGCGGTCACCACATTTGTTTACTTACTACCACAGCAGTAGTGACGAGTTTAAATATTTTAAAACAAAGGAACGTGACAAGCTACCCGATGTTTTTCAGGAATATTACGGGCTGTACACCGCCGAGAAATATTTTAACTTGGCAGAAAAAGCAGCTACCACCGCCACCTTAAAGGCAAAATGCATTTACGGTGCCGCGAAGTGTTGGCAGAAAAGATGTACCTCCAAAAACGACGATACGGACGAAAGCTTGACGTACGTTGGCTACTCATTGTCCAACCCTTATTTTAAAATCCTCAGACATGATTATGGCACCAACGAATTTACCAAGCAGGTGTACAGTACCTGCAGTTATTACAGGGATTATGTGAAGAAGAAGGAGTAGGTTGTGGAGAAGTGGTGAATGAGGATTTTTAGTGATTTTTATCTGTAAACGGACCCGCTCGTTACGGTTGATAGGATTTTCTGCACCCGGAAAACCTTAAAAAATGGTGTAGGTGTATACCTCCTCAAACGGATATTTGTATCTGTGGGCTTTTATGCGTAGGAAATATTACAGTTTGTTTTGGTATTATGGCATTAAAACAATTATCTCAACGAAGCCCTAACCTCTTCAACAAACGCAACAGTTACATCCGCCACCAGCGATATTTTTTGGGCAGTAAAATCGGTTTGGGTAAGCAGGTTTGTAACAAAGGTAATTTTGTTTTCCTTGTCTTTTATTTCCATACCTTTCTCCATCCCTTCATTATTAGCCCTTTGTAGCACAAATTCTCTAATCCCCATGGTTGCATGTTTATTAGTTATTAAATTAACTTCTTCGTTAAATTTAGTTATATTTTCCGTATTGTCAAAACGGACGTAATTTGTTAAAAAAATCAAGATTGCATCTATTTTGTTGCGGGGTATTTGCTTTTGGAAGAGGCTTCTAACGAAGGCTGTTTTAAGGTTTAGTAATTCTTCCTCCGATATTTTCCCTTTTTTAAGGGCAAGCAGAACCGTCAATATTACTATGGCGAACGGGTTGGTACTTTGGCGCAGTTCGTCCTCGTCTTGGTCAATCACCTTATAGGTGTTATACCGGAACAGGGCTTGTGTACCCAAAAAGTCGTAGTTGAATTGCTGCGGACGGTAGCCTTTTTGGGTGTCTGTAAAAATGGCCATACACGTAACCGGCACATTGTACCGGTCGTATATCCGGTATAAGTATGTAAACATCCTCTTAGCAAAATCACTATCGTTATACCCCTGTACTTAAATGTGTACCAAAATCCACTCTTCGTTGCCTGTTACCCCCATCCCCTAAAGGGGGTAATAAAAAGTATGTTTTATTTTGAGTTGCCAAATTTACTATAATGGGTATTGCCCCCCTTTAGGGGATGGGGGTATAAATCTTCTAAAATGGCCTTCCAAAGGGTGTCGTCGCGTTTCAAGTGCTAAAGTTAATTTATTGGACGGTTTGGCTATTAGCAAAATTGTAAAGACAGTGACGATGGCTCCTGAGTGCCGTACGCTGAAAATAACACGCCTCTTGCGCATTTTAATCTTGCAATATCCAGTAATCAATCCCCCTAAAACTCCTTCACGCTTACCTCCATCACGGTCATCATAAAGTTTATGCTGCGTTGCAGGTCGCGTATGGGCAGGCATTCGTTTATGCCGTCGTAACCCTTGCCGTCGGTCATGGGCAAAAAGTTCAACAACTGGTCGTGCACGGTGCGGTAAGCACGGCTGTCGGTGGCGCCAATTAACGTTCTTCCCTGTTTAATAATTCCCTAATACGTGCATCTACAAAACTGGCTTTTTTGTCTAAACGCATCATTCTGGTGTCCTCGTCAATATAATTTCCGTCGGAAGGAAACTCTGTATCAACTTGACTAAAATACTCGTCTCTTTTATGCAGCCAAATGCGTTGCTCGTTTCTAAATTGTATTTTGTTTGGTGAATCTAACTTACCGAATATTCTTTGATAAACCTTATTTAGAGCCACGTCAACTGATGCATAATAGATATTTTCACAATGCAGCATGGCCACACCTTTATCCAAACATGCTTGGCAAGTATTTGCCAAGCTGTCCAAATATTTTACATCCTGAGATTTGGCCGTAACGGAGAACAATAAAAATAAATAAATCAGCAACGCTTTGCTTGTTAGCCCCATATTGCAAAAGTATTTGTGGTTAAATTCTAATATCTCTTTAAGAAAGTAAATTAAACAGCCCCGCTATATCCACCCCCCCTAAAACTCCTTCACACTCTCTTCCATCACCGTCATCATAAAATTGATGCTGCGTTGCAGGTCGCGTATGGGCAGGCGTTCGTTTATGCCGTGGTAGCCCTTGCCGTCGGTCATAGGTAAAAAGTTCAATACCCCGTCGGATATGCTGCGGTAGGCACGGCTGTCAGTCGCCCCAATCATCAGGTAAGGTGTGGGTATAACATCGGGTATGTTTTTCAGAATGGCACTTTCAATCCGTTTAAATGCAGGCGATTCAACACCGGTGGCTGCGGAGGGGTCGCCGCCAAAACGGCTAACGCGTTTTATTTTTATGCGGTCGTCCTGTATCGTATTTTTTATATATTCCTGCACGCTGGCAACGGTTTCGCCTGTCAATATGCGGCTGTTTACGATGGCTGTTGCGGTGCTGGGTATCACATTATCCTTTACGCCGGTTTGTATAATGGTGGGCACAATGGTGGTGTGCAGCATGGCACTGCCTTCAGGTTTGGCACCAAGTGCGCCTTCCACCATGCCGCTGAACAGCCACATGTTGGCCGAGGCCATCTTAAACCCAAACGAGTTGCTGGATGAACCCACACGGTGTATAAATTCGCTTACTGGTGCTGTTAACTTTACAGGCGGCGTGTTGCTGCGCAACTTGTGCAACGCTGTTACCAATATGTCAATCGCGGTTTCCTTGGCCGGTTTGCTGGAGTGGCCGCCTTCCTTCTCCACTGATAATTGGTACGATGCGTAGCCTTTTTCGGCCACGCCAATTACGGCAATGGGCCGGTTAACGATGCTGGTTTGCTCCTCGGTAACCTCACCGCCTTCATCCAACACCAATTGGGCACGCACATGTTGCTGTTGCAGGTAGGCTACCACCGCTTTGGCTCCGTTGCCATTGGTTTCCTCATCGTACCCAAAGCAAAGATAGATGGTGCGCTTTGGCACAAACCCCTTACGCAACAGGGCCTCCGTGGCTTCCAACACAGCAATTACGCTGGCCTTGTCGTCAACTGATCCGCGGCCCCATACACAACTGTCGGTAATCAATCCGCTAAAAGGTGGGGCTGTCCATTTGTCCAGTACGGCTGCTTCCACGGGTACCACATCGTAGTGGCCCATTAGTATAATGGGTTGCAGGGCCGTGTCCTGCCCAGCCCATTTAAACACAAAAGCGTATTTGTTCACCAACGTTTTATTCAGGTGGGTATTAATCAACGGGTAGCTGCTCTGCACAAAATCGCCGAATTTTTTCAGGTCAACCGTGTCCAACGCAGCGGTATCGTTTAGGGAAACCGTGGGTATTTGCACGGCCATGCTCAGGTGCTTAACGGCAGAATCGGGCAGCGGCGCGGGGTTGCCTACAGTTGCTACCACGGGCCAAGGCTTTGTGGTAAATGTGTTAAACAACACTACAGCTATTAACGCCAACAATGCCAGGCCAAGCCATTTAAGCAGTTTTTTTACCATGGGGGGAGTTTTAGTGCTTCAAGATAAGGGTTGGTGGCGAGATGGCAAAAAATTGGCGGGCAGATTGCCTTACTATACAAACATAGGGTGGTTAAGAGGTAAACGGGCATGGGCCAAATACAACAATTTACACTACATTTATAAAAAATTACCTGCCATGATGTACAAGTTGGCCTTGTTTACCTTTATTACGGCTTTGTTGTTACACAGTACGGGCGTTAGCGCACAGGATACCATACCCAAACAGAAATACCACCAGAACAAACCGCTGGAATACCAACTGGGTTACACCCATGCTGTTAAAACCGGCAATACACTATACATTAGCGGCACCACTGGCACAGGCACCATGGCTGAGCAGCTACAGTACATTATGGAGGATATACAGGGCACTTTGCAACGGTACAATGCCAGCCTTAAAAACGTAGTGAAGGAAACGGTGTACACCACCAACATAGACTCCTTTATGGCGGCACAGCGCATACACAGGGCTTATTACCAGGGCGATTACCCCGCCAGCACTTGGGTGGAGGTGAAACGCCTTTACTTACCGCAGTTTTTGGTAGAGATTGAGGTAGTAGCAGTGCTGCCGCCAGAACAATAATATACTTGTGGCCAATGGTCATAGGTCAATAAGTCATTGGGTTGCGAGAAATAGGGATATTAAACGCGTTAATGACAAGTCGTGTGTATATTGACTTTGTACAATGCTATAATATTCCGCCGCTGTTGGCTTTTGACCATGGGCTATGGACTATGGACCATGGACAATTTAGAACTGACAACATTTATCCCCACATGAGAAAATTATTTGCCGCCTGCCTTTGTTGCCTCGCATTTTGCGCCAACGCCCAAGATAAAATTACGTACACCCGCAAGGAAGTAATGATACCCATGCGCGACGGGGTTAAGTTATACACCGTAATTTTTACGCCAGACAATGCCACCGACGCCGTGCCCATTTTGATGGAACGCACCCCCTACGGAAGCGAGGGCGCACAAAGGCCCGACAAATCATCATATGTGCGGGATATGGCCGCCGAAGGCTATGTTTTTGTTACACAGGATATACGCGGCCGGTACAAAAGCGAAGGGCAGTTTGTAATGAACAGGCCCATAGAAGATAAACCCGGCCTAATTGACGAAAGCACTGATACCTGGGACACGGTTGACTGGCTGATACACAACGTTAAAAACAACAACGGAAATGTTGGCCAACTGGGCATATCGTACCTTGGATGGACGGCCTTGGTGGGTGCTGCCCGGCCCCACCCCGCCATGAAGGCGGCCAGCGAGCAAGCCTGCATGAGCGACCTTTTTTTGGGCGATGACTTTCACCACAACGGTGCCTTTAGGTTGTCGTATGCGTTTGATTATGCGTTTATGGAAGAGGCCAGCAAGGTTGACACAATGTTCTCCTTCGATGAGTATGACCTATACAACTGGTTTTTAAAGCTGGGCCCGCTCAGCAATGCCAACACCAAATATTTTCATAACACACTGCCCAGCTGGAACATGTTTATGGCACACCCCAATTATGATTCTGTTTGGCAATATAAATCGCCGCTGCGTTATGTGGATTACCCGCGCATACCCATGCTGCATGTGGGCGGCGTATGGGACCAGGAGGATATGATGGGCCCGCAGTTAATGTATGCCAAGATGGAAAAGCTTGACAGCTTTAACCGCAACTATATCTGCCTCGGCCCCTGGAACCACGGGCAGTGGGCTGGCGGCAACGTAACCCATTTGGGCAACTACCAAATGGGCAGCAACACGGCAGGCTATTTTCAACAACAAATACAAAAAAAATGGTTTGACCATTGGCTAAAGGGCAAAGACGTTGGCCCAATACCTGAAGCAACAGTTTTTGAAACAGGCAGCAACCAATGGAAAACCTACGCCGCCTGGCCGCCCAAGGAGGCCACTATAAAAAAACTGTATACGGCAGTAGGCGGCAAAGTATCGTTCACCGAACCAACCGGCACCACTACCGCCTTTGACGAATACATTAGTGACCCCAAAACACCCGTGCCTTACCGCAGCAGACCCATTGAACAAACCTACGGCGAAGGCAGCCGCTGGCGCGAATGGCTTACAGAAGACCAGCGTTTTGTAGACGGCAGGCCCGATGTTGCCACTTGGCAAAGCGAAGTGCTTACCGATAGCATTACCGTTACCGGCAGCATCATCGCCCACCTGTTTGCAGGCACCACCGGCACCGATGCCGACTGGGTGGTGAAGCTGATTGACGTTTACCCCGGCCAGTACAAGGAAAGGAAAATGAGCGGCTACGAGCTGATGGTAGCCAGTGAAGTGTACCGCGGGCGTTTTCGCAAGGGTTTTACCACGCCGGAGCCTATTACGCCCAACAAGCCTGAGGAATACACCATAAACCTGCACCAGGTTAACCACACTTTTTTAAAAGGGCATAAAATAATGATACAGGTGCAGAGCAGTTGGTTCCCCATTATTGACATGAACCCGCAAAAATATGTACCCAGTATTTTTGATGCCAAAGCAGGCGATTACCAAAAAGCCACCCAGCGTATTTACAGGAGTAATGAGTATGCTACGTATGTGGAGTTGCCGGTGATGGAGTAGGGGAAAAGAAACTTTCAGCTTTAGGAACTTATTATGAAAATTGACTTATGAATAATGTAGTTAAATGGAACAAATTTAGTTGGAAGAGTGTTTTGTTTTTGGGCCTTATAATCCTTGGCATATTCTTCCTCAAACTCACAAGTCATAGGCCAAAGCAATATCAAAATTATGCCCCTTATGGGCAGTCTGATAACTCTATCAAGTTCGCTAAAAACGATAGCGACAATCAATCGAATAATTTTTGTGTAAGTAATGTTGATATATTGGTTTTTTTAGCTTTTGGCCTACTGTTAATAATTGTTCCGTCTAAATTCAATCTTTCACAAATTAGCTTTACCGATAAACGAAAATTATTGCTGCGTAATATCGGCTTCGTATTTGTTGGGTTAGCGGTGATTTTTTTCTTAGTAAAAATCACCCAACGGTAATATAACATTTGGTTTTTTATTGTTAGAAGAAGAAAGAAAATTATAAGATTAGTTAGTGTCGAGAAAAAACAGGATTACCAAGCTAACGTGCAAAACCATTTCAGTACAATACATCTAAAAAATACAAAAGCCCCGTGTAGCCTGGTGGTATATTCGCCAAAATTTGTACTTTCAAATACCTGCACCCAAAAAAAAGATATCCACATGCACGCGATAAAAACCGTTACAAGTCTAATTTCAATAATAAGCTTTAGCCTAACAGGTGTTTTTTTTATGTGGGCACTGTTAAACAAGCCAGATATTGCCGACGCATTATATTGCCTTTGTGTGATGGTATATTTTTCAGCACCGATTTGCTTGCTGCGGTTTACACAAAACAGACGGCATTATAAACTTTTTGTCTGGTTGGCCTTCACGCTAAGCTTGATACCGTTAATATTGTTTGGGGTTGCTTTTTACGAGATGAGCGGCATCGAATGATAATGTTTATCATTTAAAAAAACACTCCTAAAACCTTCCTTTTCCCTATTTTATATACAAACAAAAACCTACAAGCTATATGGGTCGAGTATACTTAATCCGGCTATCTTGTTAAAATCACGAACATTGTGTGTTATAAGAATATGTTTGTGAACAATGGCAGTAGCAGCAACAATTGCATCTGGTGTTTTTAACTTATACATTTTTCGAAGTGTAATAGTTTGTTTGGCGACATCTTCTGTTAGGGGCAAGATATTGGCGATAGCGAATAATTGCAAACGGCTTTTTTCCTCTTTAGGCGGGCTATTAAAACCCAAAGCTTCTATTTGGGTAATTACCGATGCGTTCAGTTCTACGTTAAAAAATCGAGTCAAGGCTAATTAATTGTAACGCTGTAAAGCGTTCGGCAACGTAGTCAATTAAAACGTTGGTGTCGGCAAGGTATCCCATTCGTCTCGGCTTTGTTTGATGTATTCCTGCATTGCTTCGGCCGTATCTTTTGACAAAAAACCCCTCATTTGCGATGGCTTTAATGCAGGGGCGGCAATTTCGGGCTGAGGCATAACTTCCGCCACATCATACATCAGCACTTCTATCCTTTTGCCTATGTAATTATCTGGCACAGGCAACACTATGTTGCTTTTGGAAGGTATTATTATCGTCCTCGTCATAAAATATTAACGTTTAATGCGTTTCAAGTTATTTTTAGGATATTTTCTGAATTTACCTATATGAAGATAAGTATTTTAGTCATTACCCCAGCCTATCCCTATATTCAAAAAACCAATCCCCTTCGCGTGGGGCGTTAGCTCAGCAAGCTAATAATTGACAGATTGCCTATTATTGTTTCCTCTCAACGCCGAATACCTTAAATAAACACTGATCAAACCTTTCCTTTTCCCTATCTTGCACACAAACAAAAACCCCTGAACATGGAATACCGCATAGCCAAAGGATGGCGCATTGCAGCCGTTGTATTTAGTATAATGTTTATCATCGGTGGCTTGGCATTTTTATTATCCCCTTGGTATGATCACAATATGAACAAAGCACCTTTAGTGGCTATTTTAGTGGGCGGTGCATTTATCGCACTCGGCGCGGCGGCATGGGCCGACACGTTGAAGAGCAAACTGACCATTGATAATTATTCCATTACGCAAGAAGGTGCTTTCAAGCGAAAATCGTTGCTGCTGGCCGATATAAAAGGCTACCGCACAGAAAAAGATTATATTTTCCTGGTGCCAGAATCGGGAAAGGGGGCTTTGAAAATTTCGAATTATGTAGAAAACAAAGACGAGCTCCGTGCGTGGATTGAAGGGAAATACCCAGATGTTGACATGCTGGTGGTGGAGGAAGAAACTAAGGAAATACTGGCCGATGAAAATTTTGGCGGCACTACCGAGGAACGCCAGCAATTACTGGCCAATGCCAAAAAAACGGCAACCATATTCAACGTGGCATCAACCATCATAATATTTTGGCTTTTTATATACCCCAAGCCCTACCAGCTTGCCTGGGTTATGGCATTACTGGTTGCACCGGCAAGCCTTTACATTTTATGGCATTTTAAGGGGCTGGTAACTGTAAACGATACCAAAAAAAGCGCTTACCCCTCTTTGCTGCCCATTTTGTTTTTAGTATGCTTATTAGCTGGCGTAAGGGCCATCATCGACTACGACATTTATTTGTACAACAACGTTTGGAAGTATATGGTTGGCGTAGCAGCGGCGCTAACTGCCGCAACGTATAGCATAGCGTACACAGGCCATCAAAAAAACATCAACAAAAAGCCCATTATATTTGCCCTTGCCGCCCTTTTTGCATTGTACGGCTATGGTGCAACCGTGTTTGTGAACTGCCATTTTGATACTAAACCACCCCAGGTTTTTACCGAGCCGGTTACAGATATGCGGGTAAGCCACGGCAAATCAACTACGTACTACATTACCACTGCACCTTGGGGGCAGTACACCCAACCCAAAGAGATGAGTGTCGCCAAATCATTATACAACTCCCTACAGTCTGGCGACAGTGTAAACATTTACCTACGGCCTGGCCAGCTGGGCATACCATGGTATTTTGTTGAGCGGCAAACTATTATTGCCCCTCCAACGTCTCTCAACAAATAGCGCTAGGCGAAATCGAATGCTTATTGTGAGGAGATTCTCTTAAACGTTATATCAGCCAATAGATGGCCGCCAAAGTCTTTTATGAACATCAAACCTCACAGCAGTAAGCCTGAATAAACAGCGCAAGATAACTATCCAAAAAACTGAACGTAACTGAAACCATCGTATCACGCAACAAGCCCAAAAGTAAACAGTACGCTGTTGCATCTGGGGAGGCGGGGGCTGGCAAAGACGCCCGGAGGGATCGGGCTTTGCCTTGACTTTTTTTGTTTCTTTTTTGGGTTAAGCCAAAAAAGAAATAGTCATAACGGCCGTTGGCGTATTACCCTCGCTTGCCATACAGCCATTTTAGCCTAATTTTCCGCTATAATTAGCCTATAACATGCCAAGCACAAAAACACAGCACACCCCTTTTTATACCAAACTGGCCATGGTACTGGTAAGCATTATTGCTATTGTATACATTGCCATACTGGGCCAAAAAATATTAGCACCGCTGGTATTTTCGCTGCTGTTTGCTATGCTGCTGTTACCGTTGGCAAACTTTTTAGAACGCAAACTTAAGTTTCCACGCGGGGCTGCGGCCATGCTGTCGGTATTGCTATTGTTGGCAAGCATATCCTTTATTTTGTATGAAATCGGCGTGCAAATATCCCTGCTGGCAGATGACTGGCCGCAGTTTAACAAACAGCTAACCATGGCCACCAACAACCTGCAACATTGGGTATCGGCCACTTTTCATGTAAACAAACAAAAACAGCAGACTTACATTACCAATGCGGCCAGCAATTTTTTATCCACCGGCACCGAAATCATATCAGGGATGCTGCAGTCGCTTTCGTCCATTCTGTTTTTTTTGGTATTCATCATGATAGACACATTCTTCCTGCTGTTTTACCGTAGGCTGATTGTAAAATTTTTAATAGCCGTTTTTAAGGAAGAAAACTCGGTGCTGGTGTACGACATCATCAAAAATGTGCAAAACATTGTACGCAATTACATAGTGGGTTTGCTGATTGAAATGTTGGTAGTAGCCACAGCCACCTCAACCGGCTTTTTGATATTAGGTGCTAAATACGCCATACTGCTCGGGCTTATTGCAGGCCTGTTTAATGTAATACCCTACATAGGTATTTTTACGGCACTCGTGCTTAGTGTACTGATAACCTTTGCCACGGCCACCGGCGCCGCCACCGTGCTGTTTGTGGCCATTGTAATTTTAGGCATCCACTTGGTTGACAGCAATTTTCTTTTCCCGGTTATTGTGGGTTCTAAGGTCCGTATCAACGCCCTCATCACTATACTGGGTGCGGTTATCGGCGAAATGTTATGGGGCATACCCGGTATGTTTTTGGCCATTCCCATCATTGCCATTGCCAAAATTATTTTCGACCGCATTGACAGCTTAAAGCCCTGGGGGCTTATTTTGGGGGATGAGAAAGACTTAAAGCATGCGCCACCCCTTGCCATACAACCCGATAGCGGCGAGAAGATTGCGAGTGGGGTGGAGTAGTGGGAGGTTGCTATTTGAAAATCAATTCTATAGTTGGTTAAGAACAGGAATAATGTAGCCTTTTGGGGAATTGCTGCCAGTTATCACAACTTTTATAAAAAGACTTTTGTATTATTGATCTGTAAAATCTGCCATTTCATGTCCCGAGAACACCTTAATATTAGTGGCTGTGTTATAAGAACTGCTTTTATTTGTTTTCTTTTTAGTTTTTTTATGCATGTGCATGCCCAAGAAGCTTACCCAGGCATACTGTCAAAAGCAAGGGAAAAGAGAGACCCAATTTATGTACTCGACACTAATTATAGCTACAAGGGTACGTATCCTTTTGTGTTGGACGATTTAAAAATTGGCGAAAGGATATTATTGCATAAAATATCAAAAGAAACAATTTTAAAATTTCACATTAAATCAGTAGTACTTGCGCGTGAGTACACAGATGGATTTGATAAAAATGGCAACATAAATTATGAAAAATGGGTAGGCCCGTTTTGCGGTTCAACATTTGAATATGAATACGACCACAATAATAGTCCATTAAGCATTGCTATTAAGGATACCAACAACAACTACATAATCGGAACAGCTAAGTATAAGTACACAGCTACTGGAAGGCTGTTACAGGCAGGTTACTATATTTTCAAGTATTACCCCGGTGGATTGTTGAAAAGTATTGAAGACGGGACCGAAATAGAAAGATATGGCTATGACCGTTTTGGAAACCTGAACCATATTAACTTTGATATAAAACCTGGCATAAATTATTGTGGAAACAGAACCGATGAATGGAAAGGGGTTTACAACGAGAAAAAGCAATTAATTAAAGAAGAAATTATTGGATTTCCAGATAGTTGGATTCGATATTTTCAATATGATAGTGCTGGCATTATTGTTAAATCCATCAATCAAAATGAGGGATTTGACGAGGATAGCATCACAGAATATATTTACACCAACGGGCTGTTAACTGAAAAAATAACGACTTCGGAAGGCAGGGTCAGGCATAGCGAAAAATATGTGTATGAATTTTACTGATGCATGTATTTTTTGGTGTACTGTGTAACAAATTGCTGCCTTCTGTTTTGGCAATTATGAAAAAGCATTTTAAAATCTATGAAAAAAGGCATTACATGTTTCCTACTCACAATCACAGCAGCTTTGCTTTGTTCCATTTCTGCGAATGCCCAACCCAAGCCACGGTTTCACGTATTGGCATTGTATGAGAACGGCGGCCACCATATTGAATACTCAAAAGCGGCTAAAATTTGGCTGAACAAACTTGCGGCAGACAGCGGTTTTACCATTGACTATATTACAGACACCAAAACCATCAACGACAGCACCCTTGCCCAATACCAATTGTTTTTACAGTTAGACTTTGTGCCTTACGGATGGACTGCCACTGCCCAGCAAGCGTTTACACAATATATTGAACGTGGCAAAGGCGGCTGGGTGGGGTTTCACCATGCATCGTTACTGGGCGAGTTTGACGGGTACCCCATGTGGCCGTGGTTTCACCAGTTTATTGGCGGCATACGCTTTAAAAATTACATCGCCAGCTTCGCCCAAGCTGATGTGCAAGTGGAAGATAAACAGCACCCTGTGATGCGCGGTGTACCGCCTGTGTTCCCCATCAACAAAGACGAATGGTACACCTACGACACTACCCCAAGGCCGAATGTGCATGTAATTGCCTGTGTGGATGAAAAAAGTTACAAGCCATCATCCAACATTGTTATGGGAGACCACCCTGTTATTTGGACAAACGAACATGTTGCCGCACGCAATATTTACATATTCATGGGCCACTCACCAGATTTGTTTGATAACGCGGCCTACACCACCATTTTTAGGAATGCGATATTTTGGGCAGTTGAGAGGTGAGAAGAAGCTTTTAAATGAGGCCATTACTGCGCACGTTCCAGTATCCCCAATGCTTCACCATCTTTATACTGCTCCATCAGTTTTTTTAGGCGTTGTTTTAAATCTGCAATTACGCCGTTGTTTTCCTTATTTGCGTACACATTATGCAGTTCCTGCGGGTCGGCCTGCAAGTCGTATAACTCCCACGTGCTAAGACCCTGATAAAAATATATCAGTTTGTAACGCGGTGTGCGTATGCCAAAATGGGGGTGTACATGGTGAGGCTCGGGGTATTCGTAGTAATGGTAATACACTTCATCGCGCCAAGGTATTACCACATTCTTTTTCGGGCTGAGCAAGGGTAAGAAGGAGATACCCTGCATGTCTTTGGGTATTTTGGTACCCGCAATATCCAGCACGGTGGGTGCCCAATCAATATTGGCAACAAATTGGGGTACAATGGTGCCCGGCTTTATCACTTTTGGGTAACGGATTACAAACGCACTACGAAGGGATTGTTCGTACATAAACCGCTTGTCAAACCAGCCATGTTCGCCCAAGTAAAACCCTTGGTCGGAGGCATAAATAACCACGGTATTTTTAGCCAGCCCTGTTTTGTCTAAGTAGTCTAATATTTTACCAATATTCCTATCTAAACATTTGGCAGTCGCATAATAATCTTTCAAATAACGCTCGTATTTCCAGCGTGCGAGTTCTTTGCCGGTTAAATGTTTGCTATCAAACTCCTTGCTTATTTTATCGTAGTAAGCTGCAAAAACCTTTTTTTGTTGTGGCGTAAACCGATTATACCCATCATCCTTTGTATAATCTAGGTGCACTTTTAGGTCTTGCTGTAGGCGCATGGTCTTGGCAACAGTCATATCTTGGTCTGCGGCTGCGGCGCGGCCGTCATAGCCGTCAAAAAAAGAGGGCGGTAAGGCAAAGTCTATATTGTCATAAGCACCAAGGTCATCCACGCTTGGCATCCATACGCGGTGGGTGGCTTTTTCACCCACCACTAAAAAGAATGGCTTTGCCGTGTCACGGCCGTTCAGCCAATCAAATGAAAGGTTTGAGATAATGTCCGTTACATACCCTGTGTAACGCAGGGTGCCGTTCTTATTGTTTATCAGGTCGGGATTGTAGTAATCGCCTTGGTCCGGCAGCACGTTAAAATAATCAAACCCCTTGTTGGGCAGGTTGCCCAAATGCAATTTACCTATCCATGCGGTTTGGTAGCCGCTATTTTGTAACAGTGCGGGGAACACCGGCTGGTTAAAATCAAATTTCCGCTCGTTAAATGCATACCCGTTCAGGTGGCTGTACTTACCCGTTAGCAGTGTTGCGCGGCTTGGCCCGCATATGGAGTTGGTGACAAAATTATTGGTTAGCAAGGCCCCTTCCCGGGCAATTCTGTCAATATTGGGTGTTGGTATTATTTTGTTGCCATAAGCACCTATCGCCTGGTATGCGTGGTCATCAGAAAATATGATTAATATATTGGGGCATTTTTGCTGGGCAAACAATACAAACGGCAATATGCCCATCAGCAACAATGGCAATATTTTTTTCATTTTATTGATTTGATTTTACGATTAGCTACTACGGCCAACTAATAAAACAAAAACACCTATTGCTTCGCAACGCCTAAATCACTTATTTGGCCAATACCCTGCTAAAACCTTACGCGCCTACTTCTTCCTAAAAAATATCCGCACCGGCACACCTTTAAAATTAAAGTTTGCCCGCAACTGGTTTTCCAAATAATTTCTGTAAGGTGTTTTAATATCATCAGGAAAGTTGCTGAAAAATGCAAATGACGGCACATGTGTGGGCAACTGGGTAATATATTTTATTTTAACCGTATGGCCACGTACCACTGGGGCGTGGTAGCTTTCCACCGCTTTAAGCATAACCTCGTTCAATTTGCTGGTGCTTATTTTACGGCTCTTGTTTTCATATACTTCCAACGCAGTTTCAATGGCTTTAAAAATGCGGGTTTTCTCTTTTACTGATATAAACAGCACCGGCACATCTGTAAAAGGGGCCAGTTTTAATTTTAGTGCTTTTTCATAATCCCGTGCAGTGTTGGTGCTTTTGGCTTCCACAAGGTCCCACTTATTCACCAGTACCACAATACCCTTGCCTTTGCGGGTGGCCAGCGAAAATATGTTAACGTCCTGCGCAGTTATGCCCTTGGCGGCATCCAGCACTAGCAAGCAAACATCTGCCTCGTCCATAGCACGTATGGCACGTATGATGGAGTAAAACTCCAAATCGTCCTTATCCTTGTTTTTTTTGCGTATGCCTGCCGTGTCAATCAACACAAACTCTTTTTGGTAAAGTTTGTAATGGGTGTGTATGGTATCGCGGGTGGTGCCCGGTATATCGCTCACAATGGTGCGCTCCTCGCCTATCAAAGCATTCAACAATGAGGATTTGCCCACATTGGGCTGGCCGATGATGGCAAATTTTGGCAGTTCGTCATTGTCTAAAGCGTCCTCTGATTTATCATCGGGCATTAGGGCCGCAACCGCGTCTAACAGTTCGCCGGTGCCGCTGCCGCTCATGGCACTCAGGAAAAATATATGCTCAAAACCAAGGGCGTAAAATTCCGCACCCAACAACAAACGCTCATTATTGTCAACCTTATTTACGGCTAACAGCACAGGCTTGGTACTTCGGCGCAATAGGTGTACCATGCTTTCGTCAAGCTCTGTGGCCCCTATCGCCGCGTCTACCATAAATATCAACGCGTCAGCTTCATCAATGGCTATTTTAACTTGCTTGCGAATTTCGGTTTCAAAAATATCCTCTGTGTCGGGCACAAAGCCGCCGGTATCAATTATGTTGAAGGTTTTTCCGTTCCAGTCGGCAATACCGTACTGCCTATCGCGGGTTACACCGCTTATATCATCCACAATCGCCTTGCGCTGTTCCAGCAAACGGTTAAACAAGGTACTCTTACCAACATTAGGCCTTCCTACAATAGCTACAGTAAAACTCATATATATCCCAGCCCCAAAGGGCAAATTTTAAACCAGGCTTGCCGCCATACATACCGCAGGCCTGCACGTAATTAAAAAGTAGTGAAGGTTATAGTACCCCCCTTTGGCCATTGGGCCAACGCCACTACTTGGCGCCGTTATAATAACTTAAAAAACTAATTACATCTTTTTCGCTCTTCAACTTGTTTTTGTTCTGCAAAAGCCAGCTTGCATCGTTTGCTGAGGGCATTATAACAGCCAGTACCGCTTTTTCATCCAAAGCTTTAAGGTTGTTAACCACCCCGTTTTTCAGCATTGCGTAGCATGGCTTTGCCAAAAAAGCGTAGTTGTCTTTACCGGCCACTTCGTCATACCCCTTCTTGTACACGGTTATGTGGGTAAACTTAAGCAACTTAGTATTGCCATTGTTTAACACCTGTACAAACGCAGTGCCA
This sequence comes from uncultured Parafilimonas sp., assembly GCA_903882935.1. Classification (GTDB taxonomy): domain Bacteria; phylum Bacteroidota; class Bacteroidia; order Chitinophagales; family Chitinophagaceae; genus JABDFW01. Next base: position 107,146 of record CAIRZB010000043.1, on the reverse strand, counting down.
TTGCCATCAATGCCAGCAATTTGTTCAAACACCGCCGAAATTTTTGTGGTATCCTTACTGTCGTACAAGTATATTCTTTTTACAATGCCACTAACAGCAATCAGTTCGGTGCCTAAACTATCAACATAGTGTACCTCATTTCGGTAAAGGTCAATTTTCAATTTATTGGCTTTTACGGCTTGGTTACTACTAAGTATTACCACCGCTTTTAACCACCGGTTATCAAAATACGGGCTGCCATCTACATCGGCATCCTTCACTTGTTCGGTTGTTTTAACGCCCAATGCATCTGCATTGGTAAACCGCACTTGGCCTATACCGTTTGTTTGGGCAGGGTTTGCAATGTCCAAATTACTGCTAACTTGTGCATGGGCAGCTGCCATAAAAAACATAACGGTTGCAACAGCAATATACTTTTTCATATAAAGGGTTTTAAATGTTGCGCTTAGCCCGGTTAAAGAGCATTTAATACTATTTGCCTTTGTTATAATACTCTAAAAACGCAAGTACCTCATTTTCGCTTTTTAGCTTGTTATTGTTGGCTGCAAGCCAGTTTTTCGTGTCGTCCTCGGGTATTACAAAAGCCAATATGTTCTCTTTGCTAATTTTTTTAACCGCAAATACCATATTGCCCTTTAACAGGTAATATTCAACCCGACTTAAAAATTCGCTTTGCATTTTCCCTCCCACAAAATCAAACTTCTTATCAAGGTTTACTGAAACAAGTTTTAGCAACTTCACTTGCCCTTCGTTTAACACTTGGCAAAACGGAGCCTCGTTAGGGTTATACGCACTTCTAACATCCCTGAAACGTTGAAAATTAGCGACCACTGTTGCGGAATCACTGTTATTTAAAAACCCAATCTGTTTTACGGTTCCAGTTTTGGCAACCAGCTCGGGGCCGCTGCCAAACTTATAATACAAGTCGTTTGTATAAAAATTCAGCCGCACTTTGTCCACCTTTATAAGCCTGCCGTCTTGCAGAAAAATAATCGCGGGGCTACCCTCATTTTTCCAAAAAGGGCTTCCCTTAATCTCGTCGTAGTCCACGCTGTCGGCATCCATCTTGTACCCGAGTGCCGATGGTGACGCATACTCCGCCTCCCCTTTTGCTGACGCAAAGACATTAATGGCTGTTTGGGCATTGCCTGTAAATGCTATTACCACAGCAGTAAAAAAACAAAGTAGGGTTTTCATGTATAAATAATTTGAAGCAAGCCAATTTACAAAAACATTTTTATACCAACGGTTAAATTAATAATACCCGTACTCCTTCAACTGCATTTCGTTGTCCCTCCACTTTGGCTTCACCTTAATAAACAATTGTAAAAACACTTTCTGCTCCAAAAATTTCTCCATGTCCTCCCGGGCCATGGTACCCAATTTTTTAATCATTTTGCCGCCTTCGCCAATCATTATCACTTTTTGCGTTTCGCGCTGCACAATAATATCAGCCTGTATTTTTACAATGGCAGGGCTTTCCTTAAACTCGTTGATGATAACAGCTGAGTGGTAGGGCAGTTCGTCGCCAAAAAGCTCGTAAATTTTCTCCCTGATCATTTCAGCGGTAAAAAACTTAGTGGATAGATCGGTTATTTCGTCGGCGGGATAAAAAGGCTCGCCTTCAGGCAGCATGGCAAGTATTTCATTTAACAAGCCTTGAATGTTGGTTTGCTGTAGGGCCGATATGCCTATCACTTTGCCACAGTATGGCTGTTTAGCATAATATTCCCCGGCTTCCTTTATCCTGCCCGGTTTTGCGGCATCAACTTTGTTCAACACCACTATGGTCGGCACATGCAGCTTAAGGGCTGTAAACAATTCGTTGTTCTCCTCCAGGCTGTCTTTAACATCTGCCAGCAAAATGGCAATGTCTGCATCTTCCAGCGCACTCTTAACGCTTTGCATCATGCGTTCATGCAACTTGTACTTGGGCTCAATAATGCCTGGAGTATCCGAAAATATAATTTGGTATTTGTCTTCCTCCGTTAAAAATGCCTTTATACGGTGGCGCGTGGTTTGCACCTTGGCCGACACAATAGCCATTTTTTGCCCCAGCAACGCATTAAGCAGGGTGCTTTTGCCCGCATTGGGCTTGCCGAATATGTTTACGAAGCCAACTTTCATTCAATGAAAAAAGCCTCTTCCGAGGCTTTCTTGTTTTAGTTGCGAAGAGAGGGATCGAACCTCTGACCTTCGGGTTATGAGCCCGACGAGCTACCGCTGCTCTACTTCGCGATGTATAATTTTTACTTTGTTTCCTTTTTTAGAAGGCCTTTACAGTATGTGTTTCGCGATTTGGGTTGCAAAGATAAGGGCTGGCAACTTACTAGCCAAACTTTTCTCAAATGTTTATTTTATTGGCAAAAAGAAACACGAATTAAAACGAATAGTCACAAGTGTTGCTTCAGCTGATTGGCAATAAAACATCGTTCCTTGAATGCAATTCGTTTTAGCCCACTAACTTCTTTTCTTTACATTCGACGCGCCCGACACATCCAAATTGGTAATAACCGCATCCCCCTTATAACCAACACTGCTGGCACCACTGGCTTGGGCATCTAATTTTTTATTCACGGTAATGCTAACAGATGATGCACCGCTTGCCTCTACCCGGCAGTTCTCAGAGGCAAAGCCATACCCTTTAAAATCGCTGGCACCGCTTACTTCAATTTTTAAGCCGTTGCTAACACCGTCAACATTCGCCTGGCTGGCACCGCTTAGGTTAAACCTAATGTCGCCGGTAGATTTAATTGTGGTTTGCTTAAAATCGCTGGCACCGTCAATTTGAAAATTCATGTTGTTGCCGGTAATGCCTGCGATGGCTTTTAAGTTGGAGGCCCCGCTAAGTTCCAACGAGAAATTATCCTGTACCACCAATGGGTCGCTTATTTTAACGGTTGAGGCACCCGAAGCTTGCAACCCACTAAGGCTGGTAACGGTAACATAGGCCCTAAGGTTGCGGTTGCCCCAGTTCCACCCGTTCCAAACACCGTTTTCCACATAAATCCTCAATTCACCGTCGCGTACCTCGGTACGAATTTTAGCAGTGTATTTGGCATCTTCCGCGCTAACAGCTACAGCCTGTTCCCTACCCTGCGACAGGTACAGCGTTATTGCACTGCCCACATGCACTTTGTTAAAGTTGCCTACCGGCCTAACCTGGGCATTGGCATCGTACACCACATTTTGCGCACCTGCGCCAACCCCCAACAGCATAAAAGCTACGCTTAAACCTATTATAAACTTTTGCATAAAATTGTTGTTTTGTACAAGGTAAACGAAGTAAAAAATAAAAAGTTACAGTTTTTAAAAAATTGTGTGTTTATTTTGCATCGCTTTTGGCGGTTTAGCCAACTGGTGGGTTTAGCGGCCGCGATTCACCATTTGCCAACAAAGTCAAAAACAACATTTCCCGGGGTGCTTCCCTTAAGCAGGAGGCTGAGATTATACCCGTAGAACCTGAACAGGGTAATGCCTGCGAAGGGAAGGTGTACTTGTATAGTAGTTACTCCATAAGCCGTTTAGGCTGTACTATTTGATACCATCCCCGCGCGACGCATTTACCGAAGACATAAGATTGTACTGGATTGATGAAGATGGCCACCGGCATTGTTCGCTCATTCCCGTCAGTCACGGCTACAAAATGCATTTTTTAACCGAAACAAGCGGCTTAGGCTATTGCCCTAAAAACAATGCCTAGGCTGTGGTTGTAACCCTTTTTTATTATGCGCACATTATTTGTAACAGTTTTCGCAATGCTTGTGGCCGGTATAACCCATGCACAAGTAAACATACAGGGCAGCGTAACCAACACTTTAAAACAACCCTTGCAAGGCGCCGCCGTAACCTTGTTTGTTGAGGGCGGCAAAACCGGCACTGCCATCACCAATGGGGCAGGTTATTTTATCTTCAGCAACATAACACTCAACGCTGCCTGTAGGCTTACTGTGCAGTATGTGGGCAAAAAAACAGCCCTACAAACTTTTAGCGCATCCGAAAACAAAACGCTTGCCATCGAATTGGAAGACGTGGCTTTTTTGTTGGAGCCGCTGGAAGTAAGGGCCTTGCGTGCAGGTGCCAAAACACCGTTTGCAAAAACCGACCTTACCGCAGAAGACCTTGCCAAAGTGAACACGGGGCAGGATATACCATACCTGCTTAACCAAACGCCGTCGGTAAATGTAAGTTCCGACGCGGGCAATGGGGTTGGTTACACATCCATACACATTCGGGGTACTGACGCTACCCGCATAAATGTTACACTGAACGGCATACCGTACAATGATGCAGAAAGCGCGGGCAGCTATTTTGTTGACGTGCCAGACCTAGCCTCCTCCGCAGGCTCGGTGCAAATAGCAAGGGGTGTGGGGCCATCCACCAACGGGTCGGGTGCTTTCGGTGCCACCATCAACATAAGCACCAACGAGTTTAACGAGCAGGCCTACGCAGTGTCAAACAATAGCATTGGCTCCTTTAACACCTGGAAGAATACGGTTAAACTGGGCAGTGGGCTACTAAATGACCATTTTACCATCGATGCCCGTTTTAGCCAACTATCTAGCAACGGGTATATTGACAGGGCCCGTAGCAACCTGCAATCCATGTATTTGTCAACCGCCTATATCGCAAAAAACACCTCGCTGCGGTTCAATTTTCTTTCTGGCCGGGAAAAAACCTACCAAGCTTGGTTTGGTATAGACTCGGCAACCCTTGCCACCAACCGCCGTTACAACCCTGCAGGGCAGGAAAAACCCGGCAGCCCGTACCCCAACGAAACCGACAATTACTGGCAGCAGCATTACCAGTTGTTTTTAAACCAAAAACTTAGTAACGCATGGGCATTAAATGTGGCATCTTTCCTATCAAGAGGGTACGGTTATTATGAGGAGTACCATGGCGTTGCAGCCGAGGAAGCCGGCGGCGACAGCCTAACCACTGCATATGCCAGTTACGGCCTGCCCAACCCCGTTTATGGCGGCACCGATATTACAAATACCGACTTTATACGGCAGCTTTGGCTGGATAATTATTTTTACGGCCAAACCTTTAACCTGCAATATAAACGAGGCAAAAACGAGGTTACCCTTGGTGGCAGTTGGACGGTATACAAAGGTACCCATACCGATAAAATAATATGGGCGCAAAACGGCGGTGTGCCAGACAACTACACTTATTACAACCTGCCCGCCAAAAAAACCGATAATGCGGTATATGCCAAATGGCAGCACGATTTGGATAACAAATGGAGCGTATATGCGGATATACAATACCGCCATGTAATGCACCGAATGGATGGCTTTGAAGGGCAACCAACTTTTTTTATTACCAGGGAATTTAATTTCTTAAACCCTAAAGCGGGCATTAGTTACAACAACAACGGATGGAATGCCTACCTAAGTTATGCGCAGGCAGGTAAGGAACCCAACAGGGACGATTTTAAGGCAAGCCTGCAGTTGCAGCCCAGCCAAGAAACCTTGCATGATATTGAGCTGGGCCTTGGCAAAAAAAATAAGCAGTACAACTGGAGCATTATTGTTTACGATATGATTTATAACAACCAGTTAGTGCTTACCGGCAAATTAAACGATGTGGGCAGCAGCATACGCCAAAACGTGCCGAACAGTTACCGCTTGGGCGTTGAATTACAAGGCGGGTATATTGCAACCCAATGGCTGAGCGCCACAGCCAATTTTACGCTAAGCCAAAACAAAATAAAAAATTATACCGAATATTTGGTTGATTATGACGATGGTTCCACCAAGGCTATATCCCACAACAATACCGATATTTCGTTCTCCCCCTCGGCCATAGGAGCTATTACCGTTAACATTGTACCTGCAAAAAACTGGCTTATAAGCCTGCCGGGCAAGTATGTTGGCAGCCAATACTTGGATAATACCCAAAACAAACAACGCATGCTAAGCGGTTTTTTTATACAAGACGCAAGGGTTAGTTACACCTTTAAGCACGTTTTGTTTAAAGAAGCTACAGTTATGGCCCAGGCAAACAACCTACTAAACAGCATGTATGTACCCAACGGTGCTACATACCCCTACATATACGGCGGCATGCCAGTTAACGGCAACTACTACTACCCCGCTGCCGGTATAAACTTTATGGTGTCGGTAAATATAAAGTTTTAGCTACTGCAAATAACACAAAAGGAGGCTGCCTATAAACTAAAGGGCAGCCTCTTGTAAATGGGGTTTAGGGTCTTTTGCCTATTCATTGTGTAAAAATTGGGTCTAACGCCATGTCTACAATTACATATATGCCCTTATGCTTTCGTTACCCGCCGCTGTAGGTATGCAAGCAGCAGGCTATAACCCATTCACCACCCCAATAATCTTTAGCAGTAAATTTTTTTATAATATCCTATCCGGTAACTTTGGCCAATTAGATTTACCGCGCCGCAACCAAATTTACCGGCGTTGCAAAGCCTTTACTTCTGTTGCCAGTTAGCTTACTTAATGTACTAGTATAAATCAATTTATGGCTAAACGTATTTTCCTTTTCGCCGCGCTACCACTGTTTGTTATTGCTTTGTGCAAGGGCCAAACCACTACCCCGAAGCCGTTTGGCCCTGTGCCATCCGAGAACCAGTTGCGGTGGCAGAAAATGGAATACTATGCTTTCCTGCATTTTTCCATCAACACTTTCACCGACCAGGAATGGGGTTCCGGCGGTGATGATGCAACAACATTTAACCCCGACAGCCTGGATTGCCGCCAATGGGCGCGCGTTTGCAAGCAGGCAGGCATGAAAGGCATCATTCTTACCGCCAAACACCATTCAGGGTTTTGCCTGTGGCCGTCCAAATACACCGACTACTCGGTAAAAAGCTCGCCTTGGAAAAATGGCAAAGGGGATATTGTACGCGAACTGGCCGATGCCTGTAAGGAATACGGCCTCAAACTGGGCATCTACCTATCCCCCTGGGACAGGAATTATGCCGGTTATGGCCGCCCCGAATACATCACGTATTTCCGCAACCAGCTAACAGAATTGCTTACCCAATACGGGGATATATTTGAAATATGGTTCGACGGCGCCAATGGCGGTTCGGGCTATTACGGCGGTGCCAACGAAACCCGGAAGATTGACCGCACAACGTATTACGACTGGAAAAACACGTATAAGCTCATCCGCAAATTGCAGCCCAACATAGTTATTTGGAACGATGGCGGCGAAAGAGGAGACTTGCGTTGGGTGGGTACAGAAGCCGGCTACGTTGGTGAAACCAATTGGAGCAAGCTTGACAGTACCGGCGAAGTTACTTGGAATATGCTGCACAGTGGCTTAGAAAACGGCAATGCCTGGGTGGCGGGCGAAGTAAACACCTCCATCCGCCCAGGTTGGTTTTACCATACGTACGAGGACGGGCGGGTAAAACCCCTACCCCAAATGCTAGACCTTTATTATAACTCCTTTGGCCGCAATGGCACCCTTTTACTCAACTTCCCCATTAACCGCCATGGCCTGATACATGGCAACGACGAAAAAGTGTCTGCACAACTGGCAGCTGCTGTAAAAGAGGCTTTTGCTGTTAACCTTGCCGCCTCGGCAACAGCAAAGGCATCCAACGTTAGGGGGCATGAAAAAAACTATTCTGCAAGCAACGCCATCGACCAAAACCAAGATACCTATTGGGCAACAGATGATAGTGTTACCGCCGCATCCTTCACCCTTAATTTTGGAAAGCCCGTGGCTTTCAACCGCTTTTTAGCCCAGGAATACATACGCCTTGGCCAACGTGTAAAAAACTTTACAGTAGAGGCCCTCTCAGGTGGGGAATGGAAGCTTTTGGCAAAGGAAACAACCATTGGGTACAAACGTATTCTGCGCTTTCCTACTATTACGGCCTCGCAGCTGCGCTTTACCATTACGGCGGCAAAGGCTTGCCCTTTAATAACCAACATTGGCGTGTACAATGCCCCGCTGATACTTACACCGCCAACTATTACGAGAAAAAAGGCCGGGGATATAACGATTAGCGGCCCAGAAAAAGAAGCGGTTATTTACTACACGCTTAACGGCAGCACACCAACCAACAAATCGGCAAAGTACACCGCACCCGTAAGCTCCACCGGAAAGGCGAAAGTGAGGGCTGTAGCGTATGACCTTTTAGCCCATAAGTACAGCACAGCAACCACCGAGCAATTTGACATTACCCATACCAATTGGAAAATAGTAGGCACCAGTGACGAGAACGCCGCCAATATTATCGACGGCAACCCCAATTCAGCCTGGCACCAACACAACAAATACCCACAGGATATTGTGATTGACCTGAGCAACACAGAAAATTTGGCTGGCTTTCGGTACTTGCCCGAGCAAAACGGCAATGCGGGCGTTATTACCAACTATGAGTTTTTTGTATCGCAGGATGGGGTGCAATGGCAACTGGCAGACAAGGGCGAGTTTTCCAACATCAGCAACAACCCCGTTTGGCAGGTTAAAAATTTCAGCACTGTACATGCCCGGTATGTTAAGTTACGCGCAATAAACAATACCCAAAACAACGATGATGCCGGGTATGCAGAGATTGATGTTATAACAAACTAAAATTTGTATAAAATAAAGGGGGGGGCAGTTATTGACTAACGCTTGCCTTTCATAAGGGCACTTACCAAGTACACTATGGCATTCTGCGTTTTATAATGCAATTAGGGCAAGCCACATTTATTTTTGCCAATGTGGCTTGCCCTATTACATTATACACAAGCATTAAATTATCCAATCACGTCAACTCTCCCGCTTGTCGTGCAACAGCATGCTAACTGCATGTTGTAACGAACCGGCCCTTATCACCTCGCCTGCGTTTACAAAATAGATTTCATCTGCGTTTTGTATGGTGTTTAACCGGTGGGCAATAATTACCCTAGTGGTAGTAGGGGGCAGTTTGCTCAATATCTCATCCAATATCTGTTCCGTAATCGTATCAATATTGGCAGTGGCTTCGTCTAATATCAGCAAGTCGGGGTAACGTAGCACCGCGCGCATAAAGGCAATCAATTGCTTCTGCCCTAGGCTTATGGTATCGCCGCTGGAGGCAACCTGCGTGTCTAAGCCCGTTTCAAAAATCGCCAGCAGGCTTTCCAACCCGGCACCTTTTATAACCTCCTCTAATTGCTGGTTGGTATAGTTTTTATATTCCTCGTTGCCGTACAATATATTTTCCCTTACCGTGCCGGTAAACAAAAAGGGCTCTTGTAATATAAAACCAATTCTGGCAGCCCTCTCCTCTGGCTTGTAACTGCGAATGTCTTTGCCGTTTAGCAACACCTGGCCAGTAACTGGGTCGTACAAGCGGGCAATAAGCGAGGCGGTGGTTGTTTTTCCGCCCCCGGTTGGCCCAACCAAGGCATACGTTTTGCCCCGTTCCAAGTTAAAATTTATGTTATGCAGTATTTCTTTGCCGCCTGGGTAGCCAAAAAATACATTTTTAAACTCCAAAAGATATGGTGAGCCTGTACCGTTGTTATCCTCCACCACCGGTAGGTTTGACTCCAGCTCAAGAATCTGCGAAATCCGGTCCCACCCAGCCATCGCCACCTGAAAGCTTGTCCATAAAGCAGCCAGTTGGCGCAAAGGGTTATAAAAGTTTACCGCATAAGCTAAGTAGCTTATTAACAAACCCGGGGTAAACTGGTGTAGCGAAATTAAATACGCACCAACAACCAGTACAATTAATTGGGCCATGCTGCCAAAAAAACCATACACAGGCAAATAGATATTATTCGCCAGGCCAGCGCCGATGGCTGTTTTGTACTGGTCTTCATTTGCTTCGCCAAAACGTTTGCGGAAATAATCCCTCCGGTTAAACGCGATGATAACCTTAAAATTATTCAGGCTTTCCTGTATTTCCGCACTCAGCCCACCCGTACTTTTTAAATTCAAGCCGTTCTTTCTCTTAACCCAAGCTGCGGTAGCTTTAGTAAAAATCAATATCAACAAACCAGGAAGTAACGTAGCCAAGCCAAGTTTTAGGTTTATGGCTAATAAAAATATGCCAGCCCCCGTCATGGTTGCCAACGTGCCAATAAATTGCATGAGCGACTGGGAAAAAAACTGGTTTATCTTATCGGTATCATTGTTTACACGGCTTATAAGGTCACCCGCCTTGTTTTGGTTAAAAAATGCCACGGGCAGTTGCTGCAACTTGGTAAAAATAGTATTGCGAAGTTTGAACAACATGCGCTGGCCAATGCCGCCCATGAGCCTTGACTGCGCGAAACCAGCGCCAAAAACCACCACATACATCAACAACAGCCAACCGCAATTTTGCAAAACACCATTGTAATTTCTTACAGGTGCAAAAATGTAATGGTCTATGGTATAGCCCATAATGAAGGGGCCGAGCAGGTTAAGCCCGGAGTTGGTTAATATGGCGAGTTGTGCAAGAATAAGCGTGCCGCGCTCCTCACCTATTAGCTGGAGCAGCTTTTTAAGGGCCTTGAAAGTAGACGACTTGCCCTGTTGCGCCGAAATATCATTAAGGTTGTAATTCATAATTACTGGTGCTTTGCTGTGAGTCATAAATTTGTACGTATTCAGGGCTGGTCGCCATCAATTCGCCATGGGTGCCGGTGGCCACTATTTCACCCTCCATCAGCACAATCACTTGGTCAAAATGTTCTACCGAGGCAATTTTTTGTGTCACCGAAATAAGCGTGAGGCCGGGGTAGTTGTCCTCCACATTCTTCAAGATTTTTATTTCTGTGTTCGTGTCAACGCGGGCAGTAAAATCGTCCAGCAGCAGCACTTTTGGATTAACCGCCAGTGCCCTTGCCAGCATAATACGTTGCTTTTGCCCACCGGATAGGCTGGTGCCGCGCTCCGAAACCAAGGTATCCAACTTATTAGGCAGAGAATCTATAAAATCCTTCAGCTCGGCAGTCGCAATGGCTTTTGCCAGCGACTCATCGGTTACCTTGTCGCTAAAAGCGATATTCTCGCGGATGCTCATGTTAAACATGATGCTATCCTGAAAAACAAAGCCCACTTGGCTGTGAAAACTTTCCTTCACATAACTATCAATAGCACGGCCGTCAAATTCAACCGTACCCTCATTGGCTTTAATAAGCCCCGTTAACAAATACAGCAATTGTGTTTTGCCTGCGGCGGTGGGGCCAATAATGGCCAGCTTTGTACCGGCGTTTACCGTGAAGCTGATATTTTTCAACGCCGGTTTTTGGCCATATACCACCGAAACATTTTCAACCGTTATATCGCATTTAAGCATTTCTGTAACTGTGCCTGTTTCCGGTTTTTCGGGTGTGTCAAGCACCATGTTTATCCGCACGTATGAGGCAGTTGCCTGTGCAATTACGTTGCTCATAAACCCGATAACCAAAATAGGGAATATCAACATGGCTAGGTAACTGCTAAACGCGGAGTAGTCGCCAAGGCTCATGCTGCCGTTTATAACAAAGCGGCCGCCCAAAGCAAGTATGGTAAGGCTTGCCATGTTGGCCGTGAAAATAATGATGGGTATTAGTATGGCAAACATGCGTAATACACTCAACCCAAGGTTTTTAGCCTCGGTATTGGCCTCCACGAACTTCTCATACTCAAGCTGTTGCGAATTTATCACCCGTATAAGCGCCGAACCCAAAATACTTTCGTTAATAACTTTGTTTAGTTTGTCAATAATGCCCCTGCTTTTCATAAAAGTAGGACGGACTTTTTTAAGCACAGACGCAAAGGCCCCGCCAATTATAGGTATGATGCCTACAATGGCAAAGGCGAGTTTCCAGTTGATGGTGAACAATAAAATAACCACGCCCACAATAATAATGAGCGATGATGCGATGGATACAATAGCCTGCGATACAAACATTTTAATGGCATCCACATCGCCGGTAAGATTGGTTAACAGTTTTGAAGGCCCCACCTCTTCAACATACGCGTAACTCTGGCGCGATATTTTGTCAGACAACTTTTTGCGCATATCCTTTGCCACCATTTCGGATGCATAGGTTTGTACCACGCTTTGTAAGTACGAGAAGATAAATACCACTGTGGCAGCAATTAAAAACACTGACAGTATTTTTTGCACATCGTAATGCCCATGGTTAAAATCGTCAATGCCGTTGGCCACTATTTTCGGCAGCCAAAGGTTTATGGCGTTGCTAACCAACGTTAGCAGTAAAAGCCATATCACAAGCCGCCTATAGGGTGTAAGCAGGCTAAACACACTCGGTCCCTTCGGCGGGTCTGGTTTTGCAGGTTTTGTCATATAATTATTTCAAAGCCTCTCCCTCGATCCCTCTCCTCACGGAGAGGGATGCCCAAGGATAAAGCAGGTTTATGATTTAATTTTTAATATTTAGCCGTTTATCAAAGGAAAGCTGGATTTTTTTTGGCAACTAAAAACTGTTTTGCGCTATGCTTCTTTGCTAACGTTGTAAATTTATCATGTTCCAAACTGCCAAAACCGTTATTTTATGAATATTTTTTTACGCAATTAAGCCGGAAATATTTGCGTTATACAACTATAAAAACATTCATTTTTCGTAATCAACCGCCCGCTCATTCCATGGACTATGGACTAACGACCATGGACTATCTACCCCAGCTCAATCACCGTAATCTCCGGCAATATACCCACCCTACCCGGATAACCAATAAACCCGAAGCCCCGGTTTACATATAGTTTTTGGACGCCGTGTTCGTAAAGCCCAGCCCAGTTTTTATACATCCACTGCACGGGGCTAAATTTAATACGTGGCAACTCTATGCCAAACTGCATACCGTGGGTATGGCCAGCAAGGGCCAAGTCAATACCGGGGTATTTCGGCTTCACCTCCACATCCCAGTGGCTGGGGTCGTGGCTCATCAGTATTTTAAACGGGTAGTGTTCCGTGCCTGCATACGCCAAATCCATACGGCCATAGCGGGCAAAATTGCCTTTACCACCCCAGTTTTCAATGCCCAGCAGGGCTATTTTTTCCCCGTTGCGCTCCAGTGCAACATGTTCGTTCATCAACAGCGTCCAGCCCATTTGCGCCTGCAACTGTTTTAATTTGTTAATACTCTGCTGTTGCAAAGGGGTAAACAAATGCCTGCCTGCCGCCTGTTCGGCGGCGCGGTGGGCATCATCTTTATCGGGCCAGGCATAATAATCGCCGTAATCGTGGTTGCCCAACACGCTATACACACCCATGGGCGCTGTAAGCCTGCCGAACACATCGGTATACTTGTCAAGCTCATCCGCATGGTCGTTTACCAAGTCACCAGTAAATAAAATCAAGTCGGGTTTTTCAGCTAGTATCATATCCACCCCTTTGGCAACCGCCGCTTTGTTTTGAAGGCTGCCGCTGTGTATATCGCTAATCTGTACAATTTTCAAGCCCTTAAAGGCAGCCGGTAGGTTCCCAAAAAAAAGCTTTACCCGCCTAACTTGGTATTTATATTTATTGCCAAACCCCAACAACAGCGTTAGAAAAAGGCTGCCGCCCAACCCAACACCCAGCCAGGTGAGCAACAAATAACGCGGCAGCACTACAGCATGGTCATGGGGTAATACCCAAGCAATACCCCGCCGCAGGTCGTCTACCAAAAAAATGGCCGAGGCCGCCAGCTCGCCTAAAAAAACACCCATCACCACCGCAAACACATAATTGCGGAAAACAACACTTTTTTGAAATGCCCGCACATACGGAAACGCGGCAAGCACCAGCAACGCCGATACGTTTAATACCCAAAAAATGGCAGTAACCGCCATCTTTGCCACATGGCCATGGTGTACCAGCAACGTTTGCAAAGCCGAGAACACATATGTTTGAATACCTGCAAGCAATAACAACACAATCCAAAAAAACTTTCTGTTACGCATACCTATTTCTTATAATTTGTAAGAGACGGCCAACAAAGGGGAAAATTGTAAAGAACGGCAAATTTATTCAGCAAACGGTGGATCGTCAATCATGAAACGTGAATGGTTAAGGGTTGTGAATGCCCATATTTGTCTAATTTGACTGATTGGGAATTAGCATATACATAATTCGTCAAAAACATTTTAACTATGGAATTGCTTATGCGACCGGATGAGATGAATCATTTTTCATTCAACTTTAATGATTTACTGTCTCAATTTACATCCTAAATTCTTCTGCTCCACCATTCACGATTCACGTTTCCCGATTGACGATAAAAAAGGCTAATATTGTTGCGGTAAAGTGGCCGCGAAAAATTATTTTTGCCGCCCTTTGGCGGCCATTGCATTTTTTATACCAGCTGCAAACGGTAAAATAAGCGTATTTTTATTTTTATAAAAACAAATAAGCACACGGCTATATGGGAAGGATAATTGGCATAGCAAATCAAAAAGGCGGCGTTGGCAAAACAACTACGGCCATTAACCTTGCCGCTAGCCTTGCGGTGCTGGAATACAAAACGCTGCTGGTTGATGCAGACCCACAGGCCAACAGCACCACCGGCGTAGGCTTTGACTTGCATAATATTAATGTAAGCCTGTACGACTGCATGGTTAACGGATCGCCGGCCAACGATGTGGTACTGACCAGCGAAATACCCAACCTGTACCTAATACCCAGCCATATTGACTTGGTGGGTGCCGAAATTGAAATGATTAATTACCCCAACCGGGAAAATGTGCTGAAAGGCATTTTAGACCCTGTGAAGGATGATTATGATTTTATTGTTATTGATTGCTCCCCCTCATTGGGCCTGATTACTGTAAACGCTTTAACAGCCGCCGACAGTGTGATTGTACCCGTGCAGTGCGAGTTTTTTGCCTTGGAAGGCTTGGGCAAATTACTGAACACCATAAAAATTGTACAAAGCAGGCTAAACCCTGCGTTACAAATAGAAGGCATTTTGATGACCATGTACGATGGCCGCCTAAGGCTTTGCAACCAAGTGGTTAGCGAAGTTAGGCGCCATTTTGATGAAATAGTATTTGCTACCATTATACACCGCAACACCCGTTTAAGCGAAGCTCCAAGCGTTGGCAAGCCCGTGGTGCTGTATGATGCCGAAAGCAAGGGTTCGGTAAACTATTTTAACCTGGCCAAGGAAGTTTTGCAAAAAAATGACCTGACCAAAATGACCAACAAGGAAAGAATATTAGAATAAAAAACAGCTATTAGCTGTGAGCAGATAGCTGTGAGCAAACAGCCAACACCTCGTAGCTAATAGCTATAAGCTAATAGCTAAAGAAACATGACTACCCCAAAAGGAAATAAAGATGCATTGGGCAAGGGCATAAGAAGCCTGTTGCAAAATATTGATGCCGACCTAAAAACGACGGGCGGCAATTTAAAAACCGCAGTGGTGGAACAGGTAACCAGCGTTACCCGTATAGCGTTGGGCGAAATACAAACCAACCCTAAAAACCCAAGGCGAGATTTTGACGAGGTATCGCTGAACGAACTGGCAGCTTCCATAAAACTGCACGATATAATACAGCCCGTAACAGTATCAAAGCTGGCCACCGGCAAATACCAGTTAATTGCGGGCGAAAGGCGGTTTAGGGCTGCAAAGCTGGCCGGCCTTGTTGATGTGCCTGCCTACATACGCCAAGCCAACGACAATGAGTTGCTGGAACTGGCCCTGTTGGAAAACTTGCAGCGCGAAGACCTTAACGCCATAGAAATTTCCCTTAGCTATAAGCGCATGATGGACGAGCTGCATTACACGCAGGAGCAGGTGGCTGAACGCATGGGCAAGGAACGCAGTACCGTTACCAACTATATACGCCTGTTGAAACTGCCGCCAGACATACAGCTTGCCGTGCGCAACGGCACGTTGAGCATGGGGCATGCGCGGGCCCTGATTAATATTGACACGGTTGACCGCCAGTTGTTTGTTTATCATGAAATAAAAGACAAACAACTAAACGTTAGGCAAACCGAAGAGCTGGTGCGCAAAATGTACAAGGAGCAGCCAGGTGTTAAATCTTCCGCAAAACCATCGCTGCCGCCTGCTTACAAAAGAATTGAAGATACCTTAGCGTCTTATTTTTCTACCAAAGTAAAGCTCGCACACAACAAAAGCGGCCATGGCAGCATAACCATTGAATATTATTCTTTGGAGGAGCTGAACAAGTTGCTGGAGCAAATGAATGTGCAGGCGGTTTAAGTTATGCGCTACTCTTATATCATTTTTTTAATATGCCTTACGTCATCCCTATGCCGTTCCCAAGACAGGCTGAAAGACAGTATTGCCGGCAAGTCGCTGTTTGACAGCGCGGCCAAAGCAGCCAGCAGCAAGCAAGACACTGTAAAACTTGCGCCAAAAGCGGGTAAAATAAATATCATTAAGCAAATTTCCGTTGACAGCGGTAAAGCATCCGCTGCCGTTAAAGATACGCTTGTTTTAAAAAAGAAGCACGACCCGCACAAGGCCACCATCCGTTCGGCCATTATACCCGGCTGGGGGCAGGCCTACAACAGGGAATATTGGAAAATACCATTGGTTTGGGCAGCAGTGGGCATACCCATAGGCACCTACATTTACAACAACACTTGGTATGCTCGCACCAGAGATGCATACAACATTGTCATAAACGGCCAAACGCAAAACTATGGGCTCATCAACAGCAAACTGATTGACAATACCACAGGCTTACCCTACAGTGCCAATACCTTACAGTTTTACCGGAACAATTTTAGGAAAGACAGGGATTATTCCATTTTGGTGATACTGTTTGCCTGGGGCCTGAATGTTGTTGACGCCACCGTTTTTGGCCACCTGAAAGATTTTGACGTGAGCAGCGACTTGAGCATGCATGTACAGCCCAATTACGACCCAACCTTTAAAACTACCAGCCTGGCATTTGCGTTTAGTTTTAAAACAAAGCAGCGTAAGGAAGTGATGATGCCCTAAAGTGGGATGTTAGCGATTCAGCCAAACTATAAAACTGCACATCAAATTACCTATTCTGCCCAAAGACAAGTAAATTGCAATCAATTATAAAAAGTGCTATGGTACGAACATTATTAATACCTGAAAAAAAAACTATTTCTTTCGACGTGCCGGAAGAGTATATCGGAACACTAATAGAGGTGATTGCATTCGCCAAAAATGAGGGGATCGCAAGGAGTCAAACTACGGAAAAAAACACTTCGTTTACTGTTCTACATTCTGATGCCAAAGATTATACATTCAACCGCGAAGAAGCAAATGAGCGGTAGTGTTTTTTTGGATACCAATATATTAGTGTATGCCCACACTGATATAGATATGGCAAAGCAAAAAGTTGCCCAAAATTTGATTGCCAATAGCCATTGTTTCATTAGCACCCAAGTTTTACAAGAACTGGCCAACACACTTCACCGGAAATTTAAACACGATTGGTGTGATGTGGCTGCTGTTTTAATTAATGCGGAAGCTAATAATAATCTGCATGTTAACGATTCCAAAACCATCATCGGCGCATGTGAAATTGCTTCACGCTATGGATATTCATTTTATGACAGTTTGATTTTATCTTCTGCAATAGAAAGTGGTTGCGCACGTATATATACCGAAGATTTACATGACGGGCAGATAATCGAAAGCAAGCTGACCATTGAAAACCCATTCAAAAAATAATCAGCACACTTAATTGTTTGCATATTAGCAATAAGAAGAATTTATAACGCATGAAAATAGCATTAATAGGTTACGGAAAAATGGGCCAGGCCATTGAGGAAATTGCTCTGCAAAAAGGCCATGAAATAGTCTTGCGCATTGGAATTGATAACGTGGAGGATTTTACTGACGAAGCTGTTAAAAAAGCCGATGTGGCCATTGAGTTTACCGGCCCGCACAGCGCAGCGGAAAACGTTAAAAAATGCCTGGCAGCGGGGGTGCCGGTGGTTTGCGGCTCAACAGGTTGGCTGGCCGAGTACAATGAGGTAACCGGCTTTTGCGCCCAGCATGATGGTGCCTTTTTATATGCCAGTAATTTCAGTATTGGCGTGAACATTTTTTTTGAACTGAATACCTATCTGGCCAAACTGATGGCGGGCCACCCTGATTACGATGTAGCATTGGAAGAAATTCACCATACCCAAAAAAGGGACGCCCCAAGCGGCACTGCCATTACCCTTGCCGAACAAGTGTTACAACACATTACGTACAAAAAGCAGTGGGTGAACCATATTGCCGACAACCCAACTGAACTGGAGATTATCAGCGAGCGTATTGACCCAGCACCCGGCACACACAAAATAAAATACACTTCCCCCATTGACGATATTGAAATTATCCACACCGCACACAACCGCAAAGGCTTTGCAGGCGGTGCCGTATTGGCCGCGGAGTTTATCCAAGGCAAAAAAGGAGTGTTTGGCATGAAAGAGGTACTGGGATTTTAGAGTAAGGTAGAAGGTGTAGGCTAGAAGGTGGAAGGTGTAGGGTAAAAGATTTACGGCCTGGGCGGTGCAGCAGTCTGACGGTCTCCGTCTGATTGCGTTAAAGTGGAGTTTTGGTCTCGAAAACGCTCACCAAGGTTTGGAAAATTGCTTATTTTTGATACAAATTGCATCATGGAGTCAATTACGATACATCCGACATCAAAAGAACAGATAAAGGTGTTTGAGCAGATGGCAAAAGCACTAAAAATACCTTTTGAAAAAATCGAAGCCCCCATGGATAATTTACATGGCGAAGGGTTCAAAGAATCCGTAATGTCAGCGCGGGAGGCTTACGATAAAGGGGATTCTAATCAATTTGTAAAGATCAACCGTAAAGAACTGTGGAAATAAGCTATCAATTAGTTTACTACAAAGAAGCTTTTAACGACCTAATCCATTGGAAAAAGTCTGGGGATAAACAGGCTATTAAAAAGATTAATGAGATTCTTGATGCCTTAGAAACAAACCCTTACTCCCCAACCCCGGGGAACCCGGAAGAGTTAAAATATACCAAGGGTTTTTCAAGAAGGATAAACAAAAAGGACAGGATTACATATGGTATAAATGACGATAAAAAAGAGGTAGTGATATTTCGTATGCGCGGGCACTACAACGAAAAGTAATAAGCAGAGGTCTGTTTTTGCCCTTCGCCAACTTCTTTGATTTACCACCACCATTCTTACACAAAATAAAGATTGCCCAAAAACAATTACACGTCGGGTAATCAAAAAACTTGTTTTTCTCCCTTCCTTTTGTTAACCCTTTAACCACCATGTTTAAAAAAGCAAAAATGTTAATAACTTTACCGTTGGTTTTTTTATAAAAATTTATTTTCGGCGGTAAATAACAAGCCTAGGCTTATATTACACTAACTCCAAGGTTTAATTCACAACAATGCTTTCAAAAAAAACTCAATACGCGTTTAAAGCGCTCATGCACCTCTCCCAAGTGTACGAACAGGGCCCAGTGCTGATAGCTGATATATCTAAAAAAAGAAAAATACCGCTTAAGTTTTTAGAGAATATCCTGCTGGAGTTAAAGAAGGCCAGTATACTCGACAGCAAGAAAGGCAAGGGCGGTGGTTATTTTTTGGCCAAACCACCCAAAAAAATACTGCTGGCCGAGGTTTTGCGCCTTATTGACGGGCCAATTGCCTTGCTGCCCTGTGTGAGCCTTAATTTTTACCAGCGGTGTACAGACTGTGATGAAAAACACTGTGGCCTACACCGCATTATGTGCGAGGTGCGGGATGCCAACCTGGCCATATTAGAGAATAAGACCGTTGCGGATATTTCGGATTTTTAATTAGCTCGTAGCTTACCAGCGTTTTTCAACATGTTACCGCGCAGCGGCAATCAGCTATTAATTACAAAATGGTGCAGCTTAATATACAACAGTTCAAAAAAGGCATTGGGATTTCTGGCGCACTCGCCCTAGTGTTATTTGCTTTCACATTTGCTGTGGGGAAGAACGAATTTTTCCTTTGGCTGAATGCAGACCTTGGCATTGTGGCCGACTATTTTTTTGCCGCCTGGACGAATGGCGGCGATGGCACAGTATGGATACTGGCTTTGTTAGGTGCACTGTTCATTCTAAAAAAGCCAAAAGCCTGGCCTTTACTGGTAAGCGGTTTTGTTGCATCTACCCTGTTAACCCAAGTACCCAAAAATTTCATTTTTACCCATGCTTTACGCCCTTGGTATACTATAACAAATCATTCGCTTGTTCACCATGTATCATTTGTGGAACCGCTGCACACATCCAGCTTTCCCTCTGGCCATACCATGACGGCCTTTACCGTATACCTTATTATTTGCTTGCTCGCTAACAACAAATGGTGGCTATACGTTGGGTTCGCCTATGCTGCACTGGTTGGCTATTCCCGCGTATACCTTGCCCAGCATTTTCCGCTGGATGTTGCTGGGGGAATTACCGGGGCGATTATATCGGTTTGTGTATCACTTGTTATTCAGCAGGCAGTGCACAAAAGAGAAAACAGCTCCCATGCAGGTTGAAAATCTCTTTATAACCCTAGCCTAAAACGGTAGGAAAGCTAAAATCCCCCATTTATTATTCTTTGTTGGTGAAAACACCCAACAAAGGCGGTGAGCCCATTTTGTTAACATATTGCACAATGCCCAATTAAGAACTAACCGCTCAAGAGAGCAATTTTTGCGTGTCGAAGCAGCAAAATTGGAAACAACCCAAGCCCATAGCACCACCATTGCCCATCCCACAAAAAAATCTGCGGCCACCCATCACATACACCCAATCAGCGTTCCATCAAGCCTCACTTCACCACAAGCGTCTCCTTCAACCGTATATCCCTTGACGAAGAACCTATCATAATCCTAAAATCGCCGGGCTCAACCACGGTTTGCATTTGTGCGTTTAGCATGCTTAACATAGTAGGCGTTATGGTAAAGCTAACTTCTTTGGTTTCGCCTGCGGCCAGGTGTATGCGCTGGAAGCCTTTCAGTTCCATCACAGGCCTTGCCACACTGGCCAGCACATCCCTTATGTACAATTGCACCACTTCATCGCCATCCATTTTACCGGTGTTGGTTACTTTACAGTGCACGGCGGTGGTGGTGGCTGTATCAATCACAGCCTTGTCAAAATGCATATCGCTGTAGGTAAAGTTGGTGTAGCTAAGGCCATACCCAAACGGGAACAAAGGCAAGCCGCTTAGGTTGTTGTAATCATCGCCACGGCCGGTGGGCTTGTGGTTGTATACCAACGGCAATTGCGCCTCGGTAACCGGGAAGGTTACGGGCAGCCGGCCTGCGGGGTTATAATCGCCAAACAATATGTGGGCAACCGAGTGGCCGCCTTCCTCGCCGGGGTACCAAACATCCAGCACGCTGCTAACCTTGCCTAACCAACTGTTCATGGTTATGGCGCTGCCGCCCACCAAAATAACAACCACCGGTTTGCCGGTGGCGGCCACACGGCGTATAAGCTCTTCTTGGTGGCCGGGCAGGTTTATCATGGCCCTGTCTTGAAACTCGCCTTCAATAACACCGGCGGCAATTACAGCCACATCCGCTTTTTGGGCGGCCGCAACGGCTTTGTTTATTTTTGCCTCCCAATCATCGGCCACGCCAATGTTCCAAATAAGGTGTATGTGGGCATTGCCGTTGGGTTCAAAAAACTCGGCTTTAATATCGTAGGCTTTGCCTTTCTCAAAAGTATAATCAGCCAGCTTGGTGCTGTAGGTTTGCTTTTGCCAGTTGTCAATTACCAACTTGCCATTAATGTACAGGCGGTAGCCGTCGTTGCCGTCCAGCCCAATTTTATAGGTGCCGCTGGCGGGGGCTTTCAACTTGCCAGTCCAACGGGCGGAGTAAAAGTCTAAGTTAATCGCTTTGCTGGGGGAGGATAACGTCCATTGGAAGTTGATATCCTTATCTAATCTTGTAACTACCGGTTCGCCACTAACCGTTACGTTATTAAAGTATTCACCCTTCAGGCCTTCAGCGGTTTTACCATCAATGATAGTGCTTAGGTTGGCCGAGGGTACAACCACCCATTCAGTGGTGCGGATGCCGCAACCGGGCTCATACAACACGTGTATGCTGTCTCCGCCCCTACCCTTTATGCCTTCCAATATGCTCACTTTGTTGTTACCTGCGCCGCTGTAACCGCCCAGCCTTGCATCGGCTGCATCATCGCCAATAACCGCAATAGTTTTTACATTTTTTTTAAAAGGCAATACATTTTTCTCGTTTTTTAATAATACAATCGATTCAAATGCTGCTTTTCTCGCAAGCCCTGACCGTTCTGGGTTATTTACCCATTTTTTGGCATCGTCTTCTGAAATATAAGGGTGGTCAAACAAACCCAGTTCAAATTTTGCCCTTAGCACGCGGCTTACCGCGTCATTAATCCGCGCAGTATCTATACGGCCATCGTAAAAAGGCGGCGCGAATAGCTTATGGTGGTTATAATCGGTTTGAAAAATCACATCCATACCGCCGTTTACGGCATGTTGGCCTGCCTCTGCATAATCTTTGGCGGTATAGGTAAGCACCACGTCGCCGCCGACCGCATTGGCATCAGAAATTACAAAGCCTTTAAAACCCCAGTCGCCTTTTAATTTCTTTTCTAATAACCAACTGTTGGATGATGAGGAGGTGCCGTCAACCGTATTATACGCCGTCATAATGGACCGGGAACCCGCTTCCTTAAAACAAGCCTCAAACGGCGGGAAATATACTTCTTCCAACAGGCGGTCGTTAAAATGTATTGGGTAGCTGTCACGGCCACCGTCGCCCACATTAGCAATAAAGTGCTTGGGGGTGGTTATTACACCATTTCGTTCAAACGCGCCGCAAAAGGCAACGGCCATGCGGCTGGTTAGGTAGGGGTCTTCGCCGTAGGTTTCTTCCACCCGGCCCCAGCGCACATCGCTGGCAATGTTTATTACGGGGCTTAAAATATCGCGTATGCCGCGTATTTTGGCATCGCCCGCAATAGCGGTGGCAACATCGTGCATAAGGCTGGTATCGAACGTTGCGGCCAAACCAATGGCCTGTGGAAACACTGTTGCATCGCTGCGCACCAGGCCGTGCAGCGCTTCGTCAAAGAATATAATGGGTATGCCCAACCTGCTTTTCTCAATAAAATATTTTTGTATGGCGTTTGTTTTTTTAGCCATGGCATACGTGTTTTCGCCCATACCGTAATGCAGCAACTGGCCCGCTTCGTCGCCTTGCGCGGCTGCGCTAACCTGTAATCCAAAAATACCAGCCCTGTATTTGTTGGAATCTGCGCCGTCCAAATCGCCGGGTATCATAAACATCTGCCACGATTTTTCCTCAGGTGTCATCCTGCCCAACAGGTCTTTCACCCGCACCTCTACAGGCAGGGCGGGGTTTTTATAAGGCGGAATGTTTTGCGCAAACCCAGCCAACAGGGTACATTGCAATAAAACGGTAAGTGCTGATATTTTTTTCATAATAAGGGGGTGAAGGTGGTAAATATGTTTAAATAAAAGTTAGCTGATTTAAACGCTGTGTAGTAATATTTTAACTTTATGCGGCGCGTTACACTGATTGTTTTTTTGCGAAGTTACTTTTACGTTGTGGCACAAGGTAGGCGATAATTCGCCTCACCCCAACCCCTCTCCTCGCGGAGAAGGGCAAGAAAGCGGACAAAATGTGTTAAGTTATGATTTTTGAGGACGGGCTGAAGAATTACTATTGAGCTTCGTTGTTTCCAATCTTTCTGCTTCGACACGAAAGATTGCTCACTTGTACTGACAGAAAGTTATTGGGCTTTAACCCTTGTAATTCGCCGTTGTTGATGAAAACATCAACAACGGCGAATGAAAACTTTTCAATGGATGTGATTTACACGGGCGCGATAAACTTTGGTGTGTAGTTGTGTTTCAGCTTACTCGTTCAACTTTGGGAGATACCTGCCTGCGCAGGCATGACGGTGCGTAAAATTTTGTAATTGTGAAAGTTGTTTTAACGTGCTAACGTAAAGCAACGATAGCCAAAATAGTGAGGTACCCACAAGCTAACTTAAAACGGTAGTTTAGGGCTTGATGAAACGGCGTAAGCCACAGTAATATAAAGACGAACGAGCTGTGATACACCATCACGCAAGAAGACAAAAAGTAAAGAAGAACGCTGCTACACATGGGGAGGCGTAGGCGGGCAAAGACGCGCGGAGCGTTCGTGCTTTGCCTTGATTTTTTTGTTTCTTTTTGCATCAAGGCAAAAAGAAAAATATAAAAACCGGCAGTGGCATGAAGAAAAAAAACGCTGATATGCCACAGCCAAAGCGCATTTCGGCATCGCAAGCGGCTCGACAAAACGTAAAGAAGAAAATATGATGAAAGCTAAACATACAGTAATGAGAAAAATCTGCTTTATCGCATGCGTATTATTCGCATGCAATTTTGCATCCGCACAAAGCACCTATGAATTAAACACCGGCTGGCTGTGTCAAAAGGCTGGCACTGTAAAATACAGTGGCACTGAGCTTTCCAAACCGTCGTTCGCCATAAAGGGTTGGCTACCCGCCACCGTGCCCGGCACCGTGTTGACCACCCTGCTGGATAATAAACTTGTGCCAGACCCTTTTTATGGCATGAACAACGAAATAATACCCGACATATACAACACCGGCCGCGATTATTACACCTACTGGTTTTTAAAAGATTTTAAGGAAAACGCCCCCACCGGCAGTGGTTTGGTATGGCTAAACTTAAGGGGCATAAATTACAGTTGCGATGTGTACCTAAACGGCCATAAGCTAAACACACAAACCCACATAGGCATGTACCTGCGGCAGGAATACAATATAACCCCATGGCTTGCCGCTAATGGTAACAACCGCCTGGCGGTGATTGTGTACCCGCCAAACCCGGTGGGCAACCCCAACGGCGGCCAGGGCGGCGACGGAGAAATTGCCCACAGCATAACCCACCAGTATGTAGCCGGGTGGGACTGGATACAGCCCATACGCGACCGCAACACCGGCATTTGGGATAAAGTAACGATTGAAAAAACGGTGGGTATTAACCTTAAAAACCCGCACGTGGTAACACTGGTGCCGGGTGTACGGCTGCCGGGTGATGCCGCCCAGCAGCCAGCCATTATTAAGGTTTCTGCGGAGGTAGAAAATCCGTCTGCTAAGGTTATACAAGGCACACTCCAATATACATTGGCTGGCAATGTGGTAAAGCAGTCTGTTACCTTACAGCCCAATGCCACCACTGAAATAACACTGCCCGATTACACCCTTGCCAACCCAAAACTTTGGTGGCCCAACGGGTACGGCGAACAAAACCTGTACAATATAAACATACAGTTTAAAGGCGACGGTGATGTAACGATGGATGAAGAGCAAGTACAATTCGGCGTTCGCGAATTGCAAACCCAATGGAACGAACATACCCGCAGCATGCAGGTGCTGGTAAACGGGCAGAAAGTATTCATCAAGGGCGGCAACTGGATTATCTCCGACGAGATGCTGCGTTTTTCCAACGAGCGTTATGATGCGGAAGTGCGCTTTCACAAGGATATGAACCTTAACCTCATCCGCATATGGGGCGGTGCCATTACCGAGCGGCCTGAATTTTACGACGCCTGTGATAAATACGGCATGTTGGTTTTCCAGGATTTTTGGAACAGTGGCGACTGCAACGGCCGCTGGCAGGACCCCATGAAGAAGGAAAACCAGTGGGTGCGCAGGCAATACCCTGATGACCACCAGCTATTTTTATCCAGCGCGGTTGACCAGGTTAAGCTCATCCGCAACCACCCTTCGCTGGCATTATGGTGCGGCGGCAACGAAATTACCCCCACTGACGATATACTGCTGCCGTTAAAAGATTCCATCATTGCCAAGCTTGACGGCACACGGTACTTTTTTGATTACTCCAACTCCGACAGTATGTCGTTCAACACCCTCGGCGGCAACGGCGACGGCCCTTACGGCATACAGGACATTAAAACATTTTTTGGCCAGCGCACCTTCCCTTTTAACTCGGAGGTAGGCTCGGTTGGCGTAGGCGATTACACCTCGCTGTCACGTTTCCTGCCCAAGGAAAACCTAGAGGCATTCCCGCCCGCCGATAATAAGGAAGACTCCGTTTGGCAGTACCACAAATACATCGGCTACGGCAAATACATAAACGCCTACGGCACACCCACCAACACAAAAGATTTTGCCAATAAGGCCCAATTGCTCAACTATGACCAGTACCGTGGCCTGGCCGAGGGCTTTACCGCCAACATGTGGGATTGGTACACAGGCTTCATCATTTGGAAAACCCAAAACCCATGGACAGCCTTGCGCGGACAGATGTACGATTATTACCTTGACCCCAACGCCTGCCTGTACGGCCTGCACAACGGCAGCGAGCCGTTGCATATAATGTTTAGCCCGGTTGACAGCATGGTGATGATTGCCAACAACACGTTTACCCCCCAGCGCAACCTGATGATACGGGTAAAAACCTATGACATGCAAGGGCATGAAAAGCTGGTTACAGACGTGTTTAACGAAATAGGCCCCACCAACGTAAAAAAATATATACCCATAGCCAACGTGCTGGCAAAAACCGGCAAAAAGGAAGGCTTATTCTTATCGTTACGTTTATTGGACATTAACCAAAAAACAGTCAGCGACAACCTTTACTGGTTGCCCGACAGCAGCGGCAATTACAGCGGCCTGCAACATATTGGCGCTGCCAAGCCTACCATTAAAGCGGCAAAAGCGGGCGAGGGTAAGGCAACAATAACCATCAGCAACCCGGCAGGCGGCCCGGTGGCTTTTTTCAATAGGGTATCTGCCGTGGATGCCGCCACACATACAAGGATATTGCCCGTGTTTTACAGCGACAATTATGTTTCTGTGTTGCCTGGCGAGAGCAAAACCATTACGGTTGATTTTTCAAAGTCCAAGCATGCAGCCCGGCCCCTTATTGCCGTAGAAGGCTGGAATGTGGCGGAGCAGTTTATAGTGGTTGAATAATATTGAAGTACGGTCCGTCATGCCTGCGAAGGCAGGTATCCCCCAAGGCTTAAACGGTGCGAATAAACTTTGTAATGGATGTGTGATAAACATGCGTGATTGACTTTTGAGTGGTGTTGCTTTTTAGGCTACATGCTTAACTTTGGGAGATACCTGTCCGCCGCGGCGGATATGACGGCTCGCAAGGTTTTGTGCAATCCAATTTGTCATGGCTTTTTTTCGCCTCACCCCAAACCCCTCTCCTCGCGGTAGAGGGGCTTTGCGAAGAACGCCGTTTGAAAAATGGGGTTTTTACCCGCGACAGTTTTAAATAGACCCCGAAGAATTTTGTAGTTACTAAAGTTATTTTAGCTTGCAAATGAAGCTGAAAAATGACCGACATAATGCGCAGCTTATAAGCTGATTTAAACCGGAAGTTTAGTGCTGTGTATAAACAGCACATGCCACAGTCGATAAAACAGAAGCATGTATTGACAAGGCATCACGCAAGAGAATAAAAAGTAAGCAAGTACGCTGCGACATTTGGGGAGGCGATGGCCCGGCAAAGCGGCGGAGCTTCGCGTTTGCCTTGATTTTTTGGCTCTTTTGGATCAAGCCAAAAGAACATAATAAAAACTGACGTCGTAAGAATCAGAGAAAACGGTGAGCAACCGTAACGTCAGTTAGAAACCTAAGTTGTAGAAAAAAAAAAATTATACGAATGCTTAAAATGAAAAAATATTACACGTTAGCAATATGCGTTGCAACCGCAACCATATGCCACGCGCAAGCGATTATCACCAACCACTACAAAACCACAGACACCACCATACCGCACTTAAAAATTGAAAGGGCGTTTGTGTACGCACCAGACACCGCGTGGCTGTATAGCCACCACTCTTCCATTGTACATTTTAAAGACAAGTTCATAGCAATATGGTCGAACGGCTTGGTGGGTGAAGACCAACCCGGCCAGCGGGTAGTGTTTTCCGTGTCCAAAGATTTTTTCCATTGGACAAAGCCACGGGTATTGTCCAACCCATCCCGCTACAAAAAAGACACGCTGAATGTATTAACCGCCGCAGGCTTCCACCAGTTTAATGACACGCTGGTTGCCTACTATGGCGAGTACTCGCCACATAAGACTAACACGCACCTATGGGCGCGCATCACCACCGACGGCGAGCATTGGGGCAAGCCAATGGACATGCATGTTCCTGTAAACCCCAACCACGGCCCGCAGCCCACCGCCAGCGGCAGGCTTATCATCAGCGGCAATTTCACCTACCCCTACACGGATGATTACCGGGGATTATCGGGATGGAAAACATTAAGCTTTTACCCCGACAGTTTATACAAAGAAGACAACCCCGAAACGTTTTATGCACCCGCTGAAAAATACGGGTTTCCGCCGCTGTGCGAAACCTCCTTTTTTCAAACAGATGACGGCGTGATACATGCCCTGTTGCGCGTTACGGATGATGCCTGGAAAGGCTGGCTATGGCAAACTGAAAGCAAGGACAATGGTGCGCACTGGGCCATGCCCGTGCAGAGCAAGTTTACGGACAACGACAGCAAGTTCCATTTTGGCAGGCTGCCAAATGGCGAGTTTTACTACGTGGGCATACCTGACACCCTGCACCGCCACGAGCGTATGCCGCTGGTACTCTCCACCAGTAAAGACGGTACACTGTTTAACAAAAACTATATCATCGCCGACAAACCCTATAAAATGAAAAAAGACGGCTTGTATAAGGATGGGCAGTATGGCTACCCCACTACCCTGCTCTATGGCGGATATATGTATGTTATTGTTTCAAGATTGAAGGAAGCTGTGGAGGTGATAAGGTTTAAGGTGGAGGGGTTGTAGATTGTGGTTTGTAGTTGGGGTGCAGCATATTGAGTAAGATGTTTATTTTTTACAAGGGGTTTATAGTGTATTGACCTCTTACCATATTTAGCATTCATCATAAACAAAGCCTCTTAACGCTATCCGTAGCCTGCGGCTACGGATTTTCTTATAAATATCGCGCCTTTGGCGGGTACTCGCTACAGGTACATAGGCTCAACGCTTTAGCGTATATGCAGCGGTTAGGTGGTCAATTGGTAAAAGGCCTTTGCCTCCGTTATAATCCCTTGCAAAAGAAATAAGATATACACCAAACTGGTCGCGTATTTTGTAGCCGTCATCTTTCATAACCTAATTTAGCAATTTTCTATTATTTCGGCTTTTGCAGTTGGATTATCCGCCAGAGGCAGGCTTTATATCTTAAATCCGTAGCCACAGGCTACGGATAGCGCGGGTTAGCAGGGGGCGAATTGCCGGCAGCACAGCCTTGGTGGGCTACGGTAGTTAACATGCCGCAGAGTTCTACGTCAATGCTGCATAGCCCATCGGAGAAACTCTGCGGAGAAGTGAACGTTCACTACTACAACTTTGGATTGCAGCAGCTTAAAGTGGTTTGTACACCCCGCCTTAACAGCGTGTACGGTAGGCCAACTACCATCTTACTTACAACATTGAAATGAACTATTTCTAACTCATTTCATTCGTGACACACCTAAGGATAGCACGGGGCGCAAGCTAACACCTTGAAAAACGGATAGGCTTTCAAAGAACTATTTTTCTCAACCACGCAATGCTAATGAATTGATATAATTGATATATTTGTGCAGTTCGTACCTTGGTGGAAAAGCGTTAGGCTACTACTATTAGGACTTTCTTAGCTTCTTTCGTTTTCACCCAGTTGTCCCGACCAGCAAAGCCGAAAGCTGCATTTAAAGAGTAGGCTAAAAATAGAATATGGCACAATTTGGAATAGGAGTAATTGTCCTGTTTTTACTATTTTATTTTCTTCCAACGATAATAGCAATGCTAAGTGGCAAGCTTAATATTCTTGCAATACTCGCTCTTAATCTTTTTCTTGGTTGGACTTTTGTAGGATGGATAATTGCATTAGTGTGGGCTTTGACTAACGACACTAGAACACAAACAATTGTTGTTAATAATCTTGTTTCCGAAGAAAGAACAGTAAATCCAATTATAGTACAACCTTTTCAAGAAAATTCGCAAAATTTGCCAAATACTGAATCTCTTCTTAAACAACAACCAGAACTTGAAATTTCCAAACTTCAATCGCATCAAGACAAAATAACCCAACTTCTTCAATTAAAACTTTTGCTAGATGCTGAAATTTTAACAAAGGAAGAATTTGACGAGCAAAAAACAAAAATCTTATCTTCTTAAAGTTATGGAAAAAAATGTTTACCAAATTATTCGAGATTGGCATGGATTATTAAAAAGCGGTGTAATAACTGAATTGGAATTTATAGAAAAGAAAAATGAATTATTAGGAAAGCCAAATAAAGAGCAGCCATTTTCATTACAACAAAGTGTTCCAACTATCACTCAAGAAGAGAGACAAGCAATTGATGCCGAATATGAAGCTATCTTTAATAATAAGACTTGGTTTCAAAAAAATAAAAGTTGGGCTGTTGCTTTGCTTATTGTACTTTTAGTTGGAATTTTAATTTGGTATTTTGCAAATAATAACTCAGGTGAATTTTCTGATAATAATTTTAAAGAGCAAAAACAAATTATAGAAAGCCTTATTCGAGCCGAAAATGAAAGGGATTTCAGTGAAATGGAAAATCTTTATTCTACTAATATACGGCGTAACTGGGATTTATATAATCCAACTAATGAGCAGCTCCAAAAAGCTTATACTCAACTTTGGAGCGTAACATATTCTGCAACTGAAACAATAGAAGACATGGAGGCTACCAACGACACTACGATCAAAGCTTCTATTTCTAATGTTTACTATCCTAAAAAAACAAATGCCAGAAGACAAAAAACCTATGATGTATATTATGTTTTTGACATTAATAATAAATTAGTTGAAACTTACGGTTACTTAAAAAAAACAGAGTAGGTTTTTAAGCACAGTAGGCGCAATGGATTTGTGTAAAGAGGATGGGCGCCTCTCTAAATTAAAAAGGGAAAATTGAATATTTAATTTAAATCAATTATATCATGGAAGACAATAAGATGGGGGAACTTGGATGGCAAGAATACCTGTTGTTTTTTTCAATTTTTTCAATTATTTTTTTCTTAATCGCGCTAATTAATATTTTAAAAAGTAATTTTAAACAGAGTTCAGATAAGGCTATTTGGTTAATTGTGATTTTGCTATTGCCTTTTTTAGGTTCATTGTTATATTTTATCATCGGGAGAAATCAAAGAAATAAAAATAATTAAATCTAAATATGAAAAATAGGGAATACAAAATTTGGGATGCGATCACCGATTCTGCAAAAAAGAGGTTTGACTATCAAACCTTTAAAAACTCTTTTCCAACAGACGAGCAAAATCAAGAACTAATCGCTGACAATATTGTTTGGAAGATAATAAATTATTTGCAGGTTAAAAAAAGTAAGGCGGAACTTTCAGCGACAATCTTTACAGACCTTTTAATGTTAGGCTTTAAAGTAGATAAAGTTTGGCTTGATAACTTTATCGACGATAAAGACGAGGCTTTCAAAATTGAAATCGCAGTTTCAAAATTAGCTACCGACATGTTAAATGGCGGCATAGACCCTGATGCCGTCTATTTTAACCTTTTTTAATTTTTGTAAGGTAGATGGGTTCCCTTACCTCGCTCTCTTTATCATGCATGATAAACAAAAGCCCCTTCCGCTCTCCGTATGGTTTAGCCTACGAGTTTGTAATAAAAAGCCCTGCATTGCAGGTAGTTTGTAAAGCGGGTGATCTAGAGCTATGCAGCAACCGCACCATAGCAGCGTTGCTAAAGCGGCGTTGGCAGTTTTTAGCTCCCCATGGTTGGGAACGTTGAAGCGAGCGTGGCAACAGACGATGCCATAAAAAACCTCTGCCCGTCCCCAAAAAATAGCCCAAATAGAAACGTCATCCAAGTTTTCAAAACCTTCGACCCCCACCCCTCCCCCATCCCATTTTATCCGTATTATTGCACCGGCACTTAAAAAATTAGATAATGAAGTATTTAGTATTAATCGCTTGCCTATTATTATGCGTAGCAACGGCAACTAATGCACAGCAAAAGCACAGCTTCGCCTTAAGCAAAGGCGATTTTTTATTGGATGGCAAGCCTTTTCAAATCATCTCCGGCGAAATGCACCCGGCGCGTATACCACGGGCCTACTGGCAGCAACGCATACGCATGGCAAAGGCCATGGGCTGCAACACCATTGCCGCCTATATTTTCTGGAACTACCAGGAGAGTGCGCCCGGTGTTTTTGACTTTAGCACCACCAACCACGATATTGCGGCATTCATACGTTTATGCAAGCAGGAAGGCATGTGGGTATTACTGCGCCCCGGCCCGTATGTGTGCGCCGAATGGGACTTTGGCGGCCTGCCGCCCTACCTGCTAAAAATACCGGACATTAAGGTGCGCTGTATGGACAGCCGCTATATGGCCGCCGCAACGCGGTACATTAACCGACTGGCCAAAGAAGTGGCACCGCTACAATGCACCAACGGCGGCCCCATACTGATGGTGCAGGTGGAGAATGAATACGGCAGCTACGGCAACGACAAAACCTATATTAAAACCCTGCGGGACTTATGGGTTAAGGACGGGATAAACGTGCCCTTTTACACCAGCGACGGGCCGACTGATTTTATGCTTGACGCGGGCAATGTTGACGGGGCGGCCATTGGCCTTGACAGTGGCGGCAACGACGGCGATTTTGCCACCGCCAAAAAACATAACCCCAATGTGCCTGCCTTTAGCGGCGAAACCTACCCCGGCTGGCTTACCCATTGGAAGGAAGCCTGGCAACGTACCGACACATCCGTACTGCCGGAGCTGCGGTACCTGCTGCAAAACAAACGTAGCTTTAACCTGTACGTAGTACATGGCGGCACTAATTTTGGCTTTACGGCCGGAGCCAACGCGTTTAGCCCCACCCAATACCAGCCGGATGTTACCAGCTACGATTATGACGCGCCCATTACCGAGCAAGGCCAGCCCGCGCCTAAGTATTACGCCATACGCAACCTGATAAGCCAGTACGTAAACCACCCGCTGCCTGAAATACCGCCAGCCCCACCGGTTATTGACATACCGGCATTTACCATGCAGCCTTTTACCAGCATTTGGCAGCAGTTGCCCGCGCCGGTGTATTCACCGCAGCCCAAACCGATGGAGGCCCTGGGCCAGGAAAGCGGCTTTATACTCTACCGCACCAAGCTGGTGGGCCACAAAAGCGGCAAGCTTACCATTACCGAGCCGCATGACTATGCACAGGTGTTTTTAAACGGCAAGTTGATTGACTCAGTATACCGCGATGGTGGCAACTGGACGGTAACCTTACCCAAAACCGAAGTTAAAGACCCTCAACTGGATATTTTGGTGGAGGGCATGGGCCATATAAATTTTGCGCAGTACATGATTGACCACAAGGGCATTACCGACCGCGTAACCCTTAACGGCATGACGCTGATGGATTGGCAGATTTATAACATGCCGATGGGTGATAAATATATTTCCTCACTCAAAAAGCCCGGCACTGCGGATGCGCCGCATGATGGTGTTTTCTTTAAGGGCAGCTTTACAATAGATGCTACAGCCGACACCTATTTGGACGTGAGCAATTTTAAAAAAGGTGTGGTATGGGTTAATGGCCATAACCTTGGCCGCTTATGGAACGTGGGGCCGCAGCAACGCTTATACTGCCCCGCCGTGTGGTTAGAAAAAGGCACCAACGAGGTGGTTATATTCGACTTGCACCTTGCCACGGAAGCAACGGTGAGAGGAGTGAAAACGCTGGAATAGCTGGTGGTTATGCAATACTGGATGTGCTATATTGCTATTGACGAGATATGCCACAAGGGGATAATTTATTACCTATTTTTAATTGCAAATGAAAAAGCTGAAGTTAAAGCCTTGGCTCGCCGTTGCCTTGATAATCGTCCTCGCAATCGCCGCCTGGTTACTGATAAGCCGGTTAAACAAGCTGGAAAATGCAGCAGAAAGCGGGGTACCAACAGAAAATGGAACAGCGGAAAACGGCGCTGCAGAATTTGGACAATCATTGGCAAACGGAGAAGCCTTGGCCAAACAGTATTGCGCAAGTTGTCATTTATATCCCAGCCCTCAGCTGCTTGACAAAAAAACGTGGCGCGATGGGGTACTGCCTAACATGGGTATGCGATTGGGCATAAGAACACCCGGCCAGGATCCATATGAGGGATTGGATACAACAGAAGCCCGTCTTTTGCATACACTCAACGCTTTTCCCGAAAAGCCCATGATTGCAAAGAACGACTGGCAGCAAATTGTACATTACTATACGTCAAAAGCCCCTGAACAACCCCTGCCCCAGCAAGCAGTTGCCCCCGTACGGTCTGGCTTAAAGCTGTTTCGATCACAGCCTGTGTATATCGGTCAAAACCAGATGCCCTATACCAGCCTGCTGAAATTTGACAAGCGTTCTGAAAAACTATATGTAGGCGATGGGTACAAACAGCTATGCCTCTTCAACAAAGATCTTTCCCTTGCCTCCAACTGGTTTATGCCTTCCCCACCGGTAGATGTTGACTTTAGGGCCGGCCTTCCCCGGGTGCTTTGCATAGGCAGCCTGGCACCCACCCAAAAGCGAACGGGCAATTTCTTTACTTTCGACCCATCTGAAAAATCAAAGGCGGCACCCATCCGTTTCGACAGCCTGGCCCGGCCCGTGAGTGTTGAAAGTGGCGACCTGAACGGAGACAAGCAAAATGATGTGCTAATTTGTTCTTTTGGTAATTACACGGGCAGGTTAAGCTGGTTTGAGTCGGGCGACCAGCATAAAGAACATATACTGCTTGAGCAGCCCGGTGCCCGGAAGGCGGAGATTGCCGACATGAATAACGACGGCTTGCCTGATGTGGTTGCATTGTTTGCACAGGCCCGCGAGGAACTGGTTATGTTTCTGAACAAAGGGAATGGGAAATTCGAACAGAAAATCCTGCAGTCGTTTCCCAGTGTGTATGGCTCTACATATTTTGAATTGGCTGATTTTAATAAAGACGGCCATCCCGATATCCTGCTCACCAATGGTGACAACTGGGACTTGTCACCCATAAAAAAATACTATCATGGCATCAGGATACTGATGAATGATGGGCTAAACAATTTTAAAGAATCTTTTTTCTATCCATATTATGGGGCGGAGAAGGCCGTGGCCAGGGACTTCGATGGCGATGGCGACCTTGATATTGCAGCAATAGCTTTTTCCGACG
Source organism: uncultured Parafilimonas sp. (assembly GCA_903882935.1). Classification (GTDB taxonomy): domain Bacteria; phylum Bacteroidota; class Bacteroidia; order Chitinophagales; family Chitinophagaceae; genus JABDFW01. The sequence continues at coordinate 72,034 of CAIRZB010000043.1, read as the reverse complement.
ACCTCAACAAGCCCGAACAGGGATTTCTGCTGCTTCAAAACGATGGAAAAATGAATTTCACAGCCCTCAGCACCCCTGGCGCTGCCGACGGAAAATGGATTACCATGGAGGCCGCCGATTTGGATGGCGACGGGGACGACGACATTGTTTTAGGGTCGTTTATTTATAACATTCACGAAATGGCTAAAGCCGTAGGTAAGGGCGTTGAAAAATTCCCCAGCTTCGTAGTGCTCTGGAATAATCGAAAATAATTTTTAATGGCTGTCCGCTAATTGGTTTGGTTGGCATTTAATACCGGGCGCATTTCGCTTGGCTCCACATTCATCACAGCGCCAAAATTTTCTCTTCGCTTTTGCAATAGCAGTATAAACTGCTTTTTACCTTACCCACCCCCTGGCAACATGGCCCATGGTAACCTTATGCAGGCCGTGCTGTTGAAACTATGCATGGGCCGCCTTGATTATTTGCGCCTGCACTTGTGCTTACTTAGGCTGTGTTTTTCTGCCATTGGAGTACAAGGATAATATTTTTAATGACTATCTGCAATTTGGTTTAGCTGATTTTTTTTGAGAAAAACCAAGGCTGTATGGTCAAGCCCATAATACGGTTGTGGGGACACAACCGGGGGCGTTCGCCCGGATTTGCGTCCCCACAAATCCAGTAAACGGGATTTTTTTTACGCTTAAACCAAATTGCTGATAATCATTATATTTTTTAGACCAAATTATAAATTTGGCCGAAAACTATTACAGCCAAGCTTTTAGAAATTCGTGGCATTAGTGCGCTATTCAACTTTTTACCAACCCTGCCCGTTGAAAGCAATATTTTGAATGGCTGCAAATTTTGCGGAAGTGATACAATAACGCTTGGTAAACGGAATGAGTTGATTACCGTCGTGCCATTTTTTCAACTTTGCCATCAAATCCTCAAATTGTATGGGTTTGCGTTGTAGTCACCCATGCCGGTATTTTAGCATTACCTTGCGGGCAAATTCGATTGGCAGGCTACCAAAATAAGACAATGACAGAAGAATTTACCATAACCGCGCATTATAAAGGCGATGACTTGCAATTTACCGCCAGGCTTTTATTGCAGGGTTATTCGCACCAGTTTGAAGTAGACATTAACGGCGTATTGGTACATTTTGAGCCTGATGACAGCGGCAGCTACCGCGTGTTAAAGATGCCCTGGCAGGAGGAGAAAGAATTGTTGAAGATTGACAAAACATTACTCGCCGCCATCAGCGGCAGCATAGAGGCCATATTGGCGTAGGCCGCAAAGAATTTTTTATGGTTATACAGAAAGATACGCTGGTGTTTTTAACTGACTTGTCTACAAACAACAATAGGGAGTGGTTTAATAACCATAAAGGCAGGTACACTACCGCACATGACAATATGATTGCATTTGCGGAGGAGCTGCTGGCAGCAATGAACACCCACGATACCATTGACAATGTTTCTGGCAAAAACAGCCTGCATAGGATTTATAAAGACGTGCGTTTCTCAAAAGACAAAACACCGTACAACAACCATTGGGGCGGCAGCTTTAAAAGGGCTACCAACAAGCTGCGGGGTGGTTATTATTTCCATATCGCGCCCGGGCATTCCTTTTTAGGAGGAGGTTTTTGGGGGCCCAACCCCGACGACATGCGTAAAATTCGGCAGGATATAGATTACAATTACCCCGACTGGCAAAAGCTGCTGCATGGCAAAACATTGGTGGACACGTTCGGCAAGCTGACGGGTGAGCAACTCAGCTCCGCCCCCAGGGGATACGCTAAAGACCACCCCGGCATTGAACTACTTCGCTATAAACAGTTTCTGCTCAGGCACCCATTTACGGATGAGGATGTACTAAGCCAAAACTTTGTGCAACAGGTAAACAGTGTGTTTAAAAAAATGCGCCCCTTTCTTAATTTTATGAGCGAGGTGCTTACCACCGATGCGAATGGGGTACCTAATGTGGATTAAAGCAGGGTTTGCAAATACCCTTCCCAGCAAGGATTTAATTAGGCGTTCGGGGTGCCCCGAATGGCATCGTAGCAATTACCCTGTAATACGCATGCTGCAAAAATCATTTCCTCTCACATAAAATATCGCTTTGGTAATTTTTGCAACTTGAATTTTTTAACAAACGATTTCGATTCTATAGCAATCCCGAAAAAATTGTTTTTCAATGATAATTCTTCAGAAGAATTAGAAAATTTACTTTTCAGGTACACTTCTACATCTTTAACATTAATAACAGTTTCCTTTAACTGGTTATATAATGGGTCAAAAATGTCCAAATAATACTTAGGCTCATTTTTAGTGAAAATGAGCCATTCACCGTATGCATTATCAGGAAGCCGATATATAAATTTAGTTCCTTGAAAAATTGTATAAACCGGAGTAATGAAAAGACTTATTTCAACCGTTTCCATAATAAAATAATTTCAACACTTTTCGAACTAATATATCGAAATTTCAACCCCGTTATTCAAAATGTTACCTCGCGCTTCTTGAGCTTTGAAATAAAGCCCTTTTGCAAAGGGTATTTGAAAAACCAGAGACTAAAAAAACTCACCCTAATCAAACAAGGCATCCATCTTTAATTCATTTTGCACAAGGGTATCTGAATAATTGTTGCTGATAATACCAAAGGTGGTGAGTAGAATAAGGTGTACTGCTTTGCGTGTTTTGGTAACTTCTTTAAACACACGTATCTTTTTTTTCAAGTCTTCCGCATAACTTTTGGTCATGGCAATAGCATCTATGGAAAACTTCATTTCGCAAATGTTAATCACCCTGTCTGCACGGTCAATTAACAAATCTATCTGTGCGCCAGCCGTCTCTGTTTTACCAAACCAAGAAGATATTTCCGTCTTCATGCCCGCAATGCTCAAACCACGTTTTATCTGGTTAATATGTTCCAGGCAAACCTGTTCAAAAGCATAGCCGGCCCAAATGTTTTGGTTAGGGGTATCCAGTTGGCTTACCCAATAGTGTTGGCTGTATGTGTCAACGCCCCTAATCCACCTAAGGTAAAAAAAGGAGTAGAAATCTGTTAGCTGGTAAATACTGTTTTTGTCTTTTTTGCCAAATGCCCTGTATTTGCGTATAAAATGGCTTTCTTCCAATTCCCGCAAAATGCGGGTGGTACCCCCACCGTTGGGCATTTTGGATGCCTTAAGCAAATCCTCGCGGGAAAGCCCTTTTGTTTTTGTACTCAACGCCTCAATAATCTGTATATGTCTTTCGGCTTTCTGGAACAACGAATGGTACAGGTTATCAAACTCGGTGCGTAAAACGCCAGACTGCATAAAGCATAGCCGGTCAATATTCTGGGCCGTGCTTAATTTCGGGTCTATTTGCGATAGGTAAAAAGGAATGCCGCCCATTACCATGTATAACTGCACAATTTGGTACCGGTCAAAAACAGCCCCCCGGCTAATGAAGAACTGTTCACATTCTTTCAGGGTAAAAGGCTGTAGCAGTATCCTGTCTGTAACCCGGTTATGCAGGCCGCCCCTGCTGTTTAGCAATTTATTGATGATCCAGCTGGCCGCCGATCCGCATACAATTAGTAAAATATCCGTTCTTGCGCTGGCCCATGAGTTCCAGAAATGTTCCAAAGCGGGCAGAAAGCCTGAACCAGCGGTATCCAACCATGGCAGTTCATCCAGAAATATTATTTTTTTCCCATTTTTTTTTGCTTCCAGCACTTCAGTTAGCCGGGTAAATGCCTCCAACCAGCTTGTTGCCAACGGCCTGTCTGCAAACTGTGCATCGTATCGTTTTAGGGCGATGTGAAAGTTTGCTAGTTGGGTGGCAGTATTTACATTGGCCATGCCGGTTATGTGAAAGTCAAATGACGGGAAAGCATTCCGTATCAGGAATGTCTTCCCAACCCTCCTTCTGCCATACACGGCAACAAAGGAAGATCTTTTGCTTTCAGCCAGTTTACGCAACCGTAACAGTTCTTCTTGTCGGCCAATAATTGTCTCCAAAGTACGATTTGGCTTTAACTGCCTCAAGTATACCACTTTTAGCCAAATATGCTATTAGCAAACTGGGGGTATAGCTAAAATTACCGTTAACAGTACCCGGCAAAAAACACAGCCAATATTATGCATTAACTAAAACAGTTTATCCAGCAGGCCAATAATTGCTCCCATATTACAATTTGGCTATAACTACCTATTTCATACCACTTTCAGCCAAATGCAATCTACATTTTGGCTAAAAGTAGTGTAAGCGGTAGCGTTTAAGCCAAAAGTATTGCACTACTTTAACCCACGGGTACCGCTCTGCGGAACTTCCAGTTCCGTAGGCTTATTTTGTCGCCTGTGGCGGCGTACTATGCAATATAAGTTCTCTGTAAAGCACCCTTACTAATCTTAGCAAGTAAATAAACCAAAACGCCGTTGCTGCTATCCGTAGCCCAATGTCATTTAGTTAAGGGATTTGTGAAGACGCTCCAAGGATTCCTGGGACAAATCCTGGCGGGGACCTTCGGTTGTGTTCCCACTCCAACAGAGTCCCTTGAACAACCGACAATAAGGGCTTAATTAAACATTCATACGTAGCCTGCGGATGCGGATGTTTTTTCCCTCTCCCCATTCCTTCCTCCCACATAGTTTGGCCAACAATACACTGCTTATAATAAAAGTTACGCGAAAGCAGGTTAAATCTAGGCTAGGGTACCCAACGATACCCATCCATTTACATAAAATATAGAAAATCTGTGCGTTACGCCGCTTCTGTGCTATATTAGCCCATCTATTAATCAACACATATGACTGGCATCTCGTCCATAAGCGCCTCTGAAAAAAATTCGCCTACGCCTGCAAAGGCTAGGATATCCTCTATTGACCTGCTGCGTGGCCTGGTAATGGTTATCATGCCCATCGACCACCTAAGGGACTTGCTGCATATTGGTCACCCAGACCCTACCGACCTGCACACAACAACTACGGTGCTTTTCTTTACCCGGTGGATAACGCATTTTTGTGCACCCACCTTTGTTTTCCTCAGCGGTATTTCGGCATTTCTGGCGGGTAAACACCGTACCAACCATCAATTAGCAGGTTTCTTACTAAAACGGGGGCTTTGGCTCATTTTTGTTGAGTTAGTCATTATCAATTTTATTACGGCTCTTGACCCCAGCTTCTACCTATTCGTTCTCCAGGTAATTTGGGCCATTGGCGGCAGCATGGTGATACTCGGTTTGTTAGTATGGATGCGGCTAAACCCTACCGCCATCGGGCTAATAGGCCTGTTCATTTTCCTAGGCCATAACGTGATTGACCAATTGCATAACAACACTATAAATACCAATTTTACTTGGCGAATACTGTTGAGCAGTGACGGGTTTAGCAAGGTAGATACGATTGCACCGGGCCATATACTATTGGCCGCTTACGCCCTACTGCCGTGGACGGGGGTAATGCTGTGCGGCTATGGCTTGGGCAAATTGTACCTGCTTGGCGCTGATGAAAGAAAGCGTATTTTGGCAAGGCTTGGGCTAGGCCTACTGGTTTTCTTTTTCCTCTTGCGCTGGCTTAATATTTATGGCGACCCATCCCCTTGGTCGGTGCAGCAAAACGGCTGGGTAACATGTATGTCTTTCCTTAATGTAACTAAATATCCCTGCTCGTTGTTATATCTCTGCATGACACTTGGCTTTGCCTTACTGCTATTGGCATATACTGAAAAGGCGGGTAACAGGCTGTCTAACATACTCATCGTATATGGCAATGTGCCTTTCTTTTATTATGTGCTGCATTGGGCCACCGCCCAAGCCATTACGGTGGTTTTGTTTTTCTCTGCAGGGCACCACTTAACAGATATGAATGCTGACAAAACCGGTTTCCCTTTCAGCCCCAACAATGCAGGGGTACCGCTGGCTGGCATTTACTTGGCTTGGCCCTTGTTACTTGCTATCCTGTATTTCCCGTGCCGGTGGTTTGGGCAATACAAGCGTACCCACCGGCAATGGTGGTTGAGTTACCTGTAATTGCCATATACAGGTTCAACTATTGCGGCATTAAATAGGTAACATAAATTTTGGTAATTGTTTTTCTTTCAAATAAAGAATGCACCTCACCGCTCGATAGGTTAGTATCTGCATCTTGAACGCTGGAGGAAAGCAATATTGAAATGGGGATTTAAAAAGCCAGGGACGAATACAATAAGTTGCAAAACCATTTTCCAGCCAAATCTCACATAAAACACCCCATCTAAAAACCGCTTCGCACAAGCGCCCCACCGCCACAAGCCCCCACCATAAACATCTTCCCAAATCACATATTTCACCAATATATAAACCCTTAGCAATTAAATACTAAAATTATTAGTAATAGTTTGGTAATTTATTTAGTATAATTGCCGTGTCAGCACTATAAAAAACACAGACACCGATGCATAAAAACGATATCATCAGCCAGTTGCAAAGGGATATACTGCCTTTGCAAGGGTTTAAACAGCCTACCGGCACACCTGTGCGCATAGGCTTGGGCGCAGTGGAGGATGCCTTCCCCAACGGCTGTTTCCCCACTGGTGCCATCCATGAATTTATTGGCACCCAACCCGAGCATGCCGCGGTTTCCGTAGGGTTTATGGCCGGCCTACTGGCCAATTTAATGAAAACCGGTGGCGTATGCGTATGGGTAAGCACGTCGCGCGCACTCTTTCCCCCTGGCTTAAAAACGTTTGGGGCAAACCCTGAACACGTAATATTTATTGACCTACAAAAGGAAAAAGACCTGCTGTGGGCAATGGAAGAAGCCTTAAAATGCGAGGGCTTGGCTGCTGTGGTGGGCGAAATACAGGATATGGGTTTTGCGGCATCGCGGCGGCTGCAACTGGCGGTAGAACAAAGCAGGGTTACGGGTTTTTTGCTGCGGTTTGGCCACCGCAAACCCACCGCAAACGCGTGTGTGGCCCGCTGGCGGATAACCAGCCTGCCCAGCGTGCAAGAAGATGGGCTGCCCGGCGTGGGTTTTCCACGCTGGAATGTGGAGCTGCTAAAAATAAGGAACGGCAAACCCGGCAGCTGGCAGGTGCAATGGTCGGCAGGCTGCTTCCAAGTAATAAAAGAAGAAAAAGAAACAATATGGCTAAACGCTTCCTCTCAATATGGTTCCGCCATTTAACAACCGACTGGTTTACCATCCGCCAACCCAGCCTAGGCACGCAGCCGTTTGTGCTGGCGGCAGTAAGCCACGGCCGTAAGGTAATAACAGCCGCCAATGCTATGGCCCAAAACCAGGGGGTACGCCCACTTATGGCAGTAGCCGACGCCATGGCCCTGCTGCCCGGTTTGCAGGTGATGGAAGATGTGCCGGGGTTACCCCTACAATTGCTTAATACACTGGGCGGGCGGTGCATACGGTACACCCCAATTACGGCGATTGACCCGCCCGACGGGCTTATGCTTGACATTACGGGTTGTACCCACCTTTGGGGCGGCGAGCAGCCTTACATACACGACATGGTTACCCGGCTTACCACCAAGGGCTACCATATTAATGCATCCATTGCCGATACCGTGGGCGCGGCATGGGCCTCGGCACGCTTTGGCCAGCCTGTGGCCGTGTTACAACCAGGCGCACACCTGCAAGCCATGCTACCCATGCCACCTGCCGCGTTGCGCCTGCCTGCGGCCACCTGCCTGCGCCTGCAAAAGCTGGGGCTGCAAAGCATAGGCAGCTTTATAAGTATGCCCCGCAATGTGCTGCGCCGCCGTTTTGGGGAAGAGTTGCTGTTACGGCTAAACCAGGCACTGGGCATGGCAGAGGAAACACTAACACCCCTACAGCAGGTTGAAGCCTACCACGAACGCCTACCTTGCTTAGAGCCAATACTTACCCGCACAGGCATTGAAATTGCGCTACAAACGCTATTGGATGCTATTTGCCAAAGGCTGCAAAAAGAGGGCAAGGGCCTGCGGCAGGCTGTTTTTAAAGCCCATAGGCTTGACGGCCAGGTTGTACAAATTGCCATTGGCACCAAACGTGCCACCCACAACATACCGCACCTTTTTAAGCTGTTTGAAATAAACATAGCCAGCATTGAACCGGCGGCGGGTATAGAGCTTTTTGTACTGGAAGCCCCCCAAGTGGAGGAGGTACCCACTTTGCAAGAATCACTCTGGGGCAGCACACCCGGTTTGCAACAGCAAGCCCTTAGTGATTTGTTAGACCGCTTAGCGGGCAAGTTTGGGGCGGATAAAATACACCGCTATTTACCTAATGAACACCATTGGCCTGAAAGGTCGATAAAACAAGCCCCCTCCCTCGGGGATAAAACGGATGCTGCCTGGCAGGTAACCATGCCCAGGCCAGTGCAACTGATGCACAAGCCCGAGCCTATTGAAGTAACCGCACCCATACCAGATTACCCGCCAATGCTGTTTAGGCACAGGGGGCGGCTGCATAAAATAAACAAAGCCGACGGGCCGGAAAGAATAGAACGAGAATGGTGGCTGGAAGAAGGGCCGCACAGGGATTACTACCACGTGGAAGATACTGACGGCCAACGGTATTGGCTGTTCCGCTCAGGGCATTACACGGGCAACAAACCACACCAATGGTTTATACATGGTTATTTTGCATGAGCTATACCGAACTACAAACCACCAGCAATTTCAGCTTTTTGCGGGGTGCCTCGCACCCCGGTGAGCTGGCAGAACAGGCCGCCGCGCTTGGCTATAAGGCCATTGCCATTACCGACCGTAACACCCTTGCAGGCATAGTGCGCGGCCATGTGGCCGCCAAGGCCAGTGGCATACGCATTATACCCGCCTGCCGGCTTGATTTGCTGGATGGCCCCAGCCTGTTGGCCTACCCCACCAACCAACAAGCGTATGGCCGCCTTTCGGCATTGTTAACCACCGGCAACCTGCGGGCTGAAAAAGGGGACTGCCATTTGTACAAAGCAGATGTTTACCAACATAGCAAAGGCATAAAATTTATAGCCATACCCCCTGCCGAGCTTACTGACGCGGCTGTATTTACACCGGAATTTACAGCCGCGCTGGGCGAATACAGGCAGGCGTTTGGCAACGATTGCTATGTGGCTGCCACCCGCTACTACCAAGGCAACGATGCAAAGCTGATGCACCGCCTAAGCCACCTGCCGGTGCCCATGGTTGCCACCAACGATGTGCATTACCACGAACCCAACCGCCGCCAACTACAGGATGTTTTAACCTGCGTGCGCGAAAAATGCACCATCAGCACGGCCGGCTTTCTGTTGCATAAAAATGCAGAAAGGCACCTAAAGCCCATACACGAAATGCTACGGCTATTCAGGCAATACCCAAACGCTATACAACGCACGCAGGAAATTGCAGAGGCTTGCCAGTTTACCCTAGACACTTTAAAATATGTATACCCCGAAGAAATTACCAGCGAAGGCCGCACCCCCTTGGAGGAACTGGCCTTTTTGGCCTGGCAAGGTGCCCGGCAACATTTTGGCGACACGATACCCGAAAAAATAACCGCGGCCATACACCACGAAATGAAGTTTATTGAAGAGATGGATTATGCCGCTTATTTTTTAACGGTGTACGACATTGTGCGTTTTGCCCGCCAGCAGAACATTCTTTGCCAGGGCCGCGGTTCCGCCGCAAATTCAACCATTTGCTTTTGCCTGGGCATAACCTCCGTAAACCCCACTAAGTTCGATTTGCTGTTTGAGCGTTTTATCTCATCCGCCCGCAACGAGCCGCCGGATATTGACGTTGATTTTGAACACGAGCGGCGGGAGGAGGTGATTCAATACATTTACCAAAAATACGGCAGGGATAGGGCCGCTATTGTGGCCACCGTTACACAGCTACACCATAAAGGCGCGATAAGGGATGTGGGCAAGGCCATGGGGCTGTCGGTGGATACCATTAAACGCATTTCTGACTCCGTTTGGGAATTTACGGATGAATGGGTTGAAGGGAAACGCATTGAAGAACAAGGCCTGAACCCTAATGACACACATTTAAAAAAAGTGCTGGCGCTTACAGGCCAAATGATGGGTTTTCCGCGCCAGTTGGGGCAGCACACCGGCGGCTTTGTAATAACTAGGGGGAAACTTACCGACCTATGCCCCATATTAAATGCCCGCATGGAAGACCGCACAAATATTGAATGGAACAAAGACGATATTGACGCCCTAGGGTTTTTAAAAATAGACATACTGGCCCTTGGTATGCTAACCTGTATACGCAAAGCCTTTACCCTGGTAAAAAACCATTATGGGCCTGATTTAACACTAGCAAACATACCCCAAGACGACCCGGCCGTGTACGAAATGATTTGCCATGGCGACACCATCGGCGTTTTTCAGATTGAAAGCCGCGCCCAGCAGGCCATGCTGCCCAGGCTTAAACCCACTTGCTTTTACGACTTGGTAATAGAGGTGGCCATTGTACGCCCAGGGCCTATACAAGGCGATATGGTACACCCCTACCTCCGCCGCCGTAACGGCCTAGAGCCGGTTGAATACCCATCGCAGGAACTGAAAGAAATTTTAGGCAAAACACTTGGCGTGCCGCTTTTTCAGGAGCAAGCCATGAAAATTGCCATTGTGGCCGCAGGTTTTACCCCTGCCGAGGCTGATGGCTTGCGCCGCAGCATGGCCACCTTTAAAGCACAGGGCTTGGTGGCGCAGTTTGAACAAAAGCTTACACGCGGCATGGTAAAAAAAGGCTACACGGAGGATTTTGCCCGCCGCATTTTTAAACAGCTGGAGGGCTTTGGCAGCTACGGCTTTCCCGAAAGCCATGCCGCCAGCTTTGCACTGCTGGTATATGTTTCGGCATGGATAAAACATTATTACCCAGGTGTGTTTGCAACCGCACTGCTCAACAGCATGCCCATGGGCTTTTACCAGCCAGCGCAAATAATTATTGATGCCCGAAAACATGGCACGGTCGTAAGGCCGGTGGACATTAACCATTCCCATTGGGACAATACCCTGGAAGAAAAGCTGGATAAATACTGCGCAGTAAGGTTGGGCTTCCGCCAAATAAAAGGGATGCGTGAGGAGGATGCCAAACTGCTGTTAGCAGGCCGAAAACAGTTATACACCAGCATTAACCAATTACGCGATATTGGCCTTACGCAGGCAGCATTGGAAAAACTGGCCGATGCTGATGCTTTTAGAAGCTTGGGCATTGACCGCCGCCAGGCGTTATGGGAGATATCCACCTGTAACGACAGGCCTATTGCTCTTTTTGCCGGCCAACCATCTGAAAGCGACGCGGAGCAAGCCATCAACCTGCCGGGCATGACCGATTCGGAGCATGTAGTGCAAGATTATGCAGCCACGTCACTGTCATTAAAGGCCCACCCTGTGAGTTTTGTACGCGAAAAGCTACAACAGTTACACATTATTACCACCCAAGCACTTACAACGGGGCAAAACGGCGTTTTTGTAAAAGTAGCCGGCTTGGTACTTGTAAGGCAAAGGCCAGGCACTGCTAAAGGCGTTTGCTTTATAACCATTGAGGATGAAACAGGCGTTGCCAACCTCGTGGTTTTCCCAAACCTGTTTGAGGAGTACCGCAAGCCAATATTACAATCCAGGCTGCTAATGGTAGAGGGGCAGTTACAGCGCGAAGGCGAGGTTATACACGTAATAGTGCAGCGTTGTTATAACTTAACTAAACTGTTACGCAACCTAACAGGTGCAAACAATGAAAACCTACCGCTGTTAACATTATCGCGTGCCGACGAAAAAACTGCCCTTGTACCCCCACAACAAAATAAGGTACAGCAGCAAGCCGTGCAGAAAGAAATTTTTCCCGGCGGTAGGAATTTTAAGTAAGTGTACCTATACGCCATCCCGAAATGAAGAAATATGGGGCCTTAGCTTAAGGAAATAAAAAAAGTATCCCAAGAATTTTTAAATTCTTGTAGCAGTACGTTACGCTTTTTTGTACGGCTTTTCGTATGGGTTTGCACTGGTATAAATGCAGAACCCTTGCTGTGCAAGGGTTCTGTTGTAGCGGAATCGGGAGTTGAACCCGAGACCTCCGGGTTATGAATCCGACGCTCTAACCATCTGAGCTATCCCGCCAATTGGGGCGCAAAAATAATGATTTTACGTTTACGGCAAACTGTATTTTTAAAGAAAACAATAATTTGTAAAAACTGTTTTTTAGGAGGCCGCATCAGTTACACCTAAGTTGAAAAAAGAAAAAGCCCGTTGTAAAAACAACAGGCTGTCTTCGATTGCTTGCCATATGAAAAAGATGAAAATATTTTTTATATATAAAATAAATTAATACACGGTTCATTTACTATTAAGACACAAAAATAAGGGAAATTAGTGAAATATAATCATATATTTTTTTATTTACTTTATTAATTGCGCAGTGTACCTTTTAATAGCTACCGCTAAACAGTCCATAGCCTTATCAATATCACCAGTATTAAGCACATAGGCTAGCCTAACTTCATTTTTGCCCAAGCCAGGCGTTGTATAAAAACCACTGGCAGGTGCCAGCATCACTGTTTGGCCGTTGTATTCAAAACTTTCCAGCAGCCATTGGCAAAAAGCATCCGCATCGGCAATGGGCAACCTAGCAGTAACGTAAAAAGCACCGCCGGGGTTAGGGCAAAAAACCCCATCCATGGCATTTAGCCGGGCAACAATCAAATCACGCCGGGCCTTGTATTCAGCTTTGGTTTCATCAAAATAATCCTCTGGCAAGTCAACTGCGGCTTCCCCTAAAATTTGGGCAAAACCTGGCGGGCTAAGGCGCGCCTGGGCAAATTTCATTACAGTATCCAACAACAGCCTATTTCGTGTAACCAACGCCCCTATCCTACCACCGCAAGCACTGTAACGTTTGCTTATGGTATCCATCAACACAATATTATCGTCAACACCCTGTAGGCACATGGCACTAAAATGCTCGCCTTCGTAACAAAACTCCCTGTACGCCTCGTCGGCAAAAAGGTATAGGTTATGTTTTTTAATAATACCTCTTAAGGTTTCCAGTTCGGCCTGGCTGTATAGGTACCCAGTTGGGTTATTAGGATTGCAAATTACAATGGCCTTGGTACGCGGGGTAATGGCTTTTTCAAATGCGTCCATGGCAGGCAGGGCAAAGCCGGTTTCAATATGCGAGGTTACCGGCACAACTTTTACACCCGCCTCCACCGCAAAGCCGTTGTAGTTTGCATAAAAAGGCTCTGGAATTATTACCTCGTCGCCTTCGTCAAGGCAGGCCATAAAGCCAAATATAATCGCCTCTGAGCCGCCCGTGGTTATAATAATTTGGGTGTAGTCTACTTCTATGCCGCGCTTTTTGTAATACTCCACCAGTTTACGTCTGTAACTCTCGTTACCCGCGCTGTGGCTGTACTCCAGTACTTTAAAATCTGAATGCCGCACGGCATCCAATGCCATCTTGGGCGTTTCAATGTCGGGCTGGCCGATGTTAAGATGGTATACTTTTATGCCTCTTTTTTTGGCCGCCTCAGCAAAAGGCACCAGTTTTCGTATGGGCGAGGATGGCATCAGCTCACCGCGCCTGCTTATTGGTAATGTTGCCATTTGGCAAACCTACATTAAATTGAAGTTTTAGGCAATCAATTATATATGTTCGTTATAGAATAAAACAAGCACCAATTCTATCTGAACAAACACCACAGCCAAATTTTGATAAATTGGGCCAAAATTTCACCCATCCCCCCAAAAAAAACCAATATTTACGTTCTCTTAAAAAAAACGCTGTTTAAACCGCTTACCAAATAAAAACCTTGCAAACCTTAAAGAATATAACAAAAGATGCCTGCTTGTACATATTGCTGTGCATAGTTACCTTTTTAATGTTAAGAGGAATTGTTAGATACTACCCCATGCAAGACGATATTGGGTTTTTACAATTTAAACAAGCTTATATACACGTAGCAGTTTGGAAGACAGCTTTTTACACCCACGTATTTTCTATCATATTCGCCTTATTGGCCGGCTTTACCCAATTTTCAAGCTACCTTCTGCAAAAACATAAGCCGCTTCACCAGCTGATGGGCAAAATATATGTATACGATATTTTGTTTATCAACTTTCCTGCAGCAATGATCATGGCAATATACGCCAACGGCTTATGGCCTACTAAAACCGCGTTTGTAATTTTAGACTGCTTATGGTTTTATTTTACCCTAAAAGCCGTAGCAGCAATAAAAAAAAGGGATATTTTGGCGCACAAGCGTTTTATAGTAAGAAGTTATGCCCTCACGCTATCTGCCGTTACCTTGCGAACATGGAAAATAATCATATTAAGCATAGTATATGTTGACCCACTGCACTTGTATATGATTGACGCGTGGATGGGCTTTGTGCCTAATTTGTTGCTGGCCGAATGGATAATCGGCAGGGGCAAAAGAAAATAGGCCAGTGCCTACCGCTCAAATGACATGTTAGATATAATGATAAATAAGATCGCAGCAATGATAATCAAAAAAACACCCACAAAGGTTAAAACGCTCAGCAGCACCGGATATTTATTGGCAGATTTTACCAATTTTCGATACAATCTCGAAGAAAGAAAGTATGAGGCGAAGGCTGTAACTGTCAGGATGACTACTCCTAAAAAGGTTTCCATACGTTCTTTTTATGGTTTATAAAAGGTTGTTCTTGGTGCATACGCCCGGATAAAATTATCGTTTTAAAAAGGTAAAGCGTGTGCTTTTTGTAAATAAGCGCTGCCTTTTTACATTTTTAACATGTCGTATCTAGTGGGGTTTATCTCAGCGGTAGCTCAAGTGCATTTTTTGTTCAAAGTAGCCTTTTAGCGTAAACTCACATCGCTTTAATCCTAACATCGTAAACAAAATCGCTTACCCCCAATATTTTGCAGCCCTTAATATTGCCATGCAGAGGATTAATAAGGTAATTATACTCGGCAGGAATAACTACAGAGGGTATTTTTATAACCATGTGTTCGTTTTTCTTCAATAAAGCAGTACCAAATTGCTTTGTAGACGTAGGTGCAGGCGCGGCATTCCAATTACCAGGCAAATCGGCTAGGCCAAGTTGCAACACGTCATCATCAGGTATTTCGATAACCGTAAAGCTCAAAGCCCGGGGTATGTCGTCAATATTTACGTTTACCGTGTATTCCAACAACGCCAACGCACGGCTTTCCGATGCGTAAACGCAGGCTGTTAATTTATGGTTCCAGCGGCCACCGTGCAGCCTGGCCCCTTCACCTGACAAATCATTCGCAAATCTTGTCCTGCCTATCCTGTAAACAATCATTATAGCCCGGTTTATGCATAAACGCCATAGTCAATACGGCCAATAAGGTTTTTAACCTCTTCCCTGCCATATTGGTTGTTTAAAAAATAATATGGCGCTTTACCGCCCAGCGCACGGTTTGGGCGAAATACCCAGTTGTTAAAACGGGCCTCATCTTCAAAAACCTCGTAGCCATAGGCATAAATATCAGCCAAGCTTACTATTTTTTCACTTAAAGAATAGTTGAATTTTTCGGTGCCTTTTTTATTAATTAACGTAGCCCTTGCTACCGAAAGCACCTCAGATAGTTGGTCGTAATCAAGGCCGCTTTTTTGCTTTAAATACTCAAATTCTTGCTTTGAAATACCTTGGTTAATCATCTCCATTTTATCAAATACTGATACTTCGGGCTGCTGCCCCCTGCCCCCTTGCAATAAATCGGAGAGTGCCTGTACTTTACCGGCAATATTTTGAAAAAGGTTATTATAATACCCATTTTTAACAATACCATTGCCATACATAACCCCTGCGTCATGTAAAATATTGCCATCTGCCTCAACATTATCGTGGGCTGCATTAATTTTGGCATAGTTGCCCAAAGCTTGCTGCTTTGCCTTTTCAGCTAAATTTTTTGGGGCCACCATAGGGCCTTCTTTTTTTGGTATGCGACTCATGGAAAGTATATTTTTTACAAATTCCAATACAAAATTATACTTTTTATCTGGTTGCAAACTATTTTTAGCTTCTTTTTTTCTTAAATTTTACCGCAAAGGCATACAATCTGCATTCTTTGGCCAATTTCGCGAACACATAATCAGTCAATAAAAAAATCAGTTGTATTTTACCTGCCAATTGTACTCGTCTTCAATAAATTCCCGTCGCTTAATTCAATTACCCGGTCGCTGTTTCGGGCAAAATCATCATCGTGGGTAACAGCTATAATGGTTTGGCCCCGTTCGCGGGAGAGTTGCTTGAAAATATCG
Organism: uncultured Parafilimonas sp.; assembly: GCA_903882935.1. Lineage (GTDB taxonomy): Bacteria > Bacteroidota > Bacteroidia > Chitinophagales > Chitinophagaceae > JABDFW01. The sequence continues at coordinate 55,818 of CAIRZB010000043.1, read as the reverse complement.
AACACCACTTTGGTATTTTTGCTGTCGAGGTTGCCGGTAGGTTCATCGCCCATAATTACCGAAGGGTTGTTGATGAGTGCCCGGGCAATGGCCACCCGCTGCTGCTGCCCGCCAGAAAGTTTGTTTGCCTGCTTTAGTGCCTGCTCCTTTAAATCCAACATTTTTAGGCTTTCGTAGGCATTAGCCTCAATCTCCTCCCTACTTTTCTTCCCTAGTTTTAACGCAGGCAGCATTACATTTTCGAGTGCCGTAAACTCCACCAGTAAGTAATGAAACTGGAATACAAAGCCTATGTGCTCGTTTCTAAAGGCGGCCAGTTCATTCTGCGATTTGCCGGTAAGCCGCGCACCATTTATTTCAAGGCTGCCTTTGTAATCTGTATCCATGGTAGAGAGCACGTATAACAAAGTGGACTTGCCCGAGCCAGACTTACCGATTAGGGTTAAGAATTCGCCCTTTTTCACTTCAAAACTTACATCCTTCAACACTTGGAAAGGCTCCGGCTGGTAAAAATATTTATCAATGTTGCTTGCTTTAAGCGAAATGGTTGTGTTCATGGCTTTTATCCTCTTATGATTGTTACAGGGTCTATTTTTGAAGCGTGGCGCGCGGGCAGGTAACCCGCCACAAACGTAGTGAGCAACCCAAAAACGAAAGCGAGAAGGTAATCACTGGGCTTGTAGGTCATTGGCAGCGTTGTAAGGCCGCCTATTGCAAAAGGTATATGGTTTACAGCCAAGGCTACCACATAACCAAATAACATGCCTACAATGCCTCCAACAATACCAATAATTAAGGCCTCGGTTAAAAATATGGTAGTAATGTCGCCGCCAGAAAAGCCCATGGCCTTTAATATCGCCACTTCCCGTATTTTTTGGTTTACGGTCATATTCATGATGTTGTAAATACCAAAACCAGCAACCAACAATATGGTGAGCGAAACGGCCTTGGCTATAATATCCCGCAGGTCGGAGCCTGCCTCTAGCTGGCCGTTTGCAACTTGCCATGCCTCCACCTTGTATGGGATAACGGGGGCAACTTTGCCGGCAGTTTGGCGGGCCTTGCTGTAGTCTTTTACGTTCAGCTGTATGTCAGTAACATAGTCGGCGTTTTTTGACAACAGTTGCCTTGCGGCGCCTATGTTAATATAGGCTTTGGATTTATCAGTGTTGGCAATGGTGGTTTCAAAAATGCCGATGACCTTGTAGTTTTTTGCCACCCCGTCGTCAGTTAGCAAATTGAGGTTGTCGTTTATTTTCAGGCTCATATTTTTTGCCAAGCCCGACCCGATAATTACACCGTCGCTTCGGCTTTTCAGCTCCTGCCATTGCCCCTGCAACATGTAATTGCTTATACCAAAAAGCCTGTTTTCATTTTCAACATCTACGCCCGAAAGTTGGCCGTTTATTTTAATGGCACCGTTGTGGTACGACACGTTGATGTTTACCTGGCTTGTAACACCCGTAGCTTCCGGCTGGTGCTGCAACAAGGAAACAATTTGTGTACTATTTTTTATACCCTTAGTATACTGTATTACTTTCGCATTGCGCAGGTTTATGAGTTTACCGTAGGGCAACACCCTTTTTAGCAAGTTGGTATTATCGGCAGGCCCATCGTTATACACCCTTACATGCGCCAGTGCAGTAAAAGCAAGTTTTGTTTGCGCATCATTAACACCCGACATAAAACTGTTCATAAAAACGTACATGGATATGCCGAAAGTTACACTTAGCACCGCCACTACTGTTTGCTTGGCATTAGAGGTAAGATGTACGCCCGATATTTTATTGTTGACTGAACTAAACATGGCTACTTGGTTTTAGGCATTACTATTACGTCGGCTTCGCTTATCCCGCTCAGTATCTCTGTCCATTCAAGGTTGCGTATCCCGGTTTTAACAGCTATTTTTTTGTTGCCGTTTTCAAGCGTAACCATGCCGTCTTTATCAAGGTACAGGGTAGGGATGATGAGTGCCGCTTTTTTTTCGCCCACTATTATGTTTGCCTGCAGCTGGGTGTTAGATTTTAGTACTGGCGGCAGTTGTAAAAAGGTGGCCTCGGCAATAAACGACTGGTTTACGTTATCAAAATAGGGGTACACTTTGCTAATAACGGCTTTATAAACCGTGTCTTTCTCTGTGTTTAATGATACCAAAACGTTCTGGCCCAGTTTTATCCTGTCAATATCGTCTTCTGTAATTTGTAGTTTTATTATTAAAAAGCCTGTGCCGATATACGCAATTGCCTCGCCCCTTTTAACGAAATCACCCACCTTTTTGTACACGTTCAACAACCGGCCTGGCGCAACCGCAAATACACTGTTGTATTGGTTGGTTTGTTGCTGAATGGTTAGCTGAGACTTGGCATTTTCCTTATTTAAAGCAAGGTTGTTTTGTAAATCCTCCAATTGTTTTTCCAATTGCTGCACATTGGACACATCGTTTTGGTATTGTAGTTGGGCCCTTTCATAATCAGCCTGCGCCACCGCTTTAGTTTTGATCAGGCGCTGATACCTGCCAAAGTTTACCGAGTCTGTTTTTGCCTGTTGCCTCGCTTGGCCTATTTGAATTTGGTATTGTTGTATTTGCGGGGCAGATAAATCTGCTTTTGTTTTTGCATAGTCGTAATTAATTGCTGCATTGGCCACTTGTGATTGCTGCACATTGTTAATTACATTAAACAGCAGCTGCCCTTGTTTTACAGAATCGCCCTCGGAAACTAGTGCGTCTTTTAAAAAGCCTTCAGCGTTGGCTGTTACGGCATATTGGTTTTGGGTGATGATGTTGCCGCTTGCAAAAACAGCGTCAACAATATCTTTTCGCACAGGGGTTGTTTGCTCTACCTTTTTACAACCAACTGAGGCCAGTATTAATGCTGCAAAAAATATTTTGTTACGTGGCATATTATTTCTTTTTATTGTGTTATTGCCTTGATAGTACTACTGCATAATTGCTATACAATAGGGACAGATTATTTAAGTGCGTGTTTTCGGCGGAGAGGTAATCCTGAAAACTTTTTAAATACACGTCAATACTTACAATGCCCTCTTCAAATTTTTGCTTGCCGAGCTGGCAGTTGGCAAAGTACAATTTGAAAGTCTCGGCCGAAGCCATGCAAATAGCGCGATAATTAGCAGCCCGCGCCAATACGATACTGTCGTTGGCTTGGCTTTGCAGTTGTGCCGCTTTGTATTGTTGCTCGGTAATGCTCTTTGAAACACCTGCCGATTTTATTTTGTTTTTAGTTGAAAAACCTGTGAATATGGGCACGCTAATGCTAAGGCCAATGTATTGGTAATTCGTCCAATTACCAGGGCCAAATGAGGGTAATAAGTTATCGCCAAACTGCTGCTTGCCAAAATAACCCAACATTAAAATCTGGGGCGAGTACGTATTCTTCTGTGCCTTTTCATTCCATTCGGCGATAGTTAATTGTTGGGGATAAACCATTAGGTTTTTATCGGTTGCAAGTGCTGGGTTTACGTCATCCCCATAAGCATATAAGTCAACTTCTTTTGTTAGTACAAGCCCCTCGGCATTTGGCAGCCCAAGCACTATCCGCAGGTTTTGCAGGCTTTCATCCAGCAATTCCTGGTTCTGCAGTTTATTCTGCAATACTTGGTTATAGTTTATTAGGGCGCTGTTTAACGATGCAGAGTCTGTTAGCCCCTCCGCCAGCCGCTGCTGTATCGTTTTTACAACACTGTCTGCAAGGGTTAGGTCTTTGTCGCTTACTTTAACGGCGGCTTTCGCTATTAAGCAAGTAAAGTAAAATTGCGCAGTTTGTTGTTTCAACACCTGCACATAGGCATCTGCCTGGGCCTGACTAAGCGCAATGTTGGTTTTTGCAGCCCTCGCCTGTGCGTGTGCCTGCCAGTTTAACAACGTTCTTGAAACCGTGAGGCCACCATTGAAAACGTACTGTTTGCCAAATTTTAGATATACGGTTTTGCCGGGTTGGTTTACAATTTCTCCTGGCACCGGGGTTACTGCTATCACAAGGTTATCTTGCCCTGTTGCACTGGCCGATACCGTTGGATATAAAAAGCTTTCGGCTGTTTTAAAATCGGCTTTGGCTTTTTGAACATTCAAGTCGTATACCTGCTTATTGGGGTTGTTTTTTAATGCTACGGACAATGCATCGGTAATACTGGCAAGCTCAACGCCGCCGGTATTAACCTGACCACTAACCCCTGCAAAAACAAAAGCCACAATGGTTGTAATACAAATCATTTTGCTCATAGCCGTACCCAAGTTTTTGTTGAAGAAAAAACACCTTTACTGCCAATTATTTTAAGGTGGTTGTCGTCCACCAATTCAATTTTTAGCTTGGCGTAAATACCTTTTTCAGGGCTGTAAACATCTGTGCCATCCCAAATGCCGTTATCAAATTTTAATTGGGTAAAAATATCAATGCCAATTATGTGCCTTGCCCGCAGGTTTTTGTCGGGGTTGTGTTTGTCGGTTTTGGGTGCTCCGCTAACCTCGTTAGGCTGGCTAAGCCAAGTAATTTTGGCAGAATAGGTATCGCCGGCTTTGGCTATTACAAACCTGGCATCGGCTTCTTCATTTGTCCAATTGCCAACTATTTTGTCCGCTTTGCTTTGGGCAAAGACGGGACCAGGCAAAAAAAGCATCATAAGTAGAAGGGGGTGCTTCATGCGTTTTAATTTTTGATTATTTCCCTGTAAAGTTGTGGCAAGTTGGCCGGCGGAGAAAGTGTTTTATGGCTGAATTGAACAAAAACGACGGCGGATTGAACAGACTACCCCCTTTCTACCCAGGCTAAAAATGGGGTAACTTTCAACCTGCTTACAATAGCTTTTTCCTGGGTGGCTACAGGAGTTTTTACAATTACTTTTCTGTTAAAAAAAGGCTCAATGGCAATAATAGCTGCTTTATTTACGAGCATCTGCCGGTTTATCCTGTAAAATTTGCTGGGTTCCAAAACGTCTTCAATATCGTCAATCGGTTTAAAAACAGCATGTTTTTCGTTATCAAAGGTGTATAAGTATACAATTTCATTTTCCAACGACACCAGTGCAATATCTTTAACCTGAACAGGGTACATTTTCTCCCGAAACTGCACCAAAAATGCAGTCTGCCTTACCACAGGCGGCCTTACAATTTCCGCCATTTGTTTGGCGGCCTCGTCACTTACAGCCAACGCCTTTTTAATTTGCTTAATTTTTGTAAAGGCGTTTTCAATATCTTTTTCAGCAAAAGGTTTTAAAATATAATCAATACCATTGTTTTTAAAGGCCGCTAATATATAATCGTCATAAGCCGTACAAAAAATTACAGGGGCAATAATGGTTACTTGTTTAAATATTTCAAAGCTGTTGCCGTCTGCCAGCATAATATCCATAAAAAACAAATCAATCTTTTCGCTTTTATTGTTCAGGTAGCCAACAACACCCTCAATGCTGTCGCAAACGCACACCACTTTATTGCCTTCATGCTGCTCTTCTATCAGCTCCTTCAACAATTTTGCGGTTTTAGGCTCATCTTCGGCTATCAATATGTTCATGTCAGCAATTTTAAAAAAACAATAAATTTACTATCCGTTACTGTTACACAAATGCCGTCATTAACACCTAACAATTCATACCTTTTTTTAAGGTTTTGAAGGCCGATGCCGGAAGACTCTTCGCTAGCGGACGGTTTTATTTGCAAATTATTTTCAACAGTAATTGATGTGTCATCGTTTTGGTAAATGCCTATAACCAACGGTTTTACAGATGACACTTTATTATGCTTGATACAGTTTTCAACCAACAGCTGCAGGCTTAACGATGGCAGGCGTTTTTGGATACTGCCCGGCATAGTTTGTATGTTAACCTGTAGGGTATCTTCAAACCGTGCATGCAGCATAAACAAGTAGGAGGATAGAAAACCAAGCTCATCTTCCAACGTAATAGCAGCAGCATCTTTTCTATTCAATAGTTGCCGATAAACATCAGAAAGGCTCAAAATAAATTTTTCGGCATTGTCGTCCTTATCCCTAACCATTGTGCGCAAAGTACTTAAGGCATTAAATAAAAAATGGGGATTCATTTGTTGCTTCAGAACCTTTAAACGGGCCTCCAAATTCTCGTTGGCCAATTGTGCGTTGGCCAATTTAAATGCTTGGGTTTGCCTTAGCGAATCCATTGTATATTGAATACTGATAATTATGGAAGAAGCGACTGATAATTTTATAAAAATAACCCACCCAAGCGTAGGTTGGCCGGCGAAAATAGATGTATCCATGGCGATATAACGGGCAGAATTTGCAATAGCTATTATCAACAACCCATTACAAAGCACTGCCGAACCAATTCTTGAAATAGCCTTTTTATCGCCTGTAATAAAATAACGCCTGCTATAAAAAATGCCATTTGCCAACCATATTACCAACAGAAAAAACGATGAAATAACCCATGCCATAAACAACCGCGAGGCATCTAACCCTACCTTGCCAACATTGTTATTGAGTAAGTTGAAGCAGGCAAGCAACATACACACCGCCACCGGCAATATAAATTTCCGGTAACTCATGCGCGTATTATGCAAATAGGTGTAGGCATAAATGGTTGCTAGGCCAATTGGCAGCGTAAAAATATGGCAAAAACAAGTGGCAGCTGCCTTTGTGCGGTTTTTAGCATTGCTTATTGTAACAATCGGGGGTTAGCGGCAAAAAAAATCCCACCATATAGGTGGGACTAATTATATACACAATTAAGTAATTATACTTTAAAGTGGGAGAAGGCCTTGTTAGCTTCAGCCATACGGTGGGTATCTTCTTTCTTTTTAAAAGCAGCCCCTTCACCCTTTGCAGCGGCAATTATTTCGCTGGAAAGTTTGTCGGCCATTGTACGGCCGTTTCTTTCGCGGCTAAAACGCACCAGCCATTTCATGCTCAACGAAATTTTCCTGTCTGCACGCACTTCGGCAGGAATTTGAAAAGTAGCACCACCAATCCTACGGCTGCGTACTTCTACGGCAGGCGTAACATTTACCAAAGCCCTCTTCCATATTTCATAACCGTTTTCGCCGGTTACTTTGCTCACTTTGTCAATGGCATCATAAAAAGCATTGATGGCAGTGCTTTTTTTACCATCCCACATGATGTTGTTTATAAAACGGGTAACCATTTTATCGTTAAAGCGCCCATCAGGAGCTAAAGGTAATTTTTTGGCTTGCGACTTACGCATAGTATGTTAAACTTTATAATTTTGAGTTTTTGATTTCAGAGATTTTGTTATTTGAAACTATGTCCCAAATTTTTCCATATCCCTAAATCAGCAATTGCGGTTTATTTCTTTTTAGCTTTTTCTTTCTTCGTACCGTATTTACTGCGGCTCTTTTTACGGTCTTTAACACCTGCCGTGTCCAAGCTACCGCGTACAATGTGGTAACGCACACCTGGCAAATCTTTCACACGGCCACCGCGTATCAACACAATTGAGTGCTCTTGTAAATTATGGCCTTCACCTGGTATGTAGGCAATTACCTCAATTTTGTTTGTCAAACGCACCTTAGCCACTTTACGCAAAGCGGAGTTTGGTTTTTTAGGCGTTGTTGTGTACACCCTGGTACAAACACCACGACGCTGGGGGCAAGCATCCAGTGCCCTTGATTTGCTTTTAGCCCTAATAATTTCGCGTCCTTTTCTAACTAATTGTTGTATCGTAGGCATTATTACCGATTAATTTTTGGGAGGGCAAAGGTAGCCACCTGCAATTGAAATACCAAAATAATTTTAATAAAATATCAAATAGTCATTATTTCCAACCCCGTAAAGCAATTATAAAACAACAAACCCCGGCAATTACGCAAAAATCCCAAAGTTTACGTATCTGGATAGGTTCTCGACCCATGCACGTAAACTTTGGGATTTTTTTTATGGGCAATTTTAATGTTATACTTTAACTAACCACCCGTGGGTATCTTCGGCCTTGCCCTCACGTATTGCGTTCAGGCGGCTTTTTACTTCGGGCGATACCGTCCAGCCCTGCACCTCAAACTGCATCACGTAATCTTTATACTTTAATTCCTTAATCGGCGCAATGGTGGCAGCAGTGCCGGTGCCAAACACCTCTTGCAGGGTGCCGGCCTTGTGTGCGTCAATCAACTCCTCAATGCTTATGCGCCTTTGCTCAACAGGTATACCCATCTCCCTTAAAACCACCATCACACTGTCTCTTGTTACGCCTTTTAAAATCGTACCCTCTTCCAAGCTGGGAGTTACTGCCACGCCTTTTATCAGAAAAAATACATTCATCATGCCCACTTCCTGCAACCATTTATGCTCAAAAGCATCGGTCCACAGCACTTGGTCATAGCCTTCTTTCTTGGCATCGGTGGCCGCCTTAAGGCTACCGCCGTAGTTACCGGCATTTTTACTAAAACCCACCCCACCCGGTGCGGCGCGGGTATAGGTTTCTTCCACCAATATCTTCATCGGGGCGGCAAAATAGGGGCCGCTTGGGCTTAGTATTATCAAAAACTTGTAGGTTTCGCTTGGCCTAACCCCCAGCATGGCATCGGTGCTAAACATAAACGGCCTTATGTACAGGCTATAGTCCCTGCGTTGGGGTATCCAATTCTTATCAATCCCAATCAACTGGCGCATGCCTTCTATAAATATCTCCTCAGGCACCTCTGGCATGTTCATGCGCTGGGCACTTAGGTTAAAACGGGTTAAATTATCGTAAGGGCGAAAAATAAATGCGTTGTTGTTGTCATCCTTATAGGCTTTAATACCTTCAAAAATAGCCTGGCCATAATGCAGGGCGGCGAGTGACGGATCCAGCAGCAACGGCTGGTAGGGCTTAATCTCCACATTTTTCCATTCCCCGTTTTCATAATCAGCCTCCAGCATGTGGTCGGTAAAATATTTACCGAAGGGAAGGTTGTCAAAATCCATTTCGTTCAACTTACTCCTTTCTACTTTTGTGATAAGGATGTCCAAAGCTTCCGTCATAACATTACATTTGTTGCAAAGAAAATAAAAAAATAAAAACTAACAACCGTTAACTTGTAATATATTTTTTAACAATGAATATACAATTGCCAGATTTTGTGCTTGTAGACCTGTATAAAAACACCCTGGTTATGGCCCCCGATACCGGGCCAGCCATTGCACGGGCACCCCCGCAAGGTACACAAACGAGGCCGGAAACTTTACCAAAAACTACACCTCCGGAGCAAAAAAAATGGTTTTTGGGCAACAACACCCGGGGAATTGCCATTTTGGTAAATGATGCAACCGCGCCTTTTATTAACGATGAATGGTTAGATACCCTAGGCAAACTGCTGGCAGCCCTAAAAATAAACTTGGCCGACACGGCCATAGTAAACCTGCACAAAACCCCGGCAGTGTTTGCGCAATTGCAAAAAGAATTGACGGCCAGCCACATTATTTTGTTTGGCATAACCACCGAGCAAATACAACTGCCATTTGCCATACCTGATTACCAAGCGCAAAACTTTGCAGGCTGCACCATTTTAAAAGCGCCCGAAATAACCTTGGCTTCTCCCGCAAACACCACCGAAAACATTAAGGCGGAAAAAAGAAAACTGTGGGAAAGCCTGAAAAAAATAAGTTTTTAGCTGATAGTGATAAGCTACGAGTTAAAACCAACTCTGTATTTACTAACAGCTAACAGCTGTGTAAAATAAAATATATGCATACGATAATATTTGCCACCAACAACCAGCATAAAGTAGAAGAGATAAAAAAAGTAGTGGGCAACAACGTTAATATAGTAACCCTTGCCGATGCGGGTATAGACATTGACATTCCCGAACCGCATGACACCTTACAAGACAATGCCAGTGAAAAAAGCCAAACTATACACCGGCTTACCGCACAAAACTGTTTTAGCGAAGACACCGGCCTTGAAGTAGAAGCATTAAACGGCGAACCGGGCGTTAAAAGCGCCAGATATGCAGGGGATGAAAGAAATTTCCAAGGCAATATTGACAAGCTGCTGCTTAACCTTGCCGGCAAACAAAACCGGGCTGCCCGGTTTCGTACGGTTATATCGTTGATATGGGAGGAGAAAGAATATTTTTTTGAAGGCATTTGTAATGGCCGTATTGTTGATGACCAGAAGGGTGCACAAGGCTTTGGCTACGACCCCGTGTTTGTGCCAGACGGAAGCAACAAAACTTTTGCGGAAATGAGCATGGATGAAAAAAACGCTTTCAGCCACCGGCGAAAAGCAACGGATAAACTGGTTGCTTTTTTGAACTCATTAGAGGGTTGAAGAAAGATTTTGGGCCTGTAAAAGTTTAACCGATTGACTTTAGGCATGTGCCTTTACTATAAATGCCCAAATTTATATTTTTCAAAGGCCCAGCCATCTGCGCCTTTGCAGCATTTTTCTAAATTATAAAGTACTAAAACCGATGGAACGCGTTAAAATAAACTTGTCTGAAAATTTTGCATTTGCTGCCCAATTGACCATACGCATAACCGACCTTAATTACGGCGGGCATGTGGGCAATGATGTTTTTTTATCGCTGATACAAGAGGCGCGCCAGCAGTTTTTGTTACACCATGGTTATGCCGAATTGCAATTTGAGGGTTATGGGCTGATTATGAACGATACCGCTGTTGAATATAAAAAAGAGCTGAATTACGGCGATAACTTAAAAATACATGTTGCCGCGACAGGCTTTGAGAAATACGGCTTTGACCTTTTGTACAAACTGGAAATAGTTAAAGCCGATACCACCGTACTGGCAGGCAAAGCCAAAACCGGTATGCTATGCTATGACTATAGCAATAAAAAATTGATGCCCGTGCCTGAGGAAGCGAAGGAGAAATTGGGCGGGGGTGTAAAATAGACACTAGAAAAGCGGTGCCAAACGAATATGCAGGTACGGTATAACAACGATGCTACAACCTACTGCGGCGGCTGAATACCGCCCGAAAAACATTTGCAAAATAATGCATTAATACACCCCAAACATGGCATAGCTAATTATCAGCCAATATGTTTATTCAGTGGAACCCCCTTCCCCGCTTTTATAGCGACGATAGCTTAATAAATTTGTTAAAACCAGTTAGGCGTTAAACTTTAACGCGCCGCCACCCATCTGATACCCAAAAAGCACCAGATGATGAAAAAATATATTGTTATCTCCGCCATAGCATTGCTGGCAGGCGTGGTAAAAGCAAATGCACAGTATGGGTCAAGGGTGTATATCTCGCCCGGCTACGCCCGGTCGTACCATCACCCTAGGCGGCAGGCCGTAAACAGTGGATTCAGGCCTTCGTTAAACATTGCTGTGGGGTATGGCTTCCCCAACCTCGACAAAAACTACCTCGGCGCCTTTACCAATGCCAATGTGGGCAACTACAACCAAACAGGCCCCATCAGCGGCTCGGTTGACTATCAGTTTAGCCCCTACACCAGCATAGGCATAATGGGTACTTATGGTAAAGTTTCGGCGCCTTATTACGATGCTTTTACCAACACACAGGCATTTACCGGCAGTTTGGATAATGTGAGCGTGATGCTTAATTTAGTAAACTATTTCCCCACGTACAACAACAAAGTTTCTCCGTATGTACGAACAGCCATCGGGGTAAACAATTGGTCGCAAAACTATACTACCAGCAACGGGGGCAAAATAACCGATGTGCCGCAACCCAATGAATTTGCCTACCAAGTATCGCTGGGTGTAAAATTTCACCTAAGCAACAACACCAGCCTTTTTATGGAGGCGGGCTATGGCAAATACATATTGGCAGGCGGGCTGTCGTTTAAATTGTAGGGGCAGGTACTATGCAACTCATATACCTGGCCAACAAATACTTACATTGGGTAAGCGCATTTGCGTTATGCTCTTGCGCACGATGGATGAGGCAGCAGGGGTTAGAACAGCCAATCATATATGCTTCGCAATGACTACAAAATTTGCAGCGATGGCAAATATTACCTAAGAAAAATTACACACCGTAATTTTTTCAAAACTCGTCTATAAATCTCTGCCACTAAATAAAAAGCGTTGTAACTTACGGCTTCACCAACTGAACCACTGTATAAACATGAGTACCACGGGAATCACCAGCCTAATATTAATACTGCTAAATGTTTTTGTGTCTTACAAAGGCTTTAAAAGCCCGGCTTTTCTTGATAAATATGCTTTTGAAGTGGATAAAATTCTCATCAACAAGCAATATCTTCGGCTGGTTACGTCCGGCTTTTTACATGTAAGCTGGCCGCACCTTATTTTAAACATGCTCACGCTGTTTTCTTTCGGCACTGCGGTGGAGTATTCCCTTGGCGAGGCCCAGTTCCTCATCGTATATTTCAGCAGCCTAATAGGCGGTGGTCTGCTTTCACTATTTATCCACCGGTTTCATGGCGATTACAGTGCTGTGGGTGCCTCTGGGGCAGTTTGCGGAATAATCTTCGCGTCGGTTGCCTTGTTTCCCGGCATGTCGGCCCGAATATTATTCATATCTGTACCGGGCTGGCTATACGGCTTGCTGTTTGTGCTGGTGTCCATTTACGGTATCCGCTCCAGCTGGATGAACATTGGCCACGATGCACACTTAGGCGGCGCATTGGTGGGTATGCTGGTTGCCATAGCCATCAGCCCGTCGTCGCTTTTCATTAACTTGGTGCCTATTCTTATTGTTGCTATACCGTCGCTCGCTTTTATATACCTGATTATAACCCGGCCGCACGTAATTTTTGTAGACAATTTGTTTTTTAACGTAAACAACAAAAACTACACGGCTGACCACCGGTATAATATGGAAAAAATGGACAAACAAAAAGAGATTGACCGCATATTAGATAAGATTAACCGCAGCGGCATGAAAAGCCTCACCCCAAAGGAGAAACGCGATTTAAAGGAATATTCTAAAATAGCGCAATAGCTATACCCCGGTCTGCCAGTCCCCGTCTGACCGGTTTTGACGCCAGAGGCAGTCTGCGGCACTGGTCTGACGGTCACCGTCTGACCGCCTTATGTGGCAACTTGATGCTGCCACGCCGTCAGACGGGGACCGTCAGACGGCTTTGGCGGTCAACTTCTTAATCATCAACTCCGCCGCCATGCGCCCTGTTTCCGCACCGCCGTTCATAAAGCCCTGCGAGGCTATGCTGCAGTGCTCACCAGCAAAATATAGGTTGCCTACCGGTTGAAACTGGCTGCCCGCAATGGTGGTATATTGGCCAGTTTTGTACGACATGTAGCTGCATTTGCTCAAAGGGTAGTCGCGCCAGTTCCAATGGCTTATCCTGCCCGTAAAAGCACCCTTTGCACCGGGGTAAAGTTCGTCCAATTGGCCAATGGCCGTTTGTTGCATAAGGTTGGCATCCCCACTGCCTACTGCCGCACCGGCCTTACCCCCCGGCGCAATGGTATAAACCCCCGCGCCATTGTTGCCATGCTGCATTTGGGTGGAATCGTACCCGTTCATCAGGCCATTGTCGGTAAAAGCATAACCGGCGTAGCCTTGTTTGCGCCATACCCGGTCGTGTACGCCTATAAAAATCTTTCCGTTCGTGCCTACGCCCAACTGCTGTATGCCGTTCATTTTCCAAGCGGGCAGCGGCAATTGCATATCCACGCCGCGCAATACGGGAAAAGGCACCGTAAGCAACACAAAATCTGCGGTTATTTCAGTCAGTTGCTTTACATCGGTGTTAAACGTTAACACATATTGGCCGCTGTTGTTCTGGTTAATGGCCGCCAAAGTATGTCCTAGCTTAATCTGCTGGGCAAGCTGGGTGCCCAGTGCCGCGCACAGTTTTTCGTTGCCGCCTATGATGGAAAACCGCTCATCACTTATGCCGTATGGTGCAAAATTGCCTTGCGCGTCGGGGCTGATGAGCTGTAAAAAATTAAGGGCCGACTGCTCGCTGGCCTCCATGCCGTATTCGGCAGTGTACCCGTTATTAATGAACGACTTAAACCATCCCGACAAGCCCAATTTATCCGTATAGTCCACTATGGAAAGATTATCGAAATACACGTCGTTTTTGGTATGGCTGGTGTAAGAAATATCGCCAGAAAGGGAGGCAATGTCTTTTTTCAACTGCGGGGTAAACGGATGCAATGCCTCAACAATGTCTTTTTGGTGGTAATATGTTTTATTAAAATAATAAGCATATTCCTCTAATCCTAGCGATAACTCTTTTGGTGCCCTGCGGTCGAGCAAAGGCAGGTTAAACTGATTGGCAAGGTTCAACATATCCTTGTGGCCGCTGTCAATAAATTCGCCGCCCATCTCCGTCCAGTAGCCTTTTTCCATTAAATCGGCCACTGAAAATATACGCCCCCCTACCCTGCCGCTGGCTTCATACATATCGGCCGTAAAGCCTGCCTGCTTCAATATGTAGGCGGCATGCAAACCCGCTATGCCCGCACCCACAATGGCAATGCGCGATTGTGTTTTTTTATTGGCGGGGTTACAGGCCTGGTAAAGCCCTGCAACGCCAATGGCAGCGCTTGCTTTTACCATATTGCCCATAAAACTGCGCCGGCTAAGCGGTTTAGCCTGCGGCTGACCAGCAAAGTCGAGAACATCGCTGCTGTTGTTTTCATGGGCGGTGGCCGATATGCCAAAGGCTTGCTTTAACTGGTTAAGTGCGGGTAGTTTAATGGCAGTTTTTCGGCTAAGGAGCATACAGGTATATTTCGTGAGGGCATTGGCCACCAACCGGTAATGCCATTGCCGTAATAGCCGTAAGGTAGCAAAGGATTTTTGTGTGGAGAAATTTAATGGCGGGATTGCGCTGCAACACCTTTTAGTGGCTACAGCAGAAAACAGCACCAAAAGTGTGCTGCTTAAATTATTTATAGCTTAAACGCCGAATTGAAATACCGGAACCAAACGGCGAATTAACAACGTAAGATTATGCTAATAGCTATACTTTGTTTTTCTGCAAGCTGCCGGTAATAGGGGTTTAAAGAAGGCGAATATTAAGGCAGCAAAAATTCGACAGCCAATAAGCGAGGCACTATTATTACACAAGCTCCAACTTCATCAACCAATCCTTTTGCCTATCGGTGCCCAGTATAAAATCATGCTCGCCAAACACAGTAAAACCCTGTTTGGTGTAAAACGCAATTGCATGGTCATTTTTCTCCCATACACCTAACCAAAGCACTTCAAATTGTTGCCCGCGGGCCACTGTGGCTGCATGGGCTATCAGGCTTTTTCCAATTTTTAACCCTTTATAACCGGGCAGCACATAAATACGTTCAATTTCAATGTGCTTTTTACCGGCCAATTCGGGCGGGTTTTCGGTCGTGCGCATCTTAACATAGCCTGCCAGTTTATCCTCGGCAACAGCCAAGTAAAACTGCATGGTGCTGCTGTTTATTTCATCCAGCACCCGCTGGGGGGTATAATGCGTATCAATATACAACTGCATGTTTTCCGGCGTGTTGTAAATGTTGTAGGTGTCTACAAAGGTTTCAATACACAGTTGCCTGAATGCTTCAGCATCAGCTGGCACTACCTGCCTGATGGATAAAGTGTTCGCTTCCATTATTTTTAGTCCTCTCCTTCGGGGGCTACGTTGCAGGGCTTACCTTTTTGCGGGCCGCCGCCCTCATCCTTGCGTTTGCACACGGGGGGCAGCAACTTATAACTGTCGGGGTTTGCCTTAAGGCTGTCAACATCGTACCCCGCGCTGGAGATGGCGGCCCTCAGGTTGTCGGCTGTAATGCGGTCTGGTACGTAGTTTATGCGCACTGTGCCGTTAAACATATTAACGACAACTTTAAAAACACTGGCATCGTCGCCCGCGCCTGTTTCATGAAACAAGTATTTTTCCAGCCGGCTTTTACATTCCCAGCATTTCATCTGCGGAACGGTAAAGGTGGCCCAAACAGATTTTGCTTGCATCACCTGTGCTTTAACACCAAGCGAAACAACTGCCATTGCAATAAAACAAATCATTTTTCTCATCATCGCTTTTTTAATGATATAACATTGGTCATTGCCCTATAAACACAACTTTGGATGGCCCCATTACTTTCGGCTTCGCTTATTCTATACTAAAAGCAATTCTCCATTGCCGTTTCACGTTTCCCCATTCACGATTCACGTCTCACGTCTCACGTTTCACGTTTCACCATTCACGTTTCACGATTCACGTCTCACGTTTCACGATTCACGTCTCACGTCTCACGTTTCCCCATTCACGTTTCCCGTCTCACGTTTCCCGCCCTCACCTCCCCCAGGCCGCCGGATCTTCCCTCCAGCGCAGTAGTATTTTTTCGGTTTCCTCAGTGATGGAACCCTTCTCCAAAGCTAAGCCAATCAATGCTGAATAATTTGTTAAGGAATAGTAGGGAACACCGGCTTTTTTAAACGCCTCTTCGGCCAACGGGAACCCATAATTAAAGATAGACACCATGCCTTCCACTTCAATGCCTGCGGCACGCAAAACATCCACCACCTGCAGGCTGCTTTTGCCTGTTGAAATTAAATCTTCCACCACCAGCACCTTTTGGCCTTTTTCATAATAACCCTCAATTTGGTTACCCAACCCGTGTTCTTTTGGCTTTGGCCGTACATATATAAAAGGCAGTTTTAATTGGTCGGCCGCCATCGCCCCCCAGGGTATACCGGCAGTAGCCACACCGGCCAGCACATCAGCATTCGCAAATGTTTCAAATATCACATTGCACATCTCGCTTTTCACAAAATCGCGCACATAAGGGAAGGAAAGCACCTTGCGGTTATCGCAATAGATGGGGCTTTTCCAGCCGCTGGCCCATGTAAATGGGTTTTCAGGGCTAAGTTTAACAGCGCCCGCATGCAGCAATTTTTCGGCAACGGCTTTTTGGTTAGACAGCATAATGGTAAATACTTTTATATGGTGTAAGGTTTAGGGTGTAACATTTAACGCAACACGCTCGAAACCTTTAATACGGTGTGAGGCTTGGCGCGTAAGGTTTAAGGCCTTAACCCGTAGCCCTAAACCTTTCACCTTGGCGTTACATCCGCGAAAGTAGGTATTGCAATCAATTCTGTAAAAATTAGGATTTTCTAACCACAGCGTTAAGGGTGTTATGGCACGGAGTAACACGGAGTTTGGATTCGCTTTCAGGGCCTTTTGTTTAATATATCTGGCCAACTTTGCATGCTTTTACAACAAGATACCCCAGGCCACTCTGTGCAAACAAATCCTATAACTCTGTGGTTAAAAACACCCGCCACCCCAAGGTGCAGGGTTTGCATTCAAAAAATTACCCCTAATTTGTACCCGTTTTACCAAAAGCACCACGATGACAAAAATTATTGCCGCAGGCGGGATTATTACCAACGAAAACGACGAGATACTGATGATATTCCGCAGGGGCAAATGGGACCTGCCGAAAGGGAAGCTAGACGACGGGGAGAGTATTGAGGAATGCGCGTTGCGTGAGGTGCGCGAAGAAACCGGCCTGGCCGAAGTTGCCATTACGGGCTTTGTAGGCATTACCTACCACGACTATTTTGAGCCACGCATTAACGATGACGTACATAAGGAAAGCCATTGGTATGCCATGGCCGCAGCACCGGGGCAAAAACTGGTACCACAAACCGAAGAATACATAGCGGAAATTGAGTGGGTAAGAAAAGAGATATTGGACATTTACCTAAACAACAGCTACCCAACCATTACGGAAATTATTCAACAATACTTGCGGGGGATGTAGGAGTAGTCGATAGCCCATAGTCCATGGTCCATGGTTAATACAATGCGGATAAAGGCCGATTACTCAATGAATATGGACTTCCTCCGTGGCTATTGACGATCGGAAAAAGTCGATAGCCCATCATCCATAGTTAATACAATGCGGATAAAGGCCGATTACTCAATGAATATGGACTTCCTCCGTAGCTATTGACGATCGGAAAAAGTCGATAGCCCATAGTCCATAGTTAATACAATGCGGATACAGGCCGATTACTCAATGAATATGGACTTCCTCCGTGGCTATTGATGATCGGAAAAAGTCGATAGCCCATAGTCAGTGGCCCATAGTTAATACACTGCGGATTAAGGCCGATTAGTCATCGAATATGGACTTCCTCAATGTCTATTGATGATCGGAAAAAGTCGATAGCCCATCGTCCATGGTTAATACAATGCGTTACTGGCCGATTGCGCATCTACGATGGAATGGGGATTTTCAGCCATCCACCCGCCATGTATTTGCCATGGGCCCTCGACCGTGGACTATGCACTTTTTTGGCCAACCATGAACTTTTCCCCCCATCTTTGCAGTATGAATTATGTAGGCATCGGCACCCGGGTTCTTAATTTTATTATTGACACATTGCTGATTTTTGGCATCAGTTGGGTTTGCAACTACGCCAGTAATTTTCGCAGCTACTACTACCATACAGATGGCTGGCCTTTTTATTACTTTTTTTGGCTGGTGATGGTATTGTATTATTTGTTTTTTGAGCTGTTTTTTGGCCGTACACCTGCCAAATGGCTTACCATGAGCAAAGTAGTGGCCGAAAACGGCAAACGCCCAGCGTTTTGGCAAATACTGGTACGCAGTTTATTGCGCCTTACATTGATTGTAGACTGCGTTTTTATAGCTTTTACTGAGCGTACTTTGCACGACTATGTTACCAAAACAGCCGTTGTAGAAGCATAGGCAAAAATATTGCCCATGTTTAAACAGGCTAACCCCAAATTATTGCAGCAGGTTTCCACAGAGCCAGGCCCGTGTCGTTTTCAACCCCTTAAATAATGACCGGCCCTTTATTGGACTGCAAGTTGAAATTATGTTTTACGATAGTCCCTAACCTACTGCCATTTATTGCACAATACCGCGGGTTTTCACTTGCCAAGGGTTCCTAATTTTTAAATACCCACTATTTTTTTGCCACTGTGCTTAGTTTCAATATTTTCACCAGCCAAAAGAAGGCAGCAGTTTACAAATGGCTGCCCCAGATTATTTAAGCGGATACTTTGCACACTGTTTGTTACACCTTTAGCACATTAACATGAGAAAAATTCTTCTTATCATTTTCGCGGCAGCGCAGGTTGTTTTTACCCAAGCCCAAACGTTACAATCGCCAGAACAGTTTTTAGGGTATAAAATCGGCACCCGGTTTACACCCCATTACAAAATACTCAACTATTTTAAAGCAGTTGAAACGGCACTGCCCGGCATGGTGAAGATTGAAAAATACGGCGAAACGTACGAAGGGCGCGATTTGGAAGTAGCCTACGTGGCCCTGCCGGAAAACCTACAAAAACTGGAGGCCATTAGGCTTAACAACCTGCGGTTGGCAGGCCAAGCAAAAGACAATGCGGCCCCAGTTACCGAGGGTACACCGGCCATAGTGTGGCTTAGCTATAATGTGCACGGCAACGAACCCGCCTCATCCGAGGCTGCCATGCTTACCTTGTTTGCCTTGGTAGACCCAAGCAATACCCAAGCCAAGGAATGGCTAAAAACCACCGTGGTGGTGCTTGACCCTTGCATTAACCCCGACGGCCGAGACAGGTATGTTAACTGGTACAACCAAGCCGTGGGCACGGCCTTTAATGCCGACCCACAAGCCAGGGAACACGTGGAACCCTGGCCCCAAGGACGTACCAACCATTACAATTTTGACCTTAACCGCGACTGGGCTTGGCAAACACAAAAAGAAAGCCAGCAACGCTTAAAATTATACAACCGCTGGCTACCGCAGGTACATGTTGACTACCACGAGCAAGGCTACAACAGCCCCTATTATTTTGCACCGGCCGCACAGCCCTACCATGAGGTGATAACCCAATGGCAACGCGATTTTCAGGTACAAATAGGCCGCAACAATGCCCACTATTTTGACAATAATGGCTGGCTGTTTTTCACCAAAAAGGAATTTGACCTTTTCTACCCATCCTATGGCGACACCTACCCCATTTACAACGGCTCAATTGGCATGACGTTTGAGCAAGGTGGCATAAGTGCCGGCTTGGGAATTAAAACCGCCGATGGCGACACGCTTACCCTGGTTGACCGCGCCCAACACCATTTTACCACCGGCATCAGCACCATTGAAACCGCCTCAAAAAACGCAGCACGGTTATTAACTGAATTTAAAAAGTTTTTTGACGACAGCCGCAACGGCGTAGGTATGGATTATAAAACGTATGTGCTTACCGCAAAAGATGCAGGCCAGTTAAAACCCGTGGAAGAGCTACTGCAAAATAACAATATTGAATACGGCATCACCACCGCCAAAAACTTCAAGGGCATTAATTACGCAACAGGCAAAGACGAAAGTTATGTAGACGAAGGCTTTCAATTGGCAGTTTCAACAGTGCAGCCAAAAGGCAAACTGGCAAAAGTGCTTTTTGAGCCAAATACTATGATGACAGACTCTGTTACCTACGACATAACCGCTTGGTCGGTGCCGTATGTGTTTGGTGTTAAAGCGTATGCCGTAAAAGAAAAGCTAGACATAGCAGCCTACCCACAAGTGGTTGCTATTACACCGGTACAGGCCACCTATGGACAGCTGATACCCTACACATCTTTAAACTGCGCTAAACTTCTTGCCTACCTTTTGCAAAAACAGGTAAAAGTGCGTTTTGCAGAAAGCCCTTTTACGTACAACGGCAAGACTTACGAACGCGGCACGCTGGTGGTGCTTAAAGGTAACAACATAGCCGATTGGCTGGCTATAACCAACGAGGCTTGCAGGCTTTTTAACGTGCAGGGGTATGCAGTGGAAACCGGCTTTATGGACAAAGGCCCCGATTTTGGCTCCTACGACTTCCATTACATCCACGCGCCAAAAGTGGCCATGCTTACCGGCAGCAGGCAGGTTTCTTCGTCCTCGGCCGGTGAGGTTTGGAGCTTTTTTGACCAAACGATGCACTACCCGCTAACACAACTGAGCGCGGAAAACCTTGCCAGCCTGCGGCTTGACGGATACAACACACTTATTGTGCCAGACGGCAACTACCAAGTGCTGGCCAATAAAAGCAATATGGAAAAACTGCAGGGCTTTGTAAAAGGCGGCGGCAAAATAATTGCTTTGGAAAACGGCGTGAGCGAGCTGGCAGCTGGGGACTTTGGCTTTAAACTAAAGGATGATAAAGATGACAGCGGTAAGCCAAAAAGCGACAGCGATTACACCGCCTTAAGAAAATATGGGGACAGAGAAAGGGACGAGGTAAAAGAAAGCATACCAGGTGCCATTTATAAGGTTGAACTTGACAATACCCACCCACTTGCATTTGGTTACGCAAACAATTTTTACACGCTGAAACAAGACGCCAAGATTTACGAATTTTTAAAAGATGGCTGGAATGTTGGTGTGATAAAACAGGCCGCTTATACCAGTGGCTTCGTGGGCAGCAAGCTTAAAACGAGCTTAAAAAACGGATTGGTAATTGGTGCTGAAAATTACGGCCGCGGCAATGTTGTGTTTTTTGCGGATGACGTTTTGTTTAGGCAATTTTGGCAAAATGGCAAATTACTATTTGCGAATGCTGTTTTTTTGGCGGGTGAATAGTTTTTTTGGCAAAAAGTATAAAATAATAATCAGCAAACATTATTCAATAGTATTTGACGAGTTTGAATACTTTGCTGGAAGCTTTTTTTAAAAAATATTAAAAACATCCCAATTTATTAAAAAATCCTTAACCTAGGTCAACACATTGGTAATTTTTTATGCTGCAATTTTGCGCAAAATTAACTTATTATGCGAAAATTGTATCTGATGCTGGGTACTTTCTTATGCATGCTTGCCGGTTTTACCGCAAGTGCGCAGGAAACGACCTCAGAGATTGTAGGCAGCATTACCGCTAACCAAACGCCCGTTGTAGGCGCAACCATTACTGCGTTGCACACCCCCACGGGAACCAAGTATGTAACCACCAGCCGCAACGGCGGCAGGTTTAATTTGCCCAACCTTAAAATTGGCGGGCCTTATACCATAACGGTTTCGTACATAGGCTATAAAGAAGAAATGCAGGAAAATGTAAACCTGTTGCTGGGCCAAGAGTTTAAAGCCGATTTTAACCTTACCCCGCAATCAAATACCCTTCAAAATGTAACTGTAACTACCACAAAGCAAGACAGGATATTTAACAACAGCCATACTGGCTCGCAGGAGGTAATTAGCCGTAACCAATTAGAAAGGCTGCCTACCATCAATAGGTCGCTGCAAGACTTTACAAGGCTAACGCCAACTGCCAACGGCCTTTCTTTTGCAGGCCAAAGCAACCAATACAACAACGTTACGGTTGACGGGGCCAACTTCAACAACTCCTTCGGTCTTTCGGGTACATTGGGCGGCCAAACAAACTCCCAGCCCATCAGCCTGGATGCGATTGAGCAAATACAGGTGAGTGTTTCCCCTTACGACGTAAGGCAAGGCGGCTTTTCTGGCGGCGGTATAAACACGGTTACACGCAGCGGCACAAACACGTTTAAAGGCACCGTTTACGGCTACACAAAAGGCTCTGGTACACAGGGCTATAAAGTGGGCAGCGTAACTTTACCTAAGCAAAGCTTGGATTATAGCCTGCGCGGGTTTTCAGTAGGTGGCCCAATTGTTAAAAACAAATTATTCTTCTTTATCAGCGGCGAGTCTGAAAGAAGAACCGACCCAGGCACCACATTCGTGGCGTACGATGCCACCCATTCACCCGACGGTGTGAGTGTATCGGCAGCCAGCTATGACTTGTTGAAACAGCTTTCCGATACCTTAAAAAGCCGTTTCGGATACGACCCCGGTGCTTTTCAAGGGTATAGCTACAAAACACAAAGTGATAAAGTAACCATAAAGGTTGATTGGACTATAAACAACCACAATACATTTACCATCAAGTACAACTACTTAAAGTCGTTTAGGGATGTACAGGCCAGCAACAGCGGCTCGGTAAACTCTAGCTATGGCCGTACAGCAGGCCAATACGCCATGCCTTTTTACGGCAGCGGCTACACCATCAACAATAACTTCAACATTTTTATTGCTGAGTTAAACACCAGGTTTAGCAACAGGGCATCAAACAAATTACAAATTGGCTATACAGCTTTAAGGGATTACCGGTCATCACTATCTGGTACCCAAACTACAGGCAAAGCCCCAGGCCAATACCTGCCCCTAGTTGACATATTGGATGGCAATGGTAACCCCCTTACCTCTTTTGGTTATGAGCAATACACTTATGGCAACAAGCTTAACACCGATGTTTTTCAGTTGAACGACATCTTTAACTTTTATGCGGGTGCACACGAAATAACCGTGGGAACACAAAACTCCTTTAAAAAATACCAAAACGGTTTCTCCCCTTCATACCAGGGCGTTTACCGCTTTAACAGCCTGGCCGATTTTTATTCAAGCCTTAATGGTGTAAAGGCCGCAGCCAGGTACGACTTATCAGCGAGCCTAACAAGCGACGGATCTTTCCCGCTAGTAGGCCCGAAAGACCAAGAATATGGCTTTTTTGCGCAGGACAAATGGAGGATAAAGCAAAACTTTACCCTTACCTATGGCTTTAGGCTTGATGTGGCGGCGTTCCAAAACACCTTCCTGTACAACCCTGTTGTTGACACGCTTAGTAAGTTTTATAACCACACGCACCTTAACACTGGGCAAGGTCCTAAAACCAGCGTACAGGTGTCGCCCCGTATTGGCTTTAACTGGGATGTGTTTAAAGACCAAAAAACACAGCTGCGCGGCGGTGTTGGCTTATTTGCCGGCCCACCACCATTTGTATGGATAAGCAACCAAGCGAGCAACAGCGGCGTGGCCTTGTTTGGCTCCATCAGCAACGGCCAAGGTTATATGTTTAACCCAGACCCTAATGCTTACAGAAGCCAACTAACCTCTTCAGCAGGCGGCTTGGGCAAATCATACAGCATCAACGTAACCGATCCTAATTTCAAATTCCCGCAGGCATTGAAGGGAAGTTTGGCAATTGACCAAAAACTGCCCGACAATTTTGTTGTTACGTTAGAAGGTACCATTGCTAAGGATGTTAACGCCGTATACTTCCAAAATGTTAACTTGCCAAACCCCAATGCCTATATTAAAGATGGCAATGGCTTAACCAGGCCACACTATGGCACTACAGCCATTTATGCCGTGGGCGGCTCGGGCAGTGCTTCCGTTAGCAACCCAAGCATCGGTAATGCTATATACATGACCAATACCAACAAGGGTTATGCTTACACGTTAACATTGCAAGTACAAAAAACCTTCCGCAACCTGTACCTGAACGCCGCTTATACATACCAGCAGGCGAAAGACGTAATGGTGGGTGGTTCAACCGCAGCCACCATGTGGGGTTCTAAAGCCATCTACGGCAATGCTAACTCTGACGAGTTGGGTTTCTCAAACTCATACCTGCCCCACCGCATTATCATCTCCGCTTATTACAGAAAGGAATATGCCAAACATTTTGCATCTTCCATCGGTGCTTTGTTTGAAGCAGCCCCCAACGGCGTAAACTCATATGTGTATAATGGTGACCTTAACGGTGATGGCAACACCAGCAACGACTTGTTGTACATACCTACTGCCAGCGACATAACCAATTATGTTGCCAACGGCCAACTGGAAGCCAGTGCAGCCACCAAAGTGGTTACTTATAACAACGGCGTGGCTGTTACCACCTCAGTGGCCGACACACGTACACCAGGCCAAATTGGCCAACAATTGGAAACGTTTATTGGGCAAGACAAATACCTAAGCAAGCACCGCGGCGATTATGCAAAACGCAATGCGTTGGTTTACCCTTGGTTTAAAAGGCTTGATTTAAACTTTACCCAAGATTTTTATTTTACAACTAAAGATAAGAGCAAGCACACATTGCGCTTTACCATCGACTTGGTTAACGCTGGCAACCTGCTGAATAAAGATTGGGGTTTGTACCAAATACCCAATGTTACCAGCCTGATTAAAGTTGACAAGGTTACCACTGTAAACGGTGTATCAACCCCCATTTTCTCATTTCCTTTCCAAAATGGCGGCACCCAAACACCTTACTCCTCTACCTGGAAAAACGATGCCAGCATCGTTTCCCGTTGGCAGATGCAGTTTGGTTTAAGGTATTTGTTTAACTAGTACCTACTGGCCAATAAAAAAGCTGCCCCGCAATAATATGCGGGGCAGCTTTTTTTATTTTCAACTTGCAGGCATCACAAAAATGCTTATTTCAGCGAGGCCAAATCAATTACAAAACGGTATTTCACATCATTTTTCAACATACGCTCGTAGGCTTCATTAATATCCTGCATGTTAATCAACTCAACATCGGCCACTATATTATGTTGCGCGCAAAAATCGAGCATTTCCTGGGTCTCCACCGTGCCGCCAATCATGCTACCTAGAATGCTACGGCGGTTTTCCAGCATTTTGCCGGCTGGTACTTCGGAGGCTTTGGGTGGTATGCCAACAATAATCATCTTGCCATTTAAGGCCAGCAGGTTTAAATATGTGTCGTAACTGTGGTTGGCTGCCACCGTATTCAGTATCACGTCAAAATACCCCTTGTATTGCTTAAGTTGTTCTTTATCGGTGGTAAGCACAAAGTTGTGCGCGCCCAACTGTTTAGCGTCGGCCTCTTTGGATTTTGACGTGCTGAGCATCGTTACTTCCGCGCCAAACGCAGCAGCAAATTTTACCCCCAGGTGCCCCAAGCCGCCCAAGCCTGCCACGGCTACTTTAGTGCCTTTTGTTACACCGGCAAACCGCAAAGGCGAGTAGGTAGTTATACCCGCGCAGAGCAACGGCGCCACGCCCTTAAGGTCTAACTTGGGTGAAATGCTGTATACCCAACGCTCGTCTGTTACAATTTGGGTGCTGTAACCGCCCTGTGCAATGGTTTTGCCATCACGCTCCAAGCCGTTGTAGGTGCCGGTCATCCCTTCCACACAGTACTGCTCCAAGTGTTGGTTACAATGGTCGCAAACACGGCAACTGTCAACCATAACGCCCACACCGGCAAGGTCGCCTGCTTTAAATTTGGTAACATGGCTGCCAACCGCCACTACTTTACCCACAATCTCGTGGCCAGGAACCATGGGGTATATGGAACCGCCCCATTCGTCGCGGGCTTGGTGCAAGTCGCTGTGGCAAACGCCGCAATACAATATTTCCACCTGCACATCGTGCGGGCCAACAGCGCGGCGGTCAAAATCAAACGGGGCCAAAGGGGTAACCGGGTTATACGCAGCATACGCTTTAGTTGCAATCATATTTTTTATGTTATGTGTGTACAAATTTACTGTTTCGCCCTTGGGGCAAAAGCTAAATAATTAGTTAGTGTGATAATAGGCTATTTCGGTAAGCTTTTCCCACGCTGTTCGTGGCGTCCGCGCCGCGAACGATTATTTTATCGCCACTGGCGATTGATGTTTTACTGTAGTTGGTTGTATTGTTGGTCGCTGGAGGCAATAGCATAGGCCTGTGAAGCGAGGGCGCTTAACACAGCATAAAAAATTAATCCAGTCTATCAGTTCAGCGTATGCATGTTGCATAGTTTATTTTTTTATCGCCATAACCACTAACTTTATACGGTTCGTAATCAAAAAATTGCCTGCTGTATGAAACCCTTAAATTGTTGGGCACTGGCCTCTATTTGCATTTTGCCCTTGCAAGCATTTTGCCAGCATCCTTTGCATGATGTGGATAGCCTCACCAGCCACTTGTTACAACAAATAAGAACCAACAACGAGGAACGGGTGATAGTTCAGCCAGACCGCACCGTGTATGCACCTGGTGAAAAAATTTGGTTTAATGCGGTAGTGGTGAATAAAGAAACAAACCGGCTAAGCAACACCAGCAAAAATGTATTGGTAGACCTGGTGAACGAAAAAGATTCGGTGGTTGCCCAAGCGGTATTAAACGCAGGGGCATTTAATACCAATGGCGCGCTTACCATTGGTGCCACAGTTGAAAACGGCTATTACTGGCTACGCGGTTACACGCGCAAAATACTCCGTGAAAACCAGAACGACATTTATCTGCACCCGATATACATCATCAATAAAAACGCCACCAATACGCCACGGGTTTACAACAGGGCCGCTGTGCAAAAGCAACCGGCGCAAACCAGCAGGCCCGTTGTACAGTTTTACCCCGAAGGCGGCACGCTTGCAACAGGCATACAATGCACCTTGGTGATAAAAGCCACCGACATTAACGGCAACCCGCTTTCTGTTGCGGGGCTGGTGCAAACCGAGGCCGATTCAAGCGTGGCAAGTTTCGCTACCAACAGGTTTGGGCTTGCGCGTGTTAATTTTTACCCGGAGGGCAACCATGCTTATGCAGCCACCCTGCAACAGGGTGGCGGGGCAAAATACCCGTTGCCGGCCTTTAACCCCTACGCCGGGCAAATAGCCGTTACAGGCCAAAACGACGAATGGATACATGCGGTGATTACACTGGAAGACTCCATTTATGCAAAAACGGCCACCACCTACCTATTGGGCATTAGCGGCGACAGTGTTTGTTTTGCCGCCGTTGGCAAAGGCATGTATAATTTATCAATCCCGGTAAGCAATTTTCCGGGTGGGGTGGCGAGCCTGCTGCTTTTTAACGGGGCTAAGAGTTTACTCAGCGAAAGAAAGGTGTTTATAAACAAGGATAATTACACCGTTAGTGTTAAAACAAACAAGAAAAATTATGCCGCGCGCGATAAGGTTGAATTGAACCTATCAGTATCAAATACTCACGGTGACCCAATGCTGGCCTCTCTGAACGTTTCGGTGCAAGATGAGCGGATGCAAACCCTATCCGATGCGCTGGAAACAGATACGCTACAGCCTTCCTCCTCCTTAAACAACTGGATAAAAAACAATAACCGCGCCATCGCCCTAGCAGATGTTGACATGCTGATGATTGCCCAGCCAACCCAACATAACAACTATGCAATATACTATAACGCCAATGAGGTTGACACAGCCATCGAAGAAACCGAACAAACAGAACTGCTTACCCATCTGCATGGCCAGTTAACAGGCAGGCGTAACAAGCCACTAAAGGGTATGGTGGTAACAGAAATACTACAGAACCAGCACGATTTTTTCTTTGAGTCAGATACCACCAACGCAGACGGAAAATTTAGGCTGCCGATACCCCAAGGCCGCGACAGCCTGCTGCTGAACTTGCAGGTTACAGAAAAAGGTGGTTATAAAGACACTGACAATAACATATCTATTGACCGGTTTATGTTTCCGTCATTCACAACACCGGCCACCGCAAAGCAAAAGTTTACCACTGGCTTGGCAAGTATGCCCAGTTGGCAAAAGGCAAGCTACGCCGACATACTGTATTCAAATGCCTCCGAAGGTTGGCTAAAGCCGGTTATAGTGAATACGGTTTTGGCGAAAAAGGAAAACTATGATGTGTCAAAAAGAAGCGACCCATTATCAAGCATTATTACCTCCGACATGCTGCAACGGGGCGGTTACCAAAACTTTGTGGGCAATGCATTACTAATGGTACCGGGGGTAAGCCTGTCTATGGGTTGGGTTACCATTTACGGGGGCGACGGACGGGGTGGCAGCACCAAAAGCGAACCTCTGCTGGTAGTTGATGGGGCACCAATGCCCAATACCGGTGTAATGGCCTACCTAAATGGACTTTTTTGGCGGGATATTGATTTTATTGAAGTATTAACCGGCGGCAACGCAGCCATTTATGGCATGCGTGGCGGCAATGGTGTGGTAATTGTAAACACCAAAACCCGCTACCAACAAAGCGTGGAAATGGAAAACGGCTTTACACTGATAAACCCAGTAACCTACCATGTAGCCCCTGCTTTTAAGATGCCCAATTATGCCGACAAACTGATAAAAGCTGCAAACACGCCCGATACACGCAATACCATTTATTGGCAGGGGGGTATTATAACCGATGCTGGCGGCAAGGCTACTTTAAACTTTTATACCGCAGATGCTGCCACCAGGTACGTTGTAACTGTTACCGGCCTTACGCAACATGGGGACAGGATTTATAAGCGGATGGTGATTGACAGGAAGTAGGGATATGGCGTTTATTTGGCCAATTGGAGTAATTTGGTATGTAGTGTTAATAGCTCTGCAATTGCAAAATCACCTGTCATATTCCAAATTCTTAATGTCGAATTTGACGTTTTGCAATTTCAGGTGCAACTTGGCCAGTTGATGTTCTTACTCCATTTATGAGCAAACATGAAAGTGTCGTACTACCACATGTCCACATGTCGCCTCTGCTACTTGTGTCGCCTTCTGTTTGTTTTGTTAATATAATTTTGTTGTCCTTTTTTGAGTAAAGTGACGTTGTTAACTGTAAAATAGGCAGTCCATCTTTAACGTCTGTATGCACATTGCTGAAGAAAACAATATAATCCGCTTTTGATGTGTCGGCGATTTTAACTATCGATGATATGTCGGTATTTTGGTTTGGCAGTTCAATGATTGCTGAAAACGGCTCATACTCATTAAAGTAAAAATTGTAAACTTCTGATGAGTATGCTGAAAGTGTATGATAGTATTTGAATTTTTTAACGTTTTCTTCTTGGGCTTTCATAAGAGGGATTTCTTTCTTTAATCTCTCTTGTGTTTCTTTAAATTTCTGTGCCATTTCTTTTGAATAGCCCTCGAACTTTAAGAGGTCTTCCATTTGTTTGAGAGAATTATAATAACGCTTTTGGTAATCCAATTGTACTGAATCAGTGTCACCATAAAGAGATTTGTCAATGATGGCTGTATCTAGCTGGATGACAATAAGTTTAAATGGAATAAAGCTTCCCTTCTGTCCGTAAGAAGCAAGACTAAATATCAGTAAAATTGTCGTAAAAAAATTTTTCATTTTTGGCGTACTAAATAATCTTTAACATCGCAAAGGGTTTCTCTAACGGCGGCAAATTTATATTTATCGCCTGTTCAAACTACAGCTTATTTATATATTGTTGAAATTAGCTGCTAATATTGAATTGATTAATTAGAAGTGAAACAAATTCCAACATTGTTGAAAATCGATGATTTTTCTTTGCCTGCCTGTTATAATCCAATTGTTACTTAACTTTTCAGTCTGACCACCTGCCAGTTATTTTTGATTGTATTGTACCACCTTTTTTTGTGAATGTCATTCCTATACCGCCGCCACATAGAAATCCAAAAATACATGGTAAGGTATCAATGCCCTCGAGTTTGCCTTTTTTATAAAGATGGTGCCCGTTTTTGTCAAAAAATGGAATTACGCAAGTGTTTTGTAAATAAAATTGGTAAATAGTATCAATTTTTTTAAACCCGCGGATTTCAAGAAAATTTGGAAAGAAGGTTGTGTCGTTTTGAAATTGAATTGCTAAAGAGCAAATCTGTGATTGTTTCAAGAATTTTAACTTAATGTTCGGTAAGGCCACTGGAAAGTATCTTGCAATGTTGCTATCACCTTGATAGATTTCATTATAGATTCGGATGGTGCCACCAAAAGGATTATGCTGTGTTAATGCTGAAATGTCAGGCAAATTGTGTCTGTAAAAAGCACTGTCGAGAAGCAGTTTCATAAATTTTGTCGTATCACTTTCTGAAACAATGGCTTCTTTCACCGAATTATTTTCATTGCAAGACGCAATTGCTAAAAGAAAACCTGCAATGAATATTATTTTTGAAATATAAATATCATTTAAAATTATTGTTGATTCGCTAATCTATGCAAAAACCATCACTTATTACCAAGTGCACAACCTTTTTAATCAATTCATTATCAAACATCTAAAAACTACTCTCTGTTGTTTTTAATAGACAATGCAATGTGATTTAGTTAAGGGATTTGTGAAGACACAAATCCGGGCGGGTGCCTTCGGTTGTGTCTCCACAACCGAAAATATGGGCTTAACTAAACGACATTGATGGACAATGTTAAAATAATGAAAATGCAGCACCCAAATCCAACCCAATCCAATTCCCCTAAAAAACATATCTTTATCGTCATTCATTTTTTCCGATTAACCAAACGATGGCAACACATAAGCGCATAAACACAGCTATAAAAAGTAACAACGATACTGGTTTTGGCAGCAATACCAATACTGTAGGCGGCAGGTTTATTAATAAGGACGGTAGTTTTAACATCCGCAAGGATGGCATGGCCGTTTGGGACCGCATAAGCGTTTTCCACAACATGCTCAACATGCCCCGCTGGAAGTTTATTACCATCGTGTTTTTGTTTTATTTCGCCATCAACTTAGTTTTCACCTGTGTTTATTTGTTGGTGGGGTTTGGGGAGTTTAGCGGCATGATTGCCAACACCAGCTGGGAGCGGTTTAAGGAAGTGTATTTTTTTAGCACCGAAACGTTTACCACCGTAGGGTACGGCCGGGTAAACCCCGTTGGCACGGCCGCCAATTTCGTGGCTTCCATTGAAGCATTGTTAGGCTTTTTGTCATTCGCCATTGCCACGGGTTTAATTTACGGGCGTTTCTCCAAGCCGAGTGCCTACCTTGTTTTTACCGACCTGGCGCTGGTAGCCCCTTACCAAGACATTACCGGCCTTATGTTTAGGTTTGCGTCGTATAAAGACAACCACGTGCTTACCAATGTGGAAGTAGTTGTTACCATAGGCCTGCAAGTGCCGGAGGATGGCAAGCTGGTGTTTAAATTTTACACCCTGCCCTTGGAACGCAGCCGTGCCGACAGCCTACCCTTAAACTTTACCGTTGTACACCCCATTAACGACCAAAGCCCACTATATGGTTTTGGCTGGGAGGATATGAAAACCGCCGACGTAGAACTGTATGTACTAGTAAGGGCTTTTGACGATGTATACTCAAACATTGTATTGCAGCGCACCTCTTACACTTACGAAGAAATAAAATTCAACGCCAAATTTGTGCCCATGTACCGCGAAAGCGACGACGGCAACACCACCATCATGGAATTACACAAGCTGAATGAATTTAGGGAGGTATAGCAGTCTGACGGTCTCCGTCTGACTGCGCTAATAGCCAAAAGTCTCGAGTGGAATTTCCAAACGGCATACTAGTTGATTCCAAACCGTTTGGATTAAATTCTGCGATGAAAACAGGGTAGTAACCATAGTCAGACGGAGACCGTCAGACTGCTAAAACCCACCCAAAATCTCGTCCAACTCCCCATCGTTTTTAATCAGTACATCACGGGCTTTGCTGCCGAGGTTGGGGCCAACGATGCCCGCCTGTTCAAGCTGGTCCATCAGGCGGCCGGCGCGGTTGTAGCCAAGCTTCATGCGGCGTTGTATAAGGCTGGTGCTGCCCATTTGGTTTTGCACTATTAGGCGGGCCGCTTCTTCAAACAGGGGGTCTTTGTCGGCCATGTCAAAATCTTTGCCGTCGGCCTCTTTCTCATCCACATATTCGGGTAATTTGTAGGCATCGGGGTAGCCTTGCTGGGCCTCTATAAATTCGCATACGCGTTCCACTTCCGGGGTATCCACAAAAGCGCATTGCAAGCGGGTAATTTCACCATTGTAGCTAATCAGCATATCGCCCTTGCCAATCAACTGCTCGGCACCACCGGCATCTAATATGGTGCGGCTGTCAATTTTGCTGGATACTTTAAACGCAATACGCGCCGGAAAGTTAGCCTTGATAGTACCGGTGATAATATTAACAGACGGCCGTTGTGTGGCGATAATCAAATGTATGCCTATCGCACGGGCAAGCTGCGCCAGGCGCGCAATGGGCATTTCCACTTCCTTGCCTGCAGTCATTATAAGGTCGGCAAACTCATCCACCACCAATACAATAAACGGCAAGTACTCGTGCCCTTTCTGGGGGTTAAGCTTGCGTTTGATGAATTTTTCGTTGTACTCCTTAATATTGCGGCAGCCGGCTTCTTTCAGCAGGTCGTAGCGTATATCCATAAGGGTACACAGCGCATTGAGCGTATGCACCACTTTTTTGGTGTCGGTAATAATCGCTTCCTCTTCGCCGGGCAACTTGGCCAAAAAGTGCTTTTCAATAATCCGGTAAAGGCTCAACTCTACTTTCTTGGGGTCAACCAATACAAATTTTAACTGGGCCGGATGCTTTTTGTAGAGCAATGACACTAACAGGGTATTTATACCCACTGATTTACCTTGGCCGGTGGCACCCGCCATCAACAAGTGTGGCATGGCGGCAAGGTCTACGATAAAATTTTCGTTGTCAATCTTTTTACCAATGGCTATCGGTAACGAAAAAGCATTGTTCTGGAATTTCTCGCTGGCCAACAGCGTTTTCATGCCCACAATGGTTTTGCGCACATTAGGCACCTCAATACCAATGGTACCCTTGCCTGGTATGGGTGCGATAATGCGTATACCCAATGCGGCGAGGCTAAGCGCAATATCGTCCTCCAAGTTTTTTATACGGCTTATGCGCACGCCTGGGGCGGGCACAATTTCGTACAAAGTAACCGTGGGGCCAACGGTGGCGGCTATGCGTTGTATGGCAATATCGTAATTTTTAAGGGTGGCGATAATTTGGTTTTTGTTCGCCTCCAGCTCGTTAGGGTCCTGTATTATTTTCTCGCTGCTGTGTGTTTCCAGCAAGTCTAAAATGGGGTATTTGTAATTGCTTAAATCTAACAGGGGGTCGTACAAGCTGCCCGGTTTTATGGGGGCGGCTGGTATCACTTCGTCCACCTCCTCATCCTCGTGGTGGTGCTGCATCTCCAACTCAAGGTCAACCTTGTCATCAAATTTTATTTTCAGTTGCCCTTTTTTACCGGCGGCGGGCCGGGTGGGTTGCTCGCGTATCTCTTCTGTCTCTTCCAGTTCCTCCTCTTCCACCTCAAGGGGCAGGCCGTGCATGTCGTCCAGCTCGTCTTTCGTAAGGTCGTCCTCGCTTTCGGGTATGTCGCGCTCTATTATTTCAAAAACAATCTTAGGCGCGTCTTCTTCTTGCTTGGGCATTATCACCACCACGCCTTTGCCGTCGTTTTTCAGTTTGTTTTTATGCACCAGTAAATCGTCTGCCGGCGCGGGGCTGTTGTTTGACCGCACAAGGCTGGGTTCTACAAAAGGCCCTTCGTCATTATCATTGTCCCCAAACCCTTCTTCCTCCGGTTCGGGCACGGCCTGCCTCGCTTGCTGTATGGGTGCAGCCGGGGCTGGTTTTGGCTCCTTTATTCGGGGCTTACGCTCTGGAAAACGAAAGGTGGGGTTAAACCGCCAAATAATATAACTCAGCACCGCCACGGCCAGCAGGCAACCGGTGCCAAACTGCCCGATCCACTTTACCAGCCATTCGGTCATCATTTCACCCACTGCACCGCCCCATGAAAAGGCACTGCCTACTGTAAAAAACGATGCGGTTATACTCAACACAATCAGCCCCACCAGCACATACCTTATATTGCGTAACACGCTGAATATTTTTTTACCCACCAGCAGGTTGATGCCCAGCACGAAAAAGAACGTGCAGAACAAAAAACTGGCCAGGCCAAAGCCGCTGTAAATAAACAGGTGCGCAAAATAAGCACCCAGCACCCCCATGGTGTTGTTAACTTTTATGCCAGCCCTAAAAACATCGGTAAATTGAAAAACCTTATCCTGGTCGTTTTGCCAGGTAAAAAAGTACGAGAAGAATGACACGGCCAGAAACGCCGTTACCAACAGGCTTACAGCCCCCGCAATTTTTGTGGTGCGCTCATCCTTCACCACCTGTTGCACGGTAACCTCCACCTCTTTTTCAGGCTTTAGTTGTTCGGGGTCCGGCGGTGGCGGTATTTTCTTTTTTAAACTGTTGGCCATATTATTGCAGGGGCAAATATAACGGAGTTAGCGGAGAGAATGGTATGTGGCGGCCCGGTAAGTTTGTGCACAGTTTTATTTTGAATGGGGTTACAAATGAAAACCCCAGCGGGCAAAAAAGAATTTCGCAATCTGTTTTAATTGGAGGAAAAAAAGAGCTTTTTGACCCAAAATAAAAAGGGATGATTGCTAATCATCCCTTTTGCGGAGAGAAAGGGATTCGAACCCCTGGACCTTTAGAGTCAACGGTTTTCAAGACCGCCGCATTAGACCGCTCTGCCATCTCTCCGGGTGCAAAATAAAGGCCTCCGGGGCTATCTTCCAAAAAAATGTAGCGGCCTTACCCTAATTTTGCTAAAAATTTTTGTTTTGAAGCACCTTTCGGCCGTTAATAAGTACTTCTGGAAATACCGTTACCGTTTTTTTATAGGCATCATTTTCGTTGTCACTTCCAATTATTTTACGGTGCTGGCACCGGAAATAACCGGTTACGTGGTAGACAAGGTGCAGCAACATTTAAGTGCCACCCACCCCGGCACCCCCAAAAAATACGACGGCTTTGTTACCTACCTGCTAGGCAATATGGAAAAAATAAACAGTTTTAGCACGGTGGTGGTAGTATGCTGTGTAACTATTTTGTTGGTGGCCATTCTGCGCGGAGTACTAATGTTTTTTATGCGGCAAACAATAATTGTGATGAGCCGCCATATTGAATACGACCAAAAAAACGAAGTATACAAACATTACCAGCAACTGGATGCAGGTTTTTACAAAACCCACAGCACTGGCGACTTAATGAACCGAATTGCTGAGGATGTTAGCAGGGTGCGCATGTACACCGGGCCCGCCCTAATGTATTTCATCAACCTGCTTACGTTGATTATCCTAAGTGTAGTAAACATGTGGCGGCAAGATGCCAGATTGGCCATGATTGTGCTAGCACCGCTGCCCATACTGTCGGTTACCATTTATTTGGTTAACAGCATTATACACAAAAAAAGCACCAAGGTACAGTCGTTACTAAGCGACCTTACCACCAACGCCCAGGAATCGTATTCGGGCATACGGGTAATAAAATCATTTGTACAAGAGCGGGCCATGCTCGGTTTTTTTGGCAAAAACAGCGAGGAATACCGAAAAAATGCCATTGGGCTGGCTAAAGTGGAGGCTATTTACTTTCCCAGCATGGGCTTGATGATTGGCCTAAGCACCCTGCTGACCATTTATTTTGGCGGCATGGAGGCATTGGCCGACCCTTATAAAATAAGCGTTATCGTTGCATTTGTCATGTACATAAACATGCTCACCTTCCCCGTAAGCTCGGTTGGTTGGGTGGCCAGCATGGTGCAGCGGGCGGCGGCCTCGCAAAAAAGGCTGAATGAGTTTTTGGATACAGTGCCTGCCGTGCAGCAACCAGCCATAGGTGCCTTTGCAGGCAACGTAACTGGCGATATTGTTTTTAACAATGTATCGTTTACCTACGCCCATACAGGCATACAAGCCCTAAAAAATGTGAGTTTTACGGTAAAACAGGGGCAAAAAGTGCTTATTATCGGTAAAACGGGCAGCGGTAAATCAACCATCGCCCAGTTATTACTCAGGTTTTACGACCCCAGCGAAGGCACCGTGGGCATTGGCGGTGCAAACATTGCAAAAATGCCCCTGCCTTTGTTGCGCAACAGTATAAGCTACGTGCCGCAGGATGTGTTTTTATTTAGCGACAGCATTGAAGGCAACATAAGCTTTGGCTTGCAGCAAAAAGCCCCAATTGAAAACATACGCAATGCCGCCGCTAACGCCGCCATTGACGCTGAAATTATGGAGCTGCCCGCCGGTTACCAAACAACCGTGGGGGAGCGTGGCGTAACACTAAGCGGCGGGCAGAAACAGCGTGTTTCAATTGCACGTGCATTGATAAAGCAACCCCAAATAATGCTTTTTGATGACAGCCTTAGTGCCGTGGATGCCAAAACAGAAAACAGCATCATCAACAACTTTAAAACCTTAGAGGCAGACAAAACCGTCATCATTATTACCCACCGGATTTTTACCGTTGTAAATTTTGACCAAATTATTATTGTTGAAGACGGCCACATTATTGAACAAGGCACCCACGCCCAGCTATTGGAAAGGGAGGGCTACTATGCTGAACTATACAATTTGCAGGTTTTAAGCGGCTTGCAGCCCCAATAAAGTTTTGTTTAAGCAATCGCATAAATCTTTCAGTTAAATTTTGGCAATTTCAAAACAATACTATATTTGCGTTCACCATTATTAAAATAAAAACCAAAACAAACTGTGGCGTACGAGAACAACGACAAGAAAATGGAAAGCGTGTATAGCAGGCGCATAAGGGCAGGAAAGAGAAGAACCTATTTTTTTGATGTTAGGGCAACAAGGGGTAATGACTACTACCTCACCATTACGGAAAGCAGGAAACGTTTTAATGATGATGGGTACGACAGGCACAAGATTTTTTTATACAAAGAAGATTTTAATAAATTTATAAAGGCACTGGGCGAGGCTATTGACTATGTGAAAACCGATTTGATGCCTGATTTTGATTTTGATGCGTTTAACCATGAATACCCTGAAGGCGGTGAAAACACAGAGTTGGTGGAAGTGGTGGTTGCAGAAGAACCTGAAATTGTTATTGAAGTAGAAGCCACGGCCATACCAGCCGCAAACCATACGGACGACGTTGACAAATGGTAAAAAATAAATATTAATAAAAAAGGGGTTGCATGGTTTGCAACCCCTTTTTTATTAATTTGGCCACAAAATAGATAATTGCATTGGTACAAAAACCCCTGCTTATATGAAAAAAAAATTATGCATCGCCATACTAACCCTAGCCCTGTTTTTGCAGGCCACCCATGCGCAGCTATTTAAGGTTAACTTGCAAAACAAGGTAAGTGCCGCAACCCTAGTTGCCGAAGGTAAAGTTATTGCGCAAAAGAGTTTTTGGAATGATGCGCATACCATGATATTTACGGCAAACACAGTCGAAGTGTACAAAGTCTTTAAAGGTAAAATCCATCCAGCCACCATTGAAGTATTAACCCAAGGCGGCTCAGTGGGCAACCGAGCCGTTGAAGTAAGCGACCTGCTTAGCTTAGCTAAAAACCAAACGGGCATATTTTTCTGCACCGAAAACGCCATAAACTTAAAATCGCCAGTTACAGGCCATTTTCTGTTTGATGTTTATGGCAGCGACCAAGGTTTTTTAAGATACGATTATATCACCAACAAAGCTTTTGCACCCTTTGCAAGCTACGATGATATTGAGGTCAACTTATATAAACAAGTACAACAGCTTACAGGCCAACCCACCACTATTATCAACAATAGCTATAGTGTGGCAGCGTTGGTTAAGCGTTACGCACCGGGTGGCCAAATGCGCAACGGTGTGCAGGGGCTTATTACCAGCATTTCTCCATTGGTGGTGCATGGGGGTACCCTAAACGACCCCACAAATAACACGCTAACCATAACTGGTTCTGGTTTCGGCAATACCCCTACTGGTTCGTGTGCGGTAAATTTCAAAGACGGCAACAACAGCAATGTTACGCCAGATTATAGCGTTGCTTTCAATTCGCCTTATATGGTTTCGTGGAGCGATACCAAAATAGTGCTCAGCGTACCATCAAGGGCATCAACCGGCGGCCTTTCGGTTGTGTTGAGCGACAATAGCGTCGTTAATTCGCCGCAAAACTTAACGGTCACTTACTCAGTGCTGAACGCCGAATTTGACTTTTCATCCGTTGGGGTAGACACTATCACAGTGTCGGAACCACGGTTGCTCAATTCTGACAAAAAGGGCGGCTATACTTACCAATTTAGCAATTCAACGGCAGGCAGTGCCAAGAGCTTTGCCGCCGATGCGGCAACTACGCCATTTACCAGTGCCATTGCTACCTGGCAGCAGCTGGTAGGGGCTGCATTAAGCCAAGGGGCTACTACAACAACCCAAGCCATAAAGGACGACCAGATTAACGTAGTGGAATACGATAACAAAAACACTGGGGTACCTCTAATGGCCGACGGTGTATTGGAGGCAACTTACAGCTGGTTTCAAACCTGCTATGGCACCACCCCCAGTTTTGGCGTGGCCAACGCCCAAAAAACAGGGTTCGACATTTTGGTACGTAACCCGGGGGTATCAACTGGCACAACCGTTAGTTTTGTAAACGGCCCTTGTTTTCCGAGCAGCTCGGGAGGCGTAACATATGACTTGGAAAGCGTAATACTGCACGAAATTGGGCATGTGCTAAACTTGGCCCACATAAACGACGGCTACACCCAGTTTCCTGTAGGCACAACCGGCATTAACCCGGGCAAGGTAATGCACTATGCCATAGTTAATTACGGCGTAAGGCGCTCGCCAGACAACGCTGCCTATATTGGGGCGTTGTACGCTGTTACAGCGCAAGGGGCCGACTTTGGTTGCCCCAATATTTTTGAATTGACCCAAGGTTCTTTTACCGTTATCAGTAACGATGAATGCCCGGGCAGTTTTCCTGCAACGCCAACACCGCCTAACACTTCCATAAGTTTTGACCTTGTACATGCCACCAGCAACATGCAAGGCGACCCCAAATACACGCAGGTTGATTGCCAAAACAAGGGAGAATCGGTTACCAACAATGCTTATTATGCCCTAAAAACCACCTCCCTTAACAATGGCACATTGGCATTAACCATTTCCAATTATGCCACCAAGCCCGCCACGTTGGCTGCCTGTATAGGGCAAGGGGTAAGGCTAGCAGTTTACCAGGCAAATTCGTGCCCCGGTGGCCAATCGTTTCCGGCACCTGTGGCTTGTGCCACCTTTACCGGCAATGGTGCATTGCCTGATATTACTGGGCTTTTGCCCAACCAAACCTACCTGTTGTATTTTGATGGGCTAAGGAATACCAAGGCCACATTCGATGTTGTATTGGCGGGGTCGGCACTGCCAATAGTGTTATCGAAGTTTAGCGGCGCGTACGTAAAAGGAACTGACGAACTGTATATTAAAATTGAACAGGCCATAAACGTAAAGAGCGTGATTATTGAAAAAAGCGGCACTGGTTACAACTTTAGCCAGCTAGGTGTTTTGGCAGTAACCCCAACACAATTGGTAGGCAACCATACCTATGTGGATGAACAGCCATTTGCAGGCAGCAATTATTACCGTTTAAAGATTATGGATAATGACGGTAATGTGCAATACTCAAACATCGTACTGCTTAAAAATGGAGCCAGCCAGTTAGTGTATGTGTATCCCAACCCGGTTAAAGATAATTTATTGGTAAGCCTGAGCGGCTTGCAACCCGGCCGGTACAATTTTAATATGTACGATATTAACGGCAAGGCGTTGGTTAACAGCCAGCAGCCTGTTACGGAGAACCGGCAAACCATCAGTATCCCGATGCCAAATATGGCAAAAGGCATTTATATGGTAAAAATAACCAATGCAAACGGTGTGGTAATATCCCAGCAAAAGGTATTAAAACAGTAGGTGGCAAAGCCGTTACACCAACAAACGCCGGGTTTTTAAATAAACACTATTAACTATAAAGGGGAAGCTGCAGCTTCCCCTTTATAGTTAATAGTGTTTTTGTGCACACAATAAAATTCACCCAAATATTATTGGGATAATTTTTAACAATTAACGTTGTGGGATATTTTTAAGCCGGCCCGCTAAACTAATGCGACCCCATTGGAAATGACGGCGGGGTAGGTGTTTTAAACCTTGGAACCTGAACTTTGTATTTGTACGGATAAACAAATGTGGTATTGCCACGTTGAACCCTCATCATGGATTGAACTTCAACAGATGTGTCGTTAACTTTTTGCTGGGATACCTGCTGGTTGCCAACATATTGGTAGTTACCCATACGGAGATAAGACAGGGAATAACTTTTTGACAGTGCAGGAAGGTTTTTGAGACTGAACTTATTAGTATGCTCGTCAATTGAAACCCCTGTAAATGCAGCAAAAACAACATTACCACCAAAACTACAAAGTAGTATGGCAGCAATTAGTATCTTTTTATATCTGCACAACATCGTCATTGGGGCAAAACTATATTTTTTGGCTTTAATTAACAAATCATTTTTTAAAAAACGAATGTTTTACCAAAATGTTACATAAAAAAATTGGGTTATTTAAATAATAGGCTTAACTTTCCTTAACCTTATAATATGCAGGAAAATCCATTTAGGGAAGACAGGGAAGAA
This sequence comes from uncultured Parafilimonas sp., assembly GCA_903882935.1. Classification (GTDB taxonomy): domain Bacteria; phylum Bacteroidota; class Bacteroidia; order Chitinophagales; family Chitinophagaceae; genus JABDFW01. The sequence continues at coordinate 14,912 of CAIRZB010000043.1, read as the reverse complement.
CTTAAGGAACTGTTGGAGCAGTATGTTAACCTCCGCTCTGGCAAAAGCCACTCTTTTATTGAAGAAGATGCCTTTGAAAGGATAATTGATTATTTTGATGACCAAGACGATTTGGCAAAGGCCTTGGAGGCAGCTGAAACTGGATTGGACTATTTTCCATACTCATCCCTTCTGCTCATAAAAAAAGCAGACCTCCTAATTGCCACAAGGCACTATGCCGATGCATTGGAACTGCTAGACCAAGCCGCGCTTTACGACGGTTCAGACATTAACCTATATATATTAAGAACGGATGCCTATTTGGCTCTTGACCAACAATTAAATGCCGTGCAGGTGCTTGAAGAAGCCTTACTGCTTTTTGAAGGAGAGGAAAAACTTGAATTATTGTTTGAACTGGCCGATGTATATGACGACTATGAGGAGTTTGACAAAGTATTTGACTGCCTTAAACTTATTTTGGAACAAGAGCCTGTAAACGAGGAGGCATTGTATAAAATATGTTTCTGGACCGATTTCACAGGCCGTAACGAGGAAAGCATTCGGCTGCACCAAGCCATTATAGAAGAATACCCCTACAGCGAGCTGGCTTGGTTTAACCTTGCCGCGGCATACCAAGGCATAAAACTATACGAAAAAGCCATAGATGCCTACCAGTACGCGGTAGTGATAGATGAAAAATTTGATTATGCGTACCGCAATATGGGCGATGCTTATATACGCATGCGCAAATACAAAGAGGCCATTGAGGTACTGGAACGAGTGCTTGAGCTAACAAGGCCCGAGGAAGTGATTTACGAAGCAATTGGCCATTGCCACCATAGGCTGGGTAAATTTGCACAAGCAAGGTTTAACTACCGAAAGGCCTCGCACATGAGCCCGCAAGACACCAAATTAAACTACAAAATTGCCCTAACCTATATAAACGAGGAACAGTGGGAAAGCGCTGTAAAACAGTTGGAAATTGCCATGCGTTTAAACCGTAATGCCCCTGAGTATAACCTTGCCATGGGCGAATGCATGCTAAATTTAGGCAATTATAAAGAAGCTGTCATTCGTTTTGGGGTTGTTGTACACCATCGGCCGCGCAACGTTACTGCAAGAGAGTCGTTGATACGCTGCCTGTATAAAGCAGGTGATTTTGACCTTGCAGCGAAACAATGCCTTGCTGCGCTGGAAGCAACCGACAATAAGCCGCTATTTTACTTTTTGTACAGTGCGGCCTTGTTTGCAGGCGGCAAAGCCAAAGAGGCACTAATACAGTTGGAGAATGGTTTGAGCAAAGCACCCAAATTAGTGAAGAAATTTGTTGAAATTAACCCGTCCATACTACAAAGCAGCCAAGTGGTTGATGCGCTTGCCAGGTATAAAAAAAGTAAAAAATTGTGAGTGGCCCGTTGATTTTGATACCCTAACAAGTATTTCATTTTGCAAAGCGACACCAGCGGTTTGTTATATTTATGCCAGCCCTCCAAAAACCTTAGCGCACCCATAATTTTGGTTATTGTGCCCCACTGCTGCTTTTTATCCGAAGCCATAGCTTGGGTGGTCAAAAAAACAGCTTTTGTTAGGCGGCTATCATTTATCCCAAATTTTAAAAACAAAGCAGCCAAACATGGACCCGCAGAGACTCGTTATCCAACCTCGGCTTCTTCTTATTTATAACCCCAAAGCCCTAGCAGTAACCCTCGCCCATCCGCCCCCTACTAATTTCTGCGTCTTTTAACGAACAACTTACTTGCGTAATGGCGCGTTACCTTATTTTTGCAAACATTTACTAATAGTTTTAACTGGAGAAGAATGAATTTTAGCTTGTCGCAAATGCCAGAGCGTACCGCTAGGCCAAGAACTTATGGTCTTACAATGGTGATGGATAAAGGCCTTAGCATGAACGAAGTGGATAATTTTATAGACGTTGCAGGGCCGCATGTGGATATAGTAAAACTTGGGTTTGGCACATCGTTCGTTACCCCGCGCCTAAGGGAAAAAATTGAGCTTTACCAGCGCTATGGGATGCCCATTTATTTTGGGGGTACCCTTTTTGAAGCCTTTTTAATACGCAACCAGTTAGATGACTATATAGCACTTATTAAAGATTACGGCATTGACTATATTGAGGTAAGCGACGGTTCTATAACCATACCCCATGCAGAAAAATGCGGCTATATTGAAAAACTTACCAAGCATGCCAAAGTGCTTAGCGAGGTAGGCAGCAAAGATGCAGAGCATATTATCCCCCCATACAAATGGATAGAACTGATGCGTGCCGAGTTGGAAGCCGGGTCTGATTACGTGATTGCGGAAGCAAGGGAAGCAGGCAACGTGGGTATTTACCGCGGCAGCGGTGAGGTTAGGGAAGGTTTGGTGCAAGAAATACTAACGCAAATACCGGGCGAAAAAATACTTTGGGAGGCACCCCAAAAAAGCCAGCAGCTCTATTTTTTAGAATTATTGGGTTGTAATGTAAACCTTGGCAACATTGCCCCCAGCGAAGTAATACCCCTTGAAGCCATGCGGGTTGGCTTGCGTGGCGACACTTTTAGCCTATACCTTAATAAGGATAATAGGTTATAATAAGTTAGTGCGCATAGTTAAATAAGCTGCCCCACTAATGCAAAAAGCATTACCCAGTGCGCCACGCCGGATTGCTGCAACAATCATTGTCCATTGCAAATCATCAAACCTACAATGCGTGAATATGGCCTAATAGGATACCCATTGTCGCATTCCTTCTCGCAAAAATATTTCACGGAAAAATTTTTGCGGGAAGGGATACATGATGCTGTTTTTCACGCATTTTCCATTCCTTCAATAGCCGATTTGCAGGGCGTATTGCACAACCACCCCGCCCTGGAGGGCTTTTGCATAACCATACCATACAAAAAAGCCATCCTGCCATTTTTACACCAAACCTCAGCGGCAGTTGAGCAAATGGGGGCCTGCAACTGCGTAAAAATTGAAGGTGATAGGCTTGTAGGCTATAATACCGACGTGGTTGGTTTTGAAAATTCCTTCATCCAAAAACTTCAACCCCACCATACAAAAGCCCTTATTCTTGGTACTGGGGGTGCCGCCGCAGCGGTGGAGTATACGCTAAAAAAACTGGGCATTGCCTACCGGTTAGTTTCGCGAACAGCCAATGTAACGGAAAACATATTGGGCTATACAGATGTAGACGCTTCCGTAATACAAACCCATACAGTAATCATCAATTGCACGCCATTGGGTACGTACCCCAAAACTGATGAGGCACCTAGTATTCCCTACGGCTTATTAACGCCCCAACATTACCTGTTCGATTTAGTGTATAACCCACCCCTTACAAAATTTCTCCGGTTAGGGCGGGCACAAGGTGCCGCCACACACAACGGCCACGAAATGCTGGAAATTCAGGCTGAGGAAAACTGGAAGATTTGGAACGGCGTTGGTATGTAACCGATCAAGCAAAAAATTTTGCCATATTATCGTTGTACAAAAAATTACGTGGCCCCGCCCAACAACAAAACAATTTTGGCCTTCTAACCGCTTCGCTCAATTATTCCACCGCCAAAATTGCCTTATTTAGCGGCAAGTGCCACATTTAAGGCATTGCCGCAATAAAAATCCATGATTTTACTGAATTAAATTCCAAATATTATTATTTTTACAGAATAATATTCGAAAAAAAATGGCTTCCCTAGATGCAATTGATTTAAAAATTCTCTGCCTTTTGCAACCGGATGCGCGTCTGCCAAACGCGACACTGGCCAAGGAACTGGGCATGGCACCGTCTGCCGTATTGGAAAGGGTGCGTAAGTTGGAGGAAAGAGGCATTATCACCTCATACGCCACCAACATCAACCCTTCTGCTGTAAACCTCAAGCTCCTGGCATTTATATCCATTAAAAGCAGCACTGGGCCAGGCAACATTGAGGTGGGCGAATATTTAAAACACATGCCCGAAGTGCTTGAATTACACAATATTGCCGGCGATGACTGCTATATTATTAAAGTGCGCACGACCGACCCGCAAAGCCTTGCCAATTTTATGCGCAACAGCCTGGGCAAGGTACCGGGCATCATATCAACCAAAAGCACCATTGTGCTTGAAACACTGAAAGAAGACAATTATCTACCCATTCCAACATTACTGAATGACTAACACACAAACCCAAAATGAGCCAAGCAAAGGGTTGGTTTTAGCAGCTTTTGCAGCAGTGTATATTATTTGGGGCTCCACATATGTGGGCATAGCCATGGCAATAAGAAGCGTGCCGCCATTTTTAATGGCTGGGCTTCGTTTTTTTGCGGCAGGTATAATTTTGTACTTATGGTGCTTGGCCAAGGGCGAAAAAACACCGCCGCTTACATCAGTTGCTAAAAATGCATGGGGCGGGGTAATGATGTTGGGTGCTGGAACAACCTCGCTTATTTGGAGCGAGCAGTACCTTCCATCGGGCTTGGCCGCGGTGATTGTCGCAAGCATCCCCTTCTTTTTTGTAATACTTGACAAGCGGAATTGGAAGCAAAATTTCTCAAGCAAATCCATCATTGGCGGTTTGCTGGTTGGGTTTGCGGGTATTGTGCTGCTTTTTCAGGGCAAGGGTTCGCTTAACCTGCACAACAGCCACCAGTTAGCAGGTTTTGCAGTGCTGCTTGTGGGCAGTATTGTTTGGGCAGCAGGTTCGCTGTACGCAAAATATACGGTTTCTCAAGGCTCCACGTTGGTTAAGGCTGCCATACAAATGATGGCCGCCGGTGTGGCCGGCTTTATAGTTTCTTTTATTACGGGTGAAGAGCCGGGCTTTGACTGGGGTGGCATAACGGCAAGCTCAATATATGCCATGTTATACTTGGTTTTTATCGGGTCACTCATCGGGTACATTGCGTATATATGGTTGTTGGGTGTGCGCCCGCCATCAATTGTGGGCACCTACGCCTATGTAAACCCCGCAGTGGCTATCTTTTTAGGATGGCTGATTGCTGGTGAGAAAATCACCCTGCAACAAGTGCTTGCCTTAGCGGTTATTTTATGCGGTGTGCTGCTGGTAAACCTTGCCAAGTATAAAAAGGGCTGAGGCACGTAAATGATGCCAAATAAACAAAGGCTAGGATTACTTTTATCATCACGGGCGGCTTGCAAAGTTTAGGTGCTTTATTTCAAGAAATTTTGATTGGCTTGGGTAGAATGTTTAGGCGTTTTTTTATAGCATAAATTCTGCCACCACGCCTGCCACCAAAGCTTTATAGCAAAAGGAAAAGAGCGATTTGCTAGGATTACCGACGGCGTTAGATTTCCCCCTCAAATACGCAAGATGGAATGGGAAGGATTGAGCCCCTTTTTTCACCACGGGCTTTTTTATTGATGGTACAATACTTGGGCAGAAAGTTTTTATGCCGCCACCTTTTTATGTTGGAAAAAATTACGGTTACACAATTTGTATGTGCGGATTGGGGAAAATGAATGTTGGCGGGTAAGGCTTTAACAGGGCATGCCCTATTGCTCTACACCAAAAGCCCTGTTAAATGACCATATAACATCCGCCGTTCTGCGCGCGGCGGGTACTACCTGCCGCAGTGGTAATACCACTTTGGGGTGTTCATCAATAAACGATATGCTGCGTGTTTCCATTAAGCCAAACGCATCCATTTTCTGTAGCAATGTACCTTTATCGCTGCCCGAAAATTTAATGTATTTTGCTTCTGTTACTGCCACTTCCATCAACATAGCCTTGGTATGGTAAAGAAGGCTGTACTCAAAAGAACAATCCATCGTGAGTTCCAGTTCAAAACGGCTGAATGTTGACAAAATATCCGCTTTGGGCAGATAGTCGGTGGTAACCGGGTCCTCGCCAGAAAGGCCATACGTGCAGCAAACAGAGGTTGGCAGGTCTTCCGCCAGTGCCAAAAAAAGCTGCCAAAGGCGGTTATTATTGATGTTAATATCGGCAGTAAAGGCAAACGGCAACAATGGCGTTTTATTTTGGCGAATAATAAAGCCTTGCGTTATGTTGGCCTCGCGCCTTTTTTGTAACAGGTCTTCTATATCTTCCCGGTGGGGGAAATCGGAGGGCTTTGGTACAAGCACGGTTGCAGGTGTTATTAACATTAGGCAAAGATAGCAGTACCACCGTAACAGTTGGCTGTTTATACCTTACACCGGCAATACCACCGAAAAGGTAGTACCCTTGCCAACCTCGCTGGTTACTGATATTGTACCCCCAAGGCTTTCAACTTGGGCTTTTACAATAAACAAACCAATGCCCTTCCCTTCTACCTTACTGTCAAAACGTTTGTACAAACCAAACATTTCTTTTCCGTTTCGTACCATGTCTGTCCCCTTGCCATTGTCCGCAAAATCAATGGTAACCATGCCACCCTGCGCACTGCCTGTAATTTTTATTACCGGGTAAACACCGGTACGTTTATACTTTATGCTGTTTAAAATGAGGTTGTAAAATATACTGTGTATGTAACTACGTATGGTAAAAAGGTGTTCTGTTCCCACAAAACTGCATTCAAGCACGGCATTTTCTTTTTTGATAATGTTACCAATACTCGTTTTAATTTCTTCCACCAACTGGGTTAACATTACGTCTTCTTTACTTTCGTGTATGCGCTGCTCTCTCACCTGTAAAATATGGCTAAGGTCTTTTATAATACCGTCAAGGTTTTTAATAGAGACACCCAGCCCTTTAACCAGTTCCCTTTTAAATTCCGCGTCCCCTCCATCATCGGCCAGTAAAGACGTTAAGCCCATGATGTTTGCTACTGGCGCACGCAAATTGTGCGACACTATATAATTAAACTGCTGCAAGTCTTTGTTGCGCTGAACAAGGTCGGTGGTCATCCGCTCCCTTTCCAAGCTGATTATCTTTTCCTGCGTTACATCCTTACCAGATACCATAATACCCCATTTAGTGGTGTGGCCCGTGTAGGGAACGCCTACCCATTTAACATCATACCATTTGCTAACACCCCCTGGCGGCGTTAGGCATATTTGGTATGACACCGTTTCGCCGTTTACAACCCTTTGTAGAATGTCTTTAATGGCGGGCTGCCTTTCCGCAGTCACAAATGCCAAAAGGTGTTCCCCAGCCCTCAATGGCAGGTCAGCTTGCTGCAACATGGCAGTTTGGGCCATGGCATTAAAGGAGATTATTTTAAAATCAGCATCCAACAACAAAAACGACGAATCAGCGTGGTCAAAGATGGTACGCAAGTTGGCCTCTGATTTTTGCAGCAGCTCATCATGGTGCTTTCTATCGGTAATATCGGTAACCATAGCCAATGCACCCCGGTAAGTGCCATCATCATCAATGATGGGGTTGGCCGATATATTGGCCCATACTTCCCTGCCTGTTTTGGTTATGTACCTAATGTCGAGGTTTTCTTTTGAACCTTTTCTGCGCCGCTCCATGCATGCGATCGCATATTTTTTACCTTCCTCATCCATAAAATCGTACAACCCTTTTCCCATCATTTCTTCCGGGCTGTATTCAAGTATGTCACATATTTTTTTGTTTACAAAATTCGTTTGTTCGCGCTCGTCAATCGTCCAAATGCCTTCCTGCGCGGTTTCCACAATTTGCCGGTAACGCTTTTCGCTGGCATACAATTTATCTTCTGCTTTTTTACGCTCGGTAATGTTTATCATTATCCCATCGCAATATTCAATACCGGTAGCAGGGTCAACATAAATGGCCGAATTTTCCAGCACATGCAAAATGCTACCATTTCGGTGCTTCAGGGGCAAATTAATATCAACCAAGGCTTTACGTTCCCGCAAGCCGGTAAAAAAGGTATCGCTATCTGGCTTACACAGGTAAAAATCTGTGATATTTTGATGCACCAATTCGTTTGGTGAATTAAACCCAAGCATATTGGCAAACGCCATATTGCAATAAATAATTTCACCTGTTATGGTAGTTCGGTAAATAGCAGCTAGGCTTTGTTCAAAAAAAATACGGTTTGTTAGTTCATTGTCTGCAATAGTCTTTTCCGCTTCTTTCCGTTCTGTAATGTCGGCTATCATCCCGTCTATGCGCAACAGCACTCCCTCGCTGTTTACGGTGGGGATTATTTTTGATTGAAGCCAGCGTGTAGACCCGTTTTTGTGTAATATGCGGTACGCATGGGTAACTGCCAGCCCATTTTGGCATGCGGCAAAACTTTCTGCTACCGCCGGCTTGTCTTCCTCTACCACTACCTGTTGCCACAAGTACGGGTTTTCAATAAAAGCCTGTTTGGGGTAGCCCCAAATTTTTTCGCAGGCTTTAGATATTTGCAACACTTGGTTGTTTACCACATCCACCGAAAAAAAGCCTTCCTCCATGTTTTCAAATAACATGTTTATTTCATGGCTGTTTTTTTCCAAATTCGCTTTTGCAATGCTCTCCGTGGTAATATCTTGCAAAGTGCCGGTAATAACTATCGGCTGCCCCTCGCCCTCTGTTTTTGTTACCTCGGCTAAGGCATGCACTATTTTTTCAACGCCGTTCTCTACCAGCAGCCTGTGCTGCACGTTAAAGTATGCGCCTGTTTTAATTGCGGCAAGCATAGCCTCATCAACAGCCTGCCGATCGTTTGGGTGCACTTTACCCATAATAAACGCCCCGGTTACATCAATTTCACCTGGCTCAAGGCCCAAAATGCGATAAGTTTCGTCAGAACAGTAAACATGATTCTGTTCTAGTTTCTCCATATCTTCCAGCACTATCTCCCAACTGCCTACACGGGCAATCTGCTGGCTGAGGGCCAGGTGTTTTTCGCGCCGGCAAATCTCCTGCCTTTCTTTTTTAAGCCAATTGCTTAGCTCGTTTTTTTGTTGGTAACAAGTTTGTAATGCGTTTTCGAAACTGCTATAGGTTTGGCTTATGCACTCCAATAAACCGTCAAACCCTTCGGGCATTTTGCTACCCGGTTCAATAGCATATTGGTTCAGTTGTTTTTCTAATAGTAAGTTCATACCAGTCAATTTTATTCTACACGTGTATTCAAACGCCCACGCCAAAACGCGTACTCGATAAAAAAGCGAAGACAGGTTTTTATATAAAAAAATGGCACTTCAAAATAGCATAGGCAATCCAATAGGCAAGCATCATTCTTCACCAGTCCAAAAAGCTGGCCAAAGCACAAGGTAAGCCAATCTAAAAGCAGTATAGCAATCATTAACGGCTTTTTAAACCTGCCTAAGCAAAACTTAAGGTTGGCCCCCAAGGGAGAGCACCTGCTATATTGGCCCTTGGTTGAAGCCTTTACGATTTTATTGAAATATGCTTTGCCAAGGGCTGTTAACTAATAACCCTTTACATTTACGCGCGAAAAGCTATATTTGACGGGCAACCGCTGCACTGTTTGAAGGCAGCAGCTAATTGCGGCCTTACGTGATGGCACATTATTACCGGCGCCAGCGTACCGGTAACTAATAAAATACGATTGCTGATTTTTTACGCATAAAACAACCAATTAAATAACCGACTCATGCAAATAAGTAACACCGCACAAAAGATTACGCCCTTTCTTTGGTTTGACGGCAAGGTGGAAGAAGCGGTGCATTTTTATACTTCCGTTTTTAAAGACTCAAAAATTGTGAGCATAAACCGTTTAGGGCCAAACATGATGACCGCAACCTTTAGGTTGAATGGAATGGAGTTTATGGCATTAGACGGCGGCCCCCACTATAAGTTCTCCCCCGCCACTTCATTTTTTGTAAAATGCACCACGCAGGAGGAAGTAGACTACTTATGGGAAAAGCTGGGCGAAGGTGGCAAAACATCCCGGTGCGGCTGGCTCGACGATAAGTTTGGCGTAACCTGGCAAATTATACCCAATGCGTTGGGTGAGTTAATGTACACAGGCAACCCCGTTAAAAGCAAAAATGTAATGGCAGCCAAGATGAAGATGGAAAAAATCATCATAAAAGACTTGCAATAGGCTTACGACAAAGAATAGCACACTAAAGATTGCCCCATGAGCGATAATACGACAAATAAAACCGATTTGGTTTTTAAACACATCTTCAAAGCGCCGGTTGCATTGGTATGGCGCACATGGACAGACCCCGAGTTAATAATGAAATGGTGGGGGCCTGATATGTTTACTTGCCCCAGTGCCAGGATAGACCTTAGGGTTGGCGGCACTTCCATCATTTGCATGCGGGCCCCAGCATCATTTGGCGGGCAGGATATGTACAGCACGTGGGCGTACACACAAATTATACCCTTGCTAAAGCTGGAATTTATACACAACCTAGCCGATGAGCAGGGCAATAAGATTGACCCATCAGTTATTGGCATGCCCCCTGACTTTCCGCAAGACCAGCACCAGATAATCGCTTTTAAAGACTTAGGCGACGGAACCACCGAATTAACCGTAACACAATTTGGCTGGCTGCCGGGGAACATGATGAAAATGGCCAAAATGGGGATGGAACAATCACTGGTTAAAATTGAGAAGGCACTGGTGGGTGGGTAGCCACAGCATTACGGAAACGTATTTACAAAGATTTACATTATGTTTTTTATGCTTTTTAGAACCTTCCGTTCTGTGGATGAAAGACAATAATTGCGTTAATAAAAATAAACAGATGCAAGCATCCTCCCACCGTAGGCCTGCCACTACTATTGACGAATACCTTGCCTTGCAAACAGAAACGGTTAGGGCTGCCCTTGAAAAACTGCGGCAAATTATAAAATCAGTTGTGCCCGATGCCGAGGAGGCCATTAGTTACCAAATACCGGCATTTAAATACCATGGTCTGCTGGTGGGCTTTGCCGCCTTTGAAAAGCATTGTAGTTTTTTTTGTGATGAACCCGATATTTACGGAGCTGTTTAAAGAATACTTGAAGGCCTTTAAAACATCTAAAGGCACCATACAATTTACACTGGACAAACCGATACCAACCGCCTTGGTAAAGAAAATTGTAAAAGCAAGGTTGAAGGAAAATATGGAGAAGAAAGCGCTACCAAAGAAAGTAAAATCTTAATGCTGCTTACGCCAATAATTACACAATAGAATACCTGTAAAAAACAGTAGTTTTGATTGATTTACCAATTATAAATCCTTCAAAGCTACCACTGTATGGGCATGTATGCGATACCATTTGCAGTTGATATTTTAAAAGCAAAAAATGTATTTGGTTGTAAAGACCATGACCTTTTTGAAAAGATAAAAACAGCCGACCTATACGAGCATTACGCCAACCCAGACTTCTTTTCTGGCACCGAGTATGCCTATAATTTTGATGAAATACTCAAGGATATTATTTTCAACTATGTAAAACCAGAAAACAGGACTGCGCCTGAGGCAAAACCAACAAGAAATTTTTGGGGTTTTAAAAAGCCATCCCCTACCATTACTTCCCCATCTGGGCTAAACAAGAATATGGGGCATGCCTACGGCTATGTGCTGCTGGTAATTTGTGATTATTTGGGGGAACACCTATTGCCCTTTTGCGATGGCTTTTATTATGGCCGTGATTGGGAAGAGGCCGTTTCGATTATCGAGGCAAAAGGAATACAAATTAACTTGAGCGATATGTTTGAAGTACATCAGGTATTTGACATTCCCCAAATCAACGACTTTCCAGCTATTTATTGCTACTCCAAAAAAGATATTAACCATATCAATGCAGTAATGGACAAGGTTGACATTGATGAAGCCAAAACAGATTTTGACAACGACGAGTTTGACGAAGTACAAGACATGCTAAAAAACATTCGGGAAAGTTTTAAAAGATGCCAAGCAATGGATGTTGAGATGATAGTATTTACGCATTAGGAAGCGTATTGAACGCGCTCGTTGGGGAGTCAACTCTCCTCGGCACCGATATTAATTCGCCGAACTTTATATAATTGACCTGAGGGGGTAGTATCGCCCATTTAATGCACCGAACCAAAAAGTGCCTAATAGATTATAAACCTTATAAGGCTTTTCTCTCTTTACAGGTTGAAAACTTCTTTAGCTTTTTTCCAATTCATTTTAAGTATGGGCTTATTTACACTTGTCTCGCCATTAGACTGTTCCCCTGAAAAGTGGCAGAACTTCTCAGGATAATTAGGGTCATTAAATTTACTCCAAGATTTATATGCTTCATATCCCATAGGTTTCTCAACGTTAAAGGGAATTGAAATACCAGTTCGTATACAATAACCTGTTTGAATATCGTGAGTCCTTTTAATTTCAATTTTTGGTAATGATGCATGTTTTAATGGTTCGTCTTTTATTTTTTCGACTTCTTTGGGAGCTTCAATGTAAGCAAAATCAGTGGCATTGTTTAGTATAGATTCAATATCCCGCCAAGCATCTTCATAAACTTGTTTGTCACCATCATTCTCTCGCTCAATTAAAACGCCCATTTCCCTATTGTTCTGTTGTGAGAATTCATACAAATTCATGGAAGAAATAATTAATTTCTTTTCATTCAAATAACACTTTGCATGCAGGTTTTTATAAAAATAAAGTCTGACATACTTTAGATTCTGCAAGAAACTCATTTCAGTTGGGTTAAGTTCTTGCTTTCCAAAAATAATTCTTACTTCAGACTTCTCTCTTTCCTTGTCATTAAGGAGTTCCTTTACATTATCAGAAAGCTTCAGATAGGGGCTAATTATGTAAAGACGTTCGCGGGCTTCCCGTATAAGTTCTTCAAGGGCGGCGGAAATTCCCGAGGTTCTTAAATATTTTGCCATACTATTTTAGTTTCGAAATTGTATTAGGATTAAAAATGGTAAGTTAATATAATTTTCGGTTTTTCAATTCTCTTTTGATAAAAAACTATAGGAATTTAGCGCAGATAATACCTTAGAACAAATTACTGTAGATAAAAAAGATAATTACTATTGGAATACTTAGCTTTTATATTGATATAGATTACCTAACAAAAACGACAAAGTATCTTCTGTAAATTATTTTATTACAATTCACCAATAGGAGTAAGATTTTTGTCCGTACACAGGCGAACGCCCCCCTACTGCACCGGCTGTATCGGGTTGCCGTTGGCATCGTAGAAAGGTTTGGGCGCGGGGGCCTGGCCGTCTAATAGTTTTTGGGTAAACACTTTCTCCACCTGTACCCATTTGCCATTGGTCCAGGTAAAGCCTTCGTAATCGCCGTCGGGTATTAAGGTGTCTTTCCGCCATAACTGGCTGTTTTCGCTTATCAGGTGTTCAAAAATTATCATATCCATGGCAGGGTCGTACACCATGCGCACATTCGCATCTTTTTTAAACTCCATTAAAAAACGGTAAGCGGGCTGGGGTGCCTTTAGGCTGTCTTCCTTGTAATCAAACACAGGTGCGCCAAACCGGGGCTGGCCTGCGGCATCAAACGTAAGTACGTCAATCCACTTGCGGGTGGTTAGTATGTCGTTGTCATCTAAACCAAATAAGGTATAATAGGTTTGGCCGTTATATTGCTTGGCCACTATGCCGTAATAAATGGCCCCTATCCAGTTGCGGGCACCCCTTACTGAATCGGTAAGGTTAATGCCGCCATAGTCGCTGGCATCAAACAGGGGGTAAAGCTTTAGGCTGCCGTCCGCCGTTTTCATTTGTATAAACCCCTGCTGGCGAAAATAGCCCTCGTCGCGCTGCAACTCCCAGGTAAATATCCTAAAACTGCTGTCTGGTGGGTAAAGCTTAGCCACTGTTTTGATGCTGTCAAACCTGTAATTGAACGAACCCTGTACCCGCAGTGCCGTAACCATGTTTTTTACAAACGCGCTGTCTGCCGAAAAGCGGTTTACAGCTATGGTGTCTAACACCATTTGGTCGGCATAGTGTTGCAGCTTGGTTTCAATGCCTTTTAGGGCCTTTTGGTTGGCAGGCGTTATGTTTTGTGCCTGTGCATACGTGCACAACAATAATAATAAGGCGATGGGTAATTTATTCATACAGTAAGGCCTTTTTAACGAAAAAACAGTGTACAATGTTGTGTACGCTAAAACAAGGGGTATATTTTGCTGGTACCTAAATTTAGTGTTTTGTTAAGGCCAAATGTTCGGCAAAATCAATTAGGCTGTCGTATCGGGCATCAATCAACGGGTCGGGAAAAGGGGTTTCGGGGTGCGTGGTGGCCACAAAAACGGTGTACATGCCCGCATTTCGCCCAAACTGCATATCGCTAAGGCGGTTGCCCACCATAATGCTTTTGCCAAAGTTAATCTGGGGGTAATCCCGCTGCGCTTGCAAAGCCATGCCATGGTTAGGCTTGCGGTTGGGGCTGTCGTTGTCCAAATCGGGGGCAAAGTATATTTTGTCAATGGTGCCACCGGCGGCCTGTAGGTGTTGCTGCAACAAATCGTGTATGCCGCCAAGGTCGTCCAAGGTCATCAGCCCCTTGCCTACCCCTTTTTGGTTGGTGGCTACTACGGTAATACCGAATATTTTATTAAATATGGCCACGGCCTTGGCAGCACCTGCAAGCAACACAAACTCACCCACGTTGCGTATGTAATCGCCTTCCTTATCGCGGTTAAGCACGCCGTCGCGGTCTAAAAACAAGGTCCAAGTTTTGTCGATGGTCTCAAAAGGTATCATGGCCGCAAAAGAACTACATTTTTTTGAGATGGCTGTATGCGAAATGTGGCGATTGGGCAAGAATGTGCGATGTCAATGTGGCGTGAACTTATTTGGTTACTGGAAAAATTAAAGGTATTTTCACTATTCAACTCAACAACTTATGAAACCTGTGCATTTGATAGCCTTTCCAGTCTTTTCACTAATGCTAGGTTTTGACAATGCACAAAACCCGGAAAGCCAATACAATATCAGAAAAACTAATTGTAAAAATGATTTTATAGGAATTAGCACTTAGGTCGCACTTCGTTTTTGAATATTTTCTAAACGTATAGGCGGGGCTTGCATCATACGTTCAATTAGTGCATTAAAAGTACCCGCCATTGCATTTCTCCTGTTGAACCTGAAGTGGTATT